>DASSCS010000001.1:0-14074 GCA_035697515.1 Acidimicrobiales bacterium
ACGGCCAGGCCCGTGACGGGGTCGGCGCCCACCAACGCGGCGTCGGCGGTCGTCCCGTCGGGCAGCGTCACCCCCGGGGCCGTGCCGTCGCGGACGAACGCGTCGCTGGTGACGACGATGCCGTCGTCGCGCACGACGACCCCGGAGCCGCCGCCCGCGACGGAGACCACCGCGGGCGACACGCGCTGGCTCAGGCTGTCGAGCGTGGCCGCGTCCGGCCGGCCCAGCGCCGAGGCGGTCGGGCCGAGCGCCACCTGCTCGGTGACGGGCCGCTCGACCACCCGCTCGCCGAGCCCGAGGGCGATGACGCCGCCGCCGGCCAGCACCGCACCGACCGTGCCCGCGGCCACGAACGCGACCCAGTGTCGGTGGCGCCCTGCGTGGCCACCGTCGGTGGTCGCCGCCGGGTCGGCAGACGGCGCCTCCGCGGGCGCGCCGACCGGGACGATGGGGTGGCAGCTCATCTCGGACGGATGGCGCCAGAGCCGATCGTCGGGATGCGGCGGCGGACGGAAGTTGGTGTGGTCCGCTTCGGCGTCGTCGTCGAAGGGCACGAGGCGCAGATTAACGGCGATCAGGGGCGAGTGGGCAGCGCCCCCGGCGGGCGCGGGACGCAACAGCCGCGTCAGATGTCGGCTTGGCGGCGAATCGCCCGCGTGGCGCGGGCCGGCGGCGCCACCCGCGTACCATGGCAGCGATGGACGTCTCCCACCACCTCGTGGCCCCCGCGGGTGAGACGTGGTTGGGCCTCTCGTCGTCACCACTGCCCGTGGCCGACGCCGTGTCGTGGGCCGTGCGTCCCGACTGCGGTGGCCTCGTCCTGTTCTCGGGCACGGCCCGCGATCACGCCGAGGGGCGCCCCGGGGTCGAGCGCCTCGAGTACGAGGCCTACGAGACCCAGGTCGTGCCCCGGCTGCGCGACGTGGCCGACGAGGCCCGGGTGCGCTGGCCCGCCATCGGGCGCCTCGCCCTGCTGCACCGCACCGGCGTGCTCGAGGTGGGCGAGAGCGCGGTGGTCGTCGTCGTGTCGGCGCCGCACCGGGCCGAGGCGTTCGAGGCGGCCCGCTTCTGCATCGACACGCTCAAGGCGTCGGTGCCCATCTGGAAGCGCGAGATCTGGGCCGGGGGCGAGAGCTGGGGCCTCGAGGCGCAGCACATCGTCGACGCGGGAGCGGGGTGAGGCCGTGGGTGCCGTCGCCTTCCTCATGATCGCCGTGGTCATCTCGGTGGTGGGCTCGACCGTCCTCTACGTGCGCAGCCGCACGCCGTCGTCGCTCGACTCGGGCATCGAGAACTTCCGCCGCGAGATGCAGGCGCTGGCCCCCCGCGACGAGCACGTCCCCCAGCGCCGCTGGTGGAAGCGCTGACCGCCGTGGCCCGCGACCTCGCCATCGACCTCGGCACCGCCAACACCCTCGTCTACGAGCGCGGGCGGGGCATCGTGCTCAACGAGCCCACCGTCATCGCCCTCAACACCCGCACCCGCGAGGTGCTGGCCATGGGCCACGACGCCTGGCAGATGATCGGCCGCACCCCCAGCGACATCGTGGCCGAGCGCCCGCTGCGCCAGGGCGCCATCACCGACTTCGACGTCACCCAGCGGATGATCCGCCTGCTGCTGCACCGGGTGCGGGTGGGGCGGTTCAACCGGCCCCGGGTGGTGGTGTGCGTGCCCTCGGCCATCACCGAGGTCGAGCGCCGGGCCGTGGCCGAGGCCGCCCGTCGCGCCGGCGCCACCGACGCCTTCCTCATCGACCAGCCCATGGCCGCGGCCATCGGGTCGGGGCTGCCCATCCACGAACCGGTCGCCAACCTGGTCATCGACGTGGGCGGCGGCACGACCGAGACGGCGCTCATCTCGCTGGGCGGTGTCGTCGGCCTCGACGCGGTGCGGGTGGGCAGCTTCGACATCGACGCCGCCATCCAGGCCTACGTGCGCCGCGAGTACGGCATCGCCGTGGGCGAGCGCACGGCCGAGGAGATCAAGGTCGCCATCGGCTCGGCGTGGCCGGTGCGCGACGAGCTCAAGGCCGAGGTGCGGGGCCGCGACCTGGCCTCCGGGCTGCCCAAGACCGTCATCCTCACCCCGGCCGAGATCAGGGCCGCCATCGACGACGTCATCGTCGAGATCGTCGAGTCGGTGATCGCCTGCCTGGGCAAGGCCCCGCCCGAGCTGGCCCACGACCTGATCAGCCAGGGGATGTACCTGGTGGGCGGCGGCGGCATGCTGGCCGGCCTCGACCAGCGCATCTCCCACCTCACCGAGATCGACGTGCACCTGGTCGAGAACGCGCTCGAGTCGGTGGTGCTGGGCGCCGGCCGCTGCATCGAGGACCCGGCCGCCCTCCGCGTCGCCTTCCAGGCCGGCCGCTAGAGAGTCGCGGGCCCGTCGGCACTAGCGTCGGGTGGCGTGCCAGCCGCCTCTCCGCAGACCTCCGCCACCCGACTGATCGAGGCCGCCCGCCGGGCGGTCGTCGACGACCGCCGGCAGCTCACGCTCGACGAGCTGGCTGCGCTGGCCGCCCTGCCCGACGACGACGTGCCCGCCCTGGCCGAGGCCGCCCACGCCGTGCGGGTGGCCTGGTGCGGCGACACGGTCGAGGTCGAGGGCATCCTGTCGGCCAAGACGGGCGGCTGCCCCGAGGACTGCCACTTCTGCGCGCAGTCGTCGCGCTTCGACACGCCCGTCAAGGCGGTCCCGCTGCTGTCGCACGACGAGGTGCTGGCCGCCGCCCGCGAGACCGCCGAGCTGGGCGCCAGCGAGTTCTGCCTGGTCTACGCGGTGCGGGGCCCCAACGAGCGGCTCATGGCCCACCTCGAGGACACGGTGCCGCTGGTGGGGCGCGCGACCGGGCTGAACGTGGCCGTCAGCGCCGGCATCCTGACCGACGAGCAGGCCGCCCGGCTGCGGGCCGCCGGCACCCACCGCTACAACCACAACCTCGAGACGGCCCGATCGCACTTCGGCGAGGTCGTAACCACCCACAGCTGGGACGAGCGCCGCGCCACCTGCCGCCTGGTGCGCGACCACGGCATGGAGCTGTGCTGCGGCGTGCTGTTGGGCATGGGCGAGACCGACGCCCAGCGCATCGAGCTGCTGGGCCAGCTCCGCCAGGTCGAGCCGGCCGAGGTGCCCGTCAACTTCCTCGACCCCCGGCCCGGCACCCCGCTGGCCGACCGCCCGCACGTGGCGGCGCTCGAGGCCATCCGCTGGATCGCCCTGTTCCGCCTGGCGCTGCCCGACGTCGTCCTGCGCTACGCGGGCGGCCGCGAGGTCACCCTCGGCGACCTGCAGGAGATGGGGATGACGTCGGGCATCAACGCCCTGATCACCGGCAACTACCTCACCACCCTCGGCCGGTCGCCGCAGCAGGACCTGATCATGCTGAAGGGGCTGAAGATGCCCATCGGGTCGCTGTCGAAGGTGATCTGACGGGCCGGGCCGGGTCGGAGCGAGGCCGGCGTCGTGCCCGGGCGTGACGGAGGCCCCGGCGGCGGTGCGGCGGGCGCGTTCTGCCCCGGCTGCGGGAGGCCGGCGGCGGAGTGCGCCGGGTGCGCCGGCCCCTCCGATCCCTGGCACTACTGCCCGGCCTGCGGCCACTGGCTGGCCGTGCAGGTGACGCCCACCGGGTGGCGCGCGACCTGCCGGGGCTGTGGCGCCTCGCACCGCGGCACCCACCGCTGAGGCGGCCGCCGGCCGCGACGTCGAGAAGCGCTCGCCCGCTCCGACCCAGGGGTGACGGCGTCCACACGGGCCGCGCTCGCGACGAGACAGGGAGCCAGCGACGACACGGGTGACGGCACAGATGTCGATCTCGCTCGACGGGCTGCCGCCGACGCCGGGTAGGCGCCCCGTGGGCCGCGCTCCCTTCGCGGGTTCGGCCGCTCTGGCGACCGGGCCCGCGAAGAGAAGCGGAGCTCGCTCAGCGGCCGATGTCCTCGGCCGCCTGGCGCACCTGCCAGTCGCGGTCGCCGAGGGCACGGGCCAGGGCGGCGTCGACCTCGGGCCCCTCGAACGGGGCCAGCGCCAGCACGGCCCGCCGGCGCACCGCCGGGCGGTCGGAGGTGGCGGCCAGGATGGCGGGCAGGCCCCCGTCGTCGCCGATCGCGCCCAGCGCCGCCACCGCGGCCTCGCGGCACAGCGGGTCCTCGTGGCCGGTGGCGACCGCGGCGAGGGCGGCGACGGCACCGGGCTCGGGCGGTTGGCGCTCGCCCGACGCCCACGCCGCCGCCTCGACCACGGTGGGATCGAGGTCGGCGAGGGCGGGGAGCAGGGCGGGGGCACGGTCGCCGGGCCGGGTAGCGCACAGCTCGGCGGCGCGGGCCCGCACCACGGGGTCGCGGTCGCGCAGGCCGCGGGCCAGATCGTCGCTGGTCAGCGCCCTTGCCCGGGCCAGCGCCCCCAGGGCGGTCGCTCGGACGGCGCCGGCGGGATCGTCCAGGTAGCCGCGGGCCGTCGCCACGTCGCCCCGGTGTCCGGCGATGGCCGCGTCCCGCCTGCGGGCCACGTGGTCGGCTAACTTGCGCGTCACCGTCCGACCACCCCGGGAGACCACGGTTGACGGTCGACCAGACCGAGCACGCCAACCCGCGCCACCAGCAGGCTGCTGCCACCCGGCAGCAGCTCCTCGACGCCGCCGGCGCGGTGTTCGAGCGCAGGGGCTACAGGGCGACGACGGTCGGGGCGATCACCGATCGGGCCAGCACGGCACATGGAACGTTCTACCTCTACTTCCGCAACAAGGAAGACGCGTTCTGCCAGGTGATCGAGTCGGTGATCGTCGACGAGCTGTCCCTGGCCGCCGACGTGCCGGCCGACCTCCCGGCCGACCACGACCACCGGGCGGCGATCGAGCAGGGCATCCGCAACTTCCTGTCCGTCTACCACCGCCACGACGGCCTGTGGCGCGCGCTGCTCGAGGGCATGCTGCAGTCGGCCCGGGTGCAGGAGCTGTGGCTCGACCTGCGCCGGCAGTTCGTCATGCGCCTTTCGGAGAGCTTCGACGACCAGCAGAGCTCGCCGGGGCTGCGCCCGTTCGACGCCACGATGGTGGCGCACGCGCTGACGGCCATGACCGAGTGGTCGGCGTTCACCCATCTGGTGCTGCACGAGCCGGCGCCCGGGACCGCCCCCGACGTCGAGTCCCTGGTGGCGACGCTCGCCGACCTCTGGTACCGCTCGCTCTACGGCACGGTGGCGGAGGACGCGGCGACCAAGGGCGCGGTGGCCGGGGGTGCGGTGGCCGATTAGGCGTGCGGACCGGCGGTCGCCGACCACGCGGGGCCCGATGGTCAGAACTGGCCCAGCGCCCGGACGGCGATGACGGCCAGGACGGCGATCACGACGGCGGTCGCCGAGCCGAGGCACGCCACCATCACGACGAGGCCTGCGGTGGCCCGCAGCCGTGCGGTCCACGGCACCCGGAGCGGCACCACGACACCGTCGCGCGGGCGCGGGCGGTGGGGTGCGGCCGCCGCCGGTGTCGGCGCGGCCGCCGGCACCGCGGCGCTGCGAGGCGCGACCCCGCCGGGCCGGTCGGGCTGGCGGGCGCGAGCCGGCAGGGGACGCCGCCGTCGCTGGGCCGGAGCGCCGCCCCCGGCGAGGTGGCCGGGCGCCGGTGCGGGCAGGGGAGCGGCGACGTCCCGCTCCGCGACCGCCACCGCGGCGACACCGGAGACGGACGCGGTGCCGTCGGAGGTGCGATCGGCGGCGTGCGCCGCCGCCATGCGGGCGGTCGCGTCCGCCGACGCGGTGCGGGCGACCGGGTCGTCGGTGCCGCGGGTGCCGACGACGACCGCCGTGTCGGTGCCCGCCGAGCCCGTCAGCCTGGGCGGGGCGCCGGCTGGCGTGGCTGTGGCGACCGCGCTGGGGAGCGCCTGCGCACCATCGTGTGCCAGCAGCTGCGGATCGGGGCGCAGGCGCCGGCCCGCACGGGTGACGGTGCCGGCGACGGCCCGGGCGTCGCCGGCCATCGTGGTCCGGGCGTGCCGCCCCGCGTTCGCCGCTGCCGTGCCGGTGCGGCGGGTGGCGCCTGCCATGCCCCGTGCCGCGCGCCTGGCGCCGCGCCACGTGGCCTCCCCGGTCGCCACCGTCGCCGCGGCAACCGCCAGCCCTGCCGTGCGACCGTGGCGGGCCGTGAACGCCCACGCGGTGCGGCTCCACCGGGCGATCGCCGTCTCGGCGGTGCGGGCCCCGCGGGAGGTGGCCTTCCCGGCGGTTCGGCTCCACCGGGCGGTGCTGGACGCGGCGATTCGTGTCCACCGGGCGGTGGTGGTCCCGGCGGTGCGGGCCCAGCGAGCGCTGGCTTCCCGTGCACGACGGGCGCGTGGTCCGGCGGTCGTGCTCAGGCGCCGTGCGTGGTGGGCCGTCGTGCGGGCGACTCGGCGGCACACCCGCAGCGTCGCCCCCCATGCCGAGGCCGCGACGGCGCTGGTCACCGCCCAGGCACGGGCGACGGCGCTGGACACGTGGCGTCCGTCCGCGGCCGCTCGCCGTCCGGCACGCTCGACGGCGGGCCCCACCGCCCGCCCGGCGCGCCCGGCGGCCGGCCCCACCCGCCGGCTGGCAGCCTCGACGGCGGGCCACGCACGACGCCCGGCCCGGCTGGCCGTGGCGGCACCCCAGCCTGCGGCTCCCCGGGCCATCGCCACCGAGCCGGAGGCGACCCGCGCGGCCGGCCCGGGTGCCCCGGTGGCGGGGGACTCCTCGCCCGCGGGCGCGTCCCGGTCGCCGCCGAGGTACTCGCCGGCGTGGTCACCAGCGGGCGCGGGGCGGCGATCGGTCTCGCTCGTGGCAGGCTGGTTGCGCGACGTGGACAGCCCCTCGGTCATCACGACCGACGCGCAGACTCCGACCGCCAACACGCAGAGTAAGAAAGGGATCACGCCGTCACGGATGGTAACCCCCACCGATCCACAAGCACATAGGGCCGGCGCGATCCCCTCCGAGGCCCCCGACGACGGCCGGGCGCCGTCCCCGGCCGAGCCGACGCGCGCCGATGGTGACCCGGCCACGCCGGGCGAACCGGCCGCGGCCGCCCCCGGGCCGGGCGAACCGACCGCGGCGGCCCCGGGGCCGGGCGACGGCACCACCGAGGCGTCCACCCCAGACTCCCACGGAACACGCACCGGGGCGCCCGGCCCGAGCTCCGGTCCCACGCCGACCGGCGCGCCACCCGCAGACGGCGGCGCCATCGGACCGCCCCCGGCCGCCGTGCTGCCGCCGCCGCCACCCCGCAGGCGGCGCGTCGGGCCGATCATCCTCGGCCTCCTTGCCTTCATGTCGGTGGCGTTCCTGGTCGGCGCCACCCTCGTGCCGCTGCCCTACTACCTGTTCAAGCCGGGTGCGGTGCGCGATACCGAGCCGCTCATCGAGGTCGAGGGCACCGAGGTGTACCCGTCCGACGGCTCGATCGGCTACACGACCGTCTCGCTGCGCCAGGCCACCCTGCTGGGGCTGGCCCAGGGCTGGCTCGACGACGACATCGACATCATCGACCGCGACCGGGTGCTCGGCGGCCGCGACGTCGAGGAGAACCGCGAGCTGAACCTCCAGGCCATGAGCAGCTCCAAGCAGGTGGCCACCCAGGTGGCGCTCGAGCGCCTGGGCTACGAGGTCGACGTCACCGTCGGGCAGGTCGTGAGCGAGGTCGAAGAGGGCTTCCCGGCCGAGGGCGACGTCGAGATAGGCGACATCATCGTCGCGGTCGACGGAGAGCCGTTCGACGACGAGCAGGACCTCACCCGCCTGCTGGGCGACGAGGAGCCGGGTGACGAGGTGACGGTGTCGCTGCGGGCGGCGAGCGGCTCCGAGCGCGAGGTCGAGCTGGCTCTGGCGGCGTCCCCCGACGACCCCGACAAGGCCGTCATGGGCGTGCGGGTGGCTCCGGTCGTGCTCGAGTACGAGTTCCCGTTCGAGGTCACCATCGACACCGGCGACGTCGGCGGCCCGTCGGCCGGCCTGGCCTTCACCCTCGGCATCATCGACGACCTGACGCCCGGCGATCTGACGGGCGGCGCCGACATCGCGGTCACGGGCACCATCGCCGGAGACGGCACGGTCGGACCGGTCGGCGGGACGGGCCAGAAGGCCGCGGCCGCCCGCGATGCCGGCCTCAGCCTGTTCCTGGTCCCCAGCGACGACTACGAGGACGCGGTCGCCCGGGCGGGCGACGACCTCGACGTGGTGGCGGTCGACACCGTCGACCAGGCGCTCGAGGTGTTGCGCGAGCGGGGCGGCAACGTCGACGACCTTCCCCCGGCGGGCGAGTCCGCCGCCGCCCACACAGGCTGACGCCGGCGCCGCCCGGCGCGCCATGGGCGACCCCCTCCGTATGTGGTCGACTGCCGCATGTAGTGGTGATCCGCCATCGACCCAGCGCTTTGCGGGGTTCTCCGCCACGCAGTGAGGTCAGGAAATTGACCCTCGGCGCGACCGGCCCGGGGGTCATACCATGCTGGTCCATGTCGCCCGAGCCTCCCCTCGATGCAACGGGCATCGCCCGCCGGCAGTTCTCCACCACGCGCAAGGGGTACGACCCGGGGGAGGTGCGGGCCTTCCTCCACGAGCTGTCAGACCTCGTCGGGCGCCTGCAACGGGGCCAGGCGCACGAGCTCGAGCGGGCCGAGCGGGCCGAGGAGCGGGCCTCGCTCGCCGAGCGGCTCGACGAGCACCGGCTGGTCGAGCTCCTGGGCGAGGAGACCGCGCGGGTGCTCGACGCCGCCCGGGCCGCGGCCAGCGACATCCGCACCAAGGCCGAGGAGTCGGCGGCCCGCCTGGTCCGCGAGGCCCAGGCCGAGGCGCGCAGCCTCACCGCGCAGACCGAGAAGGCGGCCGCCGCCCGGCGGCTCGAGATCCTGGCCGAGGCCGACGGGCTGCGCCGCGAGGCCGAGGACGAGGTCGAGCGCCGGCGCATCGAGGGCCAGGTCGTGGTCGACGACATGCGACGCCAGGCCGAGGAGGAGCGCGACCGCATGCTCGACGACGGCGAGCGGGCCCGCAGCGAGTCCGAGGCCGCCGCCGAGCAGATCAGGGCGTCGGCCCGCGAGCAGGGGCGCAAGCTGGTGGGCGAGGCCCAGGCCGTGCGCGAGCGCATGCTCGCCGACCTGGCCAGGCGCCGGCGCACCGCCCGTGAGCAGCTCGAACGCCTGAACGGCGCCCGCGAGCGCCTGCTGGCCGCCTACGAGGTGGTCAAGCGCACGGTCGACGAGGCGACCACCGAGCTGACCGTCGCCCTGCCCGAGGCCAGGCTGGCCAGCGAGCTCGCCATGCGGCGGGTCAGCGACGAGCCCGAGGAGTCGGTCGAGGTGATCGAGGCCGAGCTGTCGGTGGCCCGCATGTCGGGCCTGCCCGACCACGTCGCCGCGGCCGAGGTCAGCGACGACGAGCTCGACGCCATGCTCCGCGAGCTGGCCGAGGAGGAGGCGGCGGCCGCCGCCAGCGCCCTCGCTGCCGCTGCGCCCGACGAGGGGTCTGAGGTGGCGGAGGGCCCCGGCGAGTCCGACGCGTCAGTCGCTGGGGCGGAGCAGGTGTCGGGCGGCGCCGGCACCGGCAGACACGAGGCGCCGCCCGCTGCGGCACCCGCCGATGCCCCCCAGTCGGTCGAGGCCCAGGTCGAGGTCCAGGCAACCGGTCCCCCGCCCGCCGCGCCCGAGCCGCCCGGCCGCGAGATGAGCGACGGCGAGAAGTGGGGCATCCGGCTGCCCCGGCCCCGCCGCACCGCTCCGTCCGCGCCCACGACCGTCGACGCCGGCGCCGCCCACGTCCGAGCCACGGGGGCGGGCGCGGCGACCGCCCCGTCCGCGCCCGCCGTCGGGCCCGCGGCCTCGGGCCCGGCCCTGGCCCCGGCGGCGCCGGCGACCGAGGAGGCCGGCGAGGGCGAGACGGGCCCGTACGTCGACGAGCTGTTCGCCCGCATCCGGGCCGAGAGGGGCACCGACGACGACCCGTCGACCACGCCGGCGGAACATCCCGCGCCGGCGGACGGCACCGTGCAGCCGGACACCGAGGACGCCGGCGACGGGGCCGCCGACGAGGCCCCGGTCGACCCCGCCACCCGGGCCTTGCAGGACCGCGACACGGTGCTCGCCGCCGTCGAGCGCGAGCTGGGGCGCAGGCTCAAGCGGGTGCTCGCGGACGAGCAGAACGAGGTGCTCGACACCCTGCGGCGGGGAGGCACGGTCGAGTTCGACCAGGTCGTCCCGGCCGCCGACGAGCACGCCGACCGCTTCGCCATCGCCGCCACCGCCGACCTCGACGTCGCCGCCCTGCACGGCGCCGCGGTGGCCGGAGGTGAGAAGGCCGGGTCGTGCGACGAGCTGGCGGGCCGGCTGGGCACGACGCTGGTCGAGCCTCTCCGGGTCAGGATCGAGCGCTCGTTCGACGACTGCGACGGCGACCTCGAGGAGATCTCCGAGCGCCTGCGCGCCCTGTACCGCGAGTGGAAGGGCCAGCGCATCGGGGCCGCCGTGCGCCACTACACGGCGGCCGCCTACGCCGCCGGGGCCTACGGGGCAGCCGACGACGGCGCCGCCCTGCGCTGGCTGGTCGACCACTCCTGCGACGCCTGCCCCGACTGCGACGACAACGCGCTCGCCGGCGACGTGACCAGGGGCGACGCGTTCCCCACCGGCGACACCTGCTCGCCCGCCCATCCCGATTGCCGCTGCCTCGTCGTGCCCGCCGCGCTGATCGCCCCGGGCTGACCCCCTCGACGGGGGATGGTGGTCGATAGGCTCGGCGGCCATGCGAGCCCCCGACGACCTGCCGCGCCGGCCCCGACGGCGTTCCGGCACCAACCGGGGGCGCACGTTCCTCATCGTCGCCGTCGTGGCGGCGTTCGTGCTGCTCACGTCGCTGCGGGGCATCGCCCGCTTCTACACCGACTACCTCTGGTACGACTCGCTCGACCAGGGCGGCGTGTGGCGGGGCGTGCTGGGGGCCAAGGCGGCGCTGGCCGGGCTGTTCATCGTCGTGTTCTTCGTGCTGGCGTGGCTCAATCTGCAGATCGCCGATCGCATCGCCCCGCCCTACCGGCTGTCGGGCCCCGAGGACGAGCTGCTCGAGCGCTACCACGACCTGGTGTCCGACCGGGTCGTGTGGGTGCGGGCCACCGTCGCCGGCGTGCTGGCCCTCATCGCCGGGTCGGGCGTGTCGGCCGAGTGGAACTCGTGGATCCTGTTCACCAACGGGGGCGACTTCGGGGTGAGCGACCCGCAGTTCGGCATGGACGTCGGCTTCTACGTCTTCCGGCTGCCGTTCCTGTCGTTCGTGGTCGACTGGCTGTTCGCGGCGCTGCTGATCGTCCTCATCATCACCACGGTCGCCCACTACCTCAACGGCGGCATCCGGGTGCAGCCGCCGTCGCCTCGCGTGACGCCGCAGGTCAAGGCGCACCTGTCGGTGTTGCTGGCGGCGCTGGCACTCATCAAGGCGGCCGACTACTGGCTGCAGCGCTTCGAGCTGACCGTGTCGAGCCGCGGCGTGGTCGACGGTGCGACCTACACCGACGTCAACGCCCAGCTGCCGGCGCTCAACCTGCTGGTGCTCATCTCGCTGGCGGGCGCCATCCTGTTCATCGCCAACATCTTCCGCCGGGGCTGGACGCTGCCCGTGCTGGCCGTCGGCCTGTGGATGTTCGTCGCCGTGGTGGCCGGCGGCATCTACCCGCAGTACGTGCAGAGCTTCCAGGTCCGGCCCAACGAGTCGGCCAAGGAGCGCCCCTTCATCGAGCGCAACATCGATGCCACGCTCGACGCCCTCGACCTGCGCGACGTGACCGTGCAGCGCTTCCCACCCGCCGCCGACGTCGACGAGGTCAGCCTTGAGGGGGCGGGGCCGACCATCCGCAACATCCGCCTGTGGGATCCGGCCCCCAGCCTGGCGGGCGAGACGTTCGAGCAGCTCCAGCGCATCCGCAACTACTACGGCATCAACGACATCGACGTCGACCGCTACGAGATCGGCGGCGAGACGACCCAGGTCAACATCGGCGCCCGCACCATCAACGAGGCGGGGGTGCCGGGCGACTCGTGGGAGGCGGCGCACCTCGCCTACACCCACGGCTACGGCGTCGTGCTGGCGCCCTCGAACGCCTCGCAGGGCACCGAACCCGAGTTCCTGGTGGGCAGCGTCCCGCCCGAGGTCGACGAGCGCATCGCCGCGGACGGGTTCCGCCTCGACCAGCCGGGCATCTACTTCGGCGAGGACCTGAGCGGCTACGTGGTGGTGGGCACCAGCCGTGACGAGATCGACTACCAGGACGAGGACGACACGAAGGTCACCGCCTACCAGGGCGCCGACGGCGTGTCGGCGGGCACGCTGGGGCGGCGGCTGGCGTTCGCGCTGCGTTTCGGCGACCTCAACCCGCTGATCTCCGACTTCATGACCGATAGCTCGAAGGTCATCTTCCAGCGCGACGTGGTCGACCGGGTGCAGGCGCTGGCGCCCTTCCTGCACGCGGACGGCGACCCGTACCCGGTGGTCGAGGACGGGCGCGTCACCTGGGTGGTCGACCTGTACACCACCACCTCGCGCTACCCCTACGCCCAGCAGGCCGACACCGACCAACTCACCGGCGACAGCGGGCTCGACCACGACTTCAACTACGTGCGCAACTCGGTCAAGGCCACGGTGGACGCCTACGAGGGCACGGTCACCCTGTACGTGGTCGACGACCAGGACCCGATCATCGACGCCTACCGCGACGCCTTCCCCGACCTGTTCACCGACGGCGACGAGATGCCGGCCGAGCTGCGCGACCACGTGCGCTACCCCGAGGACCTGTTCCGCATCCAGACCGCCGCCTTCGGCCGCTACCACCTGACCGACCCCGACGACTTCTTCAACCAGGACGACGCCTGGCGCGTGGCCCGAGACCCCGGCACCGCCGGCGCCGACCCCAACACGCAGGTCACCGACGAGGCGGGCCAGCCCACCGGCGAGGAGCGGGCGGCCCGCATCGCCCCCTACTACCAGCTCCTGCAGCTACCCCGGGAGGAGGGCGGCGAGCTGTCAGCCGAGGCCGAGATGGTGCTCATGCGGCCCTTCGTGCCCTTCAGCGACGACGACCGCAGCCAGCTCCTGTCGGCGTTCATGGCCGCCCGCATGGACGGCGAGAACTACGGCGACCTGATGGTCTACGAGATGCCCTCGGGCGACCTGCCCGACGGGCCGGGCATCGCCGCGGCGAGCATTCGTGGCGACGACGCCGTGGGCGAGCTCGAGGGCGTGCTGACCCGGGCCGGGACCGACGTGCGCTACGGCAACATGCTGCTGGTGCCGATCGACAACGCGCTGCTCTACGTGCAGCCGTTCTACGTGGTCGCCGAGGGACGCGAGCTCCCGCAGCTGCACCGCGTCATCGCCGTGTTCGGCGACGACGTGGTGATGGAGGACACGCTGGCCGAGGCGATGACCCGCCTGTTCGGCGAGGAGGTCGACACCCAGGAGCGTCCCGGGGAGGAGCCGACCGAACCGGGCGAGGAGCCGCCCGGCGAGCCAGACGCCGGCACCATCCCGGGCACCGTGTCCGAGCAGGCGGCCGAGCTGCTCGCCGAGGCCGAGGACCTGTTCGCCGACGCCGACGCCGCGCTCGAGAGCGGCGACATCGGTGAGTACCAGGACAAGACCGAGGAGGGCAGGGCCAAGGTCAACGAGGCCATCGACCTCCTCCGGGACGGCGAGGCCGCGCCCTCGTCGTCGAGCTCGGGTGACTCGGCCGACTCCGTCGACGACGTCGACCTCCGGACGGGCTCCGGCACCGGCTCCACCACGACGGACGGCGGCACGGCCGACGCCGACGCCGAGGCGGGCTCCGCCGGCGACGAAGGCACCGCCCCGCCGACGACGATCGCGCTCCGTGCCATCACCCCCCGCCGGTAGCCACGAGGCCCGCCGCCCGCCGTGCCGGGCGAAACTGTCGTCCCTCAGATTCACCGGCGCTGCTCAGGGGCGCCAGGATGACGCAGATCGCTCGGAGTTGGCTTTCGTGCAGTGGGACGCTATGTTGTTGTTCCCCAAACGGCGCGGGGTGGAGCAGTCTGGTAGCTCGTCGGGCTCATAACCCGAAGGTCG
>DASSCS010000002.1:0-23684 GCA_035697515.1 Acidimicrobiales bacterium
CCAGGCCGGCGAACGCCTTGCGGGTGACCCCTGCGCGGCGGGCCAGGGTGCGGCCCAGGGCGATGGTGAAGCGCCGCCACAGCTCGGGGGCGTGCCACTGCCACAGCACGTGGCCCACGTAGTCGTAGCAGTCGGCGCAGAGCGGTTCGCCCAGGTGGCGGTCGTCCTCTCGGTGGCGGTGCAGGCAGTACAGCGGCCGACCGTGCGGGCAGGTCGGCCGGTCACGGCGGGCACGGCAGGGGACGCCCTGGCGGCGGCCGTGCACCGGCCCGAACGACGGCGCCGTCAACGTCACGAACACGGTCGGATGCTCGGCCACGCTCTCGGGGCCGCCCCTGCCGCCCACCAGGCCGGCGGACAGCAGATGCCACGCGTCACCCTTGTACTCCCGGGAGCAGGACTCGCAGCGGGCCGCCCGCCGGTCACCGCAGCGCACCCACGTGATCCCGTCCAACTCCTGCGCCGAGCTGTACCGCTCGACCACCTCGCCCGGCTCCCCCGTGGCCGGGTCGACCCGGCGGCGCACCGTCGAGCCCACCAGGCGCACCGGCCGGGCACAGCCCCGGGCGCGGTGCTCCGCATCGGCCACCGCCGCCTTCCCGAAATGCGACAGCGGCGGCACCACCACACCCGGAACCGCCGGGGCGGGAGCAGTCGTCACGAACGTGGTGCGCTCAGCTAGCCACGCCGGTCCGGCGGGCGATAGCCCGAGCGCAAGCGGCCTGCAGCTGCTCCCAGCCGTCCTCGAACGCCCACCAGGTCAGCTCCAACACCGACCGGTGCCGGTCGCTCGGGCACGACCGGTTCCACTCCGGCACCCAGCCCGTCCCGCCACACATCGGGCACGACCGCTCCGCCTCGGGGTCCGGGGTGGACAGCTCGTCCACCCGGGCTTCGAACCCGCGCTGGCGGTGGTCCTCGTCGTCCCAACCCCGGCACGCCGGATCGCCCGGCCCGTCCCCCCGGGCCTCCGACACGACAGTGATCGCAACCATCAGTCCTCCATCCCCCCGGGCACGACCAGGCAGAGCTGGCCCCGGCACACGGCCTGCGAGCGCTGACGGCGCTGGGTCATCCGGGCGGCCGGCCGCCACGCCGCCACCACATCGGGGGCCGGCGGCTCGACCGGACCCGACCACTCGCACTCCTCGTCCAGCCACCGGTAGACCTCGGCCGGGTCATAGCGGACCACCTGACCCACCCGGAACCACCCCGGCCCTACGCCCTGCGACCGCCAGCGGCGCACCGTCCGGGGCGAGAGCGCCAGGCACTCGGCGACCTCGACCGTGGACCACAACGGCCGCAACGCCACCACCCCGGCCAGAAGGCGGGAGCGGGACCGTTGGACGCCAGCCCCACCCCCGCCCGTGGCCACCCGGCGGCGGCTCACTCGCCCCACCAATGCGACGGGCCCGGCCGGCGAGCACCCACCACGTAGCCCGTGCGCCACTCCTCGATCTCCAGACGGCGGCACTCACAGCCCACCGGGTGGGCCAGCACCTGGCACCCGACGAACGACATGCAGCCACACGCCACCGGCTGGCCCACCACCCCGCTCAAGGACCCGTCCTCATCCAGCACGCCCCCGGTGCCGAAGCAGTCCGGGCACTTCCCCGGAATCCGCTCGACCACCGCCGTCTCGATCACCTCGGTCATCGCCATCCCGGCTGCCTCCCTCGTCGACCTCGACCGCACACCCACAATTCTACAGACTCAATTCGCTATGTCCAGAGTAAGTCTGTAGATATAACGACTGACTTTGCCCGATACCGTTGGCGGCGTGGGCGAGCCTGATCCGAACACCGACTGGTGGACCACCACCGACGTGGCGAACTACCTCGGCGTCACCGTCAGCACCGTGTCCTCGTACCGGGCGCGCGGCCAGATGCCGGAGCCGGATCGGACGATCGGCCGCACGCATGTGTGGAACCCGCGACGCATCATCGACTGGCACCAGCGGCGCCCCGGCCATGGCGGCCGTCCCCCGAACCGGCCCGCAAACGGGCGTTCGTAGCACGCGGCCCAGGATGCCGGGAAACCACGTAGGGTACAGGGGTCACTACGGGGACGAACATTCGTCCCCTGACTGTCACCCTGGGCCTCTGTCACGCTGGCGCTGAGGGAGGGACGATGCCACACGAAAGCCGGCCCGCCTGGGCGCAGCGCCTGACCGCCGAGCGCCTGGCCCGGGGTTGGACCCAGCAGCAGACCACCGAAGCCCTGCGGATGCAGGCCGACCGGGAGCTGCCCGACCCGTCGCACCTTCTCCGCATGTGGAAGAACTGGGAGCGGGGCAAGCACCGACCGCGACCGGAGTACCAGCGCCTGATCGCCGCCGCCTTCGGCTCGGTCTCCGCGGCGATCTTCGGCCCCGACGCCACCAGCCCGGCGCCATCCATCGAGCCCGCCGTCGCCATGCCGTCCAGCGACAGCACACTCGAGCTGGTCGAGCGCATCCGGCGCTCGGACCTCGACCGGGCCTCACTCGACACGCTCACCATCACCGTCGAGCGGCTGTGCAGCGAGTACGCGTTCATGCCCTCCGCCGACCTCCGCCGCGAAGGCCAGGCGTGGATGGCGAAGCTCGTGCAGCTGCTCGACGCCCGCCTGACCCTCGCGCAGCACCGTGAGGTGCTGGTGTTGGCCGGGTGGCTCGCGCTGCTCGTCGGGTGCGTCGAGTACGACACCAAGGACGTGAGAGCGGCCGAGGCGACTCGCAGGGCCGCCGCCAGCCTCGGACAGGAGGCCGGCCACTCCGCCATCATGGCGTGGGCGCAGGAGATGAACTGCTGGTTCGCCCTCACCCAGGGCCGCTACCGGCAGGTCATCGAGGCCGCCCGGGCCGGGCGGGCGATGGCGCCCAACGATGCCGTCTCCGTGCAGCTCGCCGGGCAGGAAGCGAAGGCCTGGGCTCGGATGGGCGACCGCCGCCAGGTCGAGCTCGCCCTCGAACGAGGCCGCGTGCTGATGGAATCACTGCCCTACCCCGACAACCTCGACAACCACTTCACCGTCGATCCCGACAAGTTCGACTTCTACGCCATGGACTGCCACCGACGAGTCGGTGAAGACGCCATGGCGACGATGCACGCGCACGAGGTCATCCGCAAGAGCACCGCCCCCGATGGCTCCCTGCGCTCACCGATGCGAGCCGCCGAGGCACACACCACCCTCGCCGTCGCATCCGCTCGTGCCGGCGACCTCGACGGAGCGATCGAGGCCGGCACAGCCGCCCTGGAGATCCCCCGCCAGTCGCTGCCGTCGTTGTTGATGGTCACCGGCGACCTCGTCACTGAGCTACGCCGGCGGTACACCAGCGAGCCAGCCACGTCGGACTACGTCGAGCGCATTGGCGCGCTTGCGACCAATCGAGACTGACCGCCGGAGGCAACGAGCTGGCGGCCCGCTCGGAGACCTGGGGCGCGCTCGCCCAGAACGGCACTTATACGGGTGATCCACCACCTGGGCTGACCGCTCGGGGAACCTCTCTCCGAGCGCGCTACGCATGTCCAGGTCAGGGGCACATTGCCTGACCGGAGCTCCGGATCGCCCTCGTCCGTGAGAACCGAATGAGAACCGGGGGCCGAACAACCCGGTTCTTACGGAGGTTCTCATGCCCAAGCTCCAGGGCGTCTACCGGGCCGGCAACGGCTCGTGGTACTTCAAGGCCACCCTCGGTCGCGACCCGCTGAGCGGCAAGCGCGTCCAGGTCACCAAGCGGGGTTCGCCACCGCGACTGACGCCGCGCGTGCCCGCCGGGAGCTGTTTGAGCAGGCCGACGGCGGCGGCGGTGCGCCGAGGGCGTCGCTGTCGATGACGGTGGGCCAGCTGCTCGACGAGTACCTCGACGGGATCGACACGGATGGGCGCCTGTCGCCGAAGACCCGCCACGACTATCGCCGCAACGCGGACGCGTACGTGCAGCCGTGGCCCGGCGAGCACCGCGTGCGGGCGCTCACCCCCGGAGGCGATTCTGGCGTGGCAACGCCAGCTCAGCGAGGGGACCGGCACCCGGCGGGGACGGCCGCTTGCCCCCGAACACGGTCCGCCTCGCCCGGGCGTCACTGGCCGGGGCGGTCCGCCTGGCGGCCGAGTCCGGCGTCCTGCGCACCAACCCACTGGCCTCAGTGCAGCAGCCCAAGGCGCGCCGATCCACTCCGAGGCACTGGTTGCCCGAGCAGGCCCGAGAGTTCCTGGCGTCCCAGGCCGGGCACCGGCTTTACCCCGCTGTGGGCGTTCCTGCTGGGGTCGGGACTTCGCATCGGCGAGCTCGTCTGGCTGCGCTGGCGGCGGACGATCCGTGCGGGCGAATCACAGGCGATTCCGCCCTCCGTCGTCCACTCGGTGGACGTGCCCGACGGCGCGGTGCTCAGCGTCGACTTCCTCACGCGCCCGTGGCGCCACCAGGAAGCACCGCCTGGTGGCGCCACGTGGCGGTAGCGCACTACTTGAGCACGAGGGCCAGGACGACGCCGATCACGAAGACGCTCTGGAGTGAGTGCACGATGATGCCCATCCACGCGCTCTGGAAGCGCCGCGACGGATAGGCCTCGAGGAAGATGCCCTCCACCAAGGTGGTCGGAATGACCCATGGCACGTGCAGGTGATAGACGGTGAACAGCACCCCGTTGGCGACCCAGTCGCGCCGGCCGAAGACGCCTCGCATGCGCGGCAGCAGGAAGCCCCGGAAGAGCAGCTCCTCACCGAGCACGGTGTTGAAGACGACAAAGACGACGACGGCCGCAAACCAGCCCCATGCGCCGCTGAAGAAGTCCTCGCCACGGTCGGCTCCGACGAACTCGGCGAAGTCCCTGGCGGAGGGACCTGGGATGGCGGGCACCATCGCCCACACGGCCATTAGGGCGGCGAAGAGCAGTGCCCACCACCAGACCTTCCCGCCGACGCGTCCGGACTTCGGATCTCGCGGTGGCCGCAGCCAAAGGGCGTCGCGCACCCGCGACCATTCGAGCGACCCCAGCTCTCGCCTGAGGAGGATCAAGACCAGAACGAACTGCCAGATGAGCCCCGCCGTGAGGACGATCAGCAATGCCTGCGTGAGCGGCTCATCACCCCCGAGTTGGTCTGCGAGCCAGGGAGCGACGACCCATGCCAACAGCCCCATCGGGACGGCCGCGGCCGCCCACACGGCAAGGATCTCTCGCAGGGAGTACTGCCTTACGGCTTCATACCGATCAACCTCCTGATTGGGAGCCGTCGGCGGTTCGACGACGGGCTGGGTGGTGACGCTGATCGCCGCCACCATTGGGTAAACCTTCTTCTGGACGATGCGGGTCTTCATGGCTCACCTCACACGTGTGGAAGAACGGACCTGCTCAGCATCCTCACGAGGTCGTCGCGCCGAAAGCCGGGAGACCGGCATCTTGGTGGTCGGGTTTTCTGGTGTCTCGACGCTGCGGTTTTCAGCCGCTGAGGAACAGCAGCACCGCGAGCACGCGCCGCGATTCGGTACCGGTCGAGGAAAGTCCGAGCTTCCCGAAGATGCTCGAGACGTACTTCTCCACGGCGCCGACGCTGATCACCAGGCTCTCGGCGATGCCGGCGTTGGACCTGCCGCTCGCCATCAGCTGGAGCACCTCGCGCTCGCGCTGGGTGAGCCCGTCGAGCGGATTGTCAGTGCGCTGACGGGAGAGCAGCGTGGAAACGATCTGCGGGTCGATCGCCGAACCGCCGTCGGCGACACGCCTGACGGCGTCGACGAACTCCGAGACGTCGCTGATGCGGTCTTTGAGCAGATAGCCGGTTCCCTCCGCTGAGTCTGAGAGCAGCTTCATCGCCAGGCCGAGCTCGACGTATTGGGAGAGGACGAGGACCGCGGTCCCCGGGTAGCGCTCGCGGATCTCGAGCGCGGCGCGCAACCCCTCGTCGGTGTGGGTCGGCGGCAGGCGGATGTCGATGATGGCGACGTCGACGGCGTGATCCGAGAGCTCGCGCATCAGCTCCAAGGCGTCCTCGCACTGGGCGACGACGTCGAAGCCCTCATCGTTCAGCAAGCGCGCCAGCCCGTCCCGGAGCAGGACGCTGTCCTCGGCCAGCGCTACCCGCACGGCATCTGGGCGCGCACACGAGTGCCGCCCCCGCTGGGGGTCCAGACCCGCAGCTGCCCTCCGAGCCCCTCGACCCGGTCGGCGAGACCGCGAAGCCCGGTGCCTCGCTCGCTGTCGGCGCCGCCAACGCCGTCGTCGACGACCTCGACCACCAACTCGTCGCACTCACGGGTCACCTCGATGGTCACCGTCGTCGCCCTGGCGTGTTTGCCGATGTTGGCCAGGCTCTCGCTGACGACGTAGTACGCGGCGACCTCGATCGACTCGTCGAGCCGTTCCTCGATGGCGACGTTGAGCTTCGCGGGGACAGACGAGCCGGCCGCCAGCGACACGAGCGCGACGCCGAGCCCGTGGCCCGTGACCACCGCCGGATGGAGGCCGCGGGCGACCGCGCGCAGCTCGTCGAGCGAGACCGCGATCTCCCTGCGGGCGGCTTCGATCTGCGACTGCGCCTTCGGATCGACGGCGAGCTTGTCGGCATACCTCTGGAGCTCGAGCGAGAGCGCGATCAACCGCTGCTGCGCGCCGTCGTGGAGGTTGCGCTCGAGCCGCTTCCGCTCCCGCTGGCCGGCCTCGATCACGCGCGCACGGGAGCCCTCGAGCTCCTGCAACTTCGCCTTGAGCTCGACCTGCAGGCGCCCGTTCTCGAGCGCGATCCCCGCCGCCGCGCCGACCGCCTGCAGCAGTTGCGGCTCCTCGTCGAGCGAGGGGTCGTGGATGAGAGCCGCCAGATGGCCGCCGTCGCTGTCGATCACGGTGACGGAGCGCGGGTCGCCGGGACGGGGCAGGCTGACCGGTCGCCCGTCCTGGTCGGCCCACGTGTCGTACTGCGGTAGCCAATAGGCGAGGCTGACCGTCGGGTCGCGCAGCGCACGGGACAGCGGCTCGCGCAGGTCGGCGGGCGCCGGCTCGGAGCGCAGCTCGACCAGCAGATCGCCGACCGCCGATCGTGCCAGGCGCGCGTCGAGAACCGCCAGCAGGAAGACGAACGGGGCCAGGCCAACCACGACGAACATGGTCCGTTGGATGGTCAGGAACGCATCCAGAGGGATCTCCAGAGCCAGGCTGAGCAACAGGACGGCGCCCATCACGAACGCCAGCGAGAAGAAGCTGACGAGCACCCTGACCGGCGTCGGCAGAGGTCGGCCGGCCGCGCCGCGGCGGGTGACCATGACGACGAATCCGATCAGGAAGAGCACCGAGACTGCGACCAGCTGGAGCCGGAGCAGGTCCGCGGCGAGCTCGGGAGCCTCGATCACCGAGAACGCGTTACCTGGATCGAAGCCGCTGAGCATCAGGCCGACGACGTTGAGCGACGCAACCGCGTAGGTGGCGCCGACCAGCACGCGCTCGCCATGGCTGCGCAGAGCCCCGGTCGGAAAGGCCAGGAAGGCATGCATGAACACGGCGAACGCAACGAGGTCGAACGCGGTGCCGATCGTGAAGAGGAGGTTGGAGTTGGCCGCGGAGACGGACGACAGCAGGGTCACGAACCCCGCGGCGATCATCAGCAAACCGAAGCGGCTCTCGGGTTTGCGGTACCAGGCGAAGAGCCCGCAGAAGACGTAGGGGAGGATGAGCCAGGCGTGGAGCGAGGCCTGCACGCCCGGATCCGGGCCGCCGTGATCGCTGGCGAGCTCCAGGAGGATCGTCCCGGCCGTTGCGGCGATCGCGATGGCAGAGACCGCAGCGACCACGATGAGACGCGGTGCTTTCACAGCCTCCGACTCTCCGTCCATGCACGTGTAGGCGTGGTCGATTATCGCCTCGGGCACGGACACAGGGCAACGGGTTCTGCCTGGACCGAGCGCGGTGTTCCAGCGGGCGAGGTTGCCGCCGGTGCAGCGGAGGGCTCGAGCACGGTCACGACCAGTGGCCCCACTGGGATCCGGTTGACCGCCTAACTTTGCGCACAGCGTTCGACAGGCGCCTAGACCAGGCGCCGCCTGGCCTCGATGAGCACAGCGCTCCCTGGCCGATGACTACGGATCAGTTGCAGGCGCCGGCCGCGAGCACACCCTCGACCGGCCCTCACAAGCATGCTTCGATAGTGCAGCCCAGCCTCGGGAGATCACCCGTGTAACGGCACATCGGGGGCATGCCCCACGTCGTTATGTCCGGGCGTTCGGGGGCGCACGCGGTGGTCGTAGCGCGCCCTGGGTCGTCGATCCGTCGCGACCGGACTCGGCCCTCTGGCTATGAGAGGCGCCGACCGGTGCTCAGCTCCGCAGTGGGGACCGTCACGGGCGTGACGCGAGGAGACTTCCGCCCATGCACCTGAGTGCCTTGAAGGACTTCACCGACTACTTCTTCAGTGGCCTGCCAGATCTGCAGCATCCTCTCGACGAGCTGATCACGGAGGGCGACAAGGTTGCGCTGCGCGGCAGGTACGCGGGCACCCACACCGGCGGTGCGACGGCCGAGAGGGCCGCGGCGGCGACCACCGCCCCCACCAATCTCTTCATACGTGCTGCTATCCAGAGAACGGAGGGAGCGTATGTGCGCGGCCCCCGCCCGTCGTTTTCGTGCGGTCCCGTGCGCAGTTCTTCACGTTTCCGCCAAAGGTTCCCGCTGAGGGTCGACGATTCGCGTCGTGCCCGGGGTGGACGCGGGCCGTGCCGGTGCCGGTGGTTCCGACATGGCCGGGTGACATACGCCATACTGGCGTTCTCACGAGATCGGTGCCCGCGGATGGGGCATGTGTCGTGAGCGGGTCGGGCGACTCGGGTGGCGAGGACGGGCGGTCAGGACGGATCAGGAGGCTGGGGCGTGGCCACGACGATCGGTCGTACCGCGGCGCCGGGGGCGGCGACGGCGGCATCGGGGGCGCGGAGGCGCGGTGTCATCGGATGGCGGCGGCGCCGACGCGCCGACTGCGCGCCCGACGGCGCCGCGTGGGGGGCGGGCGTCGCGCCCGCGGGCGACGACGCCCGGGCGGAGGTCCGCCACGACGCGCTGGCGGCGCTGCTCGGCATCGAGGCCGCCGCGCGCGCCCTCGCCGACCACCGCGACGTCCTGAGCCCCGCGCAGGCCGACGAGCTGGCGGGTGCGCTGGTCGCCGAGGTCTACCGCCTCGCTGCCCTGCTGCGCGACGGACCCGCGGCGGACGAGCCGTTCGACCTCCGGGCCGCCGTCCTGCCCGTGGTGGCCTGCGCCCGGGCGGACGGCCTCGACGTGCGGGGCGACCTGCCCACCGGGGTCGGCGTCGGCGGGTCGCGCGAGCACGTCGGCCGGGCCGTGCTGTCGCTGCTGGACAACGCCCGGCGCCACGCGCCCGGCGCCCCGGTCGAGGTGTGGGCCGAGGTGGGCCGCGACGACGTCACCCTGCGGGTCGACGACCGTGGCCCGGGCGTCCCACCCGAGCTGCGGGCGTCGCTGTTCGAGCGCGGCGCCTGCGCTGGCCCGGGAGCCGGCTCGGGCCTCGGGCTCCACGTCGCCCGGCGCCTCGTGGAGGCGGCGGGGGGGACGCTACGCCACGAGCCCCGCCGGGGCGGCGGCAGCTCGTTCGTCGTGCGGCTGCCCCGCGCGACACCGTTGTCGTGACCGACCCGCCCCGGGTCCTACTCGTCGAGGACCACCCCCTCGTCTCGATGGGGCTCGAGCTGGCGCTCCGCGCCCGGGGCTGGACCGTGCGGACGGCCGACGGGCCCGACGCCGGCGACGTGGTGGCGCTCGCCACCGAGTACGGACCCGACTGCGTGCTGCTCGACCTGCACCTCGGCGACGACCTCGGCAGCGGCATCGACCTCATCCCCCCGCTGCGCGCCGCGGGGCTCCCCGTGGTGATGCTCACCGCCGAGACCGACCCGTACCTCCTGGCGTGCTGCGTCGAGGCCGGAGCCGAGGGGTGGATCGGCAAGGACGCGTTCCTCGACCGGGTCGTCGCGGCCGTGGAGGACGTGCTCGCCGGCCGCCCGCTCCTCGGGGTGACCGAGCGCGAGGCGCTGCTCGACGACCTGCAGGTGCGGCGCGAGAGCCTGCACCGCGCCCTGTCCCCCTTCGAGCGACTCACCCAGCGCGAGCAGCGGGTGCTCGCCGCCCTCGCCGACGGGCTGTCCGCCGAGGCGATCGCCGGGGCGCACTACGTGTCGCTGGCGACCGTCCGGTCGCAGGTGCGGGCGATCCTCCGGAAGCTGGGGGTGCGCTCGCAGCTGGCGGCCGTGGCGCTCGTCAACCGCTCCGGGTGGAAGCCCGACAGCGCACCGCGGCCGGATGCCGACGGTGGCGGCAGTAGTGACCGCCCATTTCGTCAATTTTGACGATGAGCGCGCAAGCGATTCGGCTCCATGGTGTCAACACCCACCGCATGGTCGGCGGGGCGGCACAACCAAGGAGCACGCTTCGATGATGCAGTTCATAACCCTGATCCTGTCCCGGGCCGCGGCGGCCCGCGTCGACGACCGCGGGGCGAGCCTGGTCGAGTACGGCCTGCTGCTCGCGTTCATCGCCGTCGCGGCCACGGTCGCCGTCACCGCACTCGGTGGCAGGATCGTGGACCTCTTCAACGGCATCACCTTCTGACCCTCGTGACGACGCGGCAGGCGGAGGGGGAGGCCGACCCCGCCCTCCCTCCACTGGTCCCGCGGTCCCGGTCGCCACGACGCCAGCGCCGTCCCGCGGCTCCGGCGCTCCCGGACGAGAGGGGGGCCGTCATCGTCGAGTACATCGTCCTGCTCACGTTCGTCACGCTGGCCGCGGCCACGGCGGTCAGCGCCTTCGGGATCTCGGTCACGGGCCTCTACGACGCCGCCGTGATCGCGCTGCCGAGCTGATCGGGAGGACGGACACGGTGCGATGGAGCAGCCGAGGCGAGCGCAGGAGCGGGGACGACCGCGGGGCGGCGATGGTCGAGTTCGCGCTCGTCCTGCCGATCCTCGTGATGCTGCTCGTCGGCATCATCGAGTTCGGCAGCGCGTACAACACGCAGCTCGCCCTCCAGGCCTCCGCTCGCGAGGGCGCCCGGGCGGCGGCGCTCCGACGCAGCCCCGCCGAGGTCGAGAGCGCGGCGCGCAACGCCGCCTCCCCCCACGGGACCGAGATCGCCGTCGACCTCTCCGGCGCCGACTGCCCGGCCACCAGCGAACCGTGGGCCGGCGACGAGGCCGAGGTCACCGTGTCGAAGGACTTCACCTTCGAGATCCCGTTCGTCTCCCTCGGCACCGTCGAGCTCCACGCCACCGGGGTGATGCGGTGCGGCGCCTGACCCGGCGCCGCCGCCAGCCCGGCCGCCCCGACCGGGGCGCGGTCCTCGCGTGGGCCGCGGTGATGCTCGCCGTGCTCCTCGGCGTCGGCGCCCTCGTCGTCGACGCGGGCGCGCTGTACCAGGAGCGCCGGCAGCTCCAGAACGGCGCCGACGCCGCCGCGCTCGCGGTCGCCAAGGACTGCGCCGAGGGCGACTGCCGCAACGAGAGCGCCACCGCGACCCACTTCGCTGACGAGAACGCCACCGACGAGGCGTCGGCCGTCGACACGGTGTGCGGCGAGGGGCCGGAGCTCACCCTCGGCACGTGTGCCGAGCCGCCCGGGGTCGGGGGCGCCTCGGGGTGGGTCACCGTGGACACCTCGACCGACAACCCCGCCAACACCGGCGACGACACCCAGGTCGAGTTCCTGCTGGCCCCGGTGCTGGACGCCGCGAATGTCGGCCGCACCGTGACGGCCAGCGCCAGCGCGGCCTGGGGCCCGGTCGAGGCCACCGAGACGGTCCCGCTCGCCATGTCGACGTGCGCGCTCACTGACGGCGGCGGCCCGCCGCCGGCGGGCGAGCTCCCCGACGGCCACGCGGTCCTCTACTTCCACGGGGGCCACGACGAACAGACGGGCGCCAACGACTGCTTCTGGGAGGGCCTCCCGTGGACCGGCCAGGACGGTGGGTTCGGGTGGCTGGACGGCGCCGACGACTGCGAGCTCGTGATCCGGGCAGGAACCGCCCGGGTCGGCGGCCCGGACACGTCCAACCCGGACTCGGTCGGCTGCGATCCCGACGCCTGGCTCGGCGAGGTGGTCGTGCTGCCTGTCTACGACAGGGCCCACGACCCGCCGTCCGGGCCATTCCACTACCACATCTCGGGCTTCGTCGGCTTCCGGGTCACGGCCTACCGGTTCGGCACCGTGACGGGGGGGAGCCCGGACTGCACGTGGGTCTTCATCCAGCGGTCGTGCATCGAGGGGGAGTTCACGACGATCGCCACCGTCGGCAGCGGGTTCGGCGACGGCCCCGACTACGGCGTGCGCGTCGTGCAGATGATCGGTTGAGCAGAGCAATGGCGGAAGGCGTTCGATGAACCGAAAGATCTCCGGAATCCTCCTGGCCGTCGTGTTGGCGGGGGCGGGCACGCTCGCCCTCGTCGCCTACGTGCGGTCGGCCAAGGAGCAGGCCGTCGCGGGCGAGCAGCGCGTCGAGGTGTACGTCCTGCAAAGCGCCACGCCGCGGGGGACGTCGTTGGCCGACGTGCGCGGCGCGGTCGAGCGGGTGGAGGTGCCCGCCAAGGTCCGCCCCGACGACGCGGTCACCGACCTCGACGAGCTCGGCGAGGACCTCGTCGCGGGAGTCGACCTCGCGGCGGGCGAGATCCTGCTCGAGAGCCGCCTCATTCCGGCCGAGGACCTGAGCCGCGCCCCGGTCGAGGAGGGCCTGCAGGAGCTGACCGTGGCGCTCGAGACCGAGCGGGCCGTCGGAGGGCGCCTCCGCGCCGGCGACACCGTCGGCGTCGTGCTGTCGTTCGAGCCCTTCGACGTGCAGGACGGCACCGGCGGCGACCAGGCGGAGCAGACCCCGAACATGAGCCACCTCACGTTCCACAAGATCACGGTGACGAGCGTGCAGTCCGCCGCCGACGACGGCGAGGCCGCCCCCCTCGGTGGCGAGCAGGGGGGCGACGAGGAGGAGCTCGAGCGGGCCCCCTCCAACGGCCTGCTCGTCACGCTGGCCGTGTCGTCGCCGCAGGTGGAGCAGATCGTGTTCGCCGCCGAGTTCGGGCACATCTGGCTGACCGCCGAGAACGAGGCGGCCGACGAGTCCGGCACCCGGGTCGTGACGCTGGGCGAGGTCTACGGCGGAGCCACGCAGCCGTGACGCGGCCCGCACAGCACCGCGGCGGCCGGATCGTCACGGGCCCGGTCGGCCCCGCCGCGGCCACCTCGGTGATCGCGCTGCTCAGCGGCAACGCCCGGCTGAAGCACTGGCTGAGCGAGCGGGTGGGACCCGCCATCGAGGTCCGCCTGATGCAGTGGCGGACCGAGGGGCGACCCCGCCAGGTCGACAAGATCGTCAGCGAGGTGGCGGCCGACGGCATCCACGTGCTGTGCGTCGGCGACGACGTGCCGCTCGACCTGGCCTTCGCCGTCTCCTCCCTCGCCGACCGCAACTACGCCCACATCAGCGTCATCCTGCTGGCCGCGCCGTGGCCCGAGGTATGGCGGCACGCGATGCAGTCCGGCGTGCGCGAAGTCGTCGACCCGAGCAAGGGCGAGGCCGAGCTGGGCCCCGCGCTGCAGCGCGCGCTCGACCGCGCCGCCTACCTGACCGAGCTGCAGGCGGCGGCTGCCGCCCCCGAGCAGGCGAAGGGGCGGGTGATCGTCGTGCTGTCGGCGAAGGGGGGCACGGGCAAGACGATGGTGGCCGCCAACCTGGTCACCGCCCTGGCCGGCATGGCGCCCGGCCCGGTGGCGCTGGTCGACCTCGACGTGCAGTTCGGCGACGCGGCGTCGGCCCTCGGGATCGTCCCCGAGCACACGATCGCGGGCCTGTCCGCGGTGCCCGACATCGACTCGACGACGCTGAAGGTGTTCCTCACCCCGCACGAGCCGTCGGGCGCGTTCGTCCTGTGCGGGGCGACCTCGCCCGAGGAGGGCGACAACGTCACCGACAAGCACGCCTCGCGGGTGGTCGAGTTGCTGGCCCGCGACTTCGCCTGCGTCGTCGTCGACACGCCGGCCGGCATCGAAGAGCGCACGCTGGCGGTCCTCGACCACGCCACGGATGTCGTGCTCGTGTCGACGATGGACGTCGCCAGCATCCGCAACCTGGGCAAGGAGGTCTACGCCCTCGATCGGGTCGGCCTGCTGCCCGCCGAGCGCGAGTTCGTGCTCAACCGCGCTGACGCCCGGGTCGGCATCGACGTGGCCGACGTCCGCGCCGCGCTCGGCATGGACGTCGACACGTCGGTGCCCAGCACGCGCTCGGTGCCGCTGTCGATGAACCAGGGCCGGCCCCTCGTGCTCGACGATCCGGGATCGCCCGCCGGCCGCGCGCTGATCGCCCTGGCGCAGCGGTTCGTCCCCGCAGGGAGCGATGGCCAAGCCGGCCAGGCCGGCGATGCGGGCAGGAGGAACGGCGACACCGGCCACGACGGCGAGGGCGGGAAGCACGCTGCGGTCCGGTCCGAGGCCGGCAGACGGTTCCGGCGCAGGGGGGTGCGGTGAGCCTCTCGGACCGCCTCCGCGAGGCGGCGCGCCCGGCCGAACGGATCGCCCTCGAGGGCCAGAACGCCTGGTCCGCCGACACCGCCGCGACGGATGCGGTGAGCGAGCTGAAGCGCCGCGCGCAGGATGCGCTGTTCGCCCGGCTCGGCGTCCGGCTGTTCGACTCGACGCTCACCGAGGGGCAGCTCCAGGCGTTCGTCGCCCAGGAGATCACCGAGCTGATGTCGTCCGCGGTCGTCCCGCTGTCGGTCGCCGAGCGGCACCGGCTGGCCGACGACATCATCGACGACGTCGTGGGCCTCGGCCCGCTCGAGCGGCTGCTGGCCGACGACTCGGTCACCGAGGTGATGGTCAACAGCACCGACCCGATCTACGTCGAGCGCGACGGCGTTATCGAGCAGACCGAGACCCGCTTCGTGTCGCTCGACCACCTGCGGCGCGTCATCGAGCGCATCGTGGCGCAGGTGGGCCGGCGCATCGACGAGTCGTCGCCGATGGTTGACGCCCGACTGGCCGACGGCTCCCGCATCAACGCGGTCATCCCGCCGCTGGCGGTCGATGGCCCGGTGCTGACCGTGAGGAAGTTCGGCCGCGAGTCGCTCCACATCGACGACCTCATGCGCCTCGCCACGCTCAACCGTCCCGTCGCGGACCTGCTCGCCGCCTGCGTGCGGGGCGGGCTGACCGTGCTCGTGTCCGGCGGCACCGGCACCGGGAAGACGACGTTCCTCAATGCCCTGTCGTCGTTCGTGCCCGAGGACGAGCGCATCGTCACCATCGAGGACGCGGTCGAGCTCCAGCTCAACCAGCGGCACGTGATCCGTCTCGAGAGCCGGCCGCCGAACATCGAGGGCCGCGGCGAGGTGACGATCCGCGACCTCGTGCGCAACGCCCTCCGCATGCGGCCGGACCGCATCATCGTCGGCGAGGTCCGCGGCGTCGAGGCCTTCGACATGCTCCAGGCGATGAACACCGGCCACGACGGATCGCTGTCCACGATCCACGCCAACAGCGCCCGCGACGCACTGTCGCGTCTCGAGACGATGGTGCTGATGGCGGGAATGGACCTGCCCACCCGGGCGATCCGGGAGCAGATCGTGTCGGCCCTGCACGTCATGGTCCACATGCACCGCTTCCGCGACGGCAGCCGGCGGGTGACCCAGGTGTCGGACGTGGTCGGCCTGCAGGGCGACGAGATCGTCCTCGCCGACATCTTCGCCATCGACTACGCCGCCGGGTTCGGGACGGACGGCCGCTTCCAGGGCGAGCTGTGGCCTACCGGCGCCCAGCCCACCTTCGCCTCCCACCTGGCCGACCTCGGCATCGCTCTCCCCGAGGTCCTCCTCCAGGAGGCCGACCCCCTCGCCCCCCAGAGGCGCTGGTGAGCGCGCGCCGTCCCGGTTCGCGGGCAGGGTCCGGCCTGGCCCTCGCGCTGGCTCTGACCCTGGCCTTGGTGACGCAGCGCGCAACCCCCGCGGCCGCGCAGGACCCTCCACCCGCCGGCCTCGTGCTGACCTCGGTCGACCCGGCCGGCTACCCCGCCGTCAGCGCGGTGGTGACCGTGGACCCGGGCGTGGCGGGCGTCGACCTCCCCTCCACCGACTTCACGGTGGAGGAGAACGGCGAGCCGGTCGATGCGTCGATCGCCCGGATGCTCACCGACAATCTCGAGGTCGTGCTGGCCCTCGACACCTCCGGCAGCATGGAGGGGGAGCCGCTGGCCGCGGCCCGCCAGGCCGCCGCCGGCTTCCTCGCCGCCCTTCCGGCCGAGGTCCCGGTCGCCATCGTCGGCTTCGGGCCCGAGCCGGCAGTGCTGGCGGAGGCGACGACCGACCGCGCCGCCCTGGAGGTCACGCTCGACGACCTGACCGCGACCGGTGATACCGCGCTCTATGACGCGGTCGTGCACTCCACCGGGCAGTTCACGACGGCGGCGACCGATCGGGTCGTCGTCCTGCTGTCGGACGGCGGGGACACCGCGAGCGCGACGACGCTGGAGGCGGCCGAGGCCGCCGCCGCAGGCATCACGCTCTACGTGATCGACCTGGTCACACCCGAGAGCAACCCCGACGCGCTGGCCCGGCTGGCGGCCGCCGGCCACGGAACCGTCTCGCCGGCCGCCGACCCCGACGCCCTCGCGGCCCTCTACCAGGAGTCGGCGCGCGCCCTGGTCAACCGCTACCGCGTCGACTACACGAGCGCGGCCACCGGGACGGTCGACCTCACCGTGCGCCTCACCGCCGCCGGCGGCACCGTCGAGGACACCCGCTCTGTCGACCTCCCGACGCCTCCCGCAGCCCCCGTGTCGGATGACGGCGCCAGCAAGGTGCCGCTCGCGGTTCCCGGCCCCGTCGGGCCGGGCCCCCACCCCGGCCTGCTCATCGGGGCGGCCGCGTTCTTCCTGGCGCTGCTGACCATCGGCGTCGTGGTGGTGCCGGCCGCACCGCGCCCGGCGAAGCCCTCGACCCAGATGCTGGCTCTGCCGGCCCCGCCCGAGCGACCGACCCCGTCGCAGCTCACGCAGCGCGTGGCCGACGCCGCCGAGGCGTTCCTCGAGCGGCGGGGCCGGCGCCAGAGCCTGGCGGCGCGGCTCGAGGTGGCCGGCATCTCGCTCCGCACCGGCGAGTTCTTCGTCCTCGTGAGCGCGTGCGCGGCTATCGGCGCCCTGGCGGGGATCGCTCTTGCCGGGCTGCTCGGGTTCTTCCTCGGCGCCGCCGGGGTGCCCCTTGCCGCATGGGCGGTGGTGAACGTCCGTGTGGACCGGCGCCGGGCCCAGTTCGCCGACCTGCTTCCCGACAACCTCCAGCTGCTGACCGGCACGCTGCGTTCCGGTCACAGCCTGATGCACGCGCTCGACACGCTCGGGCGGGAGGCGTCCGAGCCGGCGCGCACCGAGTTCCGCCGGGTCCTGCTCGAGACGCGCGTGGGCCGCGACCCCAGCGACGCCCTGGCCGCGGTGGCCGACCGGATGGACAGCGACGACTTCAGCTGGGTCGTGAGCGCCATCGACATCAACCGCGAGGTCGGTGGCGACCTGCCCGCCATCCTCGACAACGTGGCCGACACCATCCGCGAGCGGCAGCGCGTGCACCGCCAGATCAAGGCTCTCACCGCGGAGGGCCGGATCTCGGGATACGTGCTCACCGCGCTGCCCCCGGTGCTCGCGCTGATCTTGGCGGCGCTCAACCCCACCTACTTCTCGCGGCTCACGTCGGGAGGCGGGGCGGTGCTGCTGATCGCCAGTGCCGTGCTGGTGGTCCTCGGCTGGTTGTGGATGCGCCGCCTGGGGCGCCTGGACTTCTGACGGACACGTGATGGACCCCCGGAAGGCGGATCGCAGCTCATGAACGCCACGCTCGTCCTCGGCGCCGCGTCGGTGGTGGCCTCGATCGGGGCTCTGTGGTGGGGCTTCTCCGGTCCACGGATGGCGCGCCACCCCCTCGACGCCGGCGAGCAGCTCCGCTCGCCTGTCGGCGACCTCCGGGCCATGGCCCTGCAGCGGGCGGCCCGCGAGCGCTCCGCACAGCCGCTCCTCACCCGCATCGGCCGGCTGGCCCAGCGCTTCACACCCGAGCGGCGCCTGGCGGCGCTCGAGCAGCGCCTCCTCCTGGCCGGCACCCCGGCCGGCTGGACGGTCGAGCGGGTGCTCGCCGCCAAGGTCCTGCTCGCCGGGTCTGCCGCGGTGATCGGTGTGCTCCGATTCGTGGCCAAACCGGACGGGCTCGGGGTGGTGCTGGCTGCCGCGCTCGTGGCCTTCGGCTGGTTCGGTCCCGACCTGCTGCTGCGCCACCGGGCCGAGAAGCGCCAGGAACTCGTGCGCCGGACGCTCGCCGACGCCATCGACCAGCTCACGGTGACCGTGCAGGCGGGCCTCGGGCTCGACACAGCCATCGCCCGGGTGTCGCGCCGCACCCGGGGCCCACTCGGCGACGAGCTGGCCCGGGTCGGTCAGGACATCCGGGCCGGCATGAGCCGCGCCAGCGCGCTGAGCGCCATGGCCGAACGCGTCCAGGTGTCCGAGCTGCGCCAGGTCGTGCTTGCCCTCGCCCAGGCCGAGCGCCTCGGCGTCCCCGTGGCCAAGACCCTCGAGGTGCAATCGCAGGAGCTGCGCATCAAGCGGCGCCAGCACGCCGAGGAGCAGGCGATGAAGCTGCCCGTGAAGATCCTGTTCCCCACGGTGCTGTGCATCATGCCGGCACTGTTCATCGTCGTGCTCGGCCCGGCCGCCATGATCATCGTCGACGGGCTGTCGGCGTGATGATGCCGACGACGCCCGTGCGCCAACCGGGACAGCCCGGCCGGGGAGGTCCCCGCTCGGCCCTGGCGACGCTGGTGGAGCTCCACCAGCGGACGCCCGGCGACCGGCACCGGGCGGTGCAACCGACCGGCTTCACCCCGCTCGATGACGCGCTGTCCGGCGGGGTCCGCCCGGGTGAGCTGGTCCTCGTCGGCGGCAAGCCGGGCGTGGGCAAGACCACCGCCTGCTTGCAGTGGGCGCGCACGATGGCCCGGCGCGGCGTCGTCTCGGTGTACGCGTGCTTCGACCACGACCCCGCCACGCTGGTGGCGCGGCTCCTGGCCTGCGAGCTGCGCGAGGCGGCGCTGGCCGACCAGCGCCTGGACGGCCTGTCGTTCGAGGAGCTGCAGGGCCGCCTCGGCGACGTTGCGGCGGGGGCACTGACCCTGCGCGAGGCGCTCGACTCGGACCCGCTGCTCGGGCGGGCCCAGCAGCGCATCGCCGCCTACGGCGACCGCTTGGTGCTCTACCCCGCCTCGACGACCCGGACCGACGTGGCAGCCCTGAGCGACGAGGTGAGCCGGTTCGCCGGCGAGTCCTACGTGCTCTTCGTCGACTACGTGCAGAAGGTGCCGGCGGCGGCCATGTCGTCAGCGCATGTGTCCGAGAACGATCGGATCGGCCGGGTCGTGGCCGCGCTGAAGGAGGTGGCGCTCGAGCAGCGGGCAGCCGTCGTCGCAGTGTCTACCGCAGGCGGGCAGGGCCTCACGGCCCGCCGGCTCCACCTGCACCACCTGCGGGGGGCGGCACGCCTGGCCTACGAGGCCGACGCCGTCGTCCTGCTCAACGAGAAGCTCGACGTCGTGTCGCCGTCGCACGTGGCGTACTCGACGCTCCGGCTCGACGAGCTCAGCCGGCGGGTGGTGTTCTCCGTCGAAAAGAACCGCAACGGGCCGAGCGGCGTCGACGTGGAGTTCGCGAAGGAGTTCGACTCATCCCGGTTCGATCCGCAGGGGGCCTGGGTGACGGAGCCGCTGTGGCACGAGCTGGGCGCCGAGGGCTGACGCCCGGCGGGGCGGTCAGCGCACGCTGACGGCGGCGAGCACCTCGTCGGAGCGGGCCGACCGCGCCGGTGACGAAGGGCCCGAACTCGGCGAAGTGGGCCGACGCCTGGTCGTACCGCATCGAGTAGACGAGTAGACGCAGGCCTTGAGGTCGTCGGGGGCGACCGCGAACAGCGTGACGCCCCACTCGAAGTCGTCGAGGCCGGTCGACCGGGTGACGAGCTGCAAGACCCGATCCCCGTCGACGCAGGTCCCGCGACGGCCGCTATCCGAGCCAACCCACATGTTTTAAGTACCGGCGGAGCATGATGACAGAGACGATCATGATCGTGATCGCCATCGGGTAGCCCAAGACCGAGCGAGCGCAGGCATGTGGCGGAAGTTCATGCCGTAGATGCCGGTGATGATGGTCGCGGCGGCGGCGATCGCCGCCCACGCTGACACCTGCTGGATGATGACGTTCTGTCGAACCGTGACCCGAGCCAGGTTGACGTTGAGCAACCCGTCGAGCGCCTCACCGAGCATCGTGACCTCGTCGGAGAGGCGGCGGGCGCGGTCACTGACGTCGCCGAACAGCGGTGCCAGGGCCGACGGGCACTCCACCAGCTCGCCACGCTCGAGCCTGTCGAGGACGGTGAGCGTGGGGTGCATCAAACGAGCGAGCCGGACCGCCTCTTGGAGCCGGAGGTAGATCGGTTGGCTCTGTTCCTCGTCACCCTCGAAGACGGCCACCTCGATCCTCTCGAGCTGATCGTCGAGCGCGTCGACGACGCGTTCGCATTTGTCGATGACCGCGTCGATCACTGCCCATGCAGCCGCCATGGGCCCGTGCACGGCAACGTCCGGACGCGTCCCTAAGGCGCTCGCTCGCACATGTGAGCGTTTCAGGACTCGACTGGCTGATGGCGATCGCTTAGCGCCCGCCGACGAGGATGTCGACCTTGCCGGGCTCCAGCGGCCTGCCGGGCGCGTGGCGGACCGTCTTCAGGGTCAGGATCGTGATCTGGCCGTGAGCCTCCAGCCTCGGACGCTCGTGCCGATCTCGCCTCGGCTCGACGCTGACCTGCGGAAGATCGAACGCGGCGCCCAGTTCGCCCAGCTCGTCGGCATGAGGGTCGCTGAGCGCCACCCACACGAACCCTTCCGCCTGTTCTGCCAGTCTGCCGGCATCGCCCAGGCTCGCTGGCTCGAGGTCACGGATGCCAGCGACGTAGTGCACGCGATCGACGATCATCGAGAGGCGATGATGCCAGTACGACACCGTGTTTCCACGTTCCGTTCGGCGGCGACCTATCGCCTACTACATCCTGGACACCCGGAATCGGGCTACAGATGAGTGCCGGTAGAGGCGCAGTAACTCCCGCGGGGACGAGAGCTCGCATGCGCGCTTGACGGCGTACCTATTCGGCGATCCGCGCGCGAGGATCACCCACCGAACCGTGTCCCAAAACGCGCGCACGACACGGCGAGCGAGACCGTCGCCTATCGCCGGGACCGGGCGCCAGTTCTCGCCCGGTGAGAACTTTCTTCACTCGGTCAAGGCGCCCGGCTGGCGCCGGGCGCGAAGCGGCCCGGCCTGCGGGCGGCGCCTCCGGCGCCGTCCTCGGCCGGGCCAACGATCCCGGTGGTCGATGATCTGGCCGGCCAGCGCCGGCGCCTGGTCCTCAGCCAGTCCTCACGAGCGTCCGATCACGATCGACACGTCCGGTCGCGACCGGTCCCCCGCCTCCAGGTCGCAGCGCTCGACCCGAACACACGTCCGTGTCGCTCAGCCCGGCCGCCAGTCCTCCACCAAGCGCTGATGAGCGCTCGCTGGGCGGCTGACCCGCCCGGCGTCCGGCCCGGGATGCCGAGGCCCGACGGCGTGCCCTGCGGCGGCACCCCACAGTCGCCTAGGGCGGCGCCGGCAACAGTGCGTCGCGCAGCAGCGCCAGCAGCTCGTTGCGCCGGCGCACCAGCGACGCCAAGGTCGGCTCCTCGCCGAAGGTGCGCAGCACCTCGACCTCGGTCGCCATGCCCGTCACCATGGAGTACGCGGCCAGCAGGATGAGGCGTGGGTCGTGGCGGCGGATCCGCTGGGCGTCCATCTCGGCCGCCAGGAACCCCGCCGCCCGGTCGATCAGCGGCGTGAGCGCGCCGAGCAGGCGGGTCGAGGCCGGCGGCCCCAGCCGGGTGACCTCGCGCAGGAAGCCGATCATCGCCGGGTGCCGGGCGGCCAACCGGAACATGGCCCGCACGATGGCCTCGACCCGGCCGAACCCCGGCTCGGCCGCCGCGACGGCCCGCTCGAGCCGCACGGTCACCTCGCCGGCGGTGCGGTCGATGGCGGCGTCGAGCAGCGCCTCCTTGGACGGGTACCAGTACAGGATCGTCTGCTTGCGGATGCCCAGCTCGCGCGCCAGGTCGTCGAGCGAGGTGGCTCCGTAGCCCCGGGTGCCGAAGGCGCGTAGCGCGGCCAGCAGCGTGCGCTCGGCGGTGTGGTTGGCGGCGCCGGCGGCGGGTGCCTTCGCGATGGCCATCTACCAAATGGTAGACAGTGGCGGTGATCCCCGAGGCACTCGACGGCAAGCGCATCGCCATCACCGGCGGCACCGGCTTCCTGGGCACGGCCCTGATCGAGCGCCTGCTGCGCGCCGTCCCGGGCTGCGAGCTGGTGCTGCTCATCCGGCGCGGCAAGCGCTCCAGCGTCGACCGGCGGGCCCGGCGCGAGATCTTCGGCAACGACGCGTTCGACCGGTTGCGGTCCGATCTCGGCAGGGACGGGCTCGCGGCCACGATCGACAGCCGGGTGCAGGTCGTCGCCGGCGACGTCGGCACCGACGGGCTCGGGCTCGACGAGGCCGACCGTGCCGTGCTCGCCTCGTGCGACATCGTCGTCCACTCGGCGGCCACGGTGGCCTTCGACTCGCCGCTCGACAGCGCGGTCGAGGTCAACCTGTTGGGACCTTCCCGGATCGCCCTCACGCTCCGCGAGCTGGGCGTGACCCCGCACCTCGTCGCCGTTTCCACCTGCTACGTGGCCGGCAACCGCCGGGGCGCGGCGCTCGAGGAGCCGGTGCACGAGAGCCCGTTCTTCGTCGACGCCGACTGGCGGGCCGAGGTCGACGGCGCCCGCCGGGCCCGCCGGGACGCCGAGTCCGAGAGCCGCACCCCCGGGGCGCTCGAACGGTTCCGGGCCGAGGCCCGGCGCGAGCTGGGCGCCGCCGGCATCCCGGCGCTGGCGGCCAAGACCGAGCAGCGGCGCCAGGCCTGGGTGAAGGAGCGCATGGTCACCGCCGGCCGCGCCCGGGCGGCATCGCTGGGCTGGCCCGACGCCTACGCCTACACCAAGGCGTTCGGCGAGCGGGCGCTGCTCCAGCAGCGGGGCGACGTGCCGGTGTCGATCGTGCGGCCCTCGATCATCGAGTCGGCGTGGGCCGAGCCCAAGCCCGGGTGGATCCGGGGCTTCCGCATGGCCGAGCCCATCATCATCAGCTACGCCCGGGGCCTGCTGAAGGAGTTCCCGGGGGTGCCCGAGGGCACGGTCGACGTCATCCCCGTCGACATGGTGGTAGCCGCCGTCGTCGCCGCCGCGGCGAGCGGTCCCCCCGCCGAGCCCGAGATCACCCAGGTCGCGTCCGGCTCGACCAACCCCCTCCGCTACCGCCAGCTCGTCGACCTGGTGCGCGAGTGGTTCACCGAACGTCCGCTGTACGACAGCGAGGGCCAGCCCATCGTCGTGCCCGACTGGTCGTTCCCCGGCCGCGGCCGGGTGCAGCGCCAGCTCGAGCGGGCGCGCACGACCATCGAGCGGGCCGAGTCGACCCTCCAGTCGCTGCCCCTGCGGGGCAGGCAGGCCGGCTGGGCGGCCAAGCTGGAGGAGAAGCGCGAGCAGGCCGAGCGCGCGCTCGGCTA
>DASSCS010000003.1:0-10991 GCA_035697515.1 Acidimicrobiales bacterium
CAGCGGCCCGAGCGGCGGGGCGGTCCGGGGCCGCGACCGCCCCTCCGAGGACGACGGCGCCGCCGGCGGCGGTGCCCCCGCCACGGGGCGAGCCGTGACGACGGGCCGGTCCCCGGTCCCGACCGCCCCGGCGGTGCCCCCGCCGGGCGAGCACGGGGGCGACGGCGCCCGCGTGGCCGCCTCGCTCGGCCTCGCGCCGGGCGAGATCCTCGACCTGTCGGCCAGCCTCAACCCCTTCGCCCCCGACGTCGTCCGCCTCGCCCGCCGCCACCTCGACGCGCTGGCCCGCTACCCAGACGTCCAGGCGGCCGAGGCGCTGCTGGCCGCGGGACTGGGCCTGCCCCGCGACCGGCTGGTGCTGACTTCGGGCGGCTCGCAGGCGATCGCCCTCGTCGCCGCGCACGAGGGCGCGGGCTGGGTCGACGACCCCGACTTCTCCCTCTACGCCCGGCACCTGCCGCGCCTCGACCCGAGTGCGCCCCGGTGGCGGTCCGACCCGCACAGCCCCTCGGGCCGGCTGGCGGCGCCGGGCGACCGGGCCGGCGTGTGGGACGAGGCCTTCCTGCCCCTGGCCGCCGGCACCTGGACCCGGGGGCGCCCAGGGTGGGCCCTCGGCTCGCTCACCAAGGCCTTCGCGTGCCCGGGCCTGCGGCTGGGATACGCGCTCGCCCCCACGGCCGACGACGCGGACACCCTGCGCCGGGCCCGGCCCAGCTGGGCGGTCGGCGGCCTCGCCTGCGCGCTGGTCCCCGAGCTGCTCGAGGCGGCCGATCCGCACGGCTGGACGGCCGCCGTCCGCCGCGCACGCGACGAGCTCACCGGGGTGCTGCGGGCACGGGGCTGGCAACCGCTGCCCTCCGACGCCCCCTGGCTGCTGGTACCCCGGGCGGCGGGGCTGCGCGAGGCGCTCGCCCGGCAGGCGGTGGTGGTGCGCGACTGCTCGTCGTTCGGCCTGGCCGACCACGTGCGGGTGGCGGTGCCCGACGCGGCCGGCCTCGAACGCCTCGATCGGGCGCTCGGCAGCGTCGCTCTCCCCTAGGCTTCCGCGCCTACCCGCACGCTGGTGACAGGATCTCGGTGACATGACCCAGACCCACCCCGCAGATCACGCCCTCGCCTCCGCTGCGCCCCTCGACGCAGTCGCGTTCGAGGCCGCAACCCTCGTCGACCCGCCCGAGCCCGAGCCAGGGGCGCCCCCCCGGGCCATGCCGGGCGCCCGGCGGCTCGTCGACGCGCTGGTCCGCCAGGGGCTGTCGGTCCACGTGCTGGGCCCCCGCAACGGGCACGACGACGCCGCGCTGCGGGCGCACCTGGTGGCCTCCGGGCTCGATCCCGGCCGGGTCTCCGTCGTCGCCGGCGACGCCACGCTGCGGCGCACGGCGACGTCGCGCACCCTGGTGGTCACCCGCTGCCCCGAGCGGGCGGCGGGAATGGCGGCCGCCGGGCACCCGACCGTCACGATCGAGGACCGGTCGGCCCACCAGGCGGTGTTCGCCTGGCTGTCCGGCCGGGTGGGGCCGTTCGCCGCCGCGACCGCGCTCGTCGCCCCGCTGGACGGCCAGGCTGCCGACGGCGCCCGCGCCCGCCAGCTGCACCTCACCAAGCCGCCCGGCTCGCTGGGGCGGATCGAGGACGTGTCGGCCCAGCTCGCGGGCATCAGCGGCGAGGCACTACCGCCGCTCCCCCGGCCGGCGGCCACCGCGGTGTTCGCCGGCGACCACGGCGTGCACGCCCAGGGCGTGTCGCCGTGGCCGCAGGAGGTGACCACCCAGATGGTGGCCAACTTCCTCGCCGGCGGGGCGGCGGTCAACGTGCTCGCCCGCCAGGCGGGTGCCCAGGTGGTCGTGGTCGACGTGGGCATGGCCGGCGACGTCGCCCCGGCCCCGGCCGCACCGGCCGGCCCGGCCGCATCGGCGCTGCTCGACCGCAAGGTGCGCCGGGGCACGGCCGACCTGTCCACCGGGCCCGCCATGACGGTCGACGAGGCGCAGCAGGCGCTCGACAGCGGCGCCGAGGTCGCCGCCCTGCTGGTGGCGGAGGGTGCCCGTTGCCTGGTCACCGGCGACATGGGCATCGCCAACACCACGCCCTCGGCCGCCCTCATCGCCAGCCTGACCGATCGGCCCGCCACCGCGGTCACCGGACGGGGCACGGGCATCGACGACGTCCTGCTCACCCGCAAGACCGCCCTCGTGGCTGCCGCCGCCGCCCGCGCGCGCTACCAGCACGGCTGCGAGCCGATCGCCATCCTGGCCGAGGTGGGCGGGCTCGAGCACGCGGCGCTGGCCGGCTTCGTGGTCGGCGGGGCCGCGCTGCAGGTGCCCGTGGTGGTCGACGGGGTGATCGCCGCCGCGTCGCTGCTGGTGGCGAGCCGGCTGGTGCCGGGCGTCGAGCACTGCGTCATCGCCGGCCACCGCTCGGTCGAGCCGGGCGCCTCGGCCGTGCTGGCCGAGCTGGGCCTCGACCCTGTGCTCGACCTGGGGCTGCGGCTCGGCGAGGGCACCGGCGCGCTGCTGGCGCTGCCGCTCGTCGAGGCGGCCGCGCGGGTGCTCCACGAGATGTCGACGTTCGGCGAGGCCGGCGTCGCCGGCGGGGCCTGAGGGCACGGCGGGCGCCGCCCACCAGGGGTGGTCCCGCCCGCCGGCGGTCCGGCACTACCCTGAGGCACTCGTGTCAGACCGCTTCCACCAGCCCGAACGGACGTCCGCGGGCGACCAGCGTCGGATCTTCATCCCGGCGCCCTCGTCGTCTCCGGGGCGCACCGGTGCCGCCGGCGGCACGAGCGCGCCCCCGCGCCGGGGGCACGACCGCCCGCCCCCGCCTCCGGGCTCACCCCGACCGCCCATCCCCCGCGACCCGGCCGGCCCTCCGTCCGCGCCGCCGCGGGCGGGGCGCCGGTTCCGCTGGCGGCGGGTGGTGGTCGCCCTGGTGGTGCTGCTGGTCGTCGGCCTGCTGGGCAGCTACCTGTACGCCCGCAGCATCTTCAACCGCATCGACCGCGTCGAGGTCAGCCAGTCGCTCACCTCGTCCAGTAGCGGCACCAACTACCTGATCGTGGGCTCCGACTCGCGCGCCAACGTCCAGGGCGAGGGCGATGCCGGCTTCAACGGCGCCGACGCCCCCGCCGGCCAGCGGGCCGACACGATGATGCTGCTGCACCTCGAGGGCGGCAAGGCGCAGATGCTGTCGATCCCCCGCGACCTGTACCTGCCGATCGCAGGCACCGAGGGCAGCTCCAAGATCAACGCCGCCTACAACGCCGACCTGGGCGGTGGCCCCACGCGGCTGGTCGACACCATCACCCAGAGCCTGGGCATCCCCATCGACCGGTACATGGAGGTCGACTTCGTCAGCTTCGCCGGCCTGGTCGACGGCCTGGGCGGCATCACCATCGAGTTCCCCCACCCGGCGCAGGACACCGAGTCGGGGCTGTTCGTGGCCGAGACCGGCCCGGTCGAACTGGACGGCGAGCAAGCGCTCGCGTACGTGCGGTCGCGCCACTACCAGGAGCTGATCGACGGCCAATGGGTCGAGGACCCCACTGCCGACCTCGGGCGGATGGAGCGCCAGCGGGCGTTCCTCACCCAGGTCATCGGGAAGCTCAGCGACACGCGCAACCCGTTCTCCCTGGCGGGCGCGGCGAGCGACATGGCGACCGGCCTGCGCATCGACGACAAGATGTCGATGTTCGACGCCATCAGGCTCGGTTGGGGGATGCGGGGCAAGACGCCCGAGGCGCTCGACATCAACGCCGCCCTCTCCGGCGACCGCAACGAGTCGGGCGCGGTGCTGATCCTCGACGAGGCCGCGGCGGCACCCGTCCTCGACCAGGTGCGCTAGCAGCAGCTAGGGCAGCAGCACCCCGGGGTTGAGGATGCCGTCGGGGTCGAGCGCGCGCTTGATCGCCGCCATGGCCGCCACCTCGCCGGGCGAGCGGTCGCGCGTCAGCCAGCGCCGCTTGAGCGTGCCGATGCCGTGCTCGGCGCTGATCGAACCGCCCCGTTCGACCACCAGCCCGAGCACCACGTCGTCGACCTCGTCGTCGTCGGCCGGCGGCCCCACCACGTTGACGTGCACGTTGCCGTCGCCCACGTGGCCGAACAGCAGCAGGGTGGCCGCGGGGCGGGCGACCAGCACCCGGGCCTCGACCTCGGCGCAGAACCCCGCCAGCTCGGCGGCCGGCAGGGTCACGTCGAGCTTGTGGACGACCCCCAGCGGCGCGCCGGCCTCGGAGTGGGCCTCACGCCAGCGCCACAGGCGGTGGCGGTCGGCGGCGTCCGTCGCCACCGCGGTGTCGAGCACGCCCTCCGCGCCCTCGACGGCCGCCGCCAGCGCGGGCAGCGGGTCGGTGGCGCTCCCCACCTCGACCAGCAGGTAGGCGCCGGCGCCCGGCGCCACCGGCGGCGGAGCACCCAGGTAGCCCGCCACCAGGTCCAGGCTGCGGCCGGTCATCAGCTCCAGGGCCTGCACACCGTCGGCCCGCACCCGCAGCGCGGCCGCGAGCGCGACGGCGGCCTCGACCGAGGCCAGCCCCGTCATCGTCGTGACGACGTGGGCCGGAGGGGACACCAGCCGCAGCCGGGCGGCGGTGACGATGCCGAGCGTCCCCTCGCTGCCACACAGGAGCTGGGCCAGGTCGTAGCCGGTATTGTCCTTGACCAGCCCACCCAGGCGGCTGATCACCTCCCCGGTGCCGAGCACCGCCTCGACGCCGACCAGCTGGGCTCGCATGGCGCCGTGGCGCACGACGTGCAGGCCGCCCGCGTTGGTGGCGACCATGCCGCCGACCGTCGCCGAGTCGCGCGAGCCCACGTCGACGCCGAAGGCCAGCCCGGCCGACGCCGCGTGGGCCGCCAGGGCGGCCAGCGTGACGCCCGCGCCCGCGGTCACCTGGCCGGCCAGCGCGTCGACCGGCGACAGCGTCGTCAGCCGGACCAGGCTGACCACCACCTCGCCCGCCAGCGGCACCCCGCCCGCCACCAGTCCCGTGTTGCCACCCTGGGCCACGAGCGCCACGCGGTGCCGACGGGCCAGCGCGACGACCTCGGCCACCTCGGCCGTCGTCCGGGGCCGCACGACTGCGGGCGTCGAGCCGTGGAACCGCCCGGTCCAATCGGTCACGTACGAGGCCGTGACCTCGGGGTCGGCCAGCACGCCGGCGCCGCCCACGATCTGCCGGCAGCCCTCGACGAAGCCGGGCGGGACGTCAGCCACCCCCGACCACCTCCAGGTCGACGCGGCGGGCCACCGGGTCGGCGTCCCGGACGACCACGTCGACCTCGTCGCCCGGCCGGCAGCCGCCATCGTGCCGGGCACGGGCGACGACTGCCGGGTCGCGCAGCTGCACCTGGGCGCGGTCGTCGTCGACGTCGACCACCAGGGCCGGGAAGTGGCCTCCCACCGCCCCCCGCAGCACCAGGGCCTCGACCAGGTCGAGCGCGGCCCGCACGTAGGCGCCGTCGCGCCGGCCGGCGTCGGCCATCACCTCGGGCAGGGCCCCGACCTCGGCCGCCGCCCACTCGGGCACCGCCCGCCCGTCGATCAGGGCAAGCACCACCTCGTTGGTCGCCCGGTCGCACAGCCGGCGCAGCGGCGCGGTCACGTGGGCGTAGGGCGCGGCCACCGCCGAGTGCCGGTGCTCCGCGGGCAGGTCCCCGTCGAACCCGGTGTACCCCGCGCCCCGCAGCACGCGGCTGGCCTGCACCAGCAGTGCCGCCCCGGCGGGCGAGGCCGGGTCGAGCGAGCGGACGAACTCCGGGTAGCCGGTGCCCTCCGGCCAGGCGACCCCCAGCGCGGTGGCCGAGCGCCGCAGCCGGGCGAGGTCGCGCTCGTCGGCGGGCGGGAGCGTGCGCAGCAGGCCGATGCCGGCCTCGACCATGATGCGGGCCGCCTCGATGCCCGCCAACAGTGACACCTGGGCGTTCCAGTCCTCCGACGGCACCGGCGCGTCGAACGCCAGGTGCAGGTCGCCGTCGCCGTGCGGGGCCACCACCTGATCGGGCAGGGGCAAGCTCACGCCGCCCCTGGCCGCCTCGGCCGCCAGCCGCAGTTCGCCGATCTCGCGCAGCAGCGTCAGCGGCTCGCCCGCGGTCCCGGCCAGCACCGCGTCGGCCACCTCGGCGTAGGTCAGCTGGGCCCGGCTACGCACGGTGGACCGCTCCAGGCGGGTGGTCGCCGGCGCGCCCCCGCTGTCGAGGTCGATGCACCACAGCAACGCGGGACGGTCGCCGCCGGGTAGCAGGCTCGCCGCGCCCTCGCTCAACTCGGGCGGGTGCAGCGGCACGCGCCGGTCGGGGCCGTAGAGGGTGACGCCGCGGCGGTAGGCCTCGGCGTCGACCGGGTCGCCGGGGGCGACGAACGCGGCCACGTCCGCGATGGCGTACCACACCCGGATGCCGCCCCCCGGACGCCGCTCGGCCCCGAACGCCTGGTCGAGGTCGCGGCTGTCGGGCGGGTCGATGGTCACCAGCTCGAGCGCGGTGCGGTCGGTCCGCCGCCCACCTGCCGCGACGACCAGGTCGCCCGCGGCGGCCGCCTGCGCCGCCGCGGTGACGGCGGCCGGGAAGTCCTCGGGCACCTCCAGCTCGGCACGCACCGCCGTCATCGCCTCGGCCACCTCGGCGACGGGGGCGCCGGCGACGGTCCCCGCCAGGGCGATGCGCGGAGTCGGCACGCCCGGAACCTAGTGCGCCCCGTCGGCCCCGTTCTGCCCGAGAACGTCACACACGGGCCCGGCACCCTTCCCGCTCGACGAACGCGTCGGCGCCCTGCCGATCAGCGCCATCTGGTCGAGCTGACCGGGGGCGGATCTCAGCCTGGGGGGACGATTCGCCCGGACGCCTCGCCGAGGGTGAGCGTGACACCGTCGCCCACGGTGGCGGCCGCCCGCAGGACCACCTCGTCGCCGTCCTCGAGGAAGGTGCGCGTGGCGCCGGCCACCGCCAGCGGCTCGGCGCCGCCACGGGTCAGCTCGATGAGGCTCCCTTCGCTGCCCGGCACCGGCCCCGACACCGTGCCCGAGGCCAGCAGGTCGCCGGTGCGCAGGTGGGCCCCGTTGGACGTGAGGTGGGCGACCTGCTGCGGCATCCGCCAGTAGAGCCCGGCGAACGACGTGCGGCTGACCACCTCCTCGCCCGTGCCGCCCTGCGGCCGCAGCGCCACCGACAGGTCGAGGTCGAGGCCCCAGTCGTCGTCGAGGCGCAGGTAGGGCAGCGGCGCCGGCGACTGGTCGGGACCGGGCACCCGGCAGTCGGCCAACGCGTCGAGCGGCGTGATCCACGCCGCGATCGTGGTGGCGAACGACTTGCCGAGGAGCGGTCCCAGCGGCTGGTACTCCCATGCCTGGATGTCGCGGGCCGACCAGTCGTTCACGAGCGCCACCCCGAACACGTGCTCCGCCGCCTCTGCCAGCGGCACCGGCCGCCCCGGGGTCGACGGTGTGCCCACCACCATGCCCACCTCGAGCTCGATGTCCAGCCGCTCGCTGGGGCCGAAGGTCACCTCGTCGCCCACCCGGCGCTGGCCACAGGGCCGCACCACGGGCGTGCCCGACACCACCACCGTGCCCGCCCGCCCGTGGTAGGCGACGGGCAGGTGCCGCCAGTTGGGCAGCAGCGGCTCGGCGTCCGGGCGGAACAGGCGGCCCAGGTTGGTGGCGTGCTCGATCGAGCTGTAGAAGTCCACGTAGTCGGCCACCTCGACGGGCAGGTGCACGGTGGCGTCCGCGAGGGGCACGAGCGCGGGGCCGGCCAGGTCGCGCCAGGCGCCGTCGCACACCAGCTCGGTCAGCCGCTCGCGCACGCTGCGCCAGAGGCCCGGCCCCTGGGCCATGAACGCGTTGAGCGACGGCCGGGCGAAGGTCCCCGCCGACGCGTCGTCCAGCCCGCCGGTGCCGTCGGCGGCGAGGCGGGCGAGGTCGAGCACCGTGTCGCCCACGCGCACGCCCACCCGGGGCTTGTCACCCCGCACGGAGAACACTCCGTAGGGCAGGTGCTCGGCGGGGAACCCGGAGCCGTCGGCTCCGGGCACCCACGAACTCAGCACGGCCCGGCTCCGGGCAGCCGCGACGTCAGCACGGGCCGGCCGGGGCGATCACAGCAGCCCCCGCTCGGTCAGCGCCTCGATGGGCTCGTCGATCGAGCAGGTGCCGATGGACGCCAGCAGCTGGCGCGCCCCGCCCACCCGGCCGGGCAGCTCGCCGGCGTCGGCCTCCTCGAGCGCCAGCACGGCGGCCACCTCGCCCACCGGGGCCCGCCGCCGCGCCAGCGCCGCGGCGGCCAGCAGGTTGACGAACCCGTGGCGGGGCGCCTCGGACCCGTTGGCGCGGTAGGGCTGGTGCAGCCCCGCCGTGGCCTTGAGCGCCAGGCCCCGCGCCACGCAGCCCACCAGCACCGACGCCAGCCACGCGACCGTGGGCACGGCGTCGGGCGTCTGCCCGCCGCAGCGCACCTTGGCCCGGGCGCCCGCCGCGGCCACGGCGTCGAGGGACTGGTCGACGGGACCGTGGTGGGGCAGCTCGAGGTAGGCGAGGACGCGACCGGGGGGCCGGGGCATGCCCGCGTTCAGCGGTGCCTCGACCTGGACCAGGCCCGGCACCGCGAACACCCGCGGCCAGCCGCGCTCGCCCGCGTAGCCCACCACCCCGATGGACCGGGGGCGCACGGCCCCGGCCGCGACGCAGGCGTCGAGCTCGCCGAGGCGGCTGGCGGGGCAGAGGAACGGCCCCACCATGTCGCAGTGCGGACCGGCGACGGCGCGATCGTGAGTGGCCAGCGCATCGGCCATGGGGAGCTTCGCCGGGGGGAACAACCCGGCATCGTCGAACAGGCGTGAGAGCGCCGTGCTCAAAGGTGTTGGCAATCAGGCACCTCCGGAGGGCCGGAGGTTAGTGTCCGGACGATCGACGAGGCGGCTGCCACGGCCCGATGTCACCGAACTGGCACAGAGCGTACTGATGCCGTGCGAGAGGATAGGTGGCCGCCCGTGACACCAGGAGAACCTGATGCCCCACTACCGGCAGGTGGGCGAGGTCCCACCCAAGCGCCACACTCAGTTCCGCGCCCCCGACGGCAGGCTGTACGCCGAGGAGCTCATGGGGACGGACGGCTTCTCGTCCGCGTCGTCGTTGCTCTACCACCGCCGGCCGCCCACCGCCCTGGTGGGCGCCGAGCCCGTGACCGTCCCTGACGCCGGCCTCCGCCCCAACCAGCCCCTGCTCCCCCGCCACCTGCGCACCGCGTCGCTGCCCCCGGGCGGCGACCTGGTGACCGGCCGGCGCACCCTGCTGGCCAACGACGACCTGACGCTGTCGGTGGCCGGGCCCACCGAGCCGAGCGGGCTGTACCGCAACGCCGCCGGCGACGAGATCGTGTACCTGCGCACGGGCGCTGCCCGACTGGAGTCGTCCTTCGGCGCGCTCGACTGCCGGGCGGGCGACTACGTGGTGGTCCCCACCGGCACCACCCACCGCTGGGTTCCTCTTCCCGGCGACGGGTCGGGCGACGGCTCCGGCAACGGCTCCGTTCAGGCGGCGCACGGCGGGCACGTCGCCGCGCTCGTCATCGCCGCCGGCGGCCACGTCGGGCCCCCCGGGCGCTACCTGTCGGCCACCGGCCAGTTCCTCGAGCACAGCCCGTACTGCGAGCGCGACCTGCACGCGCCCACCAGCCCGCTCCTCGCGGCGGCGGGCGAGGGTGGCGCCGACGGCGTGGAGGTGCTGGTCCGGCAACGTACCGGGCTGACCCGCTACCGCTATGCGCACCACCCCTTCGACGTGGTGGGCTGGGACGGCTGCCTCTACCCGTACCGGCTGTCGATCCACGACTTCGAGCCGGTGACCGGGCGGGTGCACCAGCCGCCACCGGTGCACCAGACCTTCGCCGGACCGGGCTTCGTGGTGTGCAGCTTCGTGCCCCGCAAGCTCGACTACCACCCCCGAGCCGTGCCCACCCCCTACAACCACGCCAACGTCGACAGCGACGAGGTGCTCTACTACTGCGCCGGCGACTTCACCAGCCGCAAGGGCGCAGGCATCGGCGCCGGGTCCATGAGCCTGCACCCCGCCGGCTTCGTCCACGGTCCCCAGCCCGGCAGCGTCGAGGCGTCGCTGGGGGCCGAGGCGACCGACGAGCTGGCGGTGATGATCGACACCTTCGCGCCGCTGCAGCTTGCCGAGGGCGCCCGGGCCTGCGACGACCCCGACTACCCGTGGACCTGGGCCCAGGCGTAGCGCCCGGTCAGCCCCGCTCGTCGGCGTCGTCGCCCTCGCTGCCGGCGGCGTCCGCCACCACGTCGCCATAGATCGTGCGGTCGACGAGGCGCGACTCGCCGGTCGGCCGCTCGTAGCCCACCGCCCCCACCACCACCAGCGAGTCCTGGATGCGGATGGTGGTGCCCGAGCGCAGCTCCCAGTCGAACAGCGGGGCGGGCCCGGCGGCGACGGCGCTCTCGGGCACGCCCAGCGCCTCGGCCAGCTCGGCCACTGCCGCGTCGTCGTAGCCGTCGGCGAGGTGCGTGTTGATGGTGCGCATGACCGCCCGGGCGTAGGCCAGGCCGACCGCACGGTCCTCGCCCACGAGGCGGCGCGAGAACACCGTGCCGTCGATCGACTCGCTGCCCGGCAGGGTCGTGACCTGGATGAGGGCGGCGTCCTCGGCGACCGCGGTGGCCTCGGGCTCGGGCAGCCACGCGCCGCCCACCAGCGCGGCGCGCAGACGGTCGGCCGCCGCCTCGGACGTCGCCGGTGCGAAGTCGACCGAGTTCGCGTTCATCTCCTCCTGGCCGAGCGTGTTGTCGATGGGGTACAGCGCGGCGCTGCCCATGCCGCCGGTCACCAGGACGGTCGTTCCCTCGACGTTGTCCCACTCGCCGTCCTCGTCGATGAGGTCGGCGCGCAGCCACAGGCCGGTCTGGGGGGATGCCAGGTCGCTGGGCCGGCGGGCCACCGCGCCGCCGAGCACCAGGCGGGCGCCGCCCCCGTCGTGCACCGAGTC
>DASSCS010000004.1:0-69365 GCA_035697515.1 Acidimicrobiales bacterium
CGGCCGAGCGCCAGGCCGAGCTGGACCAGGCCTTCGAGCTGCGGACGGCCGAGCAGGTGGCCGACGCGCTGGGCGGCATGAAGGGCGCCTTCATGAAGCTGGGCCAGATGGCGTCGTACCTCGACGTCGGCCTGCCCGACCACGCCCGCGACGCGCTCGCGGGGCTGCAGCAGGACGCGCCGCCCATGTCGGCCGAGCTGACCGCCCGCGTCGTCGAGCGCGAGCTGGGTGCCCCACCCGCCGAGCTGTTCCTCGAGTGGGACCCGCGGCCCCTCGCCTCGGCCTCGATCGGCCAGGTGCACCGGGCCATCACCCGCGACGGGCGCGCGGTGGCCGTCAAGGTGCAGTACCCGGGCGTCGACGAGGCGATCACGGCCGACCTCGAGTCGGCGGGCCTGGTGTTCGGCGCCATGGGCCTGGCCTTCTCGGGCTTCGAGCCGGGGCCGCTGGTCGAGGAGATCAGGGCCCGCATCGTCGAGGAGCTCGACTACGCCAACGAGGCCCGCAACCAGCAGCTCTTCGCCGACTTCTACCGCGGCCACCCCTTCGTGCACGTGCCCGACGTGGTGTCGGAGCTGTCGACGGCCCGGGTGCTCACCACCGACCTGGCCGCGGGCGTGCGCTTCGAGGCGATGGCCGGCTGGGACCAGGATGAGCGCAACCTGGCCGCCGAGTCGATCTACCGGTTCGTGTTCCGCAGCCTGTACCGCCTGCACGCCTTCAACGGCGACCCCCACCCCGGCAACTACCTGTTCAAGCCGGGCGGCCAGGTCACCTTTCTCGACTTCGGCCTGGTCAAGCACTTCACCCAACCCGAGATCGACCTCTTCGGCGACATGATCCGCGCCATGGTGATCGAGGGTGACACCGCCCGCTACCGCCGCATCATCGAGCGCATCGGGCTGCTCAAGCCGGGCACGCCGGTGCCCGACGAGCAGGTGCACGAGTACTTCTCGCACTTCTACGAGTTCGTGCTGCACGACGAGGTGGTGACCATCACCCCCCAGTGGTCGACAGACGCCGTGGCCCGCTACTTCGACCCGACCGGGCCGCACGGCCCGATCATCAAGGCCGCCAACCTGCCGCCCAGCTTCGTGATCATCCAGCGCATCAACCTGGGGCTCATGGCGATCCTGGGCGACCTGCGCGCCACCGGCAACTTCCGGCGCATCGCCGACGAGCTGTGGCCCTGGGTCGACGGGCCGCCCTCCACCGAGATGGGCGAGGCCGAGGCCGACTGGCTGGCCGCCCGCGCCGTCTGAGCCAGCGCCGCCGTCCGGGCGCCGGCGGTACCCTCCGCCCCGCCCGGGGCCGGCGTCCCTAGCATGCGGTCGGTGCCCACCCTTACGGCCCGCACGCTCGCGGACGTCCTCGAGCTCGTCCACGCGGGTCCCGTCGGGCCGAGCCACGGCGGCCATGAGGGCCACGGCGACGGGGTCGCCGACGATGGCGTTTCCGGCAAACTACGGGCTGCGCTCGACGACGCGGCCCGGCGGGCCGGCACCGTCGGCGGGTGGACGGCGGACGACCCGTTGCGCCTGTCGAAGGGGCCGGTCACCTGGCTGCTGCGCTGCCCCCGCCGCGCCCTGGCCGGCGGAGACGCGGCGGCCAACGACGACATGGTGGCGGGCCTGGCCGTCGACGCCGCCGCCAAGCTGGCCACGCTGGCACCCCGGCACCCGGTCACGGTCGAGGCCGTGGTGGGCTACCTGGCGGCGTCCGGTGACACCACCGTCGGCGACCACCTCGCCGACCTCGGTGCGGCGGCCGGGCCCCTGCTGGCGGACATCGAGGCCCGGGTGCAGTGCCTCGTCGCCGCCTGGCCCGCCATCGACCCCGTTTGGTGGCCGCGCGTCGAGGAGCCCGTGCGCGCCCGCCTCGCCGGCGGCGCCGTCGTGGTGAGCGGCCGACTCGACCTGCTGCTGGGGGGCACGCCCACCGACCGGCCGGCGGTGGTGGTCGAGGTCAAGGGCGGCCGCTGGCACGACGGCATGCGGGCCGACGGCCACCTGTACGCCCTGCTGGTAACGCTGCGCGACGGCCGGCCGCCGGCGGCGATCGTCACCGTGGTCGCCGACGGGACGACCCAGGTCGAGCCGGTACGGCCGGCGGTCCTCGAGTCGGCCGCCGACCGCGTCGAGCAGGCCCTGGCCGTGGCGGCGCCCATCGCCGCCGGCGAGCCGGCCGCCGCCCGGCCCGGCCCGCACTGCACGCACTGCCCCGTGCGCCCCGCCTGCGAGGTGGGGCGGGACTGGCGCCCGGCGGAGGTCGACCCGGCCGGCGGGCGGGCCAGGCATGTCGTGAGCGGGCCGTGACCGACCCGGTCGGCGCCGCGGACCGGTTGCACGACGCCGTGAGCGGGGCGATCGACGACATCCTCGCCGCGGCCACCGCTCCGCCCGGACCGGTGTTCGTGGGCTGGGCGGCGGCCGGCGACGCCGCCGCCTGCCCGGCCGCCTACCGAGCCCAGGGCGAGGACGGGTGGGGCTTCCCCGGCTGGTCACCGACCAGGGCGGCCGGCGCCATCGCCCGCGCCGCCCTCGACCTGCACCTCGACGACCAGCGCAGCGGCGCCTATCGAATGCCCGACCCCCTCGAAGCGGTGCGGGCCTGGATGCGCGGCGCCACGTCGGTGGGCGCCCGGGGGGTGGCCGGGTGGGTGGGCGACCTGCGCGCCGAGCGCGACACGGCGACGCTCGCCGCCGCGGCCGCCGCGTCCAGCCGCTGGCTGGCCGGTTTCGTGCGGGTGCTCGGCTGGCCGCTCCCTGCGGGCCTGGCGCTGCTCAACGTCACCCGCGACGACGGGCTGGGGGTCGCGGCGCGGTGGTGGCCCCGGAAGGGCTCGCCCGTCAGCGTGGGCTGCGGGGCCGACGCCCGCATCGGCCGCATGCGGGGCGCCGGCGGCCACACGCTGGTCGTGCACCGCCCCGCGGCGGGCGACGACCGCGAAGTGCACGGTCGGGCCAGCTTCGAGGCCGCCGCGGGCGCGTTGGTCCACCGGGTGGCACCCGCGGCGGTGGTCGTCACGGCCGGCGACACGGGCGAGCGCGCCCGCGTGGAGGTCGACGGCGACATGCTGGCGGCCGGGGGCGGGATGATCGTCGAGGTGGTACGCCAGCGGGCCCTGGCCGTCGACCGCGGCCACGACCCCGCCGACGCCACCCCGTCGGCCCGGTGCCGCTGGTGCGAACGGCGCGACACCTGCCTGCCGGGGCGCGACTGGCTGGCGGGCGCCGGCCGCTGGCGCGGCGGCCTGCCGGTCGTCGGTCCCGGCTGAGGATCGGCTGGGCCAGCGGCCGAGCGGCCGAGCGGCCGAGCGGCCGGCCGCGACGAGCAATGGACCGCTCACGTCCAGGCGCCGAGCTTGCCCACCGGGCCGTGACCGCCGCCGAGCCTCCAGCCCGCGGACGACACCAAACCCTCGTGCACGAAGCGCTTGGCCGACACGAGGGCGTCGGGCACCTGCGTGCCCCGGGCGAGCAGCGCCGCGGTCGCCGCGGCGAAGGTGCAGCCGGTCCCGTGGTCGTTGGTGGTGGCGACCCGGGGGCTGCGCAGCTCGGTCACCTCGCCGGTGGCGGCCTCGTACACCACGTCGACCGCCTCGGCGCTGGACCCTCCCCCGGGCTCGTCCGACTGGTGCCCGCCCTTGACCACCACCCACCGCGGCCCCCGCGCCCCCAGCTCGCAGGCGGCGCGCCGCGCGTCCGCGACGGTCTCGACGGGCGTGGACAGCAGGGCCGAGGCCTCGCGGGTGTTGGGCGTGGCCACCAGCGCGTGCGGCAACAGCACCTCGAGGTAGGCGGACTCCGCGCCCGGATCGAGCAGCCGGGCACCCGTCGACGACACCAGCACGGGATCGACGACGAGGTTGGGCAGCCTCCCCGCCGCCGCCCGCTCGCCGACCGACCGCACCACCGCCTCGGTGGCCAGCATGCCCGTCTTGACCGCGGCGACGGGCAGGTCGTCGAGCACCGCGTCCAGCTGCGCCTGCAGGAACTCGAGCGGGGGCACGTGCACGGCGGCCACGCCGACCGTGTTCTGCGCGGTGAGCGCGGTCACGACGCTGGCGCCGTGCACGCCCAGGGCCGCGAAGGTCACCAGGTCGGCCTGGATGCCCGCACCGCCGCCCGAGTCGGACCCGGCGATGGTCAGGGCCACCCGTGGCGTAGCGGTCATGTGGTCGAGCTCCTCACGGCCGTCGCCCCCGCCACGGCCCGCACGAGGGCACGCACCGCGGCCGCAGGGTCGGCGGCGCGCATGATCCCGCCCATGACCGCCACCCCCGCAGCGCCGGCGTCGACGCAGGCGCGGGCGGTGGCCGGGTCGACGCCGCCCAGCGCGAGCACCGCCAGGCCGGGCACCGCCCGGCAGCCGGCGCCCAGCCCCTCGAGCCCCAGGGCGGGCCCGTAGCCGGGCTTCGACGCCGTGGCGAAGACCGGCGAGTACGTGGCGCGGTCGGCCCCCTCGGCCAGGGCCGCGGCGAGCTCGGACGGCGTGTGGCACGACCGTCCCACCGCCAGCCCCGCCCGCTCGGCGGCACCCGGCCACGGCTCGGCGGCGGCCAGGTGGACGCCGGCGGCGCCCACGGCCCGGGCCAGGGCGGCGTCGCCGGCCACGTGCATCGCCGCGCCCGCGGCGGCCGTGACGGACCGCAGCTCTTCGGCCAGCCGCCGGCGCTCGGCGGGAGGCAGGTCCCTGTCGCGCAGCAGCACCTCGCGGGCACCGCCGTCGAGGGCGGCCGCCACCACCTCGACCAGGTCGTGGCCGGCGGCGCGTGCCAGGACCCGGTCGGTCACGACCAGCAGCGGGGGGGCGGGCGAACCGGCGCTCACAGCTCGGCCAGGCCCTCGAAGCTGGTCGAGGCCTCGGCGTAGAGCCGCCGCGGGATGCGCCCCGCCCGGCGGGCCAACCGCCCGGCCTCGACGGCGTGGCGCATGGCCGCGGCCATCCGCACCGGATGCCGGGCCCGGGTCACCGCCGTGGCCAGCAGCACGGCGTCGCAGCCCAACGCCATCGCCCGCGCCGCGTCGGACGCCGTGCCCACGCCCGCGTCGAGCACCACCGGCACCGAGGCCGCCTCGACGATCATCGCCAGGTTGTACGGATTGCGGATGCCCATGCCGCTGCCAATGGGCGCCCCGAGCGGCATGACTGCGGCCACGCCCACGTCCTCGAGCCGGCGGGCCAGCACCGGGTCGTCGTTGGTGTAGGCGAGCACCACGAACCCCGCGTCGACCGCCTGCTCGGCGGCGTCGAGCAGCTCGACCGGGTCGGGCAGCAGGGTGCGCTCGTCGGCCACCACCTCGAGCTTGAGCCAGTCGGTCTCGAGCGCCTCGCGCCCCAGCTCGGCGGTGCGCAGCGCGTCGCGGGCGGTGAAGCACCCGGCGGTGTTGGGCAGGGGGCGGATGCCGGTGCGGGCGAGCAGCTCGAACAGCGAGCCCGGCGCGCCCGGATCGACCCGGCGCAGCGCCACGGTGGTCATCTCGGTGCCCGACGCGACGAGCGCCTGCTCGAGCTCGCCGAGGTGAGGGGCGCCGCCGGTGCCGACGATCAGGCGCGAGCGGAACGAGGTGCCGGCGATCACCAGCGGGTCGTCGTCCCCGCCCGGGACGGGCGCGTCGTCGATCCGGGTCACGGGCTCGGCCATCAACTCATCCTCCCTGCGCGATCGACAGCACCTCGACGTGCTCACCGGAGGCCAGCGCCCGCTCGGCCCAGCGGCGCCGGGTGACGACCTCGCCGTCGACCGCCACCGCCACGCCGCGGGCCTCGATGCCCAGCTCGGCGACGAGCGCGGCCACCGTGGTGCCCGGCGCGACGGTGTGGCGGTCGCCGTTGACCGTGACGTCCAGGCCGCCGCTCACGCCACGACCTCCCTCCCGGCGAACCGTCGCGGATCGCACGCCGCCACCTCCGCCGGCACCGACCCACCGGTCACCAGCGCGACCACCGCCTCGGCGGTGACCGGCGTCAGCAGGATGCCGTTGCGGTGGTGGCCGGTGGCGATCACCAGCCCCTCGACGCCGCTCGGGCCGACCATGGGCAGGTCGTCGGGCGATCCCGGTCGCAGCCCGGCCCGCACCGCCACCAGCTCCGCGTCGTCCAGTCCGGGGACGATGGCCAGGGCGTTGCGCAGCAGCTCGTAGGCGCCGCCGGCCGTGGGCGTCGTGTCGAACCCTCGCTCCTCGACGGTGGCGCCGATCACGACCCGCCCGTCGTCGCGGGGCACGAGGTAGATGCTCGAGCCCCACACGATGCCGCGCACGGTGCGGGCGATGAGCGGGTCGCCCGGAGGCTGGCGCAGCGTCAGGACCTGGCCCCGGATGGGCCGGACGGGCGGGCGTACGTGGTCGGGAACGCCGGCGACGGTGGCCGACCAGGTCCCGGCGGCGAGCAGCACCGTCGCGGCCTCGACCACGGCACCGTCGCCGCCGGCCAGCGCGACCCCGGTGACCCGGTCGCCCGCGGGGGTGGTCACGACGCGCTCGACCGGCCGCGTCACCACCGTGACGCCCGCCGCCTCGGCCGCCGCCCACAGGGCCTCGACCAGCGCCGCGGGGTCGACCGAGCGCTCGTCCGCGGCCAGCAGCCCGGCCCGCACGCCGGGCGCCAGTCCCGGCTCGAGGGCGCGGGCCTCGCGCCCCCTCAGGGCCTCGACCGCCAGTCCCATCGCCCGGTGGCGGCCGGCCAGGTCGTCGAGGAGGGCCCGGTCGTCGGAGTCGAGCGCCACCATCAGGGTGCCGTCGGCCCGGTAGCCGACGGGCCGCCCGCCGGCCACCTCGACCTCGGCGGCGAAGGCGGGCCAGCGCGCCCACGACGCGTGGTTCAGCGCCAGCAGCGCCTCCTCGCCGAGGCGGGCCTCGGTCACCGGTGCCAGCATGCCGGCCGCGACGCCCGAGGCTCCCGACCCGGGCGCGGGGTCGACCACCACGACCGCCACCCCCGCCTGGGCGAGCCGCCAGGCCGAGGCCAGACCGATGACGCCCGCGCCGACCACGGCCACGTCGGCCCGGCCCGAAGCCGGCGCGGTCACGCCGGCTCACCGCCCAGGGCGTCGACGGCCTTGGCCACGGCCACCATCAGGTCGTGGGTGGCGCTGTGGGGGTCGGGCGCGTCGGCGATGGCGCCGATGACGGCCACGCCCCACGCGCCGGTGGCCATGACCTGCTCGACCGTGGCTGCGGTGATGCCGGCGATGGCGATGACGGGCACCTCGACCGCCTCGACCACCGCCGCCACCCCCTCGACGCCGATCGGGTCGGGCAGCCCCGACTTGGACGTGGTGGCGAACGTGGGCCCCACCCCCAGGTAGCTGGCGCCCTCTGCCACCAGCCGCCGGGCCGTCCCGGGCTCGCGGGCGGTGCCGCCCACCAGGGCCGCCGGCCCGACGATGCGGCGCACAAGCCGCACGGGCAGGTCCTCGGCGCCCACGTGCACGCCGTCGGCCTCGACCGCCACGGCCAGGTCGGCGCGGTCGTTGACCAGGCAGGTGGCCGAGGCGGCACGGCAGCGCTCGACGACCGCCGCGGCCAACCGGTAGCGGTCGCGGTCGGTGCCGGTCTTCAGGCGCACCTGCAGGGTGGGGGCGCCGGCCTCGAGGGCTGCCTCGGCCACGATCAGCGAGTCGACCAGCACGTGCAGCCGCCCGAGCCGGGACCGGTCGTCGTCGCCGCCTGCCGTCACGATGCGGCGCCCCCTCCCGCGGCCAGGGCGGGATCGTCGAGGTACACCTCGCCCCCGGCGGCGACGAACTGGTCGGACTTCTCGCGCATGCCCACCTCGAGCGCATCGGCCTCCCCGATGCCCTGCGCCGCCGCATAGGCCCTGACCTGCTCGGTGATGGCCATCGAGCAGAACTTGGGGCCGCACATCGAGCAGAAGTGGGCGGTCTTGGCCGGCTCGGCCGGCAGGGTCTCGTCGTGGTAGGCGCGGGCCGTGTCGGGGTCGAGCGCCAGGTCGAACTGGTCGTCCCAGCGGAACTCGAAGCGGGCCTTCGACAGGGCGTCGTCCCAGGCCTGCGCCTGGGCGTGGCCCTTGGCCAGGTCGGCGGCGTGGGCTGCGATCTTGTAGGCGATCACGCCCTGCTTGACGTCGTCGCGGTCGGGCAGGCCCAGGTGCTCCTTCGGTGTGACGTAGCAGAGCATGGCCGTGCCGAACCACCCGATCATCGCCGCGCCGATGGCCGAGGTGATGTGGTCGTAGCCGGGGGCGACGTCGGTGGTGAGCGGGCCGAGCGTGTAGAAGGGCGCCTCGCCGCACAGCTCCATCTGCAGGTCGACGTTCTCCTTGATCTTGTGCATGGGCACGTGACCCGGGCCCTCGATCATCACCTGCACGTCGTGCGCCCACGCCGTCTGCGTCAGCTCGCCCAGCGTGGCCAGCTCGGCGAGCTGGGCCTCGTCGTTGGCGTCGGCGATCGAGCCGGGGCGCAGGCCGTCGCCCAGGCTGAAGGCCACGTCGTAGGCGGCGAAGATCTCGCACAGCTCGTCGAAGCGGCTGTAGAGGAAGTTCTCCTGGTGGTGGGCCAGACACCAGGCCGCCAGGATCGACCCGCCCCGGCTCACGATGCCGGTCACCCGCTCGACCGTCATGGGCACGTAGCGCAGCAACACGCCCGCGTGGATGGTCATGTAGTCGACGCCCTGCTCGGCCTGCTCGACGACCGTGTCGCGGAACAGCTCCCAGGTCAGCTCCTCGGGGCTGCCGTCGACCTTCTCGAGTGCCTGGTAGATGGGCACGGTCCCGATGGGCACGGCGCTGTTGCGGATGATCCACTCGCGGGTGGTGTGGATGTCGCGCCCGGTGGAGAGGTCCATCACGGTGTCGGCGCCCCACTTGGTCGCCCAGGTGAGCTTGTCGACCTCGTCGGCGGACGACGACGTGACCGCCGAGGTGCCGATGTTGGCGTTGATCTTGGTGAGGAAGCGGGTGCCGATGATCATCGGCTCGCTCTCGGGATGGTTGACGTTGGCGGGGATGATCGCCCGGCCCCGGGCCACCTCGTCGCGCACGAAGGTGGGGTCCATGCCCTCGCGCAGGGCGATGAACTCCATCTCCGGCGTGACGTCGCCCCGTCGGGCGTAGTGCAGCTGCGTGACCGTGCGGCCCGGCGCGGCCCGCAAGCGGGGGCGGTCGGCCCCAGCGCCCGGGAACGGCTCGGCGCTGGAGCGCCCGGCCCGGAACGACGCCCTGCCGTCGTCGCGCAGCGTCGCCACCCGGCCCGGGTAGTGCTCGACGTCACCGCGCTCGTGGATCCAACCCGACCGGACGGGGTCGAGCCCCTCGTGCGGGTGGCTGCCCGGGCCGCTCGTGTCGTACAGGCGGACGGGCTCGTTGGGTGGGTCGAGGACGACCTCGCAGAACGGCACGCGCACGTCGTCGCGGGCCCCCGCGACGTAGGTCTTGCGGCGGATGCCCATGCAGCATCACTCCCTTCGCCGGCATTACCCGGATCAGGTTCGGCGGTCGGCACCAGGTGCCCTCTCAGCCCGGTCGCCCGAGCTCCCGCGTGGTCTTTGTCGCCAGCCACCGTAGCGGCCCGGCCTCGGCGTGCGTCAGGTTTCGCGCGTGCTCATCTGTCGGGGCGGACCAGCGAGCGTGGCCGAAACTCCCGTGCCCTGCGGTGCGGCGGCCGGTAGAACGGGCCCGTGACCACGGCGGAGAACGAACGGTTGGTGACCAGCGCGTTCGCCCGGCAGATGGTGGTGGCGCCCGACGGTGCCCGGCCCGGCCGCTACCACGTCGATGTCGACCCGCGGTGGAACTGCCCCGTGGTGCCCCAGGGCGGGCTGATGGCCGCCCTCGCCGCCCAGGCCATGGCCACCGACCTGGCCATGCCCGACGAGCGGCTGCGCTCGCTCACCACCGTGTTCGCCAGCCAGGTGCCGGCCGGTCCCGTCACCATCGACGTGACGGTGCTGCGGCGCGGGCGCACCATGTCGCAGGCCGTGGCGACCGCGCGGGGCGGGGGCGACGTCGCCGACGGCCCCGGCCACACCACCGTCGCGGTGTTCGGGCGCGACCGGGGCGGGTTCGAGTTCACCGACCTGGCCATGCCCGACGTGCCGCCGCCGGGCGAGTGCCCCTCGTTCCGCGACCCGCCGCCGCCCGAGCACGCCGACGAGTACGGGGAGGGACCGCCGTTCGCCTTCTGGGAGCACGTGGAGGGCCGCCCGGCCATCGGCCACGCCCCGTGGGAGGACTACGTCCCGACCAGCTCGGAATGTGCCTACTGGTACCGGTTCGAAGATCCCCCGGTGCGGCCCGACGGCACGCTCGACCCGCTGGCCGTCATCACGCTGTGCGACCTGATGCCGTCGTCGGTCGGCCAGCGCATGGGCCCCGACCAACCCGACTGGCACCCGCCCAGCGCCGACCTCACCGTCCACATGCTGGGCGAGGCCCGGTCGGAGTGGCTGCTCGCCCACCTGCACGCCCGGCGGGCCACGGGCGGCTACGCGTCGGTCGAGGCGGCGATGTGGGATCCGACCGGCCCCACGCTCGTGGCCCACGCCGCCCAGGTGATGTTCCTGTCGTTCCCGGGCGGCCCGCCCGAGGGCGACGCCCGCCTGCCCGTCGACCAGCGTCGCTGAGCCGCCGACCCGGCCGGTCGAGGCCACCCGGTGGCAGACTGGTCGGCCTATGGCGGAGCTGACGCTGGGGAGCCTCAACCTGCACATGGGCCGGGGAACCGGCGGTCACGCCGCGCCCTTCTACGACGTGGTCACGGCGTGCAAGGAGATCGACACCGACGTGCTGGTCGTGCAGGAGGGCTGGGTGCCCGACGACGACGAGGGCGACGTAGCGGCGGCGGCCGCCGCGCTCGGCTACCGGGTGGCGGGCACGTTCGCCGTGGCCCGGGCCACCTGCCACGACCAGGTGCGCCTGGTGGCCCGCACCGGCCCCGAGGGCGACGGCGACTGGGTCATCGCCGTGCTGTCGCGGCTGCCTGTGCGGTCGGCCGAGGTTGTGCCGGTGGGTCCGCAGCTCCGGCGCGACCCGGGCCGGCGCGCGGTGGTGCGGGCGGTGGTCGAGGCCGACGGCACGCCGTTCACCGTGGTGGGCACCCACATGCCCCTGCTCAAGGACCCGGTGTGGCGGCTGGCGCCGGCCATCCGGGCCGCCCTGCCCGGCCCCGACGAGCCGGGGGCGTTCGCCGGCGACATGAACATGTGGGGCTGGTGCGCCGACCGGCTGGCCGGCCCCGGCTGGCGGCGGGCGGTGCGGGGCCGCACCTACCCGTCCCACCGGCCGCACAGCCAGACCGACCACATCATGGTCAACCCGGCGGTCGAGGTCGTGTTCTCCGAGGTCGTCCCCCAGGCCATGTCCGACCACCGCCCGATCCGCGCCCGCCTGCGCTTCTGAGCCGGCTCGGAACACCCGGCTGGCGAGGACGGGGTGATCGCGGCTGTGGCGGGCTCCGCGATCGCCGGCGCCGATGCACCGTCGTGCCGGCCCGATCGGGGACGCTCACATGCGGGCGTGCGCCACGCGGTAGAACTCGTGGCCGCGCATGGCCTGCGCCGCCTCGCCGTAGTACGTCGCCCGGAACCCGGCGGCGCCCGTGTCCGACACCAGGCGCAGGCCGCGCTCGTCGAGGTAGCCCGCCAGGCCCTCGGGTGCCAGCCCGAAGGTCATCCGCTCGCCCACCCGCTGCACCGTCGCCAGGACGCGGGCCGCGCCCTCGTAGCGGCCCGGGTCGGTGAGGACCGCCCGGTCGATGTAGGTGAAGACGAGGTGACTGCCGGCCGCGGCCCGCGTGCACCACCGGAGCGTCGCATCGACCGCACCGGCGTCCAGGTAGTTGGTGGTGCCCTCCCACAGGAAGAGCGTCGGCCGGCCGGGGTCGTAGCCGGCGGCGTCCATGGCTAGACACAGCCGGCCGAGGTGGAAGTCGGTGGGGATGAACGCCACGTCGGACCGCCCGGCGCCCACGTGCCCGAGGGCGTCACGCTTGCGCCGTTGGGTGTCGGGGTGATCGACCTCGAACACGGGCACGCCGGCGAGGCTCGCGAGCCGCCAGGCCCGGGTGTCGAAGCCCGCGCCCAGCACGACCACCTGCGCGCAGTCGCCGGCGATCTCGCCGATGGTGTCGTCGATCAGCCGCGTGCGGGCGACGACCGCCGTGCGCACCCCCGGCCAGCGCCGGTCGATCAGCCGTCTCGACCCGGCGCGCCACGGCCCCAGCAGCGCCCGGTAGCGCCAGGAGAGGAAGGCCTCGGCCAGCCGGTCGTCGACCAGGCGCACGGCGGCCGGGCGCCGCGCCTCCAGCGCCCGGAAGAGGGCGTTGTGCTCGGCGGTCCTGCTGGCGCGCCCGGGCCTCATGCGACCGTCTCCCTTCCGTCGCCGACTCGCGACGACTCGATACATCTGTGTATCGAGTCGATACAGTCGTGTATCCTGCCGCACATGTCAAGGGCACGCGTGCGCCCCACCCGCGACGAGACGCGCCGCCGGCTGTTCCGCGCGGCGGCCGAGGTGTTCGCCCACCACGGCGTGGGCGCCGCCACGGTCGAGCAGATCGCCGCGGCGGCCGGCTTCACGCGCGGCGCCTTCTACTCGAACTTCGCCGGCAAGCAGGAGCTGGCCGTCGCCATGCTCGACGACCACCTCGCCCGCAGCCAGGCCCACAACCGGGCCCTCCTCGCCCGCCATCCCGACCCGGCGGGCTTCGTGCAGGCACTGCGTGACGACGTCGGGCGCGAGGACGACCCGCTGCACACCACGCCGCTCCTCCAGGTCGAGCTCATGCTGTACGTGGCGCGCACCCCCGAGCTGCGCCCGGTGCTGGGCGCCCACCTGCGGGCCATGCGCTCGCTGGTCGGCGAGATCGCCGCCACCACCGTGCGGGCGAGCGGCGTGGACCTCCCCGTCGGGCCGGCCGAGCTGGGCACCATCCTCGTGGCCGTCGAGGACGGGCTGCGCCTCCACCGGCTGATCGACCCCGACTCGACGGCCCCTGATGCATTCCTCGACGCGCTCGAGGCGCTGGAGCGGATCGTCCTCGCCGCCCGCCGCGGGTGATCGCCCCCGCGCCGCCGCTCAGCGGGGCGGCGCGCCGACCAGGGCGGCGACGTCGTCGGCGCAGCCCCACGACAGCGTGACCCCCGCGCCGCCGTGGCCGTAGCAGTGCACCACCGTGCGCCCGTCCCGCCGCTCGGCGTCGAGCCGCACGGTCGGCCGCGCCGGCCGGAGGCCGACGCGGTGGCCACGCACCCGGGCGCCGGACAAGGCGGGGACCAGCGCCACGGCCCGCCCGAGGATGCCCGCGGCCACCTCCGGGTCGACCGCCAGGTCGTCGGCGCCCTCCTCGGCCGTGCCGCCCACCACGATGTCGTCGATGCGGGGCACGACGTAGGTCAGGACGTCGCCGCCCTGGTCGTCGACGATCCACTCGTCGAGCCCGACCTGGTCGACCAGCACCACCTGGCCCCGCACCGGCGTGAGCGAGGGATCCGGCACCAGCTCGCGGGCGCCGAGGCCGGCGCAGTCGACCACCACGGCACCGTCGAGGTCTGCGAGGTCGCCGACCGCCACCTGCTCCGGGACGACCCTGCGGTCGGCGAGGCAGGCCTCGAGCCAGGGCAGGTAGCGGCTCATGTCCACCACCGGGGCCGTGAACCGCCAGCCGAACGCGAAGCCGGCGGGCACGTCGGTGGCCCGCACGAGGTCGGGCACCGCGTCGGCCCACCAGGGGTCGGGACCGTCGTGCCTGGCCAGCTCGACGCCCGAGCGCAGGCGCACGCCGGCCTCGGGCCGGCCGCCCGCCAGCGCCGCGAAGGCCTCGTAGCCCGCGCGCGACCAGGCCAGCACCCGGTCGTAGGGCAACGCACGGTATGGGAACCAGACGGCGGCGGCCACGCCGGAGGTGGTCGCCGCCAACCGCTCGCGGGCCACCACGTGCACCTCGTGGCCCGCCTCGACCAGGCGCAGCGCGCAGGTCAGCCCGACGACGCCCGCCCCCACGACGACGACCTCTGCCCGGTGCGCTGCCTCGATCCGGCGAGGCTACATCGGGGGTGGTGCCTGCAGGACCGAGGCGCGGCGGGGTACACCTGCCCCATGCCCTCGCTCGCCGACCAGGACCGACGCCGGCTGCTCGCCCGGGGACGGCGGCGGGCGACCGGGCTGCTGGTGGTGGTGGCGGCCGTGTACGTCGCGCTGCAGGTATGGGACAGCGAGGGCACCGCCGCGGGCTACCTCGAGGCCACTGCGGCGGCAGGCCTGGTGGGCGGTCTGGCCGACTGGTTCGCGGTCACCGCGCTGTTCCGCCGCCCGCTGCGCCTGCCGATCCCCCACACCGCCATCATCGTCGAGCGCAAGGACGCCTTCGGCCAGACGCTCGGCGACTTCGTGCAGACCAGCTTCCTGACGCCCGACATCATCGCCGAGCGGGTGCGGGCCGCTGCGGTCGTGCCCCGCATGGCCTCCTGGCTGTCCGAGCCCGACAACGCCGCCCGGCTCGCCCGCCATGCGGCCGACGCCGCGGTCACCGCCGCCGACCTGGTGCGCGACGACGAGGTGCACGGGGCGCTCGAGCAGGCGGCCCGGCGCCGCATCGAGGCCACGCCCCTGGCCCCGCTGGCCGGCCGGGCGCTCGAGGTGATGACCCGGAACGGCCGCCACCACGAGCTGCTCGACGTGGTGTTGCGGGGCATCGACCGCTTCCTCGCCGAGAACCGCGACAACCTGCGGGCACGGTTCGGCGCCGAGTCGCCCTGGTGGCTGCCCGGCGCGGCCGAGGACCGCATCTTCGAGCGCCTGCTCGACGGCGCCCGCACCGTGCTGGGCGAGGTGGCCCGCAACCCCGACCACGAGCTGCGGGCCGACGTGGACGCCCGCGTGCGCCGCCTGGCCGCCGACCTGCAGGCCTCGCCGGCGCTGCGCGAGCGGGGCGAGCAGCTCAAGCACGAGCTGCTCGCCCAGCCCGAGTTGCGGGCGTGGGTCGCCCAGGTGTGGACCGACGTCAAGGACGGGCTGCGCAGCCAGGCCGCCGACCCCAGCTCGGAGCTGCGCCGGCGGCTGGCCGACACCATCGCCGAGCTGGGCCGGCGCCTGGTCGACGACCCGGCGCTGGCCGCCAGGGTCGAGCAGGGCCTGGAGACCGCGGTGCGCTACGTCGCCGACCAGTTCAGCGACGAGATCGGCACCATGGTCAGCGGCACGGTCGCCCGCTGGGACGCGCACGAGACAGCCGACCGCCTCGAGCTTCTGCTCGGACCCGACCTGCAGTTCATCCGCATCAACGGCACCGTGGTGGGCGGCCTGGCGGGCCTGGCGATCCACGCCATCGGCCAGGCCGTCTGACCGCCCACCCCGGCGTCACACGTCCGGCGGCTCGTAGCGGGGCGTCGTGTCCTCCTCGGGCACCTCGTCGTAGACGGTGACGGAGTTCTCGACGTCGAACAAACCCGCGTCCTCCACGGACGTGGGCAGGTTGCCGAGCGTGTAGCGCTCGCCGCCGTTGGCGTAGCGGTACATGCCGGTGCCCTCGTTGCCGACCTCGTCCTCGCCCGTGGCCTCGGGGTCGAACCAGATCAGCGCCATGTCGTCGCTGCCGCCCCAGTCGAACTCGGGCCACACCCCCTGCTCGCCCCGCGAGACCTGCGGCTCGGTGGGGCCGCCGCCCGACACGGGGTAGCGCAGCATCGAGTCACGGAACGACTCGGGCGTCAGCTCGGGGCCGGCCAGGTGGACGCCGGTGAAGACGGTGCGCACGTAGTTCTCGAAGATGTTGACCGTGTTGTTCGCCGGCTCCTTGCCGAACGCCCACTCGTAGATCCGCCACGCACCGTCGGTCGAACGCTCGCCGCGGGCGCCGATGAGCGCCATCCCGAACCCGTTCTGCCACTGGTTCTCGAAGTCGACCTGCCGGGCGAACAGGGTCGTGTCCATGAGCACGTTGGGGCCGAGGATCCACTCGGGGAAGTACCCCTGGGCCGTGGCCTCGTTCGTCAGCGAGTTCGGGGTCAGCGGGTCGCCGTAGTAGATGATCGTCGTCACGCCGGCCTCCATGAGCCGGCCGATGTTGGTGCGGGCCGTCTCCTGCGCCCGGGCCAGGTCGAGTGTGAACTCCACGTCGGTCGCGATCTCGATGCCGTTCGCCTCGAGCGACTCGACGAACTGCTCGAACACCGGCTGGTGGTCGCCGTCGGCGTTGTCGTAGTGGAGCAGGCCGTAGACCCGGTCCTGGGACTGCATCTCGGGGCTGCCCGCCAGCTCGGCCTTGCCGGGCCCGGCGAGGTTGGCGACCATCTCCGAGGCCAGGGCCACCCCCTGCTCGGGCGTCGGTCCCTGCGTCCAGAGGTAGGGCGCGAACTCCTCGACGATCGCCTCGGGCAGCGCCGTGGCGCATCCCGGACCGCAGACGATGCCGTTGGAGGCCAGCTCCCCGGCGAAGTTGGCGCCGGCCTGGGCGGGGCCGCCGATCACGGCGAAGGGCTCCATCTCGGTGATGGCGATGGCGTCGGCTTGTGCCGCCGCCAGGTCGTCACCGGCTCCCGTGCCCGTGTAGACCTCGACCCGCACGTTCCGGCCGTAGGTCTCGAACAGCTCGTTGTAGAGGCCGACGAAGTCCTGCAGCGTGGCGGCGGCCGACTCGGGGTCGACGTCGGCGCCCGCCTGCTCGGCCGTGGCCGCGGTGAGCGGGTCGAGCGCGGGGTCGGCCTGGTAGTAGACGATCAGGACCTCGTCCTCGGTCACGCCCGGCGAGGTCGCGCCGCCGTTGTCGCCCTCGAAGGGCTCGACGCAGGGCGGGGCGTAGACCGAGACGAGCATGATGCGGCCGGTCTCGGTGTCGCAGGTGGGCCCGAAGTCGACGTCGACGTCCTCGAGCTCGGCCCGCTGGGGCGTCATGGGGCCCGAAAGGATGAGCTCGTCCTCGGTGGCCGTGCCGGTCGCCGCGCCGTCGGTGCCGGCGTCGTCGTCATCGTCGTCGCCCCCGCCGCCGAACACCAGGAAGGCGCCGACGAGGAGCACGACGACGGCCCCGATGGGCCCGTAGCGCTTGAGCGCCTTCATCCACCCGGGGTGCTCGGGCTCTGGCGGGCTGGCGCCCGGTTCTACCTTCTCGTCGGTGGTAGCCATCGACCGCCTCCTTGTGCGTGATGGGCTGCCGGCTGGGCTGTCGCTAGCCGGAAGTGGTTTGGGCACCTGATCGGGTGATGGCGGCCTCGTCGGTACCGAGATACGAGGCCACCACGGCAGGATGTTCGATCACCTCGCCGGGCGTGCCCTCGGCCACGACGCGGCCGAGGTCGAGGGCGATCATGCGGTCGGAGATCGAGCCCAGCAGCGGCAGGTCGTGCTCGATCACCAGCAGGCTGGCCCCCAGCTGGTCGCGCACCCGCCGCAGCATGGGGGCGAGCGCCTCTGCCTCGCGCTGGGCGATGCCGCTGGAGGGCTCGTCGAGCAGCAGCACGGTCGGCCCCTGGGCCAGCACGCAGGCCAGGTCGACCACCCGGCGGGTGCCGGTCGACAGCTCGCGCACGAACTTGTCGCGGTAGGCACCGAGCGCCAGCAGGTCGATGAGCTGGTCGACCCGGGCGTTGACCCGCTTCTCGGAGTCGCCCACGGTCGGCAGGTGCAGCGAGGCGGCGACGGGATCGCGCACGTCGACGTGCTGCTCGAGGGCGACCGCGACGGCCTCGTGCACCGTCAGCCCCGGGAAAAGGCGCCCGTCCTGGAACGAGCGGCCCAGGCCCCGCCAGGACCGGATGTGGGTCGGCGCGTCGTGCAGGTCGACCATGCGCCCGCGGCTGAGCAGCTTGATCGAGCCGGTGTCGGCCGGGGTGTAGCCCGAGATGACGTCGAACAGCGTGGTCTTGCCTGCGCCGTTGGGCCCGATGAAGCCCAGGATCTCGCCCGGCCTCAGGTCGAACGACACGCCGTCGAGGGCGCGCACGCCACCGAACCGGCGGCTCACGTCGCGCACCTCGAGCACCGGCGCGCCCTCGCGCAGGCCGGAGCGGTCCTCGGCCCCGTCGGTCTCGGCCTCGACCTCGCTGGCCGCCGCCCGCAGGAACACCGAGCGCAGCAGGTCGGGCCGCTCGAGCAGCTCGGTGGTCGGCCCCTCGAAGCGGATCTCGCCCTTCTCCATGAAGTAGGCGCGGTCGGCCACGGTGAGGGCCACGTTGACCGACTGCTCGACGAGGATGACGGTGGTGCCGTCGTCGCGCAGAGACCGCACCATCCCGAGCAGCTGGGTGACCACCGACGGCGCCAGGCCGAGCGACAGCTCGTCGACCATCAGCAGGCGGGGCTTGCCGATGAAGGCCATGCCGAGGGTGAGCATCTGCTGCTGGCCGCCCGACAGGTTGCCGGCCGGCTCGTCGAGCCGCTCGCGCAGCACGGGGAACATGTCGAGCACCCTGTCGGTGTCGGCGCGGGCCTCGGCGGCCTGCCTGCGCCGGTTCCACGCCGCCAGGCGCAGGTTGTCGCCGACGCTGAGCTGGGTGAACACGCCCTGGCCGCCCGGGACCACCGACACGCCCCGCGCGGCGATCTCGTCGGGGGGCGTGTGGGTCATGTCGCGCCCGTCGAACACGATGGCGCCGCCGCTGGCCTGCACGAGCCCGGAGATGGCCTTCAGCAGCGTCGACTTGCCGGCGCCGTTCGTGCCCATCAGGGCCACGATCTCGCCCTCGTCGACCTCGAAGTCGACGCCGAACAGCACCTGCACGTTGTCGTAGTGCACGTCGATCTCGCGGCCGAGCAGCAGCTTGATCTTGCCCTGGCGCCGCAGGTGGGCCACCTCGGAGCGGGCCGCGGTCGACTTCCACACCTGGGCGATGTCGTGCGCGACGAAGCCACCGGCAGAGGCCAGGATCATGCCGCCCACCAGGAACACGGGCGCGGCCAGGGCCAGGCCCACCCGGATGCCGTACGTGTCGGCCAGCCCGCCGATGACGGGCAGGATGAGCAGCCCCGGCAGGATGAACAGCGTGCCGATGGCGAAGCCGAACGCCCGCACCTTGGCGGGCACGGCCAGCGACAGCACCACGTAGATGCCCGGGATGAGCAGGAAGAAGGCGCCCGAGAGCAGGGCGTTGGCCACGATGGCCACGGGCAACGTGGGTGCGGCGGCGAAGGCCAGCCACGCCACCGCGATGCCGAGCGACACCCGTCCGAGGAAGAGCACCACGTTGCCCGGGCCCTTCGCCATGAGCCGGGTCGTGAGCGGGATGCCGAACATCAGCCCGGCGAACTGGGCGACACCCTCGAGGCCGGCCGCGGTGAAGCCGCGGGCCCGCTCGTCGAGGTTGAACACCTCGTCGTAGTAGAGGCCGCTGAGCGTCGACAGTCCCACGATGGCGACGGCCACGAAGGGCAGCGCCACGAAGATGCGCCGGAGCGTCCGCACCTGCCACACGATGCGGAACGACTCGGCCCACGACGGCGGCGTCTCCTCGGTGTCGGCCACGTCGGCGCTGGCCCCCATGGCCTTGCGCTCGTAGTGGCCCCGCACGGGCTCGCGCAGCCGCAGCGCCAGGAGGACGAAGGCGAAGGTCACCACCGCGAACACGATGAACGGCACCCGCCAGCCGAAGGCGTAGGCGATGAGGCCGGCCGACAGCGGGCCGATGAACTGGCCCAGCGCGTTGGCGTAGCGGTGCACCGCGTACACGCGGGGGCGGGCCGGGATGTCGTAGTAGTCGGCCAGCAGCGAGTTGTGCACCGGGTCGTTGACCGCCCGGCCCAGGCCGGCGCCCGCCCGGGCGGCGCCCAGCACCCAGAGGTTGTTGGCCAGGCCGGTGAGCACCGAGAAGAAGCCCCACACCGACGCCCCCGTGGCGGCGATGGGCACCCGCTTCCAGCGGTCGGCGTAGAAGCCGACGGGCAGCGCCAGGATGAGGGCGGCCAGCAGCGACAGCGCCACCACGGTGAGGATGCCGTTGGTGTCGAGCCCGAAGTGGTCGCGGATCTCGGGCAGCAGCACGCCGAACGCCGTGCGGTCGAGCTCGTCCACCATGTTGAGTCCGAACAGCACCCCGAGCGGGAACAGCGGCGCGCCCTTGGTGGTGTCGTACTTCCAGCGCGACCACCAGCCCCGGCGCAGGTGGCCGGGCGCGCCCTCGCCGTCTTCGCCCGCCGCCGCCGTCGCCGTGGCCACGGCCGCGAGCGCCCGGGCATCGGCGGTCTCGGCGGTGGCGTCGCGCGGGGTCTCGCCCTGCACGGTCACGACCGCACCTCCACCGGGGCGTCGTCGGCCGCGGGCCCGGCGTCGTCGGGGGGCACGTCACGGGCGCCGTTGGGCGAGACGCCGGCCACCGCGGCCGCCTCGGCCTCGCTGGCCTTCTCGCCGGCCTCGGCCAGCACGTCCTCGGGCGGTGGTTCGTCGACCGCCAGGTCCTCGACCCGCACGTCGGCCAGCAGGCTGGGCACCACCAGCTCGCGGCGCCGGGCGATCTTGCGCAGGGCGCCGTCGCGCAGGTCGGCCAGCACGCCGCCGAAGCCGGAGGGGAAGATCAACAGCACCAGCAGCAGCCCCACGCCGGTCGCCAGGAACTGCCACTCGTTGGGCAGGAAGAAGTCGACGCTGTGCACGTAGGTGGCGCCCAGCAGGGCGCCCGGCAGCGAGCCGAGGCCGCCGATCACCACCATCGTGAACAGCTCGAGGCTGCGCTGGGGCAGGTAGGGGTCGGCGCCCAGGCCCACCTGCTGGTGGACGAACAGCGCGCCGGCCACCGCGGCCAGGAAGCCCGACAGCGCGAACGCGGCCAGGCTCGACCGGGTGGCGTCGACCCCGTAGGCACGGGCGGCCTTCTCGTTCTCGCGGATGGCGATGAGCACCCGCCCGGTGCGGCTGCGGCGCAGCCCCACCACCATGGCGAGCGCCAGCCCCAGCACCACCAGGCAGGCGTAGAACATGGCCGTCTCGCTGGACAGCTCGATGCCCATGATCGTGCCCCGGTCGATGCGCCGGCCAGGCAGGATGTCGCCGAACACGACGTCGCGGCCGAGGATCGTGAACTCGACGGTGCGGTTGAGCAGGAACGACGACACGAACAGGCCGAACGCCAGAGTGCTGACCGCCAGCGTGAGGCCGCCGCGGCGCAGGGCGGGGTAGCCCACCACCACCGCGGCGATGGCGCCCACCCCGCCCGCCACCAGACCGGCCAGCGCCAGGTCCCAGCCCCGGTGGTCGGTGAGCGCCCCGCCCACCGCCGCGCCCACGCCCACGAAGGCCATGTGTCCCAGGCTGACCTGGCCGGCCCAGCCGGTGAGCACCACCAGCGAGGCCGCCACGATGCCGAAGATGACGATGATGGTGGCCAGGTTGATGCGGCTGGTCGACAGCCAGAGCGGCAGCGTGAGCACGAACGCCCCGATGACCGCCCACAGCCCCGCCCGGCCCCACACCACCTCGGGCAGGCGCCGCATCTCGCGGGGGACCGGGCGGATCTCGCGGGTGGCCTGCCAGGTGGCCGACGCGTCGCTGTCGACCCGACCGGTGCCGCCGCGCCGGGTGACCAGGAGGCCCACCAGCACGATGACGAACAGGACGGCGTCGTTGTACGCCGGCCGGTTGCCGGCCTGGAAGGTCATGCACTGGTCGACGATGCCCAGGCCGATCGCGGCCGCGGCGATGGTGGTGAAGCGCTCGAACCGGCCGAACACGGCGGCGGCCAGCGCCTGGACCAGGAACGTCGGGCCCAGCACCTGGCCGATGGGCAGGCCCACCGCGCCGGCGCGCAGGAACATGGCCAGGAAGGCGAGCACCGAGGCCACCACCCACACGACCGTGTGCAGGCGCTTGACCGGGATGCCGAGGGTGAAGGCCCGGTCGGCCCGCTCGGCCGCGCCGACGATGGCGATGCCGATGGTCGAGCGCTGCAGGAACAGCGCCAGCCCCACCAGGCAGGCGGGCACCACGATCATGGTGAAGATGTCGTTGGCGTTGAAGGTGGTGCCACCGAACTCCCAGCGGGCGTCGAAGGGCTGGGGCAGCCGGGTGCCGAACGCGGTCTCGCCGAAGGCCCGGGGCAGGAACAGCGCCGCGCCGGCCAGCAGCTGGGCCAGGCCGATGGTGGCGACGGTCAGCACCAGCCGGGGGGCGGTGAAGAAGCGGCGGATGATCAGGCTCTCGACGAGCACGCCCAGCAGGATCGAGGCTGCCAGGCCCACGATGAGGCCGAACCAGTAGCTCCAGCCCCACGCCACCACGAGCATCACGCCCAGTACCGCCGGCAGGGCGCCGAGGTCGCCCTGGGCGAAGTTGACGATGCGGTTGGCCCGGTAGATCAGGGCGATGCCGAGGGCGATGAGCGCGATGCGGCCGCCCACCAGCGCCCCGTTGAGCACGATGCCCTTGGGCGCCGGGTACAGCAGCTGCTGGAGGACGAGGAGCCCGGCGAGTGGTGCGAGGAACGACAGGCGGCGCCTCAGCGCATCGAGGTCCCAGCGGTCGGTGCGATCGATGGCGGCGGCGGTCGTCATCGCACGTGTCTCCCTCTACGGATGTGGCGGTCGGTCAGCCCCGCGGGCCGGCCACCGTGGTCTGCATCGTGTCCGGTACCTCGGCGCCGGTCCCGGGCGAGCCCGGCACCCAGGCGTGGATGAAGGCGAGCGCCATCTCGCGCACCTGCGTGGCGGCCTCCTCGGCGGACAGTCCCTGGTGCGCGCGCAGCGACTCCCATGTCGTCGACCCGGTTGCGATGTCGAGCGCAACGGACAGCCGTGCCCCATCCTCGGCCCGGCAGGCGGCGATCTCGGGGGCGAAGGCCCGGCTGACCTCGACCCGCATGCGGTGGCGACCGACGCTCATCGCCTGGCTGATGGCCGGCGAGAAGGGCTCCTGCAGCAGCGCGGCCCGGCGCACGCCCGCGCCGAACTCGTACACGACCCGGCGGCGTTCGACGAAGGCCTCGAACCGCTCCTCGAAGCTGCCCTCGGTCACCAGCGGCGGCAGCACCGCAGCCAGGCGCTCGGCGTGGCGCTGCGAGGCGGCCACGAACAGCGCCTCGAGGTCGTCGAAGTGCACGTAGAGCGAGCGCAGCGACACCCCGGCCTCGGCGGCGATGTCGCGGGCGGTGGGCCGGAGGTGGCCCTTCTCGTTGAGCGTGAGCAGGGCCTCGACCACCGAGGCCCGGGTGCGGGCGGCACGCGTGAGGCGCCCATCGCGCTGGCGATCGGCTGGATCGTCCGACGCCGCGGCTGTGACGGATGTCTCATGCACGGCGGGCACGGTAGGGTTTTTTCACAGCTTGTGCAATACCGCGCGGCCGACTGTCACCTGATTGGTTCCTTGACCCGATCGGCCCCGGCTCCCATCCTCGGACGTGACCCCAGGAGTGCCAATGGTGACACGACCGAGTCCCCTCCCGGCCCATGCGCCCGACGACGTCGCGGCCCTCGTCGACGACGCCGTCGACCTGGCCGGGCGCTGGCTGCGGGCCACCGAGGCCGGCCAGACGGCGAGCGAGCGCTCGACCAGCGGCCGGCTCGCCGCGCTCGTCGGCGACCCGCGTGGCCTCGACCTGGCCGTCCGCTTCGTCGATCGGGTGGCACGCCCCGAGGACCCCGCGGTCGCCGCCCACGAGCTGGCCACCATGTCGTCGGGCCATGCCGCCGGCTTCCTGTCTGCCGGCGACCGGCTCCTGCTCGGGCTGGGCTCGCGGCTGGCCCGGCTGGCCCCCGGCGTGGTGGTTCCCCTCGCCCGCCGCCGGTTGCGCCAGCTCGTCGGGCACCTCGTGGTCGACGCCCGCGACCCCGCCCTCGCCGACCACCTGGCTCGGGCTCGCCGCGACGGCGTGCGCCTCAACATCAACCTGCTGGGCGAGGCGGTGCTGGGCGAGGAGGAGGCTGCCCGGCGCGCCGCCCGAACCCTGGCCCTGCTCGACCGCGACGACGTCGACTACGTGTCGATCAAGGTGTCGTCGCTGGTCTCGCAGATCTCGACGTGGGACACCGCCGGCACCGTCGCCCGCGTGCTCGAGCGCCTGCGCCCGCTGTACCGGGCGGCGCTGGCCCGCTCGCCCCACGCGTTCGTCAACCTCGACATGGAGGAGTACCGCGACCTCGACCTGACCGTCGAGACGTTCACCAGGCTGCTGGCCGAGCCGGAGCTCGCGAAGCTCGAGGCCGGGATCGTGCTGCAGGCCTACCTGCCCGACTCGGTCGCCGCGCTCGACGGCCTGGTCGACTTCGCCCGCCGCCGGGTCGACGCCGGGGGCGCGAGCATCAAGATCCGGGTGGTTAAGGGCGCCAACCTGTCGATGGAGCACGTCGAGGCCGAGCTGCACGGCTGGGCGCCGGCGCCGTATGGCGCCAAGGCCGAGGTCGATGCCAACTACCTGCGCCTGCTCGACCGGACGCTGCGACCCGAGCTCGCCGGCATCGTGCGGGTGGGCGCGGCGTCGCACAACCTCTACGACGTCGCCCTCGCCCACCTGCTGGCCCACCACCGCGGGGTCACCCCCGCGCTCGACGTCGAGATGCTGCAGGGCATGTCGCCGGCCCAGGCCCGCGCCGTGCAGGCCGACGCGGGGACGGTGCTGCTGTACACGCCGGTGGTCGCGCCCGAGGACTTCGACGTGGCCGTGTCGTACCTGGTCCGCCGGCTGGAGGAGAACGCGCAGCCCCAGAACTTCCTGCACGCGCTGTTCGCCGGCGCCCCGACGGGCGGGGCCGAGGCGGCCGGCGGCGGTTCCGGCGGCGCGATCGCCGACCAGGAGGCTCGGTTCCGGGCCTCGGTGGCGGCAATGGCCACCACGCCGCACGAGCCCCGCCGTCGCCCCACCCGGGCCCCGGCCGGCGAGCACTTCGCCAACACCACCGACTCCGACCCGGCGCTGCCTTCGGTCCGGGCCTGGGCTGCCGAGCGGGTGGCCGCCCAACCGGCGCCCCTCGCGTCGCCCCTGCTGGCGTCGGCGGCCGAGGTCGACCACGTGGTGGCCGCCGCCAGGGCCGCCCAGCCGGCCTGGGCCGGGCGCCCGGCCGCCGAGCGGGCGGCGGCGCTGCGGCGCGCCGCCGACGAGATCGAGGCCCGCCGGGGCGACCTCGTCACCGTCATGGCCGCCGAGGGGGGCAAGACGGTCGCCGAGGGCGATCCCGAGGTGTCCGAGGCCGTCGACTTCGCCCGCTTCTACGCCGACCGGGCCCTCGAGCTCGAGCCCGCGTCCGGGCACCCGGCCACCGACGGCGCCCGCTTCGACCCCACGCCGGTCACCCTGGTCACGCCGCCGTGGAACTTCCCGGTGGCCATCCCGATCGGCGGCGTGCTCGCCGCGCTCGCCGCGGGCTCGGCCGTGATCATCAAGCCCGCCCACGCCGTGCCCGGCTGCACGGAGGTCGCCGCCGGCGCCGTGCAGGCGGCGCTGGCGGCGGCCGGGGCGCCGGCCGACGTGCTGCAGGTCGTGCGCACCGACGAGGGCGACGTGGGCCGCGCCCTGGTGTCGCACGCCGGCGTCGGCACCGTGCTGCTGACGGGCTCGATCGAGACGGCCCGCATGTTCGCCTCGTGGCGCGCCGGCCACGACGGGGGTCCCGGCGTGTACGCCGAGACGTCGGGCAAGAACGCCCTCGTCATCACCCCGGCGGCCGACTACGACCTGGCGGTCGCCGACCTGGTGAAGAGCGCCTTCGGGCACGCCGGGCAGAAGTGCTCGGCGGCGTCGCTCGCCATCCTGGTCGGCTCGGCCGGGACGTCCCCCAAGCTGCGCCGGCAACTGGTCGACGCGGTCCGCTCCCTGCGGGTGGGCTGGCCGACCGACCTGGGCGCGACCATGGGGCCGGTCATCGAGCCGCCCGAGGGCAAGCTGGCCCGGGCGCTGGCGACCCTCGACCCGGGCGAGTCGTGGTTGGTCGAGCCGGCCACGCTCGACGACAGCGGCCGCCTGTGGTCGCCGGGGCTGAAGGAGGGCGTGGCGCCCGGCTCGTTCTTCCACCAGACGGAGTGCTTCGGGCCGGTGCTGGGGATCATGCGGGCGCGGACGCTCGACGAGGCGATCGAGCTGCAGAACGCCACCGCATTCGGGCTGACCGGCGGGCTGCACTCGCTCGACGAGGAGGAGATCGAGCGCTGGCTCGCCACCGTCGAGGTGGGCAACGCCTACGTCAACCGCCACATCACCGGGGCCGTCGTCCAGCGCCAGCCCTTCGGCGGGTGGAAGGACTCGGTCGTCGGCCCGGGAGCCAAGGCGGGCGGGCCGAACTACGTGGCGCAGCTGGGCACGTGGGCGCCCGACGGCATCCCGACCGCGCGGGCCGAGCCCGAGCCCCGGGTGCAGCAGGCGCTCGCTGCCTACGCCCCCTTGGTCGACGGCGAGGCGGAACGCGCCTGGCTGCGGGCCGCGGCCGGCTCGGACGCGGCCGCGTGGGCCGCCGAGCTGGGGCGCGAGATCGACCGCACCGGCCTCGCGGTCGAGCGCAACGTCCTGCGCTATCGGCCGCTGCCGGGCGTGACGGTGCGGGCGGGCGAGGGCGCGACGGCGGCCGAGCTGGTGCGGGTGCTGCTCGCCGCCGAGCTGGCCGGCACCCCGGTGCGGGTCAGCCTGGCGCCGACGCTGGCGTCCGCGCTCAGCGCCGCCTCCCCCGGGCCCGGCGGGGCCGGCGGGCGCGCCGCGGCATGGCGGCACCTCGAGCGGCTGGTCGACGCCGTCGAGACCGCGTACCAGCTGGTGGCCCGGTTGCGGTCGGGTGCCGTCCCCGCAGGGGCCCGCGTGCGGGTGATCGGCGACGAGGCCGCCACGCTGCCCGCCGCCCTCGCGGCCGACCCGCCGACCGTGGTTGCCGGGCCGGTGCTCGCCACGGGCCGCCGCGAGTTGCTGACGCTGCTGCGCGAGCAGGCCGTCTCCCACACTCTGCACCGCTTCGGCCACCTCCCCGCCGACCGGTAGAGACCGGCTGGAAACACGGCGTGCCGGGCGGTGCGGTCGCCTACGCTCCCGGCAACAGCGCTGACGGAGATGGACCCTCCCGAGCTGCGAGGAGGAAGGGCTCCGGCCTTGTAGGCCTCGCCGCCTGGCCCACGTCACGGGCCGAGAGGCCGCCGGCTCGCCGGCGGTGAAGTGCGGTGGCACCGCGGGGACGCCCTCGCCCGCACGGCATGGCGATCGTGATCGTGTCGAAGGGAAGGCCCATCGTGCTGCGCTGCATCACCACCGAGGTCGCCGGGCGCGCGGGCCAGCGGGTCCGCCTGGCGGGCTGGCTCCACCACCAGCGCCACCTGGCCCGCGTGGCGTTCCTGCTCGTGCGCGACGGCTGGGGCATCACCCAGGTGGTGGTCGAGGACAGCGGCCTGCGGGAGGAGACCTCGGGCCTGACGGCCGAGACGGTGGTCGAGGTCGAGGGACTGGTCGTGCCGAGCGACCAGGCCCCGGGCGGGGTCGAGCTGCACGACCCCGAGATCCGGGTCGTGTCGACACCCGACCAGGCCCCGCCGTTCGAGCTGCGCCGCCCCCAGCTCGACGCCCGCCTGCCGACGCTGCTCGACAACGCCGCCCTCGCGCTGCGTCACCCGACCCGGCGGGCGACGGCCCGCGTGGCCGCCGCGTCAGTCGCCGGGTTCCGCGGCACGCTCGACGCCCTGGGCTTCACCGAGGTGCACACCCCGAAGATCGTGGGCTCGGCCACCGAGAGCGGCGCCGACGTGTTCGCGCTCGACTACTTCGGCACGCCCGCCTTCCTCGCCCAGAGCCCCCAGCTCTACAAGCAGGTGATGGTGGGTGCGCTGGAGCGGGTGTACGAGGTCGGTCCCGTCTTCCGGGCCGAGCCCCACGCCACCGCCCGCCACCTGGCGCAGTACACCTCGCTCGACGCCGAGCTCGGGTTCGTACGGGACCACACCGACGTCATGGCGGTGGTGCGGGCGGCGGTGGCGGGGATGGTCGGCGAGGTGGCGGCGCGCGCCGCGCCTGCGGTCGACCTGCTGGCGATCGAGCTCCCGGAGGTGCCGCCCGAGATCCCCGCCGTGCACTTCGCCGACGCCCAGCGGCTGATCGAGGCGGGGACGGGCGAGGCGGTGGTGGGCGAGCCCGACCTGGCGCCGGCCCACGAGCGCTGGCTGGGCGAGTGGGCCCGGCGCGAGCACGGCTCGGACCTGCTGTTCGTCGTCGGCTATCCGATGGCCAAGCGGCCCTTCTACACCCATCCCGACCCGGACCGCCCCGGGCTCTCCAACAGCTTCGACCTGCTGTTCCGCGGGGTCGAGCTGGCGACGGGAGGACAGCGGCTGCACCGCCACGGCGACTACCTCGCCGCGCTCGCCGGCACCGACCTGGCCCCGCTCGGCGGCTACCTGGCGGCCTTCCGGCACGGCATGCCGCCCCACGGGGGCTTCGCCCTGGGCCTGGAGCGGTGGGTGGCCCGCCTGTGCGGCGCGGCCAACGTCCGCGAGGTCACGCTCTTCCCCCGCGACATGACGCGCCTGGCGCCGTGACCGGGTGCTCACGAGGTGGGCGTCGACTCCCTCGCGGCAGGGCGGGACCCCACGCCCTCCTCCGGCAGCAGGCTCCGCTGGTCGAGCACGTAGAGCAGGGCGAGCGCCGGCACGATGAGGACAGCAGCCACGCCGAAGACCACGAGCAGGGTGGCCAGCGTGGCCGACGGCGCCGCGGCGGCCGACACCTCGAGGCTCGTCGGCAGGATGTACGACCACTGCGCCACGCCCCAGGCCCAGACGATGCTCGCCACCGCGCCGGCGGCCAGGAGGCGCGCCCCGCGCGGTGACCGCCGCATGAGCAGCACGAGCGAGCCGGTGCCGCACAGCGCGGACAGCACGACCAGCGGGAGGGCGCGCGACGTCAGGCCATCGAACACGTAGCGGGCGTCGGATCGCAGCACGAAGATCCCGGCGAAGGCGACGACACCGGCCACGACCGCGGCGGCGAGGGCGCGCCGCCGGAAGTACTCGACCAGCGACTCGTCCTCCAGCCGGCGGGCATCCCAGATCAGGTAGACCGCAGCCAGGTAGGCGCCGATCGTGACCGCGAGCAGGCCGCCGACGATCGACGTCGGGTTCACCCAGCTCGACCACGGGTCACCCGCCTCGCCCCCTGCGGGCACCCGGCCGGACGCGATGGCGCCCGCGACGGCGCCCATGCAGTAGGGCACGAGGACGGAGGAGAACGCGAAGATCGCCCCCAGCGCCCGCCGCTCGGATGTGCGGAAGAGGCTCTTGCGGAACGCGAAGCTCGCACCACGCAACACGATGCCGAGGGCGACGAGCGTGAGGGGAACGAAGACGGTCGAGGTGATCGAGGCGAACGCCTCGGGGAAGCCGGTCCACAGCACCACCAGCGCGAAGATCAGCCAGACGTGGTTGGCCTCCCACACCGGCCCGACCGAGTGGTCGACGAGCGCCCGCGGCCGCGCCCCCCGCGCCGCTCCCCCGGCGACCAGGTCCCAGAACCCCGCGCCGAAGTCCGCACCGGCGAACACGGCGTAGGCGGTCACCGCCACGAAGAGCACGACGGCGACCGCGTCATCCACCGATGCGCTCGGCTTCCTGCTCCGGCTCCTCGAGGAGCTCGCGCGGGCCGTACGGGACGTCGGTGTCGACCAGGTCGGCCTGCCCCCGGAACCGCCGGCTCATGCTCCGGAGCACGAGGACGACCGTCGTCGCCAGGGCGAGGTAGATGACCACGACGACGACGAACGTGATCCAGACGCCCTCGTTGCCGGTCGCCGCGTCCTCGACCTTCATGTGCCCGCGGACGATCCAGGGCTGGCGTCCCACCTCGGTGACCACCCAGCCCGCCTCCATCGCCAGGACCGCCGCGACACCCGCCACGGACGCGATCCGGAGGAACAGCTTGGATCGCGGCATGTCGCGCCGGAAGATCCAGGCCAGCCAGTACCACGCGGACAGCAGGAAGAGCAGTGTGCCGAGGCCGACCATCACGTCCCAGGCCAGGTGGACGGTGTTGACCTCGCCGGTCGTGGGCCGCTCGTCCGCGGGAAATGCATCGAGCCCCTGCACGACCGTGCTCGTGCCGGTGCCCGGGTCCGACAGCCACGAGGCGAGCCCGGGGATCTGCACGCCCCCGGTGACCTCGCCATCCGAGCTCAGGCGGCCGAGCAGCGTCTCGGGCACGTCGCTGTCGGTCTCGGGCACCAGCTCGATGGCCGCGAACTTGGTCGGTTCGTTGTCGTAGACCCACCGGGCGAGCGTGTCGCCGACCCCCATCTGGATCGGGGTCGCGACGGCGGCGACCGTGAAGGGGATGAGGAAGCCGAGCCGGTGGTACCGGTCCCGGCGGCCCTTCAACATGCCGACGGCGTAGGCAGAGGCGACGAGGAAGCCGCCGACGAGGTAGGCGGCCACCAGCATGTGCGACGCCTCGTAGGGCCAGGCGTCGTTGAAGATCACCTTCAGCGGATCGACGTCGGTGACCTCGCCGTCGCTGTTCAGGGTGAAGCCCGCCGGCTCGTTCATCCAGGCGTTGGCGGCGACCACTGAGAGCGTGCCACCGATGCCGGCGATGACGATCGGCACCCCTGTCCAGAAGTGCGGCCACGGCCGGAGCCGCTTCCAGCCGAAGATGTACAGGGCGATGAAGATCGCCTCGATGAAGAAGAACAGCCCTTCGACCGAGAACGGGATGCCGAAGGCCGCACCCCAGGTTCCCATGAACTTCGGCCAGAGCAGACCGAACTCGAACGTCAGGACCGTGCCCGTCACGGCCCCCACGGCGAAGGTGACGGCCATGTACTTCGACCAGCGCTGGGCCAACAGGAGCGCGTCCTCGTCCCCGCGCCTGATCGCCCGCCAGTTCGCCACCAGGGCCATGAAGGCCCAGGACACGCCCAGCGGCACGAGGATGATGTGGCAGGCGAGCGTGAACGCCATCTGCGCACGCGCCCACGGCACCGGGTCGACCGCCAGGATCCCCGCTCCGGAGAGCGAGAGCGTGCTCATCAGGCCGCGCCCAGCCGCTCGAGCAGGTGATCGCCGACCCGGAGAGCGTTGGCCATGGCGGTGAGCGCGGGGTTCACAGCCCCGATGCTCGGAAAGAAGCTGGTGTCGACCACGTAGAGGTTGTCGACCTCGTGCGCCCGGCAGGTCACGTCGAGCACCGACGTGGCGGGATCGGCGCCGAACCGGCACGTTCCGGCCTGGTGGGCGCAGCCCGCGACGGGGATCGTCGTCTTCAGGTATGCGTGCCGGGGGATCAGGTGGTCGGGGTGCAGGCCGAGGTGGCCGAGCATGGACTTGAGCTGGTGGTACAGGCGGTCGCTGGCCGTTTGGTTGCCCACCTGGTAGCTGAGCCTGATGCTGCCGTCGCGCTCGAGCGTGACCCGGCTCTCGGGCCGGGGCAGGTCCTCGGTCGACAGCCAGAAGTCGACGGCGTGGGTGGCGATGTCGCGCAGGACCCGGGTGGGCGCGAGCTTCGTCTCGATCGGCTTCTCGCCCCGGTACATCTCCTCGGTGGACTTGCCCACCATCTGGATGTTGCCCATCGGGTGGTCGAAGTCGTCGGTGCCGAAGTAGAAGTCGTTGATGCCGAGCGTCTTCTGGAACACCGTCGGGTTCGGCTCGTGCGACAGGGCGAGCACCGCCTGGCTGTTGTGGAACACGAAGTTGCGCCCCACCTGGTCGGATCCGTTGGCCAGGCCATCCGGGTGCCGGTCGTTGGCCGACGCCAGCAGCAGCTTGGCGGTGTTGGCGGCGCCGCAGGACACGACCACGATGTCGGCGCTGAAGACCTCGGGCTCGCCGTCGTGGTCGACCTCGACCTCGGTGACCGCGGTGCCGGACGGGTTGGTGGCCAACCGCAGTGCGGTGGCGTTCGTCAGCAGCGTGACGTTCGGGTGCAGCAGCGCGGGGCGGACGCCGTGGACCTCCGCGTCCGACTTGGCGTGCAGCGGGCACGGGAAGCCGTCGCAGAACGCGCAGCGGACGCACGTGCTGTACGGCCTGTCCGCCTCGTCGAGCATCACCCCGCACGGCGCGTGGAACGGGTGGTAGCCCGCGGCGGCCAGGTCGTCGGACAGCTGCTGGATCCGGGGCTCGTGCGACAGCGCGGGGAACGGGTAGGGCGCGCTCGCGGGCGGCTCGGTCGGGTCCTCGCCCCGCGCGCCGTGCACCTGGTACAGCTGCTCGGCCAGCGTGTAGTAGGGCTCCATGTCGTCGTACGAGATGGGCCAGGCCGGCGAGATGCCGTCATGGTGGCGCAGCTCGCCGAAGTCCTCGCGGCGCAGCCGGTAGAGCGCGGCGCCGTAGAGCTTGGTGGCGCCGCCCACGAAGTAGTGGATCTGCGGCTGGAACGCCCGGCCCTTGGCGTCGTGCCACGTGTCGGTCGAGACGTAGCGGGCATCGACGAACACGTCCTGCGCCGACCAGTTGTGCGGCTCGCGAGGCAGCCAGTCGCCGCGCTCGAGCAGCAGGATGCGCTTGCCCGACGGGGCCAGGTGGCGGGCCAGCGTGCCACCGCCCGCGCCGGTGCCGATGACGATCACGTCGTAGTGGTCGTCGGCGGTCATGTGATCTCCCTGAGCCGTTCGGCGAGGATGATCCGGGCTGCGGCTTCGATGAGCGCCAGATGGGAGAACGCCTGGGGAAAGTTGCCCAGGTGGTGGGCGGTGTCGGTGTCGAACTCCTCGGCGTAGAGCCCCAGCGGGGAGGCGATACGCAGGAGGCGTTCCATGAGGTCGCGGGCGCGTTGGTGCTCGCCGATGATCGCCAGCGCCGAGACCAGCCAGAACGAGCAGATCAGGAACGTGCCTTCCTTGCCGGACATGCCGTCGTCGGTCTCGTCGGTGCGGTAGCGCAACACGAAGCCATGATCGGTGAGCTCGTCGGCGACGGCGCGCACGCTGGCGCGCAGCCGTTCGTCGTCGCCGGGCAAGAACCCGAAGATCGCCGCCAGCAGGGTGGAGGCATCGAGGGCGTCGGTGTCGTAGTGCTGGCGCAGCACACCCCGTCCGTCGACGCCGTGCTCCAGGATGTCGGCCTTGATCTCGTCGGCGGTGGCACCCCAGGTCGCCGCCAGGTCGCCGTCACCCCGGATCGCCGCCAGGTCGGATGCCCGATCCAAGGCCACCCAGCACATCAGCTTGGACGACACGTAGTGCTGAGGGGCCCCGCGGGCCTCCCATATGCCCTGGTCAGGCTCGCGCCACACCCCGGTGGCGCACTCGGCCTGGGTCTGCACGAGGGGCCACAGGCCCCGGGGCAGACGCTCGCTGCGCCGAGTGTGGAGCAGGATCGAGTCCAGCACCGCCCCGTAGACGTCGTTCTGGCGCTGATCCCAGGCCCCATTGCCCACCCGCACCGGGCGGGCCCCGGCGTAGCCGGACAGGTCGTCGCGCGTCGACTCGGTCAGGTCCCGGCGCCCGTCGATCCCGTACATGATCTGCAAGCCCCCGTCGTCGACAGGCTCGAGCTCGGTCACGAACTGGATGAACTCGTCGGCCTCCCAGTCCAGATCCAAGAAGTGCAGCGCCTGGAGCGTGAACGTGGAGTCACGCATCCACGTGAAGCGGTAGTCCCAGTTGCGTTCGCCGCCCGGCGTCTCGGGCAACGACGTCGTCAGCGCCGCCACCGTCGCCCCCGTCGGCATGTACGTGAGCCCCTTGATCGCCAACGCCGACCGCTCGATCGCCGGCCGGTAGGCATGATCCACGGCCCGCGCCCGCCCCAGCCAGGCCCGCCAGAACCGCGTGGTGGCGTCGAGGGAGGCGTCGGCCGCCTCGACGTCGCCCGGCGCCGTCAGGCTCTCGGCCCACGACAGCGCGCAATACATCCGGTCGCCCTTACGCAGGACGTGGCGGGCGCGGACCCGGCCGCCCTCGATGCCCAGCGCCAGGTCGGTCTGCAGCCTGATGGTCTGGCCGGCGCCGGAGGCGTCGGCGACGTGACGGTCCCCGTCTGCAAGCGCCCAGGACGCCGCGGTGCGCCCGTAGTCGAACACGGGCTCGCACACCAGCTCGACCTCGACCTCACCGTCGATGCACTCGGCCGTCCGCACCAGGGTGTGGTCGGCGTCGTCGTCGGCCGGTGGCCGAGTGTGCGGCGTGACCACGTCCTCGCCCTGCCGTTGCCCCATCGTCAACGCGTCACGGACGACCACCCAGCCGTCCCCGGTGTTCCACGTCGTGGCCAAGATGTTGGTGCCCGGCTCGTACGCCCGCGCCGTCGGCACGTTGATCCCGAACGGCCCCAACCGGAAGTACCCGGCCTCGCGGTCGAGCAGCGTGCCGAACACGCTCGGGGCGTCGAAGCGGGGCACACACAGCCAGCCGACCCCGCCGTCGGGAGCGACCAGCGCCCCGGTGTGGCAGTCGGACAGGAAGGCGTAGTCCTCGATCGGCGGGAAGGGCGACGGCATCGCCGCGCTCTGCCGGCCCGGCGCGGGCGGTGGGGTGGCCGTGGTCATGAGGCCTCCCAGGGGGTGTTCCAGCGGCCGTAGCCGGCGACGATGTCGTCGGCGGCGGCGGGTCCCCAGGATCCCGGCGCGTAGCTGTGGACGGCGGGAGGCTGGTCGAGCAGCGGCTGCATGATCCTCCACGTCTCCTCGACGCCGTCCTGCCGGGTGAAGCGCGTGCTCTGACCGACCATGGCGGCGTGGAGCAGCACCTCGTACGGCGTCGCACCCTCGCCGCCCTCCTGCGCGAACTCCATGTCGAGGGTGATGGACTCCGGGCCCGGAGCGTCGGCACGCCGGGCGTCGAGCAGCAGTCGGACGCCCGTCGTCGGGTCGAGCCTGAGCACGAGCTGGTCGGGTTCGGGCCTGCGGTCGGGGGGGAAGAAGCCGAGCTTGGGCGGGCGCTTGAAGACGAGCCGGACCTCGGTCCGGGTGGCGGCGAGATGCTTGCCGGTGCGGATGAAGAAGGGGACCCCCGACCAGCGCCAGTTCTCGATGTCGAGGCGCAGGGCCGCATACGTCTCGGTGGTCGAGCCCGCGGCCACCCCCTCGGTGTCGAGGTAGCCGTCGTACTGGCCGCGCACGTAGTGCGCCGGGTCGGCCGTCTCGACCGCCCGGAAGACCGCGAGCTGCGCATCCTTGATCGTCCCCGGATCGCCTCGGGCGGGCGACTCCATCGCGGTGGCCGACACCAGCTGCATGAGGTGATTGACCACCACGTCCCGCAGCGCGCCGACCGGGTCGTAGAAGTGGCCGCGGTCCTCGACCCCGAAGCTCTCCGCCATCGTGATCTCCACGCACTCGAGGCTGTTGCGGTTCCACACCGGCTCGAGGATCGTGTTGGCGAAGCGGACGTAGAGGAGCTCGTCCAGGCCCATCTTCCCCAGGAAGTGGTCGATCCGGTAGATCTGCGACTCGTCGAGATGCTGGTGGAGCTCGGCGGCGAGCGCCCGGGCGGACGCCAGGTCGTGACCGAACGGCTTCTCGATCACCACCCGGGCCTGCCGGGTGAGACCGGCGGCAGCCAGGCCGTCCACGACCGTGGCGAAGAGGAACGGCGGGATCTCCAGGTAGAACACCGGCTGCTCCGCACCCTTGATCGCCGCACCCGCGCGTTCGTAGGTGGTGGCGTCCCCGAAGTCTCCCTGGACGTAGGACAGCCGGCCGGCGAAGCGGTCGAACACCTGCTCGTCGAGGGCCTCGCCGGTACCGGCGATCGCATCGCGGGCGTGGTCGCGGAGGTGTTCGTCGGTCCAGTCGTCGACCGCCACCCCGACGATCGGGCACGTGAGCAGCCCGCGCCGCTCGAGGCGGTACAGCGATCGGAAGGTCATCACCTTGGCCAGGTCGCCCGTGATGCCGAACACCACGAGCACGTCGGCGGGCTGCTGCCCCGTGCTCATCCGGGGGTCGGGTCCTGCCATCGGTGCTCCTCTCGTCAGTCGGGGTCGGCCTGCACCGAGATCCGGCCGGCGCGCTCGTGCGTGAACCCCGCCCAGGTCCAGTCCACGACCGCCTTGGCTCGGTCTTCGCCGGTGGACAGCAGTGCGAGGTGCACCGCACCCCACGCCAGCGACGCCGCTCTGCCCTTGATGGTGCGCCCCCCACGGGTCTGGATCACGGCGGTGCCACGCCCGATCGTCGCCATCGTGCCCTTGTCGTGATAGGCGAACGGCTCGGTGTTCTTGCCGGCGACCAGCCGGGCGACGTTCTCGCCGGCGTGCTCTCCGGCTTGGAGCGCGACCGAGCCGAGCTGCGGCAGGGCGTCGTTCGTCCTCGTGTCCGTGATCCAGGCGACGTCGCCGACGGCGAACACCTCGGGATGACCGGCGACGCTGAGGTCCGGTTCGACCGGGACGCGGTTGCCGTGCTGCAGCTCGACCCCGAGCCCGTCGGCGAGAGGGCTGGCCTGCAGGCCGGCGCCCCAGACGAGCGTGTGCGCCGCGATCACCGTCCCCGACTCGAGGGTGACGCGGGTCGGTTCGATCTTCGCGACCACCTCCCCCAGCAGCACCTCGACGGTCCGCTTCTCCAGCTCCTTGCGCGTGTAGGAGCGGATCTCCGAGCGGAACATCGGCATGAGCTCCGGACCGGCCTCGACGAGGACGATGCGCGCCTTGTCCTGGGCGATCCCCGGGTAGTCCTGGGCGAAGTTGCTGCGGTAGAGCTCGGCCAGAGCTCCGGCGCTCTCGATGCCCGTGGGCCCGCCCCCGACGATCACCACCGTGACCGCACCGTCGTCGACCAGGGCAGGGTCCCTGTCCGCCGCCTCCCACCGCCTCAGGATGTGCTCCCGGAGGCGCACCGCGTCGGCGAGCGTGTACATCGGGAACGCGTGTTCCTCGGCGCCTTCGACGCCGAAGAAGTTGGCCCGAGCGCCGAGGCCCAGCACGAGGTAGTCGTAGGCGACGGGCGCCATCTCCGCGAACTGCACCTGGCGCCCGGCGAGGTCGATGCCGGTGACCGTGGCCTCGTGCACGGCGACGTGCGGCTGCTCGTGGAACAGGTCGCGCAGGGGATGGCCGCACGCCGACGTCTCCAGCAGGTCGGTGGCCACCTGGTACAGCAACGGCTGGAACGTGTGGTAGTCGTGCTTGTCGACGAGTGTGACGTCGACATCGGCGTCCTTCAGCTTCCGCGCCGCGCCGATGCCACCGAAGCCACCCCCGAGCACGAGCACGTGCGGGCGCCGGGCGGGTCTGTCATCCGAGGTCCTCGGTGTCCTACCGCTGGGAGATGACACCACCGACCCCTCCTCGTACGCGCCGACGACGACGTTAAGGAACCGCCTCCGAACGGGCGTCGCCCCAACGGGATGAAACGCGTCGCGCCATGCCGAGGCCCTGGCGGTCGGCGACGAGGGCGTCGGAGCGCTGCCGTTCGTCGGCCCGCGCCAGAGGGCTACCGGCGCAACCGCGATTCGACGATCTGGGGCAACAGCACCGCGCGGGGCGCTCGCCGCTCTGTGGACATCCGGGTGTCCACCCAGGGGTGGAGTCCGGCAACCGGCCCCGGGGCTGATGTGCCGGTGCGGGGCGATGCCGATGATGGCCCCATGCCCGGTACCACGACATGGAGGCAAGGACCAGTGTCGGACAACATCCCCGCATCGAAGCCGCCGAGCGAATCGCCGGACCTGAGGGCCGAAGCTCGGCGCTGGGTCCGCAGGAAGCGGATCCTCTACACGATCCTCGGGATCTACGGAGCCCTGAGCGTCATGTGGTTCTCCATCGACATGGCCGACGGCACGGAGAGCCTCTGGTTCTACTGGCCGATGCTCGGCACCGGCGTCGCCGTCGCCATCACGGCCATCGTCCTGTTCGGCATCGGCGGCCTGTTCGGGGTCGCCTGGGAGGCACGGCAGGTCGACCGCTACCTCCAGCAGAGAGGTGGCAACGACCAGGCGCGGTAGAGGTTCGAGGGCTCACCCGGTCGACGACCGCTCAGGGGTGAGCCCTCAGCCCGCCAGGTGGGTGACGGGGAGCGACGGGTCAGCTAGTGTGGGAGCGCTTCCATAGCTCGGAGTGGAGGAGGGGCCATGAAGAGCAGCACGTCGGTCCTGGGCCGTGTTGTCACGCTGGCCGTGGTGGTGCTGATGGCCTCGTTCGCGGCGGCGCCCGCGTCGGCCGCTCGTCCGGCAACGGGGACGGACCTGTACGTCCCGCCGCCGGACCACGGGGCGAGGCGGCAGATCGCCGAGCTGATCTCGCAGGGGGATCGCGACGAGGCCCGCCTGATCCGGGCGATGATCGACACTCCCCAGGCCGTGTGGTTCACCGCCGGGACGCCCGGGTCGGTGAAGCGGGACGTCCGGTCCACCGTCGCCCGGGCGACGGCCAAGCGGTCCGTCCCCGTGCTGGTGGCCTACAACGTGCCGTTCCGCGACTGCGCCCAGTTCTCGGCCGGCGGGGCCACGACGCGAGCGGAGTACGAGGCGTGGATCGACGGGTTCGCGGCCGGCATCGGCGACCGCCGGGCGATCGTGATCCTCGAACCGGACGGGCTCGGCATCATCCCGTGGTACGACCCGTACGGCAGCGCCGACGGGTCCAACGCCCTCGAGTGGTGCCAGCCGGCCGAGGCCGACCCGGCCACCGCGGCCGCCGACCGGTTCGCCATGCTCAACTACGCGGTCGACGCGCTCGACCGCCGGCCCAACGTGACGACCTACCTCGACGGCACCCACAGCGCCTGGCTGGGCGTGGGCGACATCGCGCACCGCCTCGTCCAGGCGGGCGTGGCCGATGCCGAGGGCTTCTACCTCAACGTCTCCAACTACCAGTTCACCGCCAACAGCGTGCAGTACGGCCGCTGGATCTCGGCCTGCATCGCCTATGCGACCGAGGTGGTGGCGGCCGACTTCTTCGGGTGCCCGAACCAGTACTGGAACGGCGGCCCGCTCCCCGCCAAGATCGCCGAGCTGCTCGGCGAGTGGACCGGCGTGGCGCTCAGCTCGTTCGCCGAGTGGAGCGACGGCAGCGACGACCCGGCCCTCAACACGTCGGGGATCAACCTGCGGTACAGCACCATGCTGGGAGGGGTCGAGCCCGAGGCGAGCTACGTCATCGACACAAGCCGCAACGGGCAGGGCCCGTGGCGGGCGCCCGCGTACCCGGATCCTCAGGACTGGTGCAACCCACCTGGCCGGGGCACGGGCCTGGCACCGACCCTCGACACGGGCGTCCCGCTCGTCGACGCCTACCTGTGGGTCAAGATCCCCGGCGAGTCCGACGGCGAGTGCACCCGGGGCCTGGGACCGGCTGGCGAGACGATCGACCCCGAGTGGGGGCGCATCGATCCGGCCGCCGGTGACTGGTTCCCGGAGATGGCGCTCGACCTGACCGCCAACGCCAACCCACCGCTCCGACCCTGACGCCCGGGGCCGCCTGACCGCGCCGACGCCCGCCGGCGCGGTCAGGCCGGGGGCGTGGTCCGGCAACGACGCTGTTGAGGGGCGCCCGCACAGGCACGTGACGGACGGCGGTGGCCACACCATCAGCTTCGTGCGGCCGACCGACCCTCGACGTCCCCCGGCGCCGCCGCGGCGGCGCCCGTGCCCCGGTGGTCGGGCCGCCCGCCCCCGTGCTCGTCCAGCCGGGCCAACCGCTCGTCCAGGCTCGGTGTGCGCGCGACCGCTTCGAACTCCTCCGCCCGTCAGTCTCCGCTGTGGGGGATCGGCTCGAACCAGAGCGGCGCGGTGCTCAACGACAGGGTCTCGACCACCACCGGGTCGGCGCGCAGCTTCTCCATCGCTCGCCGAAGGCGATCGGGGTGCCGGGACGTGGCGACCGCCAGCGCGTCAGCGCCGAAGTCGGCGACCGCCATCCTTCCACGTGCCCCGGCCGCCGGGTGCCCCGCCCCGACCGACGGTGACAGGGGCGCCCCCCGTAAACCCGATGGCACGGCGGACGGGCCGATGCGATCGTACGCGGGTGCCCCGGGACTACTTCGGCGACGACGTGGCCGCCCACTACGACGAGGGCTCTGCCGAGATGTTCGACCTCGAGGTGCTCGACCCCACCGTCGACCTGCTGGCCGAGCTCGCCGGCGACGGCGCGGCGCTCGAGCTCGCCGTCGGCACCGGCCGGGTCGCCTTGCCCCTCGCGGCCCGAGGCGTGCCCGTGTCGGGGATCGAGCTCTCCGCAGCGATGGCCGAGCGGCTGCGTGCCAAGGACGACGAGCAGCGGATCGAGGTGACGATCGGCGACATGGCCACGACCCGGGTCGACGGCAGCTTCCGCCTCGTCTACCTCGTGTTCAACACGATCGGGAACCTGACCACACAGCACGAGCAGGTGGCGTGCTTCGCCAACGCCGCCGCCCACCTCGAGCCCGGTGGCTGCTTCGTCATCGAGGTCGGCGTCCCGGACCTGCGCCGTCTGCCCCCCGGCGAGGACGCCCGCGTGTTCTCCCACTCCCCCGGCTACGTGGGCTACGACCGCTACATCGACCTCGTCGCCCAGCAGGCCATGTCCCACCACTTCTTCGCCGACGGGTCGGGCGGGCGCGAGCTCAGGACGCCGTTCCGCTACGTGTGGCCGTCCGAGCTCGACCTGATGGCGATGCTGGCCGGCATGTCGCTGCGGAACCGGTGGGCGGGCTGGGACCGCGCACCCTTCACCGGCGAGAGCACGTCGCACGTCTCGGTCTGGGAGAAGACCGGTCGCTGAAAATTCCGTCGGGTGCCGCTCGGCTCCGTGACGGCCGTCCCCGCAGACGCGGCGCCGGTCAGGCAACGCCCGTCCGCTCCGCGGACCCGTAGATGAACAGCCCCTGGATCTCGCGCACGGACGCGGTCCATCCGAGGGCGGCCAGCTCGCCTCGGAGCTCCTCGGGGGTCCAGGCGCGCTTCACGATGTGGAACCGACGACCGTCGGACAGTGTGCGGGCGCTGACGCCGTGGTCGAGCCAGGTCCGGCTCCACGGTGTGCGATCTGCGACGGTCGCAGGCTGGCGACCGTCTGCGGACGCAGCGACCTCGACGGGAACGGCGTTGTCGATGAACAGTACGCGACCGCCGGGACCCAGCGCGTCATCCACCAGGCGCCAGAACTGCTCGAAGCGACCAGGGGGCACGTGGGACAGCCAGAACCCGAACGCGACGACGTCGAACCGCTGCGTCGGGCGCCACTCGAACACGTCGGCGTGGACGAACGTGACCCTGGACGGCTGGTCCAGCTTTGTGCGGGCGATGGCGAGGGCCTCGGCCGATGCGTCGAGCGCGGTCACCCGGTCCGCCGCGGCGCACAGCTCGCGGGTGAGGTTGCCGGTGCCGGCCGCGAGCTCGAGCACGTCCCCCGCGGGGTCGAAGTCGCGTACGGCGTGCGCGAGCTCCCGCTTGCCTGCGTCCCAGCGCCGACCGAAACCGTCGTCACGCTGGTAGCGGCCGGTACGGAGCCACCAGTCGTCGTACTCGGGAGCACGAGCCCGGTAGTAGGTGATCTGCTCGTCGACGAGTGCGTCCGGGTCCGGGAGATCCATGACCCCATGATCGGCGTCGCGCCGAGAGCGCACCATCCTCGCCGGCCAGGCGGCGCCGCACCCCCCGTGCTACCGAGGGCGCGCCTCCGGGCGCTTACGGTGTTCACTGCCACAAATGTCGGTGACAGAACCACGTGATGTGGCTGAAATAGCCACGGGAGGGAAGCGAGAATTCTCGCAAATAGTGTGACGCAGCAAAACACCTCTGTCCCGCATTGCGAACCGTTGACAAACCATTCGTCAACCGTCATTGTTGGCGTGACGCCGAAAGTCAATACCGGGCAGGGCGAGGGGTTTCGCTGGGTCTGCGCACGTTGCCCCATCGTGATCGTTGCATCACGAGTTCGCCCTCGATAGACGTCTCGGCTGGGGGGCCGTCCTCGTCGATGTCGACGGGATCGTGAGCGTGCCACTGCACATGGCGGTGGCACGCTGGGCCATACTGCGCCTCTCCCCGGCCGAGGACATCGCTGCTGCTGGCCACCGGCATTCACACGCGGCGGGCTGTGGCGATGCCCGCCATTTCGATGTTCGCGCGCAGGCCCGTGGCCGCCGTGGTCCGGGCGGCCGCGGCCCGCGTCGCGGACCACGGGCGAAGGGGGAGAGCCGATGCCACGCACACGAGCCGCCGGTGCGACCGGGAGGCCACGCCGCCGCCGGCGCGGCCGCGTGCCGCTGGCCGCCGGGACGGTCATGCTGCTGGCGGTCACCAGCCTCGTCCTCACCGGCACCGACGCCGGCACCTTCCTGCCCGGACGGCCGGCCCCGACGTCCGAGGGCATCAGCGCGCGGCGCCCGGTCGACTGGCCGTGGGACGAGCGCTGGATCGCCGGGCGGGTGCCCGAGCTGCCGGTCCGGAGCCTCGACGGCACGGGCAACAACCGGCGCCACCCCGACTGGGGCGCGGCGGGCACCAACTACATCCGGGTGGCTCCGGCCCGCTACGCCGACGGCGTGGGCGAGCCCGTGCCCGGGCCGGCCAGCCGCTACGTGAGCAACCGGGTGTTCAACGACAGCCACCAAAACCTCTTCTCGGAGCGGGGCGTGTCGCAGTGGGTGTTCACCTGGGGCCAGTTCCTCGATCACACCTTCGGGCTGCGCGACGGCGCCGGCACCGAGCAGGGCATCGCCTACGACGGCGACGACCCGCTGGAGGAGTTCGCCAACACCCTGGGCGAGATCCCCTTCACCCGGTCGGCCGTGGCGGCGGGCACCGGCCTCGACTCGCCCCGGGAGCAGGTCAACACCATCAGCTCGTACATCGACGCGTGGGTCGTCTACGGCGGCAGCGAGGAGCGGCTCGAGTGGCTGCGCGAGGGCCCGGTCGACGGCGACATGTCCAACAACGGCGCCGAGCTGCGGCTGCCCGGCGGGCACCTCCCTCGGCGCGACAGCCGAGGCGACGGCGCCGCTGCCCCCGCGATGGAGGTCGACGGCCGGCTGCGCGGCCAGCCCTACCGGGCGGCCGTGGCGGGCGATGTGCGGGCCAACGAGAACATCGCCCTGCTGGCCACGCAGACCCTGTTCGCCCGCGAGCACAACCGCGTCGTGTCGCGGCTGCCCGACGCCCTGCCGGAGGCGCAGAAGTTCGAGATCGCCCGGCGGGTGGTGATCGCCGAGCAGCAGTACATCACCTACAACGAGTTCCTCCCGGCGGTCGGGGTGCGCCTGGGCCGCTACCGCGGCTACCGCCCGGACGTGAACCCGACCCTCAGCAACGAGTTCGCCACGGTGGGCTACCGCGCCCACAGCATGATCCACGGCGAGATCGAGCTGGAGACCGCTGCCGGCCGCTACCCGGCCGAGCAGGTCGCCGCGTTCGAGCAGGCCGGGCTCGAGGTCGAGACCAGCGCCGACGGCAGCGAGGTCGGCATCGCCGTGCCCCTCAACATCGCCTTCTTCAACCCCGACCTGGTCGAGTCGCTGCAGCTGGGCCCGCTGCTCCAGGGCATCGGGCTCGAGGCCCAGTACAACAACGACGAGATGATCGACAACCAGCTGCGCAGCGTGCTGTTCCAGGTCCCCGTCCCCGGCAACCCCCGCTGCCTCGACGGCGCCGAGCTGCCCGCCTGCTTCCAGGGCGTCGTCGACCTGGGCGCGCTCGACATCGAGCGGGGCCGCGACCACGGCATGCCGTCGTACAACGAGCTGCGCGAGGCCTACGGCCTCGAGCCGGTCCGGTCGTTCACCGACATCACCGGCGAGTCGAGCGAGGCGTTCCCGGCGGACCCGGCGCTGACGCCGGGCGTCGAGGTCGACGACCCGGACAGCCTGGACGTCGTGGGCCTGGTCGGCCAGGACGGCGAGAAGATCGCGCTCGACAGCGAGGAGGCCGAGAGCTCGCCGGTTCACCTCGAGCGTCGCACCACGCTCGCCGCCCGGCTGGCCGCCGTGTACGAGTCGGTCGACCGGCTGGACGCGTTCACGGGCATGGTGGCCGAGACCCACGTGCCGGGCGCCGAGATGGGCGAGCTGCAGCGGGCCATCTGGACCGAGCAGTTCCGCCGACTGCGGGACGGCGACCGGTTCTTCTACCGCAACGACCCCGGGTTGGTGGCCATCCGGCTGGCCTACGGCATCGACTACCGGCACACGCTGGCCGAAGTGATCGCCGCCAACACGGACGTGCCGCTCGGCGACCTCAACGACAACGTGTTCCTGGTCGCTGAGGAGGGGCCCGCCACCGAATGACGGGAGCCCGCCGGCCTCAGCGGGGATCGCGCAACCGAGTGTCGGCCTCGGCGCGCCGCCAGGCCTGGTAGCCGCCGTCGAGGTCGGTCGCCCCCCGCAGGCCCAGCTCGCGCAGGATGGCGGCGGCCAGGCTCGACGCGTAGCCCTCGTCGCACACCAGCACGATCGGCTGGTCGGGCCCGGTGACCTCGTCCAGCCGGTGGGGGCTCGTGGGGTCGAGCCGCCACTCGAGGACGTTGCGGTCGACCACCAGTGCGCCCGGCAGCTCGCCGTCGCGGCGGCGCAGCTCGACGGGGCGGATGTCGACCACCAGCCCGCCGGCCTCGCGCACGCCGTCCAGGTCGTCCGGCCCTGGCCGCGGCGCGATCGCCGTGCGGGCGCGGGCGAGCAGGCGGTCGACGGCGCTGGTCGGGTCGCTCACCCGACCGCCCCGTTGCCACCGACCTGGCACCGCCGCGGCGGCGCGCGGGCCGAGCAGGGGGGCGACGTCGTCCATCACGGCCCGGGCACGGGCGAACGGGCGGCCGGTGCCTCCGCCGGGCGTGGCCAGGGCCCCGCCCGCCCCGACGGGTGCAGCACGTGCGCGCCCGCCCCCGGCCCGAACACGGTGGGACGGTTCGCCACCGGCTCGGTGTCGACCGCCTGGAAGGTGACCGGGTCGTAGTAGGTCATCGTGGTGAGCGGCGGCGAGTAGACGTGGATGCTGGTGGCCGGCTCGACCGCCCGGTTGACCACGTCGTGGATCGTGCCGAGGGGGAGGTCGCGCAGCTGTCCGACCGCCAGCGCCCGCTCGATCACACCGCCGCCCTCGGGCACCACCTCGGTGAGCTCGCCCTCCGTCACGGCGAGGGCGCCCGCCGAGTCGCCGTGATCGTGCACGCGCACGTTCTGGCCCGTCGTCCAGCCGATGACCCACACCTCGTAGCGCTCGGTGGCGACCAGCCGCACTGGCCAACGCCCGTCCGGGTCGTGGCGCACCACCGCCGACCACAGCGGGCGGGCGGTCGCGAAGCCCGACGCGATGTCGGCGAGCATGTGGGCGGGCAGCGGCACGGCCGGCGCCACCGGCACGGCCGGTACGGAGGCGCCGCCCCGGGGCGGCGGTTCGCAATCCTGGGGACCCGGCGGGCGGGAAGGCGACGGGTCGGGTCCGATGGCGAGGGTGGTCATGGCGGTGTCCGTCGACCGCGCGGTCGCGACGGCCGGCGGGCGCCGGAGGGGGCGGCGCCCACCGGCCGGTCGCGAGAGGTGGGGATGGCGGGAACGCATCGGCGGGCTCAGCCGGCGCTCGCCGGGGCGAGGTGGGTGGCGCCGGGCTCCCGCCCGCTCGGTCCGCCGACGGCGGGGCCGTTGGCCGCCGGCTCGGCCGCTGCGGCGGGTGCCACGGGCCCGGCGGATGCGGCCGGCGCACCCAGCAGCCCGGGGGGTGCGGCCGGCGCGCCCAGCAGCCCGGCGGCCCGCAGGCGGGGGATGACGCCCTCGCCGAACCAGTACGCCTCTTCGAGGTGGGGCTGGCCCGACAGGATGACGTGGTCGAAGCCGGCCCGGTGGTACTCGGCGATGCGGGCGGCGACCTCGTCGTGGCTGCCCACCAGCGCAGTTCCCGCCCCGCTGCGAACGAGACCGAAGCCGGCCCACAGGTTGGGCGCCACCACGAGGTCGTCCCGCCGGCCACCGTGGAGTGCCGCCATGCGCCGCTGACCGACGGACTCGGCGTAGGCGAGGTGCTTCTGGGCCCTGGCGACGACATCGGGCGGCATGGCCTCGAGCAGCCGGTCGGTGACCGCCCACGCGTCCTCGGCCCGGTCGCGGGTGATGACGTGCAGCCGGACGCCGAACCTGATCTCCCGCTCGGCCGCCGCCGCCAGCGCCCTGACCTCGCGCACCTGCTCGGCGGCGACATCGGGCGGCTCGCCCCACATCAGCCACGTGTCCGCGTGGCGGGCCGCCACCTGCTTGCCCGCATCCGACGAGCCGCCGAGGAAGATGGGCGGCTGCGGCGCGGGCCGGTGGGCGACGATGGCGCCGTCGACCCGGTAGTGCGTGCCGGAGTAGTCGAAGGGGGTGCCGCTCCAGGCGCCCCGCACGATCTCGAGGAACTCGGCGGTGCGGTCATAGCGGGTGTCGTGGTCGGCGAAGTCGCCGAAGCGGCGCTGCTCCTCGGCGCTGCCGCCGGTCACGACGTTGAGCAGCAGGCGGCCGCCCGACAGCCGTTGGAAGGTGACGGCCTGCTGGGCGGCGAGCGTGGGCGACACGAACCCGGGGCGGAAGGCCACCAGGAACCGCAACCTGGTGGTCGCCCCGATGAGGGCCGCGGTGGTCACCCAGGCGTCGTCGCACCACGTGCCGGTGGGCGTGAGGACCGCGTCGAAGCCGACCCTCTCGGCCGCCCGCGCCACCTGGGTCAGGTAGTCGAGGTCGGCGTCCCGCTGCACCGCGGTCGGCCCGAACCCCACCACGTCGCGGCTGTCGCCCGCGGTGGGCAGGAACCAGTGGAGGGAGAGGGTCATGCCGGGCCTTTCGCCAGTCTCGACAAAAGCTGATCGCTTTAGTCAGCTTTCTACCGGACCGAGGCGGGCTGGCACAAGTCTGATCGACATGATCAGGAATCGAGGGTATTGACGCAATGTACCGACGCGCCCGAATCCTGACCGCTGGTCAAGTTAGGGTCGGAACCGTAGAGTCTGGTCATGACGAATCCCACCTCCCTCGTCGCCGGGCGCGTCGACAAGCTGCTGGCTGAGCTCGACCCCAAGACCACCGACCAGGTCGAGTTCCGTGGGCGCCAGTACGACCTGGGCCTGGCCTGGGTGCACTTCCCCGAGGGCTTCGGCGGGCTCGGCCTCGAGCCGGTGCTCCAGCGCGACATCGACCGCCGCCTCTACGGCGCCGGCGCCCAGGGGCCGGGGGTACGCCACTTCTTCGGCCTCACCATGGCCGGACCCACGGTCGTCACCAACGGCAGCGACGAGGTGCGGAACCGCCTGCTGCGGCGCATGTTCACCGGCGAGGACGCCTGGTGCCAGCTGTTCAGCGAGCCCGGCGCCGGCTCCGACCTGGCCGGGCTGGCGACGCGGGCGGTCCGCGACGGCGACGAGTGGGTCGTCAACGGCCAGAAGGTGTGGAACACGCTGGCGCAGATGGCCGACCGCGGCATGCTGATCGCCCGCACCGACCCCGAGGCCCCCAAGCACAAGGGGCTCACCTACTTCGCGCTCGACATGCACGCCCCCGGCGTCGAGGTGCGCCCCCTGCGCCAGATGACGGGTGAGGCCGAGTTCAACGAGGTCTACATGTCCGACGTGCGGGTCCCCGACGCCGACCGCGTCGGCGACGTCGGCGAGGGCTGGCGGGTGTCGATGACCACGCTCGCCAACGAGCGCACCACCATCGGTGGCGGTGGCGGCGCTCCGCCCCGGGGCTCGGGCGCCATCGCCGAGGCGGTCCGCATCTGGCAGGACGAGGTGGCCGACAAGCGCCCAGCCACCCGCGACCGCCTGATGCAGCTGTGGGTCGAGGCCGAGACGCTGCGCCTCACCAACATCCGGTCCGGCCAGAACCGCAAGGCGGGCAACCCCGGTCCCGAGGGATCGATCGCCAAGCTCAAGTTCGCCGAGGTCAACATGGCCATCTACGAGCTGTGCGTCGACCTGCTCGGCGCCGACGGCATGGTGGGCTTCGACTACGAGACGCGCCACGGCGCGGGCCTGGGTCTCACGGGGCCGGCCGGCATGTCCCGCCGCATGTTCCTGCGGGCCCGGGCCAACTCGATCGAGGGCGGCACGTCCGAGATCCAGCGCAACATCCTGGGCGAGCGGGTGCTCGGCCTGCCCGGCGAGCCCCGGGTCGACAAGGACCTGCCCTGGTCGCAGGTGCCGCGCTGACGGCGAGTGACGGAGGCGTCGGCACGCCGCCGAGCGTCGGACAAGACTGCGCGGGTGCTCCCCCGCGCCCACCCCACCGCGACCGCCCGCGCCTCGGCCATCGCCGTGGTGTTCGTCGCCAACGGCCTCGGTGCACCGAGCTTCATCCCCCGCTTGCCGGGGCGACAGGCCGACCTGGACCTGTCGGACGTCGGGCTGGGCGGGGTGCTCGCGGGCATGGCGGTCGGCGCGCTGGCGGCCAGTCCGGTGGCGGGGCGGGCGATCGGTCGCCTCGGTAGCCGCCCGGTCGTGGTGGCCGCTGCGCTCGCCCTCGGCGCCAGCCTGTGGACGGCCGGCGCCGCTCCCAGCCCGGTGCTGCTGTTCCTCGCGCTGGCCGTGGTCGGGGCTGCCGACGCCACCATGGACATCGCGATGAACGCCAACGGCGCCGCCTACGAGCGGGGCGTGCGCCGCTCGGTCATGCACGGGCTGCACGGGGCCTGGAGCCTGGGTGCGCTCGGTGCCGCCGCCCTGGCGGCGGCGGCTGCCGGCCTGCGCGTGCCGCTCACCTGGCACCTCGTCGCGGTCGGCGTCGTCATCGTCGCGGCGGTGGCGGTGTCGCGCACCGGCCTCGTGGTCGGCGACGCGGGCGCCGCCGGGGTCGCGGGCCCTGTGGTGGCCGGCCCCGGGGAGCACGGCGACCAGCGGACGGCCGGCAGCGACCCCCGCCGCCGCAGGGCACTGGCCGTGCTGGCCGCCGCCACCGTGGGCGGCGCACTGCTGGAGGGTGCCCCGAGCGACTGGTCGGCGCTCCGGCTCGAGAGGCTGGGCACCGGCCCCGGGGTCGCGGCGCTGGGCATGGCCGCCTTCATGGGCGGCATGCTGGCCGGGCGGCTGGTAGGCGACCGCCTCACCGACCGTTTCGGGGGACGGGGGGTGCTGCGCGGCGGCATGGTCCTGGTCGCAGCCGGGCTGCTCGCCGGCGTGGTCGTCGATCAGCCGGCCGTGTTCGCGCTCGGGCTGGTGGTGGCAGGAGTGGGCTGCAGCGCCTTCTTCCCGCTGGCGTTCTCGGCCGCCGGCAACACCGCCGGCGTGGCCCCCGGGGCGGGCGCGGCGACGGTGTCGCTGGCCGCCCGGCTGGGGTTCCTCGTCGAGCCGCTGATCGTGGGCGCGCTGGCCGAGGCGGTGGGGCTGCGGTGGACGTTCGCGCTGGTGGCGGCGGTCGCCCTGGTGCTGGCGGCGGCTGCCGCCCGGATCGTCCCGCCCACCGCCCAGCTCGGCCACGCGCCGGTGGCCAGCGCGCGGGCCTGACGCGACGAGCCGGGCGGTGGCGCGCGGCGGATGCCCTCGGGTGGCGATGCGGTCGCTCGCGAGGGTCCTCGCGACCTCCCGTGCGGCTGCGGGCCGCCCGCGTGGCCGAGAGCCGAGCGAGGGCCTTGTCAGCCGGCGATCAGCGCCGGGTCGCCGAACGACGGGTCGCTGACCGCCACCATCGGCGCCCCCGGCGCCGGGCCGACCGTCACCGGCGAGGCGACGTCGATGCCGAGGGCCAGGTACTGCGTGCGGGTGAGGGTGACGACGACCACCTGGTCGGCCGTGGTCACCTCGACCCGCACCTCGAAGCCGACGCGCACCACCCGGCTGACCTTCCCCGCGACCGCCCCCGCAGGCACGTCGCCGCCGGTCCCTGCGGGCCCCAGCACCAGATCGTGCGGCCGCACCAGGTCGGGGCCGAGCTGGGTGACGGGGCCCAGGAAGCGCATCACGAAGTCGTTGGCCGGCCGGTCGTACAGGTCGTCGGGCGTGCCCACCTGCTCGATGCGGCCGTCGTTGATCACCACGATCTCGTCGGCCACCTCGAGGGCCTCCTCCTGGTCGTGGGTGACGAACACGGTGGTGACGTGCACCTCGTCGTGCAGGCGCCGCAGCCAGTCGCGCAGCTCCTTGCGCACCTTGGCGTCCAGCGCGCCGAAGGGCTCGTCGAGCAGCAGCACCTTGGGCTCCACCGCCAGCGCCCGGGCGAGGGCCATGCGCTGGCGCTGGCCGCCCGACAGCTGCGCGGGCAGCCGGTCGGCGAACTGCCCGAGGTGCACCAGGTCGAGCAGCTCGGTCACCCGCTCCCGCACCTCGGCCTTGGGCCGCTTGCGGATCTCCAGGCCGAAGGCCACGTTGCGGAAGACCGACAGGTGCTTGAACGCGGCGTAGTGCTGGAACACGAACCCGACGTCGCGCCGCTGGGGCCGCAGGTGGGTGGCGTCGACCCCGTCGATGGCGACGGTGCCCTCGTCCGCGCGCTCGAGGCCGGCGATGATGCGCAGCAAGGTCGACTTGCCGCCACCGCTGGGGCCGAGCAGGGCCGCGAGCCGGCCGGTCGGGATGCTGACCGACACGTCGTCCAGGGCGACGAAGTCACCGAATCGCTTGCCGATCCCTGTGATCTCGATGCTCACGGCGTGCCCTCCTCGGAGGCTCGGGGACGGATGATCGAGACGACCGTGATGCAGGCCACCGACACGAGGGCCAGCAGGAACGCCGTGGCGTAGGCCCCGCCTCTGTCGAAGTTCAGGTACTTCTCCTCGACGACCAGCGTGGCGGTGCGGGTCTGGCCGAGGACGTTGCCCGACACCACCTTGACCGCCCCGAACTCGCCCAGCGACCGGGCCAGGCTGAGCACCACGCCGTACACCACCGCCCACCGGATCGCGGGCAGCGTGATGCGCCGGAACGTCGCCACGGCACCGGCACCCAGGCTGTGGGCCGCCTGCTCCTGCTCGACGCCCACCTCCTCCAGCACCGGGACCACCTCGCGGATGACGAGGGGCAAGGCCACGAACACGGTGGCGAGGACGATGCCGGGCGTGGCGAAGATGACCTGGAAGCCGGCGTCCTCCAGGGCCGGGCCGAACCAGCCGCCCCGGCCCCCGTACACCAGGATGAGCGCCAGGCCCACCACGATGGGCGACACCGCCAACGGCAGGTCGACCAGCGCGCTGAGCAGGCGCTTGCCCGGGAACTCGTAGCGCACCAGCAGGATCGACATGCCCACCCCGAACACGGTGTTGAGGACGACCGCGATGACCGCCACCCGCACGGTGAGGCCCAGCGCGTGGGTCACGTCGGGATCGTCGAGGATGGCCCGCAGGTCGGTCAGGCCGTTTGCGAAGGTGTTCTTCGCCACCAGCGAGACGGGCCACGCCACCAGCAGGAACAGGTACGCGGCCACGATCGCCCGCAGCACATGGCGCGACGCCGCCCGCCGGCGGACCCGGTGACGCCGGGGCGGGCGGCCGGCGGTCAGAGCCTCAGCCACGCCGGGTCACCCGCCGCTGGATCACGTCGATGGCCAGGATCACGGCCAGCGAGATGGCGAGCAGGACGGTGGCCACGGCCGCCGCGCTGGCCAGGTTGTCGTTCTCGATGCTGCTCAGGATGCGCACCGACGTCACCTCGGTCTGCAGCGGCAGGTTGCCCGACAGCAGCACCAGCGAGCCGTACTCGCTCACCGCCCGCGCGAACGACAGGGCGGCGCCGGCGGCGATCGCCGGGGCCAGGGCGGGCAGGATGATGCGGCGGAAGGTCGTCACGCGCGAGGCGCCCAGCGATGCCGCCGCCTCCTCGACCTCGCGGTCGAGCTCGGCCAGCACCGGCTGCACCGTGCGCACCACGAAGGGCAGCGTCACGAACAGGAAGGCCAGGAACACCGCGCCGCGCGTGTTGGCCACGTCGACGCCCAGGGGGCTGTCGGGGCCGTACAGCGACAGCAGCACCAGACCGGCCACGATGGTCGGCAGGGCAAAGGGGATGTCGATCAGCACCTCGAGCGCCCGCTTGCCGAGGAACTCGTCGCGCACCAGCACCCAGGCGATGAGGGTGCCCATCACCACGTTGACCGCGGTGACGACCACGGCCATGCCCACCGTGAGCCGGATGGCGGCTGCGGTCTGCTCGTTGGTGACGGCGCGCCAGAAGCCGTCCCATCCCGCGTCGCTCGCCGTGGCCACCACCGCGGCAAGGGGCAGCAGCACCAGCAGGCTGAACCACAGCATCGCCACCCCGAGGCCGAGGCCGGAGGCGCGCGTCAGCCCGCCGGCGCCGGCCGGCCGGCGCGTGCGCCCCGACCGGCCCGGCACCACGGTGCTCGGGGTCACTCGGCCTTGCCGGAGGCCGCGATGATCTCGGTGACGATGCCGCTCTCCTCGTCGAAGAACTTGTCGGACAGGGCCTCCCAGCTCTCGAAGTCCTCCTCGACGGTCAGGAGGTTCTCGACGTCGGGGTACGGATCGGCGGGGTCGTTGGCGCCCTCGACCTCGCCGTAGTCGACGCCGTCGACGATGGGCCGGAACCCGGTGAGGGCGAACTGGCGCTGGCCGTCCTCGCTGAGCACGAAGTCAAGCCAGTCATGCGTCACGGGATCGGCGTCGTTGAGCACCGCGCCCGGGTTCTCGATGAGGATGGTCGTCTCCGGGATGATGTAGTCGAACTCCTCGCCGTTCTGGTGGGCGAGGATCGCCTCGTTCTCATACGCCATGAGCACGTCACCGGTGCCGCCGAGGAACGCGGTGGTGGCGTCGCGGCCGCTGCCCGGCAGCGCCACCACGTTGTCGAAGAAGTCGGCGACGTAGGCCTCGGCCTCCTCGTCGGTCCCGCCGCTCTCGATGACCTGGCCCCACGCGGCGAGCGCGTTCCACCGGGCCGCGCCCGACGAGGCCGGGTTGGGCGTGACGATCTCGACCCCGGGCTCGATCAGGTCCTCCCAGGTCTCGATGCCCTTGGGGTTGCCCTCGCGCACGGCGAAGACCACGACCGACGACGACACGACGCCCTTGTTGGCGCCGTCGTCCCACTCCTCGGACACGAGGCCCTCGTCGACCAGGCGGGTCACGTCGCTGGTGACCGAGAAGTGCACGTAGTCGGCCTCGAGGCCCGACACCACGGCCCGGCTCTGGTCGCCCGAGGCGCCGTAGGACGTCTCGAAGTCGACCCCCTCGCCCTCGGGTGTGTCGGCCCACTCCTCGGCGATGGCCGTGTTGGCCGCCTCGGGCACGGCGAACCCGACGATGTTGATCGTCGCCCCATCGCCCCCGCCGTCGGCCCCCGCGCCGTCGTCACCGCCGCTGGCGTTGACGACCAGGAGGGCCGCGGCCGTGAGGCCCACTGCTGTTCGCACGCGGTTCTTCATCGTGGTGCTGTCCTTCTGCGCCCGCAGGCACCGTCGGCGACCGGTCCCATGCCCGGCCGGGATGGGGCACTATAGGTAATTCCTACTAAGTTGGTCAATAATATAGGGAAGGCGAAGCTCGGCGGCCCGGGCCCAGGCCGGGGCGCGCCGAATCCGATCGGGCGTGCGGACGTTGCGGGGACCGCGACGAGCGGACGCCTGATCGGAACCGGTGGGGACTCCGGCCTCAGCCCACCGTGGCGATGCCGCCGTCGACGGGGATGATCGCCCCGGTCAGGTAGGCGCCCGCCCGCGAGGCGAGGAAGATGGCCGTGCCCGCCATGTCGTCGGGCCGGCCGATGCGCTTGAGCGGCGCCGACGCCGCGATGGCGTCACCCGCGGCGGCGAGGGTGGCGGCCATCATCTTCGACTCGAACGGGCCGGGGGCGAGGGCATTGACGGTGACGGCCGGCGCGAGCCGCTTGGCCAGGTGGCGGGTGAGCTGGTGCACCGCCGCCTTCGAGGCCGAGTACGAGTAGGTCTCCAGCACCGGGACGTGGATGCCGTCGATCGAGCCGATGTTGATCACCCGGGACGGCTCCTCGGCCGAGCCCGCCTTCTCGAGCAGCGGCAGCAGGAACTTGGTGAGGTGGAACACGCCCTTGACGTTGAGGGCCAGCACCCGCTCCCAGGCGGCCTCGTCGAACTGCTCCAGCGGCGTGCCCCAGGTGGCTCCGGCGTTGTTGACCAGGATGTCGAGGCTCGACTCGCGCTCGGCCACGGCCTCGGCCAGGCGCCGGCACTCGGCCTCGGTCGACAGATCGGCGGGCAGGGCGACGCACTCCCCCGCCTCGCTCAGCTCGGCCGCCACCTGCTCGCACACCTCGGCCTTGCGCGACGAGATGTACACCTTGGCGCCGGCCTCGACGAAGCCCCTGGCGATCATCAGCCCGATGCCCCGCGAGCCTCCCGTCACGACGGCGGTCTTCCCGGCGATGGAGAACAGATCGGTCATCACCGCAGCTTGCCCGCGACTTGACCCGCGGGTCGAGTTTCGGGCGACCGGCCGCGCCCGGCGGCTACCAGGTGTCGACGACCGGGCGCTTCTTGCCCTCGCGGGCGGGGGGCGGCGTGGCCGAGGCCAGCATCGTGGTGATCCAGCGGCGGCTGTCCGCGGGATCGATCACGTCGTCGATCTCGAAGTGGCTGGCCGAGTTGAGCGCCTTGCCGTGCTGGTAGGCGGCCTCGACCATGGTCTGGAAGGTGCGCTCCCGATCGGCCTCGTCGTCGATGGCGGCCAGCTCCTTGCGGTAACCGAGGCGCACCGCGCCCTCCAGTCCCATGCCTCCCACCTCGCCGGTGGGCCAGGCCACGCAGAACAGCGGGGCCTTGAAGCTGCCGCCCGCCATGGCCTGGGCGCCCAGCCCGTAGCCCTTGCGCAGCACGATCGTGCCGAACGGGACGCTCAGGCTCGCCCCGGTGACGAAGAGCCGGCTGGCGTGGCGCACAAGCGCGGTCTCCTCGGCTTCGGGGCCGACCATGATGCCGGGCGTGTCGCACAGGAACAGCAGAGGCACGTCGAAGGCGTCGCACAGCTGCAGGAAGCGGGCGGCCTTGTCGGCGCCGTCCGAGTCGATGGCGCCGGCCAGGTGGCCGGGGTTGTTGGCCACGATGCCGAGCGGCCGGCCCTCGACCTCCGCCAGCGCGGTGATCATCCCGAGGCCGAATCCGGCCCGCAGCTCGAGCACCGAGCCCGTGTCGGCCAGTACCTCGATGACGGCGCGTACGTCGTAGGCCCGCCGCCGGTTCTCGGGCACCAGGTCGCGCAGCGCCGCCTGGTCGGCGCACGCCCAGCCGCGCTCGCCGGCCGGGCCCGCCGGGCCGGACGGGTCGCGCGGTCGCGCGGGCCCGCCTGAAGCGCCGGGGGCGCCGGGCTTGGCGAAGTACGACAGGTACCGCCGGGCGGCCGCCACCGCCGCGGCCTCGTCGTCGACCAGCACGTCGACCACGCCGTTGGCGACCTGCACGTCGACGGGGCCGATGGCCTCGGGCGCGAAGACGCCCAGCCCGCCACCCTCGATCATGGCCGGGCCGCCCATGCCGATGTTCGAGCCCCGGGTGGCGATCACCACGTCGCTGGAGCCGAGGATGGCGGCGTTGCCGGCGAAGCAGCGCCCGGTGGTGATGCCGACGCGGGGCACCAGGCCGCTGAGTCGGCCCCACAGGTGGAAGGCCGCGGTGTCCAGCCCCGACACCCCGGGCGCGTCGGTGTCGCCCGGCCGGCCGCCGCCGCCCTCGGCGAAGAACACCACCGGCAGGCGCTGGCGCTCGATCACGTCGAACAGCCGATCCTTCTTGCGGTGGTTCTGGTAGCCCTGAGTGCCGGCCAGCACGGTGTAGTCGTAGGAGAGGACGGCGGTGGGGCGGCCGTCGACCGTGCCCACGCCCGCGACCAGCCCGTCGGCGGGCGTGCGGGCAACCAGGTCGTCGACGGGGCGCCGGCGGCGCTGGGCCGCGATCGCGAGCGGGCCGTACTCGACGAACGTGCCGGCATCGAGCAGGTCGGCCACGTTCTCGCGGGCGGTGCGGTGCCCGCGCTCGTGCCGGCGGGCCACCACGTCGGGCCGGGCGGCGTCGAGGCCCACGGCATGCCGCTCGAGCACCTCGGCCAGGTCGGCGCGCGGCGCCGCCTCCGTGGCACCACCCGCGTCGGCGCCGCCCGCACGGTCACCCCCGGCGGCCGAGCCGGCGGCCGAGCCGGCGCTGTCGGCCGAGCCGGTCGTGTCGGCCAAGCCGGCCGTGTCGGCCAAGCCGGCCGTGTCGGCCAAGCCGGTCGTGTCGGCCGAGCCGGTCGTGTCGGCCGAGCCGGCGCCGTCGGCCGAGCCGGCGCTGTCGGTGACCGCCGCGGCCGTGGCGTCGCCGGGAGCCGGAGCCGCCGGGCCCTCGTCGCGCCGGGTGTCCTCGCGCACCTCGGCCACCACGTCGCCGGCCTGCACCGCGTCGCCCACCTCGACCCGCACCAGCGTGAGCGTGCCCGCGGCGCCCGCGTCGATGGCGTACTCCATCTTCATCGACTCGATGATCACCACCGTCGTGGCGACGTCGACCGCGGCGCCGACTACCTGCTCGACCCGTGCGACGGTGCCCGTCACGGGAGACACGATCTCAGCCATGGCGCCCATGTCTACCGGGGGGCGGAACCGCGGGCCGCACGGGCGCGAGGATGTCGGCATGCACGAGGCTGACCACGTGGGCGTCGCCGACACCGAGGTCGACCGCACGGCCGCCGCGGTCTACGGCCTCATCGTCGCCGGCAGCGTCCTGGCGGCCGGGGCGGGCCACAACACCGTGCCGAAGACCGCGGTCGCGGTCCTGGTGACCGTGGTGGTGTACTGGCTGGCCGAGTCCTACGCGCACCTGCTGGCCACCCGCATCGTCGGCGAATCGCCCGCCCGGATCGTCCACCTCCAGCACCGGCTGCGCAGCTCATGGCGGCTGGTCACCGCGTCGTTCCTCCCGCTCGGCGCGCTGCTGGTCGCGGCGCTGTTCGGCGCCGGGTCCCGCGAGGCCGTGACGGTCGCGCTGCTCTTCACCACCGTCCTGCTGGCGCTGCTCGGTTGGAGCGCGGCACGACGCAGCAACCAGAGCGGCCTGGCGCTGGTGGTGTGGACGGCCGCGAGCAGCATGATCGGACTGGTGCTGATCGCCCTCAAGCTCTCACTGCACTGAGCCGGTCGCCCACCGCCACCATCAGCGCCACGGCGACCTCGAGGTCGTCGGCCCCGACGAGTCGGGTGGCGGGCGGTGCGTGTGGTGCCCGGGCGGCCAGGGTAGGGCTGTCGACGTCGACGACCACGGGAGGAAGCCATGGCCCGATGCGAGGTCTGCGGGAACGACTACGACAAGGCCTTCGAGGTGGTCGCCGCCGGCGTGCACCACACGTTCGACAGCTTCGAGTGCGCCATCCACCGCATGGCCCCGGTGTGCGAGCACTGCGGCTGCAGGGTGATCGGCCACGGCACCGAGGTCGACGGGCGGTTCTACTGCTGCGCCCGCTGCGCCAACGCGAGCGAGCACACCGACGCCGTCGTCGACCGGGTCGACACCGGCGCGAGCTGACGGTCAGCGGGCGGCGGCGGGGTCGCGTCCCATGAAGCCGACCAGGCGGTCGATCGCCGGCGCGTCGTCGGGCACGGGCACGATCTCGCCGAAGGGCATGTCGCCGCCGCGGTACTGGGCCGGCAGGGTGCCCTCGGCCCGCCGCAGCACCTCCTGGGCCTCGGCCTCGGTGTAGGGCACCGGCTGGCCGGTGGCGACGGCCAGGTCCCAGCCGTGGGTCAGGTACTCCATGAGCGTCATGTTGAACACGCTCTCGGCGGGCTGCGGCGCGCCGGTCATGGCCACCTCGCGGTCGAAGCCTTGCTCGCGCCAGCCCGCGACCAGGGCGTCGGCCGAGGCACGGAACTGGGCGGCAGGATCGTCGCTGACCTCGACGTCAGACGGATCGCCGTCGAAGGCCCGGCCGTTGGCCGCCGCCCCGAACCACCGCACCCAGCCGACCAGGTGGCGGACCATGCCCGACGCGTCGTAGTCGGGGCACGGGCTCTGGCCGTGCTCGGTCCCGGGCGGCATGCCGGCGATGAGGTCACCCGTCTTGGTCATGATCCCGGACAGGAGCTCGATCTCGTCCATGCGCGGCAGCGTAGGACGCCTGCGGCCGCGGGGCGCTCACGCCGGCCCGGTGACGGTCTCCACCTCGATCACCTGCTTGCGGGTGAAGACGTCGCCGAGCTCGTCGAGGAGCGCCAGCCGCCGCGCGTCGGCCATGTAGGCGTCGAACGCCCGACGGTGGGGGAACCGGGTCAGGTGCACCTCGAGCGGGAGCTCGGGGTCGTCCGCCGTGCGCCGGCCCCGGAACAGCAGCCGGGCCCCGTGGTCGGCGAGCAGGGGCAGCACGCGGTCCTCGTACGCCGACGCCTGTGCCTCGAGCGCGGGCTCGGCGTGGCCGATGAACACCAGCGTGAACGGCTCGTCGGGATCGTGCGCCATGCGCCGGCAGCGTAGGCGAGGGCGGCGGCGGGCCCGTCAGCGGGTGGCACCCTCGGCGGCCAGGATGCCACCCAGGCGCACGAGCTGGCGGGTCGCGCCGCCCAACAGCAGCTCGAGCTGCTTGGCCAGCAGGAAGTAGCGGTGCAGCGGGTAGTCGCGGTCGACGCCCACGCCCCCGTGCAGGTGGGCCGCGGCGTGCACGACGCGCTGGCCGCCGAGCGCGGCGAAGTACTTGGCCACCGCCACCTCGCGCTCGGCCGGGAACCCGGCCGCCAGCCGCCACGCCGCCTGCAGCATGGTGAGGCGGATGGCCTGGGCGTCGACGTACGCATCGGCCGCCCGCTGGCCCACCGCCTGGAAGGTGGCGATGGCGCGGCCGAACTGCTCCCGCGTGGACGTGTACTCGCCCGTGATGCGCACGGCCTCGGCCGCCAGGCCCGACATGACCGCGCAGCTCGCCACCACGGCGTGCTCGACCAGCCAGCACAGGGCCGTGCCGGCAGCGTCGACCGGGCCGAGCACGGCGTCGTCGCCGAGGCGGACCCCGGCGAGCGCGAGCCGGGCATCCGGGGTGCCCGTGGTGGTGTCCTGGCGGTCCCGACGGAGACCCTCGGCGGCCGCGGGCACGACGAACAGCCCGATCTCGCCGGCGCCCGCGTCGGCGCTGGCGGCGTCGGCGGCGACCAGTGCGGGCACGATCACCAGGTCGGCCACCAGGCCCGCCGGCACGTTCGTCCGCTCGCCGTCGAGCACCCAGCCGCCGGCCTCGCGCCGTGCCGTGGTCGACGGGCGGAGCGCGTCGCCCAGCGGCTCGACCAGCGCGGCGGTCACCACGGTGGTGCCCGCGACCACGCCAGGCAGGATGTCCGCCTGCTGGGCGCCGGTGCCCCACCGCGCCAGCGGCAGCGCCCCCAGCGCCAGCGACGCCAGCGCGGGCACGGGCGCGGTGCGCCGACCCACCTCTTCGAGCACCAGTGCCAGCTCGAGCACGCCCAGGCCCGCGCCGCCGTGCTCGGCCGGCACCGCGATGCCCAGCAGCCCCGCGTCGGCCATGGCGGCCCACAGGTCGCGGTCGAAGCGCACGTCGTCGGCCTGCTCCACCGCCCGGATGGTCTCGGGTGTCGCCTTGTCACCGAGCAGCTTGGCGGCCACGTCGATGGTGGCCTGCTGCTCGTCGGTCAGATCGAAGTCCACGTCGTCCCCTCGTCCCTCGTCGTCACCGCTTGGCCATGGGCATGCCCATGCCGAACGCGGCGATCAGGTCGCGCTGCAGTTCGTTGGTGCCGCCCCCGAAGGTGAGGATGAGCAGGCTGCGGTACATCTGCTCGAGCCGCGACCCCAGCACCGCACCCGGCGCAGCCGCGGTGAGGTACGAGCGCTCACCCAGCACCTCCATGAGCAGGCGGAACGACTCGAGGTAGTGCTCGGTGCCGAACACCTTGATGGTGCTGGCGTCGGCCACGTCGAGGTGGTCACGGGTGGCGTCCCAGGCCACCTTCCAGTTGGCCAGGCGCAGGAACTCGAAGCCGGCGTACGCCTTGGCCAGGTTGACGCGCACCCACTCCTGGTCGATCACGCGGCGCCCGTCGGGCAGCGTGGTCGTCCGCGCCCAGTCGATGGTCTCGTGCAGCATGTGCTCGGCCATGCCCGGGCTGCACAGCGTGACGCGCTCGTGGTTGAGCTGGTTGACGATGAGCTTCCAGCCCTCGTTCTCGCCCGCCACCAGGTTCTCGGCCGGGATGCGCACGTCGTCCCAGTACACCGAGCAGATGTCGTGCGACGACAGGAGGCGCAGCGGCGTGCGCTCGATGCCGGGGCTGTCCATGGGGGCGACGAAGATCGAGATGCCCCGGTGGCGGCTGTCCTCGGCCCCGGTGCGGGCGGCCAGCCAGCAGTAGTCGGCGTCGCTGGCCAGGCTGGTCCACATCTTCTGGCCGGTGATCACGTAGCTGTCGCCGTCGCGCACGGCCTTGGTGCGCAGCGAGGCCAGGTCGGTCCCAGCGCCCGGCTCGCTGTAGCCGATGCAGAAGTGGATCTCGCCGGCCAGGATGCGGGGCAGGAAGCGCCGCTTCTGCTCGTCGCTGCCGAACTCCATCAGCGTGGGCGCCACCGAGTTGATGGTGAGCATCGGCACCGGGGCGCCGGACCGCATCGACTCGTCGAAGAAGATGAACTGGTCGATCGGCCCCCGGCCCTGGCCGCCGTAGTCGGTGGGCCAGCCGATGCCCAGCCAGCCGTCGGCGCCCATCTGGCGCACCACCCGGCGCATGACGGGCCCGATGCCCTCGGCGTGGCGCAGCTCGCGCACGGTGTCGTCGTCGAGCAGGCGGTCGTAGTAGGCGCGCAGCTCGGTGCGCAGCCGCTCCTCCGCGTCGGTGTAGGCCAGGTGCACGTGCCCTCCAGCTCCGGGTGGGGCCCAGTATGGCCGCGCACGAGAACGCGTTCTACCTCACGGGCCCCGGTCGGGACCTTGGGCCCTGCCGCGACGGCGCCGCCTCCCTTACCGTGGGCGCCACCCGACCAGGAGAGCGCCCGTGCTGCAGATGAACGTCCAGCCGATCCCCACGGCGAGCGAGCGGGTCAACGAGATCAGAGCCCTCACGGCCGAGATCGTCAACCGCGAGATCCTGCCCAACGAGAACATGTTGTGGGCCGAGATGCGGGCCGGCACCCGCCTGACCGAGCACGACCGCGAGCTGGCGCACAAGCTGCGCGACGACGTGCGGGCCAAGGTGCGCCAGGCCGGGCTCTGGGCACCCCACCTGCCCGCCGAGTACGGCGGCGCCGGGCTCGACTTCCTCGAGCTGGCCTACATGTACGAGGTGCTGGCGTACGCCGCCGGGGCCTCGTCGCTGTTCGGCGTGGTGGCGCCGAACTCGGGCAACCAGTCGATCCTGGTCAAGTACGGCACCGAGGAGCAGAAGCAGCGCTGGCTCATGCCTCTCATCGACGGGACCATGGAGTCGGGCTTCTCGATGACCGAGCCCGACCAACCCGGCTCCGACCCCCGCTCCCTCAAGACCACGGCGCGGCGCGAGGGCGACGACTGGGTCATCAACGGCCACAAGTGGTTCACGTCCAACGGCAAGCGGGCCGACTTCTTCATCGTCATGTGCCGCACCGAGGACGTGGCGGGCGGCGCCGACCGCAACGCGGCGATGACCCAGATCATCGTTCCGTCCGACACGCCCGGCGTGACCATCGTGCGGGGCATCAACGTCTGGGGCCGCGACAGCGACCACTGCGAGATCATCTACGACGACGTGCGCGTACCCCTCGACAACGCCCTGGGCGCCCGCGGCTCCGGCCACCAGGCCGCCCAGGACCGCCTGGGCGCCGGTCGCGTCTACCACTGCATGAACTCGCTGGGGCAGATGTGGCGGGCCTTCGACCTGATGGTCGAGCGGTCGCTCAGCCGCGAGGTGCACGGCGGGCTGCTCGAGACCAAGCAGTTCATCCAGGGCTTCATCGCGGATTCGTACATGGACATGCAGTCGGCCCGGCTCATGACCATCGACTGCGCCGAGAAGATGGCCGCGGGCCAGGATGCCCGCACCGACATCTCGGCAATCAAGGTGTTCGTGCCCGCCGCCTACCACCGGGTGGTCGACCGGGCCATCCAGGTGTGGGGCGCTGCCGGCGTGAGCGGTGACCTGCCGCTGGCCGCCATGTACCAGGGCGCCCGCACCCTGCGCCTGGCCGACGGGCCCGACGAGGTGCATCGCATCCTCATGGCCAAGAACATCCTGGGCGCGTACCGCAACAGCGACCGGGGCTGGGACTTCGGCAACTGAGCCAGCGGGAGCGGGAGTCGCACCAACGCGTAGTCTTCGCGGTTTCGGCCGCCGGGGCGGCCGAAACTGCGACTGGAAAGCGCTGACTGCTCCCCGGGCACGCTCAGTCCGCTGATACCTACGTCAGTCAGGCGAGACATTCGTCGATAGCGGGCGCTATGTTCGGTCGGGACCGTGGCGTACCTCCCGCCACGGCGGGAGGGGAACCCCGGTGGACTTCGACATCCCCCAGCACCTGGCCGAGTACCTGGACGAGCTGGACGAGTTCATCGAGCGTGAGATCCGTCCGCTCGAGCGGGCCGACGACAACATCCGGTTCTTCGACCACCGGCGCGAGGACGCCCGCACCGACTGGGACCGGGGCGGCCTGCCCAACGAGGAGTGGGAGGCCCTGCTGGCCGAGGCCCGCCGCCGGGCCGACGAGGCCGGCCACTACCGCTACCCGTTCCCCAAGCGCTACGGGGGACGCGACGGCACCAACCTGGGCATGGCGGTCATCCGCGAGCACCTCGCGCGCAAGGGCCTGGGCCTCCACTGCGACCTGCAGAACGAGCACGCCATCGTGGGCAACAACGTGGGCCTGCTGCTGATGCTGGCCTACGGCAGCGACGAGCAGCAGGCCGAGTGGGTCGACGACCTGGCCGCCGGCCGCCGGGGCTTCGCCTTCGGCATCACCGAGCCCGCACACGGGTCCGACGCCACCCACATGGAGACCACCGCGGTGCGCGACGGCGGCGAGTGGGTCATCACCGGCGAGAAGACCTGGAACACCGGCATCCACCGGGCCGGGCACGACCTGATCTTCGCGCGCACCAGCGGCGACGCCGGCGACGGCCACGGCATCACCGCCTTCCTCGTGCCCACCGACAGCGACGGGTTCGAGGTGCTCGAGTACCTGTGGACCTTCAACATGCCCACCGACCACGGCCACATCCGCCTCAGCGGCGTGCGGGTACCGCACTCGGCGATCTTCGGCGGCGAGGGCACGGGCCTGCAGGTGGTGCAGCACTTCTTCAACGAGAACCGCATCCGTCAGGCCGCCTCGAGCCTGGGCGCCGCCGCCTACTGCCTCGACCGGGCCATCGCCTACGCCCAGGAGCGGGCGCCGTTCGGCAAGCCGCTGGCCACCAACCAGGGCATCCAGTTTCCCATCGTCGAGCTCGTCACGCAGTGCGAGATGCTGCGGGCCCTCATCCACAAGACGGCCTGGCAGATGGACACCTACGGCGCGTTCTCGGTGTCCGACAAGGTGTCGATGTGCAACTACTGGGCGAACCGGCTGTGCTGCGAGGCGGCCGACCGGGCCATGCAGGTCTTCGGCGGCCTCGGCTACTCGCGCCACGAGCCGTTCGAGCACATCTACCGCCACCACCGCCGCTACCGGATCACCGAAGGGGCCGAGGAGATCCAGATGCGACGGGTGGCCGGCTACCTGTTCGGCTTCATGTCGCAGCAGGCCCCGAAGGGAGTCGCGTCGACCCATGGCTGACACCGCCGAGACCGCCGAGGCGGCCCGGGGCAACGCCAACGGCCGGACCACCTGGACGGCCAGCCCGTTCGTCGCCGAGATCGCCTCGATCACCGCGTCCGATGACGAGCTGCGCCGCCACCTGGCCGACGCCGAGCTGCAGCCGCTGCTGCCCGCGCTGGCCTACGCGACCGGCGACATGAGCCTGCTGCGCGACGACCTGCGGGTCGACCCGATGCTGCTCGCCCTGCCCGGCGGCGGGTTCACCGACGAGCAGGCCGCCGGCATACGCGAGCTGGCGCTGGAGGCGCTGATGCGGTTCCGCGACGGGGGCTCGCGCCCGGCGCCGGTACCGTCGGACGACGACGTGCTGCGGATCATGGCGTACGCGGTGGGCGGCGGCGAGATGGCCGACTACCTGCCCCTGCTCGAGGAGGAGCTGGCCCACCGCGGCGAGGACCGCCGCGCCCCCACCTGGCACAAGGACGACGTGGCGCCGGACGTCGACTTCCGGGTGCTCGTCATCGGGGCCGGCGAGTCCGGCCTACTGGCCGGGCACCGTCTGGCTCAGGCCGGGGTGGACTTCGTGATCGTCGACAAGAACGACGACGTGGGCGGCACCTGGTACGAGAACCAGTATCCGGGCTGCCGGGTCGACAACCCCAACCACAACTACAGCTACTCCTTCGCGCAGCGCCACGACTGGCCGTTCCACTACTCCACCCAGCCCGTGTTGCACCGGTACCTGAGCGAATGCGCCGACGTCTTCGGGGTGCGCGATCGCGTGCGGTTGCGCACCGAGGTGCTGTCGGCCACCTGGTCCGACGAGACGTCCACCTGGACGGTGGTGGTGCGGACCCCCGACGGGGAGGAGGAGCTCGAGGCCCACGCCGTGGTGAGCGCCGTCGGACAGCTCAACCGGCCCCACTACCCCGAGATCCCAGGCGTCGGCAGTTTCGCGGGGCCCGCCTTCCACTCCGCACGGTGGGACGCCTCGGTCGACCTGGCCGGCAAGCGGGTGGCGGTCATCGGCACCGGTGCCAGCGCCATGCAGCTCATCCCCGAGATCGCACCCGAGGTGGGCGAGCTCCTCGTGTTCCAGCGCACGCCGGCGTGGATGGTCCCCACGCCCGACTATCACGACCAGGTGCCCGACGGCCTGACCTGGCTCTACAACCACGTGCCCGCCTACAGCGAGTTCAACCGGTTCTGCATCTTCTGGCGCATGGGCGACGGCGCCCTGGCGGGTGTCACCGTCGACCCCGACTGGGACCAGCCCGGCTCGGTCGGCCCCATGAACGAGATGATGCGGCTGATGCTGACCGAGTACATCAAGGTCGAGTTCGCCGACCGACCCGACCTGATCGAGGCCGTCGTCCCCACCTATCCGGTGGGCGCCAAGCGGGTGATCCGCGACAACGGAGTGTGGGCGCGCACGCTCAAGCGCGACAACGTGCAGCTCGTCACCACCGCCATCCGCGAGATCACGCCCGCCGGCGTCGTCACCGTCGACGGCGTGGCGCACGACGTCGACGTGCTCATCTACGGCACCGGGTTCACCGCCTCGCAGTTCCTGGTGCCCATGCGGGTGACGGGGCGCGGCGGCGTCGACCTGCACGAGCACTGGAACGGCGAGGCCCGCGCCTACCTGGGCGTCACCATCCCCGGGTTCCCCAACCTGTTCTGCCTGTACGGCCCCAACACCAACATCGTCATCAACGGCAGCATCATCTACTTCTCCGAGTGCGGGGTGCGGTACATCGTGGGGCTGCTCGGGATGCTGCTCGCGGACGGCCGCCGGGCGATCGACGTGCGGCGCGACGTGCACGACCGGTTCAACGTCGAGGTCGACGCCGAGAACCGGCGCATGGCCTGGGGCGCGTCCGACGTCAACACCTGGTACAAGAACGCGAGCGGCCGCATCACCCAGAACTGGCCCTTCACGCTGCTCGAGTACTGGCGCCGCACGCTGCGGCCCGACCCGGCCGACTACGAGCTGGCCGAATGACCGCCCGGGTCAGTTCTCCTGCTCCGTGGGCCGCACCAGCATCTCGTTGATCGCCACGTGGCGGGGGCGGGTCACGATGTAGGCGACGGCGTCGGCGATGTCGGCCGCCTCGAGTCGCTCGACGTTCGAGAGGCGCGCCCGCAGCTGCTCAAGGATCTCGGGGCGAAGGTGGGTGGCCAGCTCGGTCGACACCGCGCCCGGCTCGACGAGCGAGACCCGCACGTGGCGGCCCGACAGCTCCTGGCGCAACGAGTCGCTGAACGCACCGACGCCGTGCTTGGTCAGGTTGTAGACGGCCGAGCCGACGCGGGTGGTGCGGCCGGCGACCGAGCTGATGTTCACCAGGTCGGCCACTCGGCGGGGCTCGCCCCCGGCGGCGTCGAGCAGGTGCGGGATGGCGGCGTGGCTGACGTACAGCAGGCCCTGCAGGTTGAGCGCCACCATGCGGTCCCACTCCTCGGTCGGGGCGTCGACGACCGGGCCGAGCAGCATGACGCCGGCGTTGTTGACCACGGTGTCCAGGCGCCCCAGCTCGTCGACCGTCCGCTTCACCGCTGCGACCGCCTGCTCCTGGTCGGTGATGTCGGCCTCGATGGCGAGTGCCCGCCCGCCCTGGCCCTCGACGGCGGCGGCCAGCCCGTCGAGCCGGTCCTTGCGCCGGGCCACCAGGGCCACCGCCGAGCCCTGCCCCGCCAGCTCGCGGGCGGTGGCCTCGCCGATGCCGCTGCTGGCCCCGGTGACGAGGCTCACTGTGTCGTCGAGTCGTGTCATGGCACCTGTGTAGACCTTCGAGCGCGCTCGAACGCAAGCGGTGCGTCACGCCCCGGCGGCAGACTGGCCCCGTGCAGATCGGGATCGTCGTCGGCGACATCACGGCCGTGGACACCGACGCCATCGTCAACGCCGCCAACGCGTCGCTTCTCGGGGGCGGAGGCGTCGACGGTGCGATCCACCGGGCGGCCGGTCCCGAGCTGCTCGAGCACTGCCGGACGCTCGGCGGGTGCCAGGTCGGCGACGCCAAGGTGACGCCGGGGTTCCGGCTCCCGGCCCGGTGGGTCATCCACACGGTCGGGCCGAGGTGGCGAGGGGGCGACCACGGCGAGGACGAGCTGCTCGCCTCGTGCTACCGGTCGTCGCTGGCGAGGGCGGACGAGGTGGGGGCCCGCAGCGTGGCCTTCCCGGCCATCGCCACCGGCCTCTACGGCTACCCCGTCGCCGAGGCCGCCTCGGTGGCGGTCGGAACGGTGCAGCGCACCGCCACGGCGGTCGAGTCGGTCGTGTTCGTGTGCTTCGACGCCCGGAACCGCGGCGCCTACGAGGCGGCACTCACCGGCACCTGAAAAGCTGCCGCGGGATCTGACGCCATGACCACCGATCCCGCGGCCGGTTTCGAGATGTCCGGCTCGACGGCTACAACGTGGAGGGTCATCAGCGGCGGACGCCTGGAGGGGACGAGGGGCACCATGGAGTTCAACCTGGCCGACCTGTTCGAGCACACGGTCGACACCTGGGGCGACCGCGAGTACCTGGTGGCCGACGGGGCGCGCCGCACCTACGCCGAGTTGGACGAGCGGGCCAACCGGCTGGCGCACCACCTCGCCGACCAGGGCATCGGGCCCGGCGATCACGTCGGCATCTACGGGGTCAACTCGGTCGAGTGGGTCGAGACGCTCTGGGCCGTGTTCAAGCTGCGGGCGGTGTGGATCAACATCAACTACCGCTACGTGGCCGACGAGCTGGCCTACCTGTTCGGCAATGCCGGCCTCAAGGCGCTCGTCCACGACGCCGCCTTCAGCGACCGGGTGGAGGGTGTGGCCGACCACATGCCCGACCTGCGGCACCGGCTGGTGATCGGCGGCGACTACGAGCAGGCCCTCGCCGGAGGCTCGCCCGAGCGCGACTTCGCGCCCCGCTCGGGCACCGACCGCTACATCCTCTACACGGGCGGCACCACCGGCATGCCCAAGGGCGTCGTGTGGCAGCACCAGGACGTGCTCTTCGCGCTGGGCGGCGGCATCGACGTGCTCAGCGGCGAGCGGGCGCGGCGTCCCGAGGACATGGTCGAGCGGGGCCGGAAGCTGGGGTTCGCGCTGACCTTCCTGCCCATCGCGCCGCTGATGCACGGGGCCACCCAGTGGGCCGTGATGGGCCAGAGCTTCACCGGCAACCGGATCGTGCTCGTGAGCCAGTTCGACCCCCACGAGGTGTGGCGGCTGGTCGAGGCCGAGAAGGTCAACTCGATGATGATGACCGGCGACGCCATGGCCCGCCCACTCGTCGAGGCCCTCGACGAGCCGCCGAGCGCGGGCCGCGACCTGTCGTCGCTCATCTCGCTGTCGTCGACCGCCGCCGTGTTCTCGCCGTCGCTCAAGGAGCAGTACCTCGACCGCTTCCCCGACCTGGTGCTCACCGACGCCATCGGCTCGTCGGAGGGCGGCGCCAACGGGATCATCATCGTCGAGAAGGGCAAGACCGCGATGCGGGGCGGGCCGACCGTCGCCCCCGTGGCGGGAACGGTGGTGCTCGACGACCAGTTGCGCCCGGTCGAGCCCGGCTCGCAGGTGGTGGGGCGCGTCGCCCGCTGCGGCGACATCCCCCTCGGCTACTACAACGATCCGGTCAAGACAGCCGAGACGTTCGTCGACGTCGACGGCACCCGCTACGTCATCCCCGGCGACATGGCGATGGTCGAGGCCGACGGCTCGGTGACGCTGCTGGGCCGCGGCTCGCAGTCGATCAACTCGGGGGGCGAGAAGATCTTCCCCGAGGAGGTGGAGGCGGCGGTGAAGTCGCACCCGGCCGTGTACGACGCCGTGGTCGTGGGCGTGCCTGACGAGCGCTGGGGCCAGCGGGTGGCGGCGGTGGTGCAGGCGAGAGAGGGCATGACGCCCGACCTCGGCTCGGTGCAGCAGCACTGCCGCGCGACCATCGCCGGCTACAAGGTGCCGCGCGAGCTGCACCTGGTCGAACGCATGCAGCGCTCGCCGAGCGGCAAGGCCGACTACCCCTGGGCGAAGCGGGTGGCCGTCGGCGAGACCTGACCCGGGCCTCGCTGCGCTCAGCGGAGGGCCCGACGCGCCCCGGCACGCACCGACGCATCGACGCCCAGCTGGGCCCGGTCGGCGGCGCGGCGACCCGCCTGCCAGCCCTCGGCGTTGCGGGCAGACAGGCGCGTGGTGCCGATGGTGGGGTACGCCTCGTTCAGCGCATCCTCCGCCGCCCGGCGGCGCTGCTCGAACACGGGCACCAGGGCGGCGCTGTGCTGCGCAGCCTGGGACGTGACGGCCTCGTCCGCCTCGCGCAGACGGTCGCCGATGCGGTGGGCGAACGCCACCAGGAACGAGTGGCGGAACGAGCGGGTGCCGCCGGCCGTGCCGGACGGCGGCCCGGGCTGGGCGACCATGGCGCGGGTGGCCTGCACCAGCAGCGACGTGTAGACGAGCTCGACGGCGTCGAGGTCGCCCTCGTCGCCGAACAGCGTGGCGAAGCCCCACTGCCGCGACCACACCGCCCGGCACCGGTTGGCGTCGGCCACCGCAGACAGCAGCAGGTGCCGCGCGCCGGCGTAGGGGTCGTCGATGCCGACCCGCCGACCCCCCACCGGTCCGGCCCCGCCCCGCCCCGCGTCGAGGTGGGCGCGATCGATGGCGTGCCGGGTCATCAGCTCCTGCGCCTTGGCGGTGAGCGCCTCGGCCTCGCCCGGGAAGTTGGTGGACTCGGCCTTGGCCAGCAGCGATGTCACCTTGTGCAGCACCCGGGGATCGGCGCCGACGTGCTCGCCGCCGGCCGACCCCCGCGGCGCCCGGCGGCCCGCGGTGGCGCCCGCCTCGCCCGGGATGGGACCGAGCTTCGGCAGCGGCGGGAGGCTTCGCAGGGTCGCGAGGGTCTCGATGGCAACCTGCACCGCCTGTACGCGGGCTGGGCTGGCCGCCCCACCCGACCCGGGACCGGGAGCGGGCCGCGGCACGACCCACGGTCCGTCGGGCCGCCCGCGCACCGCCTCGGCCGCACCGATGGCGTCGAGCTGCAGGCGCCAACGGGGT
>DASSCS010000005.1:0-18354 GCA_035697515.1 Acidimicrobiales bacterium
CACCGCGCCGGGGCGCCCGGCCGATCCGGCCGCCGGCCAGGTGCAGCGGCCGGCACCGCCGACCGCGGGCGGCCAGGCCGTCGGGCCGACCGCCGGCCCCGCGGCGCGGCCCGCACCACCGGGGGGTGGCGCCGCGGCGCAGCGCCCCACCCCACCGGGGCAGGCCCCCGGGTTCGGCGGCCCGGGCGGGCCCCGGACCGCCGGCGGTGGTGGGGTGCACCACCAGTCGGGCGGCTTCCCGGCGCCGCCGCAGCGCCAGTCCGCGGGCGACAACAAGGTGCTGTGGATCGTCCTCGGGCTCGTCGCGGCCGTCGCGTTCGTCGTCATCATGGTGGTGACCATGTCGGGCGACGACGGCGGCACGTCCGCCGCCGACGGCGGGGCCGGCGGCGACGAGTCGGGCTACACGGCCGCGGTCGAGCAGGAGTTCATCGACGCCTGCGTCGGAAGTGCCGGCGGCGGCGCCACCGAGCAGTGCCAGTGCACCTACGACGAGCTGAAGGCCAACGTGCCCTTCGAGCGCTTCGCCGAGCTCGACCGCGAGCTGGCCACCGCCGAGCCCGGCGCCGACCTGCCCCAGGAGCTGCTCGACGCCGTCGCGGCCTGCAACTGAGACGGCGCCTCGAGCCCCCGGTCAGCCCCCGCCGTCGCCGTGGCCGTCGTCGCGGCGGGGCAGGCGCGGGTCGTCCACTGCGAACCCGGGCCAGCGCTCGCGGCTCTTGGCCGCCAGCTTGTTCATGAGCGCGATGGCGCCGGGGTCCTCGTCGCCGGGGCGGGCGATGATCGAGCCGTCCTCGATCATGCGGCTGATGATCTCGCGCCCCAGGTCGGTGCGGACGACGGTGAGCGTCCAGTCGTTGTCCTTGCCGATGCCGCCGGTGGAGATGTCGGCGTGCTCGGCGGCGAAGTCGGGGCAGTGGGTGCAGCCCTCGCGCGTCCAGGCGTGGCACTCCTTGAGCGGGATCTCGCGGTAGGTGCCGTCGCGCATCCAGAGCTGGAACACGCCCTTGATGTTCATCTTGACGATGTCTTGGGTGGCCAGGCCGTACTTGGTCTCGAACAGCTCGCCGAAGATCGAGTCGTCGAAGGTCTTGCTGCACAGCAGGCCGATGTTGAACAGGAACGGCTTGCTGGCCTTGCCGACCTTGCGGCTCCACATGATGGGCGGCACCGACGACTGGCACGACATGCCCACCAGCGCCAGGCGGCTGTGGCCGGCGGCGAGGGCCTCGGGCAGCGCCAGGGTGTTGGCCGAGTACGTGTAGCGGCTGCCTGCGGCGTTGAGGATCTGCTCGTTGGTGGCGGCGACGCCCGGCTTGGCCTGCCACGTGCGGCCGTCGCCCTCGAGGTACGAGACGAGGGCGGCGTCGATGTAGTCGTTCTCGAGTGCCCAGATGAGCAGCGCCGACACGAGCCCGCCGTCCTGGCCCATGCGGTGCACCATCTCGTCGCTGGCGCGGGTGAGCATGATGTCCTGGTACACGCCCGCGACCTCGCCGGGCTCGCGGGTGCGGGCGAAGAGGTGCTCGTCGGCCTCGGGCTCCCACGAGCGGAACCGGGGGCAGGCCCGCGTGCAGCTCGTGCAGCCCTTCTCGCCGTGGATGCAGTTGTCGGCGCCCAGCTCGTCCTCGAGGTGGAAGGGCTTGTAGGCGCCGGGCTCGTGGGTGTACCCGATCACATCGTGGGGGCACGAGATGACGCAGCCTGCGCAGCCCGTGCACAGGCCCGACTGGATGACCTCGGAGTACAGCTCCTTCCACTGCGCCGTCCAGCGTGCGGGCTTCGGGACGGGGGGCGCGTTCTCTGTCACGGCCATGGGGCGAAACCTAGCGCCCGGCCGCCGGTGGCCCCCCACCTGAGCGGCGCCGGGCCGGGGCCCGGCGGGAAGCCCGACATCACGCGCGGGCCGCTGCCCCGGTAGCGTGGCGCCGCCATGCCCCGCGACTTCTGGGAAGACGACCGAGAGCCGCGCCGCGCCCGCCGGCGGCGTTCCGGCGGCGACCCTTCCCGGCAGCGGCGGCAGGCCGCGGACCGCCCCGCGCCCCGGCCCGCCCGGCAGCCGCGATCCTCCCCGCCCCCCCGGTCCTCGCCGCCGCCCCGGTCCTCGTCGTCGTTCCCGCCGCCCAGCGCACCCGGTGACCGGCCGCCCCGGTCCACGTCGTCGTCCCCGCCGCCCCGCGCGGCCGGTGGCCGGCCGCCCCGGTCCGCGGGTGGTCAGTCGCCCGGGGGCCGGTCCAGCCGCGCGCCGCGGGGCAGTGGTGCCGCCTCGGGCGGGCGCGGGGGTGCGCCGCCGCCCGGCGGGTTCGCACAGCCGCCCTGGGCCGCGGGCGCCCACGGCGGCGAGGGCCAGCCGCCCGCCCACCGGATGTCCGGCGCCGGCGATGCCGGCGGCACCGGGCGGCGCGACCGCCGCCGAGTGGTGCTCGACGAGCGGGGCCGGCTGGCCGCGGCGGGCGCCTTCACGGGTGCCGGTCCCGGCCTTCCCCCCACCGACGGCGGCGACCAGGGCGACCACGGGGCCGACGACGGCGCCCCCCGCCGGCGCCGCACCTGGCCGCAGCGGATGGTGCTCGTCACCGGCATCGTGCTGGTGGTGTTGTGCATGTTCGGCGCCTCGGTCGCCAGTTACACGCTCATCAAGGTCGAGAGCATCGACCGGGTCGACGACCTGTCGGTGGCCCAGGCGGCCAAAGGCGAGCCCGAGAACTACCTGATCGTCGGCGTCGACACCCGCGAGGGTCACGCCACCCGCAACACCGACACGATCATCGTCCTGCGCATCGACCCCAAGTCCGACCGGGTGGCGCTCACCTCGTTCCCCCGCGACCTCATGGTCACCATCGCCGACACGGGCGAGCTCGGGCAGATCAACGCCGCCTACGCCCACGACAACGGCGAGCAGGTGCTGATCGACACGATCAAGCAGGAATTCGACATCACCATCCACCACTTCGTCGAGGTCAACTGGGACAGCTTCAAGCAGGTGGTCGACGCCGTCGGCGGCGTGCCGATCTGGATCCCGTACGCGGTGCGCGACCGCGGCTCGGGCCTGTACGTCCCCGAGCTGGGGTGCGTCAACCTCGACGGCGAGCGGGGGCTGGCCTTCGCCCGCTCGCGCAAGCTCGAGATCCAGGACGAGGACGGCGACTGGGTGCAGGACCCGGTCTCCGACGAGAACCGGGTACGACGCCAGCAGATCTTCATCCAGCTGGCCATGGCCAAGGTGCTCAGCCAGGTCAGGACCAACCCGCTGCGCATGCGCGAGCTGCTCGACATCGGGGTGGCGAACGTGCGGCTCGACCACAGCCTGACCATCGGCGACATGCTCGACCTGGGCGACCAGTTCAAGGACTTCGACTCGGAGAACCTCGAGACGTACGCCCTGCCCACCGCGCCGTGGCCGGAGGACGCCAACCGGCTCGTCCTGCGCGACGCCGAGGCCGAGCCGCTGCTCAACGTGTTCCGGGGGCTGGCCCTGGGCGAGATCCGCGCCGGGGTGGTGAACGTGACGGTGCTCAACGGGACGGCCGCCGACGAGGCGCAGATGCGCGAGACCCTGGCCACCGACGTCAGCGGTGCGCTCGACGAGGTGGGCTTCAACGTGGGGGCGCCCGACGACGCCGACACCTTCTACGCCCAGACCACGCTGCTGCACGCGCCCGGCGAGGGCCTGCTCGCGCAGCGGGTCGCCCGCCACATCACCAGCGAGGCGGCCATCCCCACCGAGGCGGACCCCAACCTGGCGCCGGGCCACGTGACGCTCATCGCCGGGGCCGACTTCACCTCGGTGCACCAGGACCCGATGCCGCTCGAGGAGATGCCGGCGCCGCCTGGCGCCGAGGCGACGACGACCACCACCGCCGCCCCGGGCGAGACCACGACCACGACGGCGCCCCGCCCGACCATCACCACCGTGCCCGACCGCTACGTGGTGGGCGAGCCGCCCGACGGGCGCGAGTGCTGAGCACCGGTCGCGGTGGCAGGATGCGGGGGACGAGACGCGAGGAGCGGTTCCATGGACGACGCCGAGGTCATCAGGCGCATCGGGGCGCTGGTCGACGAGGAGCACTCGCTCGAGCGGTCGGTCGGTGCCGGCGGCCCCGACGAGGACGAGGCCCGTCGCCTGCGTGAGGTCGAGGTGGCGCTCGACCAGTGTTGGGACCTGCTCCGCCAACGCCGGGCCCGGCGCCAGACGGGCGCCGACCCGGACGAGGCCCAGGTGCGCCCGCCGGACGTGGTCGAGCGCTACCAGCAGTAGCTGCACGTCGGGGCCGGCGCACTAGCTTCGGCGCAGGCCGCCGCCGCGGGGGCGGGGCCGGCGACGGGAGGGGCTGGCGCGCCGATGACCTACACGCAGATCGCCTACGAGGTGGCCGACCGGGTGGCGACCATCACGCTCGACCGCCCCGACCGCCTGAACGCCTTCACGATCACCATGCAGCGCGAGCTGTGCGCCGCGCTCGACGAGGTCGACGCCGATCCCGACGTGCGGGCCGTGGTGGTGACCGGGCGGGGGCGGGGCTTCTGCGCCGGCGCCGACCTGGCGGGCGGCGAGGCGTCGTTCGACGCGAGCAGCGACCAGGGGCGTGCCATCGTCGCCCGCCAGCCCGACGGCCGCCGCCGCGACGAGGGCGGGCTGGTGGCGCTGCGGTTCTTCGGCTGCACCAAGCCGGTGATCGGCGCCCTGAACGGTCCGGCCGTGGGCGTGGGCGTCACGATGACGCTGCCGTTCGACGTCCGCCTGGCGTCGACCAGCGCCAGGTTCGGTTTCGTGTTCGCACGCCGGGGCCTGGTGCCCGAGGCGTGCTCGTCGTGGTTCCTGCCCCGGGTGGTGGGCATCAGCCGGGCGATGGAGTGGTGCGCCACCGGCCGGGTGTTCGGCCCCGACGAGGCACTGGCGGGCGGGTTGGTGCGGTCGCTGCACGAGCCCGATGACCTGCTGCCGGCCGCCTACGAGCTGGCGGCCGAGATCGCCGCGAGCACGTCGGCCGTGTCGGTCACGCTCACCCGGGCGATGCTGTGGCGCATGCTCGGCGCCGACCATCCCATCGACGCCCACCGGGTCGACTCGGCGTTCATCGACGCGCTGGGTCGGGGCGCCGACGTGCGCGAGGGGGTGGCCAGCTTCCTCGAGAAGCGCCCGCCCGACTTCCCCGGCCGCGTCCCCGCCGACCTGCCGGCAGGCTATCCCTGGTGGGAGGAACCAGCGTTCTAGCCGCCGCGGGCGGGCTGCCGGCGGCGGTCGCCCCACTACAGCACCGACTCGACGGCGTCGGCGAGGGCACCGGCGCCGTCCTCGGTCGCCAGCCGGGCGGCCAGGTCGAGGGCGCGCTCCCGGTAGGAGGGGTCGGCCTCGATGCGGGCGACCGCCGCGGCGACCTGGCGCGGCCGGCGCACCATGACGCCCACGCCCAGGTCCTCGGCCCGGGCGCCGTGCCAGGGCTGGTCGAACAGCTGCGGAAGCACGACGACGGGCACCCCGGCGGCCAGCGCGGCGGCCAGGGTTCCCAGGGCCCCCGAGACGACCGCCACCCGGCACGACGGCAGCACCCGCGTGACGGGGGCGAACTCGAAGGCGCCCTCCCGCCCGTCGAGGCCCGGCAGGTTGGCGGCGTCGCCGACCAGCAGCAGCGACCGGAGGCCGTCCCGGGCGAGGTCGTCGGCGATCCGGGCGAAGGCCCGGGACGCCCCGGTGGCGGCGCTGGTGCCGAGGCACACGAGGACCGGTGCGTCGCCCGCGGCGACGTACGCGTCCACGGCCGGGTCGGGCGGACGGGCCGAGGGGCCGTCCCACCGGGCGAAGCCTCCCCAGGTCACGCCGTCCCAGTCGCCCGGGTCGGCGCCGGCGTAGTGCCGGCTGAGCAGGACGACGGTGCGGGTGGCGGCTGTCCAGCTCAGCAGCGCCGCACCCCGCAGCGGGGCCGCGCCGTGCGCGCGGCGGACCTCGTTGAGCTCGCGATCGCACATGAGGCGTCCCGACGCCTCAGCCAGGGCGCGCCACGCCCACCGGTTGGCCCGCCGTCCCAGGTTCCGGTTGCGGACGCGCAGCGGCGGGGTCCACGCCGCGGTCGGCATCATCATGGGGAACAGCTGTCCGACCACCAGGGGCACGCCGGCGGCGGCGGCCACGGGTGCGGTCAGGCTGGCGAAGGTGGCGTGCGAGACCACGGCGTCGGCCCCCGAGACGGCCTCGGCCAGCGCGTCGCCCGCGGCCGCGGCGTCGGCGCCCAGGCTGGCCCGCACCCAGTAGCGGCCGAGCCGCGCCTGGTTGAGGAAGGGGTGGCGCATGAGCCGTTGGTGCACCGGGTCGGCGTGCATCGCCCGGGCCGAGAAGTCGACGGGGTAGGTCGCCAGCGAGAAGCGCTCGCCGGCGAGCAGGTCGTGGAACCCGGCCGGCGCCACGAACGTCACGTCGTGCCCCCGGTCTGCGAGGCGGTTGGCCGGTTCGACGAACGGCGCCACGTCGCCCAGGTAGGCGGCGGAGGCGACCACGATGCGGGCCATGGCCGCCGGTCAGCCCGCGGCCAGGGCGGCGCGGAGGTCGGCGGTCGCGGTCACCGGCCCAGCATCGCCCATGCGCCCGCGGCGAAGCGCCTACGCCGCCGCCCGCGCCGCGGCGAGCACGTCGCCGACGACGCCCAGCGCCGCGGGCAGGGCGCCGGCCGCGGTGAGGCCGTAGCCGATGAGCAGGCCGTCACGCTCGGGCCGCGACGCGCAGTAGGGCGCATACTCGGTGAGGGCCACGCCGCGGCGCCGGGCCAGGTCGCGCACCGTGGCCTCGGCCACCCCGCCGGGCAGGGTGGCGGCCACGTGGAGCCCGGCGTGGTTGGCGGGTCCGGCGACGAGCAGGCCGCGGGCCGCGCACCCGTCGATCCAGCCGGCCACGACGTGGTGGCGCTCGCGGTAGACCTTGCGCACGCGGCGCAGGTGCTGCTCGAGGAAGCCGTCGGTGATGAAGCGGTGCAGCGCCTGCTGCATGCCGGCCGCGGGGCGACCGTCCATGAGGTCGCGCCAGGCGACCGCGGCCTCGACCAGCGGCTCGGGCCAGACCACGAAGGCGACGCGCAGCGCGGGTGACAGCGTCTTCGAGAACGTGCCCACGTAGATGACCCGGCCGTGGTCGTCGAGGCGGTGGAGTGGCTCGAGCGGGCGGTCCGAGTGGCGGTGCTCCGAGTCGTAGTCGTCCTCGATGACGACGGCGTCGTGCCGGTCGGCGAAGGCCAGGAGGGCGCGGCGGCGGGACAGGGTCAGGGCGGCGCCGGTGGGCGACTGGTGCGACGGGGTGGTGTAGACGGCCCGGACCCGGGTTGGGATGGCGTCGACGACCAGCCCGTCGTGGTCGACGCGCACCGGGACGACGCGCATGCCCAGCGCGTCCAGCAGCCGGCGGACGGGGTGGTAGCCGGGCTCCTCGACGGCGACGTGGTCGCCGGGCCGCAGCACCACCCGGGCGATCAGGTCGACGGCCTGCTGCGCCCCGGTGACCACCATGACCTGCTCGCCGGTCGCCTCGACGCCTCGGGACCGCCCCACCCAGCGGGCCAATGAGCGGCGCAGCGCCGGCACCCCCGCCGGGTCGGGGTCGCCGGCCGGCGGGCTGTGCAGCGTCGTTGCGACCGACTGCTTCCACCGCCGAAGCGGGAACAGCGCCGGGTCGGGCAGGCCGATGCGCAGGTCGAACCCGCCCGGCGGCGCCGGCTCGATGTTGGGCTCGTTCGGGATCACGACGTTCGCCGGCCGCAGGGGCGAGGCCGGGCGGCCGTCACGCCGGCGCCCGCGCGCCGCGCCCGACCCGGGGGCGGGCGCCGTGGGGGCGACGAAGGTGCCGCCGCCCGCCCGGCCCTCGAGGTAGCCCTCGGCCACGAGGCGGCCGTACACGGTGGTCACGGTGTGCCGCGAGATGCCGAGCTGGCCGGCGATCTCGCGGCTCGGCGGCAGGCGGTCGCCCTGCGCCACGCGGCCCGAGACGACGGCGTCGCGGATCTGGTCGAAGAGCGCCTTGGACACCCCCCGCTTCAGCGCAGGATCGATGTAGAGCTCCACGGCGACTCCCGGCGATGGCGGTCTCTTGGTCTGGAAAGTTGGTCTCAGCTTGGCACTTCTACCATGCCAAGGTCGAGCGTACCGTCGACGGTGACACCAGGAGGACACCATGCACACCGCTCGGCCCACCACCCGCTTCACCGCCCGCCTGCTCGCCCGCATCGGCCGCCGTCCCACACCCGACCGCTCTGGCCGGTCCGGCCTGCGTCGCCCCCGGCCGCTGCCGGCGACCGCGCCGCTCCCACCCGGCGCCGCGGTCCATGCCGACCTCGCGGCCATGGGCGCCGCCATCGCGACGGCGGGCCCGTCGGCCTCGCACGCCCTGCTGGCGCACGTGGCCGACCACGCCCGCGTCCGGGGCGTGGCCTCGAGCGCGGTCGAGCTGCTCGACGACCCGGCGGTTCCCGACGTGGTCCGCACGCGGGCGTTCGCCGTGGTCGCGACCCGCCTCGGCGAGGCGTCGTCGGCCCCGGCGTCCCGGTCCGCCGCCTGAGCCCGGTCGGCTCCCTGTCCCCCCGGGGGTGCGGGCGCGTGGCAGTCGTCGATCAGACGCCGGCGTCGCTCGTACCGCTGACCGAGCTGAGCCGGGACGGTCCCGCCAGCGCCCGACCTGCTTGACCGCGGCGTGGTGGGCTGACGGCGCTCAGCCCCGCAGTCGGCCCACGCCCTCGAGGTGGGCGGCGTCGTTGAGGCGGATGAGCCGCCACCGGCCCGGCGGGCGCCACCACGGCTCGTCGGGGTCCGGCCGCAGCCACTCGGTGATCGACGTGTTGGCGACGTCGAAGGTGACCAGCTCGCCGTGGTGGGCCAGGCCCAGCAGCGCCACCACCGACTGCTCGACGACGCCGCCGTGGCAGGCCACGACCACCGTCTCGCCCCAGTGGCGCTCGGCGAGGTCGCGCAGCGCCGTGCCGATCCGCAGCGAGAACGCCGCCCAGCTCTCGGCGCCGGGGCTGCGGCCCCGGTAGGCGTCCCAGGGGTCGCGGGGGTAGCGCCGCTCGTACTCCTCCCAGGTCATGCCGTCGGCCTGCGCGCCGGCGTCGAACTCGCGCAGCTCCCGCTCGATCTTGATCGGTGGGTCGCCGAGCGCCGGGGCGATGATCTCGGCCGTCTCGATGGCGCGGGCCAGGTGCGAGGCGTAGAGGGCGTCGACGTCCGGCAGCTCGCCGGTGCGGGCCAGCCGGTCGCGCAGCGCCGTGGCCTGGCGGCGGCCCAGGTCGGACAGGCCGGTGCACCCGCTCTCGCCCCCGACCACCCCGTCGAGGGCGCTCTGCGCCTCCCCGTGGCGGACGAGAACGATCCTGGTCATGGCCGCCACGGTAGGCGGCCCTGCGGCCGGCCCCGGAGTGCCGATGCGGGCGTGGGATGATCGCCCGGTGGGTGAGGGTGCTGGTGACGGCGGGGCCGGGGGCGGCGGGGACGCCTGGGCGCCGCTGGCCGACCGGTTCGTGGACGGCCACTACGGGTCCCTGCGGGGGCGGGTGCGCACGTACGTGATCGACCAGCACCTGCGCGCCCACCTGGCGCCGCCCCCGCTGGGCATCGTCGACGTCGGAGGAGGCGCGGGGCACCAGAGCGTCCCGCTCGCCCGCGCCGGCTACGACGTCACGATCGTCGACCCGTCGCCGGCGATGCTCGACCGCGCCCGCGCCCTGCTGACCGAGGAGGACCACGCCGTCGCCCGCCGGGTGCGGCTGGTCGAGGCGCCGGGCGAGGGCGCGCCCGACGCCCTGGGCGGCGAGCGGTTCGGCGGTGTGCTGTGCCACGGGGTGCTCATGTACCTCGACGATCCGGGGCCGCTGGTCGGCGCGCTGTGCGCGCTCGCCGATCGTGGCGGGGTCGTATCGATCGTGGCCAAGAACGTCGAGGTGATGGCGGTGCGGCCCGCGCTGGAGGGCGACTGGGCCACTGCGCTGGCCATGTTCGACAGCGACCGCCAGGTCAACGGCCTGGGTGTCGACACGCGCGGCGATGACGTCGGGGCGCTGTCGGCCCTGCTGCGCGACCGGGGCGTCGAGCCGATCGACTGGTACGGCGTGCGGCTGTTCACCGACGGCTGGGCCCCCGAGCGTCCGGCGAGCGACCCCGACGACCTGGTGCTCCAGGTCGAGCTCGAGGCCAGCCGCCGCGACCCGTACCGCCGCATGAGCCGCCTGTTCCACCTGGTCGGCCGCCGCGGCTGCGTACGCGCTCCGGCGTAGCGGCGGGCCGTCGCTGCGACCGTCGGCGTAGCGGGCCGGGGCCGTGCTACGCCGGCCGAACCGTCCGTAAAGCCTCCGTGGGGCCGACGACCCGGAGGGCCTGTTCCCGGACGATCGACGCATCGATCAGACCCCCGATCAGGAGGAAGTGCCGTGTCGATCGCCGAGACCGTCGAAGCCCCGGTTGTCCCTGACGAGACCGCTCAGCCCATCAAGCTCAGCTCCGACGAGCTGCGCCGGGCGCAGGCCCGATCGCTGGACACGCCGAGGATGACATACAGCCTGCTGGCCCGCATGCTGTTCACGACCGTCGACCTGGTCTACGGGAAGAAGCGGTCGCTGGTGAAGTTCGCCATGCTCGAGTTCATCGCCCGGGTGCCGTACCAGGCGTGGGAGCGCATGGGCTACCTGGCACTGGCCCGCCGCCGGCGTGACGCCGGGCTGGCCCGCCGCATCCTCGACCGCATCGAGGACACCCGCATGCAGCAGGACAACGAGCAGTGGCACCTGCTGATCATGGAGGACCTGGTCCGCCGGCAGGGCCTGCGCCGGTCGTTTCTGCGGCACCGGGTGGCGCCGTGGATCATCTCGTTCGTGAACTACCACATCTCGTGGATGGTGTTCCTGGTCAAGCCCACGCTGAGCTACCGGCTCAACGCCGAGTTCGAGGATCACGCCGAGCACGAGTACATGCTGTTCGTGGCCGAGCACCCGGAGCTGGAGCGCCAGCCCGACCCGGGCACCTACGCCGAGCGCTACGGCGGCTACGCCTCGGTTGCCGACCTGCTGCGGCAGATCGGGCACGACGAGCGGACCCACAAGCTGGACAGCCTGGCCAACGTCGAGACCCCCCGGTTCCACGAGGCACGCCGCGGCGGGCGGGCCGCGTGAGCCGCAATGGGGCGGGTCGCCGTCACCCACGCCCCCGGTCGATCCGAGAACGGATCGGCCGGGGGCGTCGACCGGCGGTGGGCCGGATGGCCGGCGGTCGACCGCTGCCGACCGTCCTCGGAGACGAGCGGTCAGGGACGGAAGGCGTCGGCCACGCCGAAGGCGTCGAGCACGCCCAGCTTGTTCAGCCGGTACATCCACCGGTGCCGCTGGTCGAACCGCCGGTCCTGCAGGTCGCCCGAGCCGTCCGCGACCCAGGAGCGGTCGAAGGGCCTGTGGCACTCGGGCAGCTCGTCGGCGTGGCGGGCGCCGTCGGCGAACCACTCGAGCAGCCCGGGCCGCCAGGAGGGCGTGACGGCGTCGCGCACGTACATGGTCGACCACTGCAGCCGGTCGCGCCCGCCCCAGCTGGCGTGGTAGAGCAGCGGGTCGAACACGACGACGTCGCCGGGCTGGGTGGCGAGCACCTGCCCCGGCACGTCCGGCACGTCGAGGTCGAGGGAGTAGAGGTGCCCGAGCGCGTCGTCGGCCAGCCGGTGGCTGCCGGGCAGCACCCGCAGTGCGCCACTGCCGGCATCGAGCGGTTCGAGGTAGGCGACGAACTTCACGCCCCTGATGGCAATGCCGGAGTCGTTGTGCCAAGGGGCGTGGTCGAAGTACAGGATGCCCTGGGTGTCGCACGGCGACGGCAGCGCCCAGCCGCCCACGAGACGCTCGGCCAGCCGCACGAGGCGGCGGCTGTCGACCAGCTCGACGGTGCGGGGCGCCCACGGGCCGAGCAGGCAGGTGTAGTGGCCGGCCATGCCGCTCAGGGGCTGGTGCTCGCGGTACCGGTCTCCGTGCACCGCCCGGATGGTTCCGATGACCTCGGCCCGCAGCTCGTCGACGAGCGGCCGGTCGAAGAACCCGCGCAGGACGAGGTAGCCGAACGTGCGGAACCGATCGACCTGCCCGTCGCCCGTGAGGGAGTCGAACGGGTCGCCGGGCTCGTGCGCCCGTGCGGCCCGGTCGCTCAGCTCGGCCGCGAGCTCGGGGTGGGAGTGGCTGAGCGCGCCCGCAGCCCGGTCCAGCAGCCTCCCGAGCTCGGGTTCGGGCGTGGTGCGCCCGGTTGTGGTCGCAGCCGTGGCCGTCGTTGTCGAGGATTGCATGCGTGATGAACCTCCTGGGTCGGCGACGCGTCTCCTCGGGGTGGGAGTCGCATCGCCGCAGGAGGGCCTCGGGCGCATGCCTGCGCGGGCCCGCAGCTGGACGTCGTGGGGTGCGCGGCGCGGTCGGATCAACATCGACGCATGGCCGCAGCGTACTCGTCGCCGCGCCCGCTCACGGTCGCCCGCCGGCACCGAAGAACGCCCGCCGATGGCGGAGGACGCGATCCCGAACGCCGGGTGAGCCGACGCTGGGTGGGCGCGCGCGCCGCCCTCTGCGCCTCGCGGTCAAGCGGTCGAGCGCCGGACCGGCCACACGTAGGGAAGGTTCGGGTCCTCGTCGCCGAACTGGTCGCCATAGTGGCCGTGATCCTTGCGCAGCAGCGCCGACCGGTGGGAGCGGTGCAGTGCGTCGTCGCCGAGCCACGACGGCAACGCGCCGCATGCCGCGAGGCACGCCTGCGACCGTGGCGGGATGGTCACGCCGGCGTCGCGCAGATCGTCGAGGATCTGCGGTTCGCACGTGTCGGCGAAACCCCGTCGTAGCCACTCGTGGCACACCGCGATCCCGTACGCGCCCAGCGCCTCCTCGAACCCCTGCCACATGAGCACCGCCGGATGATGCTTCCAGCCGTACACGGGTCGTGTCAGTGCCCGCACGATCTGCAGCGCCTCGACGCGCTGCTTCCCGAGCCGCCGGACATCGAGGGCGCGCGCCGACTCGTCGAAGTCGGGGTACGGGAGGAACGTCTGCATGGGGTGACGGCTGAACTCAGCGGGCGCTCACGATAGCGGCGGTACGACGCCCAGCCCGAGCGTGCCTGCGTCAAGGGGCAGAGGCAGCCCACCGTTCACGAACGGCGGCGACGGTCTCGTGCAACCACTCCAGATGGATGTCGCCGTCCTCCAGGGTCGGGGGGATGGCGTACCCCTCGGTGTTTCCGTTCCAGGTGTCGACCGAGAGGCCGTCGGTCCCGAACTCGACCGCAAGCTGCTGCTGGCGGAGCCGCCAGTCGGGGTTGAAGCCGTAGATGGTGGTTCTGGGAGGGGGAAAGACGATGTGGGCGTCGTAGCCGGGAAGGACGGGTGCGATGAAAGGAATCCCCGAGTTCGACGAGGCCCAGGTGGTCATGATGTTGCGCGCGTAGGCCAACCGCTCGTCCTCGCTGATCAGGACCTGATCCTTGAACGCACCCGGACCCTGCGTGGTGATGTTGAACGGGTTGATCGCGAGGACACTCGGGGTCGTGCGCAGAGCCGCCGGATCGGGCCCGTCGTGGCTGCCGTAGCCCGGCAGCGGGGTCGGGTCGATGATCCAGCCGGGACGGTGGCCGGTCTGCTCGTGCAGCAGCTCCGCCGCACGGTCGAACCCGGCTGCGAAGTCCTGCGGGGTGACCGGCCCGACGTGGATCGTCTCGATCAGCCACACGACGGGGCGGGGCTGGCCCTGGCTGTCGTAGACCCGCAGGTAGTTGGGTTCGTTGCCGAAGTTGCGCAGCAGCCAGCCCGCCCGCCTGACGAGCTCGTCGAGATTGAAGGGGAAGTCCTGCCAGAACCGGAAGAAGTCCAGCCCGACCTCCACCATCGGCGCGACGACAAGGTCAAGCTCCGCGGCGGTGGTGAACAGCTGCCTCGCTCGCTCGATCTGCTCGGCCTCGGTGTAGGTCCCCTCCCCGTCGCCGGGCCAGCGTCTTTGCGAGAACAGCCAGGCCGGCGCGAACCGGTCGGTCTCTCCCTGGTGTCCGAAGTAGGAGAGCTTGAGCGTGTTCAGGCCGGTCGACGCGAACTGCCGCAGCGCGAACCGGATGTCGGACTGGTCGGTCCAGTCCAGCTGCTTCGGCGTGGCAGGGTGGCGGGTGTACAGAGGCAGGGAGTTGGGGTTCGGGGGTCCGCCGAAGAAGAGGCCGGTAAGGATGCGCTGTCCTTGACGTGACTCGTTCGCGATCCGTCCCCACGTCGGCGCGGGACGCTCGGGCGTCGTCGAGCCGGATGCCCGGTGGCTGTGGATTCCTGTCAACCCGGCCGACGCCAGGAGGGCCGTGCCGCCAAGCAGGGCCTGCCGCCTGGTGAATGTCATGCGGTTGTGGTTCGTCACTGTGGCACCTCCTGCGACCGGTGTTGTCGCCACGATCGGCGCGGTCTCGCACCGCCCCGCTGAACGCAGGGGCGTGACAGCCGTGTGCCACGCTGCGGCACACGGCTGTCCGAGGCCGTGAAACACGTCAGGATCGGGGCGTAGACGCTGGCGGGATCCCTGGCTGCGTCGGCCGAGCCGCTCACGTCGACGGTGTCGCTTGAGCCCCCGGTCGCCTCCCGCACCTGGCGCACGGCCGACCTGGGTGAGGTTGCCCGCCGGCTGGGCAATCACGGGCGAGGCGGTGGCCTGAGCCGATGTCCTGGTCAGACCGCAGAGCCAGAAGCGCCCTCGGCAGGATTCGAACCCGCGCACACGGCCCCGGAGCGTGTCGAACGATCGTGGCGGCGACCCTGCCAGAGCGCGGTGCGTCAGCTCGTCACCGGTGATCTTCCCATGCTCTTCCCGCGAGCTTGTGCCCGACTTTGGCGTTCGGGATCAGGTCTCACGAGGCGTTGACACGGCGTCGTTGGTCCCCTGCAGGGTGGAGATGGCCTGCGCGGCCGGTATGCGCCAAGAGGGCTGTCCACCTTTGCCCTCTACCGCGCGCGACACTGCATTCCTCAATCGTCCCCGAGGGCACGATGATGGCGAGCGAACCTGGTCAGACGTTGACTCCCCCTCACTTCCTGGTGCTGTCGGACAGCCCTGCGATGGACGGGACCGACCCATTGGAGTTCGAGGCGATGGCCGGCCGCCTAGAGCGGATCATCGTCGCGTCGCGGACGTCGGCGCCCTTCACAGCCAGCATCGAGGCAGGTTGGGGCGCTGGGAAGAGCACGCTGATGCGGCGTGTCCAGCGTCGGTTGCAGGGGAAGGCGCCTGATCAGCACCGCGCCCCGACGGACGCCCGAACCGTATGGTTCAACGCCTGGACCGCTCCCGAAGCCCAGGTGCTGGAAGGGCTCGTGCGGTCCGTGCTCGACCAACTCGACTCCAACCTCCTTCGCCGGGTCGCCCGCAAGCGCAAGCTGGTGTCGGGCCTGGGGCTCGGGGTGTCCGTCCTCGCCGGGTTCTTCGGCCTCGGCAACGTCGTTGACCGCGTCTGGGAGAAGGTGTCGATTGACCCCAAGCAACGGAATGAGCTGAACGAGTTCGTCCGCGAGGCGATGGAGAAGTGGCTGGCGAAGTCGTCACGTGACGGACGACTGATCGTCGTCTTCATCGACGATCTCGATCGCTGCTCGTCGGTCACCGTGCTGCAGGTGTTCGAGGCGATGAAGCTCTACCTCGACGCGCCAGGATTCGTGTTCGTCCTCGGATGGGACACTGAGCAGGTGTTGCGGGCAGTGGCGGCCGAGAAGGGTCGTGACGACCGGCTTCCGCAGCGGTATGTGGAGAAGATCGTCCAATTTGGGTTCCGAATTCCGCGCCCGAGCGAAGAGCAGCTGACGCGCCTCTCGGACACGCTTTGCGAGGCGGCCGGGTTGACAGAGTCTGTGCTCGCGCAGGAACACCGCGAGCTGCTGATCAGCACGACGGAGGGCAATCCGCGCCAGTTGAAGCGTTTCATAAACCGCTTCATCCTGCTCCACGAGACGGTAGGAGCGACGACCGACGCGGCCGTCGTGATCCAGCTGATGGTGCTCCAGGCCTCCTACGACGGCTTCTTCCGGCTGCTCGCCAACGTGCCCGGCGACGCAGACGAGGACAACCCGCTGTTCGAGTTCGCCGAGTACGCGGCGGCTCGTCAGGCGCAAGGGAGGGGACAGCTCGACCGCGTCGCCGAGATCCTGACCGCACGCGGCTACAGGGCGACGCCCGAGTCGGCCGCCCGCCAGTTCGAGGCATTCGAGCAGAACCTCCCCGCCGACTACCCATCGCTCGTGACAGACAGTCAGTTCTCCGAGCTCGTCCTCGCCATGTCCGACGACGTGAAGCGGGAGCTCCGTCGCCTCGCCCGTTCCGACGAATCGCAGGTGACAGGTCTGGCGGCGGAGGCGGCATCCAAGGTCGCAGCGCCGTATGGCTTTGAGCCAGCCATGGGCGTGATGCCGGGGACGACGGTGCTGTGGGTCGATGACGAGCCGAACCGCGACGATCACGCATTGCTGCCGCCAGGAGTGAATCTGATGGTCGCGACGTCGACCGATGAGGCGAAGCGACTGCTTGCCGGTCGCCGGGAGCCCATCTCGCTCCTCATCTCCGATGTCGGCCGCGGCGCCAAGCACGACGCCGGGCTCGAAGGTCTCAAGGAGCTACGCGATAAGGGCATCTACGACGGGCCGGCGGTCTTCTACACGCTCCGCCCCACGAGCCGCCAGGTCGACGAAGCGAGCAGCCTGAACGCCGCGATCACGTCGTCCCCCGACGAGCTTCGCTCCGTCGTTCAGCAATACTTGCCGCCGGCCACGCCGCAGGCGCAGACAGACTCGGCCGCGGCGGCTCCGACGAGCACGGCGACGTCCCGTGCAAGGAGCGAGGCCTAGCTGTCGAACTGGAGCCTTGGTACCTACCCCTCCGGAGCGTGCCGAGCCCTCCTGGCAGATCACCTGGCAGGGAGCCTGGTGTGGAGGTTCCTCCGTTCTCTTCTCGCGGTCTTCTCGCGGGTCGTGTTGCGGCCCGAGCGCATCGTGGGTCACTCCCGGTAGCCGGATGGCGGAAGGAACCCGTCGGCGAGGTGGGATATCCCGGGCGCACTGCGACACTGCGTTGAAGGCACCAACGCAGGGGGAAGCCAGATGAGTCTGTCCTATGCCCACGGCGGGTCGGCCGTTCCGCTGCTCGGGGAGACGATCGGTGCGAACCTCGAGCGGACCGTCGACCGGTACCCGGACAACGAGGCGGTGGTGTCACGGCACCAGGAGCGGCGATTCACCTACTCCCAGTTCGACGAGGCAGTCGATGTGGTCGCGCGCGGGCTACTCGACCTCGGCCTCGAGGTCGGCGACCGTGTGGGGATGTGGAGTCCGAACTCATACGAGTGGCTCCTCGTCCAGTACGCGACGGCCAAGGCGGGGATCATCCTCGTCAACGTCAACCCGGCCTACCGCACGTCGGAGCTGGAGTATGCGATGAACCAGTCGGGGTGTCGGATGCTGATCGCGGCACCGAGCTTCAAGACATCCGACTACGTGGCGATGATCGACGAGGTCCGCCCCAAGCTCGCCACGCTCGAGCGGACCGTCTTCGTCGGCTCCGACGACTGGGATGCGCTGCTCACCGCCGGCGACTCGGTGCCCGTCGACCGCCTGCGGAAACGGATGGCGGGTTTGGAGTTCGACCATGCGGTCAACATCCAGTACACGAGCGGCACGACGGGGTTCCCGAAGGGCGCCACGCTCAGCCACCACAACATCCTCAACAACGGCTTTTTCGTCGGGGAGGGGTGCGGCTACACCGAGCGTGACCGGGTGTGCGTCCCGGTGCCCTTCTACCACTGCTTCGGGATGGTCTTGGGCAACCTGGCGTGCACGACGCATGGCGCGACGATCGTCCTGCCCGAGGCCGCATTCGACCCGCTCGCGGTGCTCGAGACGGTCGAGGCCGAGCGCTGCACGTCGCTCTACGGGGTGCCGACGATGTTCATCGCCGAGCTGGATCACCCCGACTTCGGCCGCTTCGACCTGACTTCCCTCCGAACGGGGATCATGGCGGGGTCGACCTGCCCCGTGGAGGTGATGAAGCAGGTCGTCTCCCGCATGCACATGGACGAGGTGACGATCTGTTACGGGATGACAGAGACGTCCCCGGTGTCGACCCAAACGAGCCAGTCCGACACACTCGAGCAGCGTGTGTCGACCGTGGGCCGCGTCCACCCGCACGTGGAGATCAAGATCGTCGACAATGAGACTGAGCGGACGGTGGAGCGGGGTCAGACCGGCGAGCTGCTCACCCGCGGATACTCGGTGATGCTCGGCTACTGGGACGAACCTGACCGCACTGCCACGGTGATCGATCAGGCTCGATGGATGCACACTGGTGACCTTGCCACGATGGA
>DASSCS010000006.1:0-80578 GCA_035697515.1 Acidimicrobiales bacterium
CTTGTCGGTCAGCAGGTCGCGGGCGACGGCGCCCACCGATAGGAACAGGAAGAGCAGGCCCATGGCCGGGCCGAAGTAGGCGGCCGGCGAGGCGTCCCCTCCCGTCCCCGTGGTGGCGACCTGGACCGGCAGGTCGACGGCAGCCATCGCGCCCGCGCTGGGCGCTGCCGTCCCTGACGCCACGGCTGTCACGGCGGCCAGGCGGGCGGCGTTGGCCCGGTCGACGTAGCCGGAGGCCACCGCGCGGGCGACCTCGGCCGACACCGCCCGGTCCGACGTGGTGATGACCTCCAGGTCGCCGGGCTCGCCGGTCTGCAGCGACGCGGTGAACCCGGCGGGCACCACCACCGCGGCGCCCAGGTCGCCGTCTGCCACCCGGTCACGGGCCTCGTCCGCGGTGTCGACCTCGACGAACTCGAGCGAGCCCGCGTCGGCCTCGATCACCCCGGCCACGAAGCCCTCGGATGCGGGCGAGCCGTCGGCGTCGACCAGACCGATGGTGGCGTCGAAGTCGTCGCCGCCGCCGAAGGCCAGGCTGATGATGGTGGCGAGCACGATCGGCCCCACGAGCGCCTGGATGACGAACGAGCGGTTGCGCAGCCGGCGGCGCAGGTCGGTGGCGGCGACCACCAGCGCGGCGCGGAGCTGGCTCATGCGCCCGACGGCCCCGCCGCTCAGTCCCGCAGGGCCCGGCCGGTCAACTCGAGGAACACGTCCTCGAGGTCGGCCTCGACCAGCTCGATGCCGGCGATGGCCACGCCCGTGCGCTCGGCGGCGGCCACGATCCCGGCCAGCGCGGTGCCGCCGTCGTCCACCCGCACCGCCACGCCGCCGTCGCGCCGGTCGACGCCCCGGGTGCCGGGCAGCGCGGCGCACGCCTCGGCGAAGGCGGCGAGGTCGCCGGTGCCGGTCACGTCGATGCGGTGGCCGTCCTTGAGGCGGCCGATCAGCTCGCGCCGGGTGCCCTCGGCCACGAGGCGGCCCTCGTCGAGGATGCCGATCCGGTCGCAGAGGCGTTCGGCCTCTTCCATGTAGTGCGTGGTGTAGAGCACCGAGAGGCCCTCGCCGCCGAGCGCCTCGACGCTCTCGAGGATGGCGTTGCGGCTCTGCGGGTCGACGCCGACGGTGGGCTCGTCGAGCATCAGCAGCTGGGGCCGGTGCAGCAGGCCGGCGGCGATGTTGGCTCTGCGCTTCATGCCCCCCGAGTACTCGCTGACGCGGTCGCCGGCCCGTTCGGTCAACCCCACCAGGTCGAGCGCCTCGGCCACCCGATCGGCCAGCTCGCGGCGGTCAAGGCCCTGCAGGCGGCCGAAGAAGCGCAGGTTCTCCTCGGCCGACAGGTCGTCGTAGAGGGCGACGTCCTGAGGCACCAGCCCGATGGCGGCCTTGGCCGCCGTGGCGCCGGGGCCCATAGGCCGGCCGGCGACGGTCACCTCGCCGGCATCGCGGGTGAGCAGCCCGCACACGATCGAGATGGTGGTTGTCTTGCCGGCGCCGTTGGGACCCAGCAGGCCGTAGGTCTCGCCCCGGGCGATGCTGAAGCCGACGTCGTCGACGGCCACCCGCTCGCCGTAGACCTTGCGCAGTCCTCGGCAGCTCAGCACCGCGTCGTCGGAGCCCCGGTGGGCGGGTGTCGCCTCGGTCGCCGTGTCGGCCACGTGCCGACCGTACTGCTCTGACTCCGCAGCGTCTCTGTGACTTCGGGCGCATGCCCCCCGACGTCAGAGGCGTTCGATGATCGTGACGTTGGCCTGGCCGCCGCCCTCGCACATGGTCTGCAGCCCGTAGCGGCCGCCGGTGCGCTCGAGCTCGTTGAGCAGGGTGGCCATCAGGCGGGCGCCCGTGGCGCCGAGGGGGTGGCCGAGCGCGATGGCGCCGCCGTTCACGTTGACCCGGTCCATGTCGGCTCCGGTCTCCCTGGCCCAGGCGATGACCACCGAGGCGAACGCCTCGTTGATCTCGATCAGGTCGATGTCGGCGAGCCTGATGCCCGTGCGCTGAAGCGCGTGCGCGGTGGCGGGGATGGGGGCGGTCAGCATCCACACCGGGTCGTCGGCCCGCACCGACAGGTGGCTGATGCGGGCCCGTGGGGTCAGGCCGTGCGTGGCCAGCCCGCGCTCGTTGACGACCAGCAGGGCCGCCGACGCGTCGGAGATCTGCGATGCGCACGCCGCCGTGACGCGCCCACCCTCGGTGAGCGTGGGCAGCGAGCGGATCTTGTCCCAGTCGGGGTCGCGTGGACCCTCGTCGGCCTTGCAGTCGCCGAGCGGCACGATCTCGGCCTCGAACCGCCCCTCGGCCCGGGCCCGGATGGCCCGCTCGTGCGACGTGACGGCGAACGCCTCCATGTCGTCGCGGCTGATGTCCCACCGCTCCGCGATCATCTCGGCCGAGCGGAACTGGCTGACCTCCTGGGTGCCGTAACGGGCGACCCAGCCCTCCGACCCGGTGAAGGGGTCGTCGAAGCCGTAGGCCTGGCCTGCGGTCATGGCGGACGAGATGGGGATCTGCGACATCTGCTGCACCCCGCCGGCCACGACCATGTCCATCGTCCCCGACATGACGGCCTGGGCGGCGAAGTGGACGGCCTGCTGCGACGAGCCGCACTGGCGGTCGACCGTGGTGCCGGGCACGTGGTCGGGCAGGCCGGCCGCCAGCCAGCAGGTGCGGGCGACGTCGCCGGCCTGGCCGCCGATCGAGTCGACGTTGCCGAACACCACGTCGTCGACCGCGGCGGGGTCGATGCCGGTGCGCTCGACCAGCGCCGAGATGCTGTGCGCACCCAGGTCGGCCGGGTGGACGTGCGCCAGGCCCCCGCCTCGCCGCCCCACCGGGCTGCGCATTGCGTCGACGATGTAGGCCTCGGCCATCACGTGGTCTCCTTCGGGTCGTCCGAAAATCCTGCCGCGGTTCGTGGGGTCATGGCCCCCGAATCCGCGGCCGGAATTCAGCGGCTGGTCAGGTCTCGTTCAGATGCCGATGGCCCGGGCCACCCGTTCCCGGTGCCAGGCGGCGTCGCCCCACGCCGCGGCCAGCGCCCAGGAGCGCTTCAGGTGCAGGTGCAGGTCGTGCTCGACGGTGTAGCCGATGGCGCCGTGGCACTGCAGCGCCTGGCGGCCGACGAACCGGGCGGCGTCCGACGCCATGGCCTTGGCCATCGACACGTCACGCTCGCGGGTGTCGGCTCCCGTGGCCAGCGAGTGGGCGGCGCGGTGGACGGCCGGGCGGGCGAACGCCAGCTCCTTCAGCGCATCGGCCAGGTGGTGCTTGACCGCCTGGAACGACCCGACCGGCGCGCCGAACTGGCGCCGCTCGCCCACGTAGGCGACGGTCAGGTCGAGCATCCGCTGGGCCAGGCCCACCAGCAACGCGGCGGTGCCGAAGGCGCCCCGGTCGAACGCGGCGCCGACCGCCGCCGGGTCGTCGGTGACCAGCGAGGCGGGGGTGGGCTGCCAGTCGACGGTGGCGGCCCGCCGGGCACGATCGACGGTGGCGACCGGCGTGAGGACGGCCGCCGCCGGGTCGACCAGGTGGAGGTGGCCCGAGACGTCGTCGCGCAGGAGCAGCCGGTCGGCGTCGGCCGCGCAGGGGACATGCGGGCCGCCCAGGTTCGTCGTCACCATGCCCAGGCCGTGGGGGTCGGGGCTCCCCGTGGGACCCGGTCCCGACCCCGGTCCCGGCGCAGCCTCCACCAGCGGCGCGGCGACAGCTGCGGTCTCGACCAGGGGATGGGGCAGGGCGGCGCGGCCGGCTTCCTCGAGCACGAGCACCAGCGCCTGCTCGTCGAGGCCCAGGCCGTCGCCGGCCTCGGGCACCAGCGTGGCCGGCACGCCCATCTCGGCGAGGCGGTCCCACACCGTGCGATCGAGCGCTCCGGCGGGCGCCTCCCACGCGGCCCGCACGACGGCCGGCGGGCACTCCTTCTCGAACAGGTCGCGGGCGGCGTCGCGGAAGGCGAGCTGGTCGTCGTCGAAGCCGAAGAACACGGGGCCTACCTCCTCGGCAGGCCGAGCACCCGCTCGGCGGCGATGTTGCGCTGGATCTCGTTGGTGCCCGCGTAGATGGGGCCCGACAGCGAGAACTGCCAGCCCTTCGACCAGGGGCCCTCGACCTCGGCGTCGGGCCCCAGCAGCTCGAGCGCCAGTTCGTGCAGCTCGCAGTCGAGCTCGGACCACCAGATCTTGTTGATCGAGCTGTCCGCCCCCATCACCGCCCCGCCCGCCAGGCGGGTCACGGTGTCGAGCGTGAACAGCCGGTAGGCCTCGGCCCGCATCCACGCCTCGGCGACTCGCTCGCGCAGGCGTGGCGCGGAGTGCGCGCGGTAGAGCTCGATCAGCCGGGCCGCCGTGGCCAGGAAGCGGCCGGGCGAGCGGAGCGTCAGGCCCCGCTCCGAGCCGGTGGTGGCCATCGCCACCTGCCACCCCGCGCCCTCGTCGCCCAGCAGGACCCCGCCCGGGGCGGCGTCGTCGGCCAGGAAGGCGTCGTCGAAGAACACGTCGGCGAACCCTTCGTCGCCGTCGAGCCGACCGAACCCGCGCACGGTGACGCCGGCGGTGTCGAGGGGGACGAGCAGGTAACTCAGCCCGCGGTGCCGCTCCGATGTCGGGTCGGTCCGGAAGAGCCCGAACAGGTGGGTGCAGAAGGCGCCCCGCGTGGTCCAGGTCTTCTGGCCGTCGAGGCGCCAGCCGCCCTCGTCCCGGGTGGCCCGCGACGAGATGGCGGCCAGGTCGCTCCCGGCGTCCGGCTCGGACCAGCCCTGGCACCACAGGTCCTCGGCCGCCGCCATGCGGGGCAGGATGTGGGCCTGCTGGGCGGGGGTGCCGAACTCGAACACCGTGGGGGCGAGCAGGAAGATGCCGTTCTGGGTCACCCGGGGCGGGGCGTCGACCCGGTGGTACTCCTCCTCGAAGATCAGCCACTCCCACAGCGAGGCGTCGCGGCCCCCGTACGCGGTCGGCCAGGAGACCGCGGCCCAGCCACCGTCGTGGAGGCGCCGCTCCCAGGTGAGGTGTTGGGCGAAGCCGGTGCGGGTGTCGCCCGAGGCGATCGCGTCCCGACCGCCGTGCTCGGCGTGCCAGGCGGCGAGGTTCTCCTCGAGCCAGGCCCGGGCCTCGGCCCGGAACGCCTGCTCGCTCTCGCTCCAGCTCAGGTCCATCGGCCTCGCCGCCTGCGCGGCGGCGCCGTGCCCGGGGTGATGGGTTCCGCCCGGCACATCGTCGAGGTCATGGGCCCGGCTCGGGGGGACGGGTGGAAAGGGCTCGGACCCGGAGGGCCGCGGGCGGGGTCATGAGGTGCTGTCCAGCCGGGTGAGGGTGGTCACGGCCTCGGCCTCGATGCGGTCGAGCAGGTCGGCGACCGGGGGCGCCTCCGCCAGCACGCCCGTCACCTGGCCGGTGGGCAGCACGCCGGCCTCGGGCCGCCCGTCGACCAGCGCCGCCTTGACGAGCATCGGCGCGTTGGCGGCCATCGCCACCTGCGCCCAGGTCAGCGACTGGTTGCGGCGCATGGCCAGGCCCTCGCGCACGAGGTCGCGCACAGGCGTGCCGGTCAGCTTGCGGAAGGCGAGGGCCGAGCGCAGCGCCTGGGGCAGGCGGGTGAGGGCCGACGAGCGCTCGAGCCGGTCGACCGTGGCCGTGCGGATGACCCGCTGCGGCGTCCCGTCGAGCGCGGTGGTCACCACCGTGTCGGTGACCGCGGCGGCCAGGTAGCGGGCCTTGATGTCGTCGGGCACGTGGCTCTCGGCCGTGAGCAGGAAGCGGGTGCCCATCGCCACGCCGTCCGCGCCCCACGCCAGGGCGGCCACCAGGCCCCGCCCGTCGTGGAACCCACCCGCGCCGAGCACGGGGATGGCGTGCCCGACGGCGTCGACCACCTGGGGCAGCAGCAGCGAGGTGGGCACGGTGCCGGTGTGGCCCCCGCCCTCGCCGCCCTGGGCGATGATCGCGTCGACCCCCCAGTCGTGCATCTTCTCGGCGTGGCGCCGGGCGCCCACCGTCGGCATGACCAGGCTGCCGGCATCGTGCAGGCGGCCGATGGCGTCCTTGGTGGGTGCGCCGGCGAAGCTGACGAGCCGCACGCCCTCGCGCACGCACAGGTCGATGCGGTCGGCGAGGTCGGGCTGGTCGGCCCGCAGGTTGACCCCGAACGGGCTGCCGGTGCGCTGCTTGACGGACGCGATCGCGGTGGCCATCTGGTCGCCCGTCATGGTGACGGCGGCGAGGATGCCGAACCCGCCCGCGGCCGAGGTGGCGGCGGTCAGCGAGGCGCCCGACACCCACCCCATGCCGGTCTGGACCACCGGCAGCCGGCACCCCACCAGCGCGCAGAAGCGGGTGCGCAGCGCCGGGTGACCGGCCAAATCTGACGGTGTGTCAGACATGGGGGCCAGCCTACGGTCGGTGGAGCGCGCCCGCCAGCGCCCGGCGCGCCGGTCGGCAGCGGGCGGCGGCCGGTCACCCCGCCGCGACCTCGGCGTCGCGGGTGCCGTCGGGGTCGATCACCTCGCGGATGAGGCGCAGCTCGTCGCGGGTCGGCAGGCGCGAGCGGCTCACCTCGTCGGCGACCACCAGCTCGAACCCGGTCGCCGCCACGACCTCGTCGACCGAGACGCCGGGGTGGACCGAGCGCAGCCGCATGCGCCGGTCGGGCGTCTCGAAGTCGAGCACCGCCAGGTTGGTCACCACCCGGCGGACGTCGACGAACCGCCCGGCCTCGCCCAGCGCCGCGGCCCGGTCCCAGCCGATGCCGGTGACCGTGTCGACCGCGGGCACGAACACCTTGGGGCTGTGGTTGGGCACCCAGTAGCTGGTGGGGTCGTTGATCGTGTTGCCGGGCGCGCCCCGGTAGCCGAGCAGCTGCACCTTGGGCCGGGCGTAGTCGCCGATGGCGGCCAGGTTCTGGTTGCCGTGGCGGTCGACCTGGGTGGCGCCCATCATCACGTGGCGCCGTCCCGACCACACCCAGTCGAACATCGACCGGTAGGGGTTCCAGTACTCGACGACCCGCTCGCCGGGGGCGACGGCGGCCCGGTCGTTGGCGATGAGCGTGGCCTCGCCGTCGGTCATGCATAGGTCGGGCGCGAAGGTGGCCCGGGCCAGGCGCCCGCCGATCATGGGGATGGTGCCGATCGGGTTGGCCAGGATCTCGCCGTCACCGCGGAAGCACTCGGCCACCGCGACGACGCACACCTCGGCCCGGGTGGCGTCCCCGCCGCTCATCGCGCCGCCTCCCGCACCTTGCGCCGGTACTCGTCCTCGCCGATGTCGATCCAGGCGGCCCGGAACCCGGCCCAGGCCTCGGGGCTGCGGGCCGAGGCCGCGTACGCCCGCTGCGCCTCCTCGTCGCGGGGGTACTCGGGGTCGCACAGAGTGAAGTGGGCGCCCCGCGGCGCCTCGACGACGCCGTCGACCATCATGCGGCTGACCCGCATCTGATGGAGGCAGCCCTGCGCAGCCAGCTGATCGGTGGGCACGACCCGTTCGACCGAGATGAAGCGGCCGCCGGTGGGCGCCGCCTGCAGCATGAGGTCGTCCCAGTACAGGTCCGGTCCGAGGAACATGGCGTTGCCCCGGGCGTCGGCCACGTTGAGGTGGCAGATGGCGGCGTCCAGCTCGAAGGCGGGCATGGCCACCAGCTGCTCCACGATCCCGCCGGGGCCGGGCACCGGCGACGTGAAGGTGGCGAGCCGGGGGTTGTCGCGCAGCAGGTCCGAGCCCAGCCCCGCCCGGCTGGGCAGGAACGGCACCCGCCACGCCGCCGCCTGCAGCCCGAGGTGGAACAGCCCCTCGTCGAGCGGCTCGTCCTCGATGGCGCCCGACTCGCGGGCCCGGCGGAAGTGGGGCTCGAGCGGGATGGTGTCGAGCGAGACGAAGGCGTAGACGGCCCGCCGCACCTTGCCGGCCGCGCACAGCAGCCCCAGGTCGGGCCCGCCGTGGGTGACGACGGTCAGGTCGCGCACGTCGCTGCGCACGATGGCCCGCACGATCGCCAGGGGCTTGCGTCGGCTGGCCCAGCCACCGATGGCGACGGTCATGCCCGACCGCAGTCGGGCCGCCACCTCGTCCTCGGTCATCAACTTGTCTGCCATGTCCGTCCTTCTCGCCGCGGGATCGGTCGTCGGGGCGGCCGGGCCCGCCAGGAAAACGCGGGGAGGCGCCGCCGCCAGGTCAGCGTGAGGTGTCGGTGGCGCGGCCCTCGACGAACGCGTCTCGGTGCTCGTCGGCCACGCCCGACAGGTTGAGCTCGAACGTGAACCCCTGCTCGAAGCGGTAGCTGCGCTTCACGTCCCACAGGTCGATGCCGTTGAGCGACTCCTTGGCCGCCCGGATGACCGTCGACGACTTGGCGGCGATCTGGGCCGCCACCTCGCGCGCCGCCACCCGCAGCTCGCCCGGCGGCACGACGCGCAACACCGAGCCGAAGCCGTGCAGCTCTGCGGCCGTGGCCATGGCCGACGTGTAGACCATGGCCCGCGCCCTGTGCTGGGGCACCAGGCGCGACAGGTGGGTGGCGGCGCCGAGCGCGCCCCGGTCGACCTCGGGCAGCCCGAACGTGGCGTCCTCGGCGGCGACGATGATGTCGGCGTTGCCCACCAGGCCGATGCCGCCGCCGAGGCAGTAGCCGTTGACCGCAGCGATGACCGGGACCGCGCAGTCGTACACAGCAGCGAAGGCGTCGTAGCAACCACGGTTGGCGCCCACGAGGGCGTCGAAGCCCTCGGTCGCCTGCATCTCCTTGATGTCGACCCCGGCGTTGAACCCCCGTCCCTCGGCGCGCAGCACGACCACCCGCACCGCCGGGTCGGCGCCGAGGCCCCGGAGCGCCGCCCCCAGCTCGAACCACCCGGCCACGCTCAGGGCGTTGACCGGGGGGTTGTCCATCACGACCTCGGCGATGCCGTCGTCGTCGATGCTGGTGGTGATGGGCATGAGCCGTACCCCTCGTCGGTGCGCCGGCACTGGCCGGCGTTTTCTGACGGAACGTCAGGACGCGTGGCAAGGTAGGCCGCGGGAGGCACGGTGAACAACCCATCCGACGGTGCCGGCGACAGGCCGGACGACGACAGCGCAGGTGGTGCATCCGGCGGCGGCCCGCTCGACCGCTGGCGGCTCGACGAGGGGCCGCTCGGCCACCGCGGCCGGGTGGTGCTGGTGACCGGTGGCACCCGGGGCATCGGCCGCCGCATCGCGGCGGGCTACGCCCGGGCCGGCGCCACGGTCGTGGTGTGCGGCCGCACCGCCCCCGAGGCCGGCGGGCCAGCCGAGGGCCCCGGCCCCGGGGGGTTCATGGCCTGCGACGTGCGCGAGCCCGCCCAGGTCGAGGCGATGGTGGACGGCATCGTCGAGCGGTGGGGCCGCCTCGACGTGGTCGTCAACAACGCGGGCGGCGCACCGCAGGCCGACTCGGCCACCGTCTCGGCCCGATTCAACGAGCGGGTCGTCGCCCTCAACCTGCTCGCCCCCTTCACCGTGGCGCAGGCCGCCAACCGGGTCATGCAGGCCCGGGCCGAGGGCGGATCGATCGTCAACATCGCCAGCGTGTCGGGCACCCGCCCCTCGCCCGGCTCCGCCGCCTACGGGGCCGCCAAGGCCGGGCTGCTCAACCTCACCCAGACCCTCGCCGTCGAGTGGGCGCCCCGCGTGCGGGTCAACGCCGTGATCGCGGGCCTCATCGCCACCGATGACGCCCATCTGCACTACGGCGACGAGCGGGCGGTGGCCCGGGTGGCCGCCACCGTGCCCGCCGGCCGCATGGGCTCGCCCGACGACGTGGCCGCCGCCTGCCTGTTCCTGTCGTCGCCGCTGGCGCCGTTCGTCACCGGGGCCGCGCTCACCGTGCACGGCGGCAACGAGCGCCCCGCGTTCCTGGGTGCGGTCGCCGGTGAGTGACCCGAACGTCCGAGGCCGCCGGGGCCGGTGCCCGGCGGCACCGACATCGCTGCGACGGGGGCGCCGCCCGGCGTCGAGCGTCGACGATCCGGCGGCGCCGGCGCGGCGGTCCCGACCGGCGGCGCTGCTCGCCGCCGTGCTCGTCCTGCTGGTCGTCGCTGGCGCGCTCGCCGGCTGCGGCGGTGACGACGGCGGCAGCGGCGACGCCGGCGCCGACCTGTCGAACACGGGGACGGGATCGGACAGCGGCGACGACAGCGCTGACGGCGGCAACGGGGACGGGGGCGGCGACCTGCCCGCCGTCGACGACGCCGTGGCGATGGAGGGCGACGAGGTGGCCGTCACCTCGCTCGACAACACGTTCCGGGCGCCCGCCATCGAGGTGCGGCCGGGCACCACGGTGGTGTGGACCAACAAGGGCCGCAACGAGCACGACGTGCTGCCCTCCGACGGCGACGGCTGGGGCGTCGAGGTCGAGGACTTCCAGCCGGGCGACGTCTACCGGCACACCTTCGACGAGCCGGGCACCTACCGGTACTACTGCTCGATCCACGGCACCACGACCGAGGGCATGGTCGGCGCCGTGGTGGTGGCCGAGTGACGCCACACAGGATCTGCGCGACACCACGACGGGGACGGCAGCGATGACGGGAAGACAGAGGAGCGACCACCGATGACCACCTTCCGACGGCTGTTGACCGCGCTACTGGCGTCTGTGCTGGTGCTGGCGGCCGCGTGCGGAGGCGACGACGGCGGTGCGGGCGGCAGCGACGAGGCGGCCGGCGGCGACGGCGGGGACGAGGCGACCGGTGCCACGCTGCGGGTGCCCGACGACCACGACACCATCCAGGCGGCGGCCGACGCCGCCGAGCCGGGCGACCTGGTGCTCGTCGCCCCCGGCACCTACGAGGAGGCCGTCACCGTCGACACCGACGAGCTGACCATCCGCGGCCTCGACCGCAACGAGGTGGTGCTCGACGGTGGCTTCGAGCTCGACAACGGCATCCGGGTGGCCGGCGCCGACGGGGTGGCCATCGAGAACATGACGGCCCGCAACTACACCAACAACGGCTTCTTCTGGACCGGTGTGGACGGCTACCGGGGCTCGTACCTGACCACCTACCGCATCGGTGACTACGGCGTCTACGCCTACGACGCCACCCAGGGCCTGATCGAGCACAGCTACGCGTCGGGCAGCCCCGACGCCGGCTTCTACGTCGGGCAGTGCTACCCGTGCGACACCGTCGTCGACGACGTGGTGTCCGAGCACAACGGCCTCGGCTACTCGGGCACCAACTCCGGCGGGAACCTGGTGATCGTCAACTCGACGTTCCGCAACAACCGGGCGGGGATCGTGCCGAACTCGGGCAGCTACGAGCTGTGCTACCCCGAGCGCGACACCACAATCGTGGGCAACATCGTCCACTCCAACAACCAGCCCGACACCCCGGCGATCGACGTGGCGCTGCTGGCCATGGGCAACGGCATCCTGCCGGCGGGCGGCGTGGGCAACACCATCGAGCGCAACCTCGTGTACGACCACGACCGGGCGGGCATCGGCCTGGTCCCGTTCCCCGAGGACGACCCGAGCGACGACATCCCGCCGCCCGAGGACGACGACCGGCCGTGCGAGGACACGCTGGCCGACACACCCGCCGACCCGGAGACGATCGCGAACCCGCTGATCTGGGATCCCCGCGACAACCGCGTGCTGGGCAACGTGGTCGAGGACTCCCGCCTGGCCGACATCGCCGTCGGCACCATCGGCGACATCTCCGAGCTGGGCAACTGCTTCTCGGACAACACGTTCACCACAAGCGCCCCGCGCGACCTCGAGGCGCTGGCCCCGTGCGAGGGCGAGGGCAGCGGCGGCGACTGGGAGGCCGGGGCGCTCGACCTGATCGCGCTCATGACCGCGGTGCAGCCGCCGTCGGGCGACTACAAGACCTCGCCCGTGCCCGAGCCGCAGGACAACATGCCCGACGCCGACTCGGCGCCGGCCGACCCGGCGACGGGCCCGCCCCCCGCGGTCGACGTCGATGCCATCGAGGTGCCGGCCATGCCGTCGTGACGATCAGGGCCCGCTCGTGAGACACCGCCTCCTCACCAGCGGCCTGGTGGGGGCCGCCGCACTCGCTCTCGTGGCCGGGTGCGGCGGCCCGTCCACCGACCCGGGACCGTCGACGGCGGCGGCCCCGTCCGGCGATGCGGGCTCGGCCGCGGCCGCGTCCGGCGACCGGGGGCCGTCCGGTGACAGGCCGGCCGTCCCGCCCGTGCGGCTGTCGCCCACCGACCCGGGACCGCAGGGCCGGGTGCCCCAGTTCGTGGTCGAGTGCGGCTTCAGCCATGCCGCGGCCGACGACCCCATCGTGGCGCCGGGTCACTCCGGCCACTCGCACGAGCACGTGTTCTTCGGCAACACGTCGACGGCGGCCGACTCGACGGCCGAGGACCTGTCCCGGGGCGGCACCACCTGCGACCAGCACCGCGACCTGGCGTCGTACTGGGCGCCCGCGCTGTACGACCACGGCACCCTGGTCACGCCCCGCGGCGCCGTGGCCTACTACCGGCCGGGTGTCGGCATCGACCCCGCCACGGTCGAGCCCTACCCGTACGGGCTCAAGGTGGTGGGCGGCGACCCCGACGCAGCCCGGCCGCAGTCGCTCGACGTCGTCGCGTGGTCGTGCGGCACGGGATCGGCCCGGACGGCGAGCCCGCCCACCTGTCCCGAGGGCCGGCCGCTGCGCATGGCCGTCAGCTTCCCCGACTGCTGGGACGGCGAGCGGGTCGACAGCCCCGACCACGCCGGGCACATGGCCCGCAGCGCGGGCGGTGCCTGCCCGGCCTCGCACCCGGTGCCCGTGCCCCAGCTGCTGCTCGCCATCTCGTACCCCGTCAGCGGCAACGGCCACGACCTGTCGCTGGCCTCGGGCCCGCTGTCGACCGGGCACGCCGACTTCTTCAACGCGTGGGACGAGGCCAAGCTGCGCACCGAGGTCGAGGCGTGCATCCGCCGGGGCCTGACCTGCGGAGTGGCGAGCAATCGCACCTGATCGGCCGCCATGCGCCGCCCGATCGCGCGGGGGATGTGGCCTCGGCGGGCGCCGGGGTGACAGGCTGGGGGTCGTGATGGTCCGCCCGCCGGCTGCCGGGGGGCGGTGGGCGGACCATCACCCTTCGACTCGGGGGCGGGCGTAGCGGGTCGCGTAGGCCGGCGGCGGCATGTCGCCGCGCAGGTCGTCGGCCGCCACCGGTGCGCCGGCCACAGTGGCGAGCGGCACCACGCCGGCCCACACCGGCAGGTCCATGTCCTCGTCCTCGTCCTTGGGGTCGCCGGTGCGCACCTTGACTGAGCACTCGTCGAGCGGCAGCGCCAGCACCAGCGTTCTGCGGAGCTCGCGCTCGCTCGGCGGGCGGGCGTCGGCCCTGCGGCCGGGCACGATGTGGTCGACCAGCCGGTCGAGGGCGGCGCGGCGCTCGGCCGGGTCGCCGATGGCTGTCGCCTCGCCGAACACGACGACCGAGCGGTAGTTCATCGAGTGGTGGAAGGCCGACCGGGCCAGCACCAACCCGTCGACCAGCGTGACGGTCACGCACATCTGCGTGCCCTTGGCGCCGCCCCGCAGCAGCCGGCTGGCCGTCGAGCCATGGAGCAGCAGGCGGTCGCCGTCGCGGCCGTAGAGCATGGGGATCACGACCGGCCCGTCGTCGGTGCACAGGCCGACGTGGGCGACCAGGCCCTCGTCGAGGATGGCGTGGGCGGCCACCCGGTCGTACGACGCCCGCTCGGGCAGGCGCCGCACGGTGGTGCGGCCGGACGGCGGCGAGGTGGGCGAGCTGTCGGTCGTCGTCACGCGCTGCACGGTACGGGTCGCCCGGCGGACGGGGCCAGGGAGTTGCGCCCGCGCCCGGGCGTCACGCGTCGACGTAGATGAAGCCGTACGCCTCGTCGCGGCACGGGATGCCCGTGGCGGCGAGGGCGGGCGCCCAGTCGCCGGCGACCTCGGGGTTGCTGTCCTCCATGCCGTGGTCGGCCACGAGGAAGAACGCGGTGCGGTCCCACACGCCCGAGCGCTCGACCGCGCCCAGGATCTGCCCCAGCCGGGCGTCGGAGTCGTGGATGCTCGCGCGGGCGATGTCGGCGTAGGGCCCGCTGTGGTGGAACGCGGCGTCGGTGAGGGTGAAGTTCACGAACGTGAAACGGGGCAGCGGCGCCCCGTCGGCCGACCGGCCGTCGCGGGCGCCGTCCCACACGTCGAGGGCCTGGACCATGCCGGTGTGGTCGATGCGCGACGACACCTCGTACGACTTCTCCGGGCGCACGAAGCGCGCGGTGGCGAAGGGCAGGTCCTCGGCCCGCGGGGGGCGGGTGAGCGCGCCGCCGCCGCGCAGCACCTCGAACGTCGAGTACTCGGCGCCCACGTCGCACGGCTCGTTCACCGACACGGTCCGCGAGCCGGGGAAGGCACGGTGCACGGCCTGGTGGATCGTCTCGACCCGGGGCGACAGCGTCTGCATCGACCACGGCCAGGTGGCGGGCGAGTTGGTGACGACCTGCTGGCGCGATGCCCGGTCGTACCAGGCGTTGTGGAGGACGCCGTGGTGGCCCGGATGGGTGCCCGTGAGGATGGTGGTGTGGTTGGCCAGCGTGACCGACGGCAGCGACGCGATGGCCCCGTGGCCCATGCCGGTGCCCATGGCCAGCAGGCGGGACAGGTTGGGCACCTCGCCGGCCGCCATCAGGTCGTAGAGCACGTTGGCGTTGGTGCCGTCCCACAGGAAGCCGATGACGTGGTCGGGGGCGGCGGCGCCGGGGTCGAGCAGCTCGCGCAGCGGACGGCCGTCCTGGCGCGCCAGCAGGCCGCCGTCGTCCCGGTCGACGCCGGTGGGCGCCGCGGTGCCGGGCGCCCCGGTCGCCGGCTCGGCGCCCAGCAGCGCCAGCACCGTCGGCGCCACGTCGACCAGCCGGCACGAGCGCGGGATCAGGCCGTCCTGCCGCACCCCGGCGCCCGCGAGCACGAACGGCGCCCGCACCTGCACGATGCCGAGCGAGCCGTGCTCGCCCCGCTCGCCGCCCTGATCCTCCCAGTTGTGGGCCGGCGTGTGCAGGCAGACCAGGTCGGGAGCGGCGGGGTGGTCGAACAGCTGGGCGATGTGGTCGTGGGCGTGGGGGTACGACTGCTCGGTGCGGGTGGGCCAGCGGGCGGCCAGCTCGTCGTCCAGCGACGGGAACCGGTCGGTGGCTGTGTCGCCCAGCGGGTTGCGTCCCTCGACCAGGGTGTCGACGAAGACCCACCCGCCAGGGGACTGGTCGCCACCGGATGGCGCGGCCTCGCGGCGGAAGCGCACGCGGCCGTCGACCGCCCGCACCTCGTAACCCTCGTCGTCGGTGGTCACGACCATGTCGACGATCGGCTCGAGCGCCGCGTCGAGCAGAGCGTCGGCCACCTGCCGCACGCGGTCGGGATCGGGCCCCTGGTACCCCGGCGGCCGCGGCGCCGGGCTGGTCGGCATCGGCTCGCCGCTCCCCGCCACGGTCATGGGCCGCACGCTACCGGAGGGCTCCGTCCTCGCGACGGCCCGGCGTCCACACCGGCTCGATCACCGCGGGTCGGTGTCGACGGCGAGATGCGCGCCGTGCAGGCATGCACGACCGAACACGTGCGCAGCTCAGGTGCGGGGCGGAGTGGAGATGTTGGTCCAGTTCGCCTGGGCGTAGCGGTCGCCGGCGGGGCGCAGGGTGTCGAGGCGGGCCAGGTCGTCGGCGGTCAGCGCCACATCGAGCGCCGCCACGTTCTCTTCGAGGTAGCTGCGCCGCTTCGTGCCGGGGATGGGCACGACGTCGTCGCCCTGCGCCGTCACCCAGGCCAGCGCCACCTGCCCGGGGGTCACGCCGTGCGCGGCGGCGATCTCGCGCACCGCGGCCACCGCCGCCAGGTTGGCATCGAGGTTGTCGCCCTGGAACCGGGGCTGGGTGCGGCGGAAGTCGTCGTCCTGCAGGTCGTCGAGGCTGGCCACGGTGCCGGTGAGCAGCCCCCGGCCCAGCGGGCTGTACGGCACGATGCCGATGCCCAGCTCACGGCAGGCGGCGACGATCCCGTCCTCGATGTCGCGCGAGAACAGCGACCACTCGGTCTGCAGCGCGGCGATCGGATGGACGGCGGCGGCCCGGCGGATGGTGTCGACCGACGCCTCCGACAGCCCCAGATGGCGCACCTTGCCCGCCGCCACGAGCTCGGCCATGGCCCCCACCGTCTCCTCGATGGGCACCGTCGGGTCGGGACGGTGCTGGTAGTAGAGGTCGATGTGGTCGAGGCCGAGCCGGCCCAGCGAGGCGTCGCACGCCCGGCGCACGTAGGCGGGGTCGCCCCGCACGCCCCGGCCGCTGGGGTCGTCGGGGTCGAGGTGGATGCCGAACTTGGTGGCCAGCGCGACCTCGTCGCGCCGGCGGCCGAGGGCCTTGCCCACGAGCTCCTCGTTGTGGCCGAAGCCGTACATGTCGGCCGTGTCGAAGAACGTGACGCCCAGGTCGAGCGCCCGGTCGATGGTGGCGACGGCCTCGTCGTGGTCGGGCGTGCCGTAGGCGAAGCTCATGCCCATGCAGCCCAGGCCCTGGGCCGACACGGTGGGGCCGGTGCGCCCGAGGGCGCGCTGAGGGAGAGTCATGTGGGTTCCTCCGGGAGGTGTGCGGGGTGACGTCGCGCCGGCGGCGCGGGCCGGCTGCTACGGGACGCAGTCGCCGCCGTAGGTGGCGATCTTGAACTCGATGACGCCGAGCGCCGACTCGAGGTCGGCGATGCGGGCCTTGACCTGGTCGCGGTGGGCCTCGAGCAGAGCGAGGCGCCGGTCCTCGTTGCCCGGCCCCTCCTCGACCAGGCGGAAGTACGCCTGGATCTCGCGGATCGGCATGGCGGTCATGCGCAGTCGGGTGATGAACACGACGCGGGCCAGCTCGGCGGCGCCGTAGAGCCGGCGGCCCGCGTCGTCGCGGGGCACGGCCAGGAGGCCGATGCGCTCGTAGTAGCGCAGCGTGTGGGCGGTGACGCCCGTGCGCCGGGCCACCAGGGCGATGCTGAGCCCCTCGTGCGGTTCGGCGACGTCGGGCGGGACGACGCCGGGGCGGGCCACGTCGGGCTCCGGCGGTCGGTTGTCGAGGGTGGTGGCGGCGCTCACGGAGACGACCGTAGGGGTTGGAGCGCGCTCGAAGTCAAGGGGTGGAGCGCCCTGATCGAGGGGCTGCCGCTCCGGGCAGGCCATCGTCGGCGGCTCGTCGGTCGTCGGGTAGGTGAACGTGACGCGTCAGTGGTCGCCGGCGGCACTGGGGTCCCGAGGCACGGGCTGTCGTTCGACCGGTCCCGAGGCACGAGCTGCCGCTCGAGCGGCCCCGAGGCACGAGCGGTCGGCCCCCGGTCGTCATTGCCTCGGCAGTGCGAGGACGATCGTCATTGCCTCCGTACGGCGGCGGCGGCCGGCGCCGCACCGGTCCACCCCGAGGTCATGGGTGCCGTTCCACGGCGGGCGAGGGCACAGGTTCCCCGTGCGCGACCCATGACCTCGAGCCCGGCGAAACGGAACCTATGACCTCGCCGTGCCGACCGGCCTGCGCGTGCAGGCCGGAGGGGTCAGACGCCGATGCTGCCCCACGGCCCCCAGATGGCGAAGCTCATGCCCCGGCTCGCCTGGATGTTGACGAACAGGGTGCGGCCGTCGGGGCTGAAGGTGGCGCCGGCGAACTCGTCGCCGAACCGCGGGGTGCCCGTGCTGCTAACCAGCCGGTTGAGGGCGATGTCCGACAGCCGCCCGCGGCGCGACAGGCCCCGCACGAAGTTGTCGCCGGTGCTGTCCTCGCAGAGGATCAGGGTCCCCCGCTTGCTGGTCGTGACGTTGTCGGGGAAGTCGAGCACCTCGGGCCCGGGCGACTGGAACACCACGCGCAGCCGTCCCGCCGACGTGTCGTAGGCCCACACCTGACCGAAGCCGTTGCCGAACCCCTGCACCGTGTCGCTGGGCCCCGGCTCGGCCGGTCCGCCGCCCTGGGTCGAGCAGAAGTAGATGACGCCCCGGTCGAAGGTGACGCCCTCCAGCCGCGAGAACCAGGCCGCCCCCTGCGACCGGCCCTGGTTGCCGACGTGGTTGAGCGCCGTGTCGTTGGTGGTGGGGGCGGTCTGGCCGGGGGTGAAGGGGAACGTCGGGTCGGGGTCGTCGATGTCGACCCACCGCGTCCGGTAGGTGGTGCCCGCCGTCTGCTGGGTCGCCAGGTTGGCCTGGGGCGTGCCCTTGACCGCCAGCATCTGCAGCCGGCCCTGCTTGGACAGCCGGCGCCGCTTCCACGGGCTCTCGTCGGGGATGTAGCGGTAGAGGCCCGACGGGAAGCCGAAGTTGTCCTCTGTCAGGTACAGCACGCCGTGGTCGGAGTCCCAGGCCACGGCCTCGTGGGCGAACCGACCGGCGGCCCGGATGGGCTCGCGGTCCGACTGGCCGCCCGCGGGCACCTCGAACAGGTAGCCGTGCCGCTGGGTCAGCGTCACGTTGGGCGCGCCGGTGAAGTCGGGGCCGACGTCCGGCCCGTTGACCGTCTCCTCACACGTCACCCAGCTGCCCCACGGCATGGGCCCGCCCGAGCAGTTCATCTGCGTGCCGTTGAGGCTGGTGAAGGCGCGCAGCACCTCGCCGTGGCCGGTCACCTCGATGGTGGTGGTGCCGCCCCCGGTGGCGGTGTCGTAGGCGTCGGCGGGGTCGCCGAACGGGGGCACGGGGTTGTTGACCTCATGGTTGCGCACCAGCACGACGTTGCCGTCGCGGCCCCGGAAGGCGGCCATGCCGTCGTGGCGGCCGGGCAGCACGGTGCCGTCGTCGAGGATGACCGTCTGCTCGGTGTCGTGGAACGACCGGTAGCGGAAGCCGTCCGGCAGCCACAGCCGCACGATGCCATCGCGCTCGTCGGGCACCGGGCCGAGCACGGGCGACGGCTGGCTTCCGGCCCCGGCGGGCCCCGCCAGGTAGCCGGCGAACGGCCCGGCCAGCGCCGTGCCGCCGGCGACCGCGGCGGCCGAGCCGGCGATGAACCTCCGCCGATCGATGCGGATCTGACCCTGCGAACCTGCCATGTGACGTCCCCCGTCCGTTGTGGTGAGGCAGATGGTCGCGCACCAGGCGCCTGCGGTGGGCGAAAAGCGGTGCGCACCGGTCGGGGCGCGCCAGGGGCCGGCTCCTCGGAGCCGGCCCCCAGTGGCGCACTTGCGGAGGCGTGGCGCCCGGCCGGGCGCCGTCAGCGTCAGCTCACCGAGGCGGTCTCGGGCTCGACCGCGTCGTCGTCGGGGCCCTGGCCGTTCGTGGTCACGGCGCCGTCGCCGCCCCCACGGGCGATGCCGGCGCCAGAGCGCTTGGAGAAGGCGATGGCCCCCAGCAGCACCGCCAGGGCGACGGCCGCAACCACGTAGCCGGCCGGCTCGGGCGTGCTCGACAGGACGTTGTCCTCGCTCACGTTCGACAGGGTGATGATCGCCGGCAGGATGAGCAGCGACACCAGGTTCATCACCTTGATGAGCGGGTTGAGGGCGGGGCCGGCGGTGTCCTTGAACGGGTCGCCGACCGTGTCGCCGATGACCGCGGCCATGTGGGCGTCGGAGCCCTTGCCGCCGTGGTTGCCGTCCTCGATGTACTTCTTGGCGTTGTCCCAGGCCCCACCGGCGTTGGACAGGTAGTTGGCCATGAGCTGGCCCACCAGGATGACCGCGGCCAGGAAGCCGCCAAGCGCCGTGTAGCCGATGCCGAACCCGATGATGACCGGCGTCAGCACGGCGAGCAGGGCCGGGGTGGTGAGCTCGCGCAGCGAGGCCCGGGTGCAGATGTCGATGACGGGGCCGTAGTCGGGCTGCTTCTCGCCCGACATGATCTTGCCGTCGGCGAACTGGCTGCGGACCTCCTGTACCACCACGCCGGCGGTGCGGCCCACGGCCCGGATGGCCAGCGACGAGAACAGGAACGGCACCGCACCGCCGATCAGCAGTCCGATGAACACCTTGGGATCGGCCACGTTGATGGGGATCTCGCTGAAGATGCCGCCCGACGTGTCCTTGAGCCCCTCGATGACGTCGGCGGGCAGCACCTCGGTGCCGGCGATCTCGATGAAGCTGGCGAACAGAGCCACGGCGGCGATGACGGCCGAGCCGATGGCGAAGCCCTTGGTGACCGCCTTGGTGGTGTTGCCCACCGCGTCGAGGCCGACCATGACCCGCTCGGCCTCGCCGTGGAACTCGCCGGTCATCTCGGCGATGCCGGCGGCGTTGTCGGCCACGGGGCCGAACGTGTCCTCCGACACCACCACGCCCGTCGTGGCCAGCATGCCCATGCCGGTGAGGGCGACGAGGTACAGCGTGAACTGGGTGTCGCCGCCGCCCAGGCCGATGGCCGTGCCCAGCGCCACGGCGATGGCGATGATCGCCCACACCGACGACTCGAGGCCCGACGACGTGCCGGCCAGCACGGTGGTGGCGGGTCCGGTCTCTGCGGCGTCCGCGATCTCACGCACCGGCGCCGTCTCGGTCGAGGTGAAGTACTCGGTGATGCGGCTAACCACCTGCGCCAGGATCAGGCCGATGACCACGGCGCCGAACATGCGCAAGCCGACGTTGTCGATCAGGCCGTCGGGGCTGCCGACGTAGATCAGCGCGGTGGCCAGCGTGCCGAGCACGGTGAGGATGCCGGCGGTGAGGAAGCCCCGGTTGATGGGCGCCATGGCCGAGCGGTCGTTCTGGCCGGCGCGCACCATGAACACGCCGACGATCGAGGCGAGCACGCCGACGGCCCGGGCCGCGAGGGGGAACAGGGCGCCGACGGCCCACAGCTCGGGGTTCTCGGGGAAGATGCGCTGGAACGCCGGGACGCCGAGGATGATCGAGGCGACGAGGGTGACCTCGTACGACTCGAACAGGTCGGAGGCCATGCCGGCGCAGTCGCCCACGTTGTCGCCGACGTTGTCGGCGATGGTGGCGGGGTTGCGGGGGTCGTCCTCGGGGATGCCGGCCTCGACCTTGCCGACCAGGTCGGCGCCGACGTCGGCCGCCTTGGTGAAGATGCCGCCCCCGACCCGCAGGAAGAGCGCCAGCAGCGAGCCGCCGAACCCGAACCCGACGAGGATCGCCGAGCTGGTGTTCTGGAAGATCATCATGATCGTGGTGGCGCCGATGAGGCCCAGGCCCACGCAGAACATGCCGGCCACGCCGCCGGTGCGGAACGCCACCTGCAGCGCGGGCGCCATCTGGCCCTCGCGAGCGGCGGCCGCGGTGCGCACGTTGCCCCGGACCGCCAGGCCCATGCCGATGAAGCCGGTCAGGCCCGACATGAGGCAGCCGGCGAGGAAGGCCAGGGTGCGGAACGAGCCCGACTGGGCGAACGACAGCGCCGAGGTCCCGTCGGGCTTGTCGACGGCCGCAGAGGTGACGAAGACGATGAGCGCCAGCGGCACCAGGATGTAGCCGATCGTGCGGAACTGGCGCTTCAGGTAGGCGAGCGCGCCCTCCTGGATCGCCTTGGCGATCTCGATCATCTTCGGCGTGCCCTGGTCGGCGGCCAGGACGCCTCGCATCAGCAGGAAGCCGACGCCGATGGCCAGCAGCGCGGTCAGCGCCGAGCCGATGAGGACGAACCATTCACCCCCTCGGAGGGTGAACTCCTGCCAGCCGCCTTCGGCGGCGAAAAGCTGCACCATGTCGTGCATCTCCCCTGTGGGTCTACTCAGACGTGTCGGTTGGTTCGGCCAGCTGGTTGACCAGCTCGGCCGCCGGTTCGATGGTTCGGGTCACGTACACCTGGCGGGCGACGCGCTGGCCGATCGTGCGGGTCTGGCCGGCGATCTCGACCACCAGGGGGCCGTCGAACGGGTGCTTCTCGACGACGGCCACCTCGACGCCGGGGACGACGCCGAGCGTGCCGAGGAACGACAGGATCTCGGCGTCGGTCGACCCCGAGACCGCCACCTCGGCCACGTCGCCGGGCTCGAGGTCGTAGAGCTCGGGCGTGATAGGCAGGTCGCCGTCGGTGGGCTGGGGGATCGGGAACCCGTGGGGGCACGTCGCCGGCCGGTGCAGCGCCACGTACAGGCGCTGCGTCACCTCGTCGGGTAGCTCGTGCTCGAACGACACGGCCAACTCGTCGGCCTCGTTCCATGCGTAGCCCAACATGTCGGCCAGGAAGCGCTCGACGATGCGGTGCCGCCTGATGGCGGCGACCGCCGCCCGCCGGCCCTTGTCGGTGAACGTGACGCCCTGGTAGGGGCGGTGGTCGACCAGGCCGCGGTCGGCCAGTCGCTTGACCAGGGTGGTGACGGTGCCGGGGGAGAGGCCCAGCCGGTCCGCGAGGGTGCCCGTGTGCGCCTCGGAACCGTCCCGCGTGAAGCGGTAGATGGCCTTGAGCGCCTCTCGCTCGGTCTTGGTGAACTCGGGATGCTGCATATCAGGGTTTGGCTCCCCCAAAACCCGTCCTTTCGGGCATTGCGATCTGCTTGCCTACCACGGCACGCAACTCGCCCCCAAACCCGGGCTGTGCCACACTGCGGTGCGGTCCCTGACGGTGTGTCAGGAATCGGCACCACGGGAGGGAGCACATGGCGAGCCCGAGCCCCAGCAGCGCCGCGAGCGCCGGCTCGGCGGGCCCCGTGAGCGCTGCGCCGGCCGTCGAGGGCTGGTTCACGACCGGCGACGAGCCGGCCCTGCTCGGCAGCCGCTGCCGGGCGTGCGGCACCGTGTTCTTCCCCCGCGAGGCGGCGTTCTGCCGCAACCCGGGCTGCACGGGCGAGGCCTTCGACGAGGTGCCCCTGTCGCGCCGCGGCAGGGTGTGGTCCTACACCGACGCGCGCTACCAGCCGCCCCCGCCCTACATCCCCGCCTCCGACCCGTACGAGCCGTTCGCCTTGGCCGCGGTCGAGCTGGCCGACGAGGGCCTGGTGGTGCTGGGCCAGGTGGCGTCGGGCTACGGCGTCGACGACCTGAGCGTCGGCACCCCCGTCGAGCTCGTCGTGGAACCGCTCTACACCGACGACGACGGCACGGCCCGCACGATCTGGCGCTGGAAGCCCGTGCGGGCGGCCGCAGGCCCGGCCGCCCGCGGCCCGGCCGGCAGCGGGGAGGCACGGGCGTGAGCAGCGACGTCGCCATCGTCGGGGTGGGCATGCACCCGTGGGGCAAGTGGGGCCGCCCGTTCCAGAGCTACGGCGTGGCGGCCGCCCGCGCCGCCCTCGCCGACGCCGGCCTCGACTGGGCCGATGTGCAACTGGTCGTCGGCGGCGAGACCGTGCGCAACGGCTACGCCGGCTACGTGGCCGGCGCCACCTTCGCCCAGGCGCTCGGCTGGAACGGCGCCCGCGTCGCGACCGCGTACGCCGCCTGCGCCACCGGCGCCCAGGCGCTCGACACCGCCCGGGCCCGCATCCTGGCCGGCATGTGCGACGTCGCCCTGGTGGTGGGGGCGGACACCACGCCCAAGGGCTTCCTCGCCCCCAACGCCGGCGAGCGCTGGGACGACCCCGACTGGCTGCGGTTCCGCCTGCTGGGCATGACCAACCCCGCCTACTTCGCGCTCTACGCCCGCCGGCGCATGGACCTCCACGGCGCCACGTCCGAGGACTTCGCCGCGGTCAAGGTGAAGAACGCCCGCCACGGCCTGGCCAACCCCTATGCCCGCTACCGCAAGGAGGTGGCGCTGGAGGAGGTGCTGGCCTCGCCGGTGGTGGCCGACCCGCTGCACCTGCTGGACATCTGCGCCACCTCCGACGGCGGCGCCGCGGTGGTGCTGACCTCGCGCGAGTTCGCAAGCCGACGGGGCCTGCCCGCCCTGCGGCTTCGGGCCGTGGCCACGGTGGCACCCACGTTCCCGAACACCGTCATCGAGATGCCCAACTTCGCCACCGACTCGACCGCGGCCGTGGCGCCGGCCGACATGACCTTCCGCGACTCGATCTCGCACGCCGCCTACGAGGAGGCCGGGCTCGGGCCCGAGGACGTCTCGCTGGCCGAGGTCTACGACCTGTCCACCGCCCTCGAGCTCGACTGGTACGAGAACATCGGCCTGTGCAAGCCCGGCGGCGCCGAGCAGATGGTGCGCGACGGCGACACCACCGTCGGTGGCCGGGTGCCGGTCAACCCCTCGGGCGGGCTGGCCTGCTTCGGCGAGGCCGTGCCCGCGCAGGCGCTCGCCCAGGTGTGCGAGGTCGCCTGGCAGCTGAGCGGTCGGGCCGAGGGCCGGCAGGTCGAGGGCGCGCGGGTGGGCATCACCGCCAACCAGGGCCTGTTCGGCCACGGCTCGTCGGTGATCGTGTCCGTGTAGCCACCGTGCGGGCGCCGTTTGCCGGCGGCCCGGCCCGGCCGGACCGGGCGGGGAGGCGGTAGCGTCGATGGGCACCAACCCCCCGCAGGAGGTGACGCCGTGTCCGCACCGACGTCCGACACGACCCGGGCCACGTTCAACGCGATGACTGAGGCGACCGCCGAGGACTGGCAGCGCATCGCCGCCTCGAGCCTGGCCTTCTACCCGGGCCTGCCCGACCGGGTGATGGACCACCTGCGCCTGCTCGACGGCGACTTCGGGGGGTTCAAGGTCGACCGGCTGACCCACTCGCTGCAGACCGCCACCCGCGCCTACCGGGCCGACCGCGACGACGAGTACGTGGCCTGCGCGCTGCTGCACGACATCGGCGACACCCTGTGCTCGTTCAACCATCCCGATGTCGGGGCCGCCATCGTCAAGCCGTTCGTCGACGAGCGCTACCACTGGATGGTCGAGAAGCACGGCATCTTCCAGGGCTACTACTTCTTCCACCACCTGGGCCTCGACCGGAACCTCCGCGACCAGTTCGACGGTCACCCCTGGTACGACCTCACCGCCGAGTTCTGCGCCGACTTCGACCAACCGTCGTTCGACCCCGACTACCCGACGATGGCGCTCGAGGAGTTCGAGCCGCTGCTGCGCGAGTTCTTCCGCTCGCCCAAGCGCTCGATCTACCTGCGCGACGACGGCGCCTGACGTCGCCGCCTCCGCCACCTGACGTCGCCGCCTCCACCACCTCGCGTCAGGCCAGCCAGCGGCTGAGCGACTCGACCGTGCAGGCGGGCGGGCCGCCGCCCTCGATCTCCATCGTGATGACGATGGTGGTCTGCACACCGCCGGGCACGTCGTCGCACGCCACCAGCTCGGCCCTCCCCCGCACCCGCGCGCCGACCGACAGCGGAGCGGGGAAGCGCACGCGGCCGGTGCCGTAGTTGACGCCCAGCGAGGTGTTGCGCACCTCCACGATCTCGGGCAGCACCAGGTTGGTGAGCGCCAGCACCAGGGGGCCGGGCACGATGCGGTCGGAGGCAGCGGCGTCCGCGGCGCCCGTCGTGCCCGCGGTGCCCGTCGCCAGGGCGAAGCTGTCGACCTGGTCACGCGTGACCTCGATCCACCCGCTCGTGCCGAGCGTGGTCCCCACCGCCGCCCGCACCTCGTCGAGCGACTCGAACACCGTGTGCGCCATCGTCCCCTCCAGCTCTGGTGTACCCCGTCACGGGTGCTGCGAGCTGACGCTCACCACCTCGCCGGTCATGTAGGTCGAGTAGTCGCTGGCCAGGAAGGCGATCACGGTCGCCACCTCCCACGGTTCGGCGGGGCGGCCGAACGCCTCGCCGCGGGCGAGGTCGTCGAGCACGTCCTCGCTGATCACCTTGGACAGGAAGGGGTGCATCGCCAGGCTGGGCGACACGGCGTTGACCCGCACCCCGTGCGGTGCGCCCTCGGCGGCGGCGGTGCGGGTCAGGGCCATGACGCCGGCCTTGGCCGCTGCGTAGTGGGCCTGGCCGACCTGGGCGCGCCAGCCGAGCACCGAGGCGTTGTTGACGATGACGCCCGAGCGCTGCGGGATCAGAATGCGCAGCGCGGCCCGCGTGCAGCGCAGCGTGCCTGTGAGGGTGACGTCGAGCACCGTGGCCCACTGCTCGTCGGTCATGTCGACGATCGCGGCGGTGCCGCCCAGGCCGGCGTTGTTCACCACCACGTCGATGCGCCCGTGGGCGTCGACCGCGGCGGCGAACAGGGCCTGCACCTGGGCCTCGTCGGTGACGTCGCAGGGCACCGCCAGCGGCTCGTCGCTGCCGCTGCGGTCGGCGCGCGGCGTGCCGGCCAGCGCCGCGGCCGTCTCGCCCAGCCGGCGCTGATGGGCGTCGCTGATCACCACCGTGGCGCCCTCGGCCAGCAGGCGCCGGGCGGTGGCCGAGCCGATGCCGGTGCCGGCGGCGGCGGTCACGACGGCGACCTTCCCGGCGAGCAGGTCGTGGCCCGCGGGCTCGGCGGGTGGGTCGGGACGGTCGCTCATCGAGGCTCCTTGGGTAGGCCGAGGGCGCGTTCGCCGATGATGTTGCGCTGCACCTGGTTCGAACCCCCGTAGATCGTGTCGGCCCGGCTGAACAGGAACAGCCGCTGCAGTGGATCGGGGTCGTAGCCAGGTGCGCCGCCGGCCCCGTCGCCCGCGTCACCGTCGTGCCGGCGGACGGCCCCGCCGCTCACCGTCGCGGCGGCGCCGAGCACGTCCATGGCCAGCTCACCCAGGCTGCGGTGCACGACCGCCCAGTACAGCTTGCCGATGAGCGCCGCGGCGCCCAGCGTGCCCGACTCCGAGCCCGACAGGGTGCGCAGGGCGTTGAGGCGCATGATCTCGAGCCCGATGTGGGCCCGGGAGAGCCGCTGGCGCATGACCGGGTCGGTGGCGGCGCCGGTGCGGCGGGCCAGCGCGGTGATGGCGTCGAGCTCGTTGCGGAAGTTGAGTTGCTGGCCCAGCGTCGAGGCGCCCCGCTCGAAGGCCAGCGTGCCCATGGCCACCCGCCAGCCCTGCCCGGGGCCGCCCACCACGTTGTCGAGCGCCGTGCGGGCGCCGTCGAAGAACACCTCGTTGAACTCGCTGTCGCCGGTCAGCTGGACGATGGGCCGCACCTCGACGCCGGCCTGGCGCATGGGCACCAGCAGGTACGACAGCCCGTCGTGACGGCGCCCGGGGTCGGCGGGCGCCGTGCGGGCCAGCACGAAGCACCAGTGCGCCCAGTGCGCGAGCGAGGTCCACACCTTCTGGCCGTGCAGCACCCAGTCGTCGCCGTCGGGCTCGGCCCGGGTGGCCACGTTGGCCAGGTCGCTGCCGGCACCCGGCTCGGAGTACCCCTGGCACCACAGCTCGTCGCCCGCCACGATCGGGGGCAGGAAGCGGCGCTGCTGCTCGGGGGTGCCGAAGGCTATGAGGGTCGGGCCGAGCAGCGTCTCGCCGATGTGGCCCAGCCGGCCGGGGCCCCGGGCCCGGGCGTACTCCTCGTGGTAGATGACGTGGCGGCGCAGCGGCAGGCCCCGGCCGCCGTGTTCGACGGGCCAGGCCACGCAGGTCCAGCCGTGGGCGCCCAGGTGCCGCTCCCAGGCCAGCCGCTCGTCGAACAGGGCGTGTTCGTCGCCCGGGCCGCCCCGTCCCCGCACCGCGGCGAAGTCGCCGGACAGGCCCTCCTCGAGGAACGAGCGCACCTCGTCGCGGAACGACTCGTCCTCCGCGCTGTCCCGCAGGTCCACGGCGTGACCATATCTGACACACCGTCAGGCATCGACCGGGCGGGCCTGGCGCGCATCGCGTCTCGCCATCCGGCGACACGATCAACCCCGGCGCCGACGCCGCCCCGGCCACGAGCTCGATCGGGCCGGCTCGGGGGCCCGGTGCGCGGCCGCTACGGTCCGGTACCGTGACATCGCCGCTCACCGACGCCGTCTCCGCCGTCGCCCGCCGGGCCGTGTGCGATGCCGGGGGTACCCTCGACCTGGCCGGGGTCCGCGCCGCCGTGGTGGGCGCGCTCGGCGGCGGGGTCCTCGACGACGACGCCCTGACCGACGTGCTGGACGAGGCGCTCCACGGCCAGTTCGGGCCCCTCGGTGTGCTTCCCGGAGGCGTGGTCGCCGACCTGGCGACCACCGGTGAGCGCCTCGTCCTGACCCACCGGCTGGCCGAGCACGAGGTGGCCGGCGCCCGGCTCGATCTCGATCCCGACCTGGCGGCCGTGGCCCGGCTGGCGGCCATCGACGGTGGCCTGCACACGCCCACGGGTTCACGGCTGCGGCTGCACGAGCACCGGGTGCGGGGGGCCGGCCGGGCTGGCGGCGTCCTCTTCACCACCCACCTCGACGGTCCTCCGGGGTGGCTTGCCGACTTCGTTCGCGGTCAGGTCGTCACCGCACGCGCCGACCACGGGGTGCTCACGCTCGAGCCGGTGGCCGACGCCGACATCGGCCCCGTACCCGCCGGGTTCGCCGACGCGCTCGATGCGTTCATGGACGACCTCCACGACGGCGACGGGTCGCCGGTGTGGGGCGAGGAGCTGCAGTGGGCCGCCGCCGCCGAGCACCCCGGCTGGCTCGACCGTCCCCGGCCTCCCTTCGGCGAGATGGTCGTCGGCGCCGGGCTGGAGCTCGACGGGCGTTCGGTGGGCCGGCCCGGCGTGTGGGACGACTACCAGCGCCTGAGCCAGCTGGTGGCCACCGTCGCTCGCCATGACCTCGAGAACGACGACCACGACGTGCTGCGCGACGCCCTTGCGGCCTTCGACGTCTGGTCGGCTGCCATCGCTGGCCCCGGACCGGTCGCCGAGGCAGCGGAGGCCACCGATCCGGCCACGCGATCCCGCTCGCCCGAGGCGGCCCGGCCGGGCTCGTCGTTGCGCCGTCGGCTGCACGGCCAGTGGGCGGCCGCCCTCGCCCTGCTCGACGAGCTGCGGTGGCGGGGCGCCACCGGCGATCAGATCGACGGCTTCGGGCAGGCGCTGGGCGAGGGCGCCCGGGGCGAGGACGCCGCCGTCGGTCTGTGGCTACGGTCGCGTGGGGCCGCCATCGACGGGCGGGCGCTCGACGCCGAGCGGTTGTCGGGCCAGGCGTGCGACGCCGACGCCTGGTTCCCCCCGGGCGTCGACGAGGCCGCCTGGTACGCGGGCGACCGGGGCCGGGCCCGTGACGCCGCCAACCTGTTGCACCGTGTCCGCCGGCCCGACGATCCGAAGATCGAGATCCTGCGCCGTTACGCCCGACTCGGCGCCCCCGGGGTGGGGCGCAACGACCCGTGCCCATGCGGCTCGGGCCGCAAGTTCAAGCAGTGCCACCTGGGGCGGGCCGAGCTGCCCGAGCTCGACAGGGTGCGATGGCTGCTCGACAAGGCCCGCGAGCACGTCATGAGGGCCGCGCCGATCGAACTGCTCGACGACCTGCTGCGTGACCATGACGTCAGCCAGGGAGCCGACCTCGTGGCGCTCGATCTGCTGCTCTTCCTCGACGGATGGTGGTCGCGTTTCCTCGAGGCCCGCGGGCCGTTGCTCAGCGGGTGGGAGCGAGACGTGGGCGCCGGTTGGACCGGCGGCGGGGTGTTGTCGGTCTTCCGGGTCGACCGTGTCGACGGCGACGGCCGGCGTCACCTGCGCGACGCGGCCACCGGTCGGGTGCACGTGGCCGAGGCGTCCCCGTCCTTCGGTGACGCCGGGAACGATCGCCTGGTGTGCTGCCGGTTGCTGCCGCTGGGCGATCGCTGGTATGGCAGCGGCGTGGTGCGCATGATGTCGATCTCCGAGCGGGCCGGCATCCTCGACGCCCTCCGCCCGGATGCCACCGTCGACGGCGTGATGGCGGCGCTGTTCCCGCAGGGCGACGGCCCGATGCTGCAGAACACGTCGGGCGACCCGATGCTGATGTGCGAGGTGACGTTGCGCTCCACCGACGCGGCCGACGACGACGTGGTGGCCGAGCGCCTCGACGGTGCGCTCGAACGCGACCGCGACGTGGACGAGCCGGTCTGGCACCTGAGCCGCGACACGCCGGGCATGGAAGCCGCCGTCATCGGTACCGTGCGGCTCGACGAGGGGGCGATCGGCCTGGAGACCAACTCGGTGGCCCGGCGCGACGAGCTGGTCGAGCTGCTGGGCGGGGTGCTCGGCGGCGTCACCGTCGTCTCCGAGACCAGGGTCCCGCCGGCGCGCGAGCGGGCTCTGCGCGAGGAGCGCGCGCTCGCGTCGTCGGTGAAGCGGGCGTTCGGCGTGTGCGACGAGGACGGCCTGCTGGGCGACGCCGATGACGAGGACACGTACGCCGACGGCGCGTACGTCGCGGACGACGACGTCGAGTCGCATGAGCTGATCGACGAGTACACCCGCCAGCAGCAGCGTCGCTGGCTCGACCAGCCCATCCCGGCACTGGGCGGTGCCACGCCACGGGCGGCGGCGGCCGACGACGCGCTGCGCCCCGACCTGCTGACCCTGCTGGCCGAGTCGAGCGAGCGGGGCCTGTTCGACAACGACCGCCTGCGGGCCGAGCTCGGCCTCGGCTAGCCAACAACCCACGAGGTCCACGCCCAGGTGCGCGGCCGGCAGCGGGCGACGACGCGTCTGAGTCGGAACGACGTGGAACCGACGGGAGCGGCGAGCACAGGGCCCGAGCCGGTCGTTGCCCTACGCTCGGCTGCGGCATGAGCGACCGCGTCCCCTACCTGACGAGCCGGCTCCAGGGGTTCGGCACCACGATCTTCGCGGAGATGTCGGCGCTCGCGGTCCGGACCGGGGCCATCAACCTGGGGCAGGGCTTCCCCGACACCGACGGGCCGCCCGAGGTGCTCGACGCCGCGGTCGCGGCCATCCGCGGCGGGCACAACCAGTACCCGCCCGGCCGGGGGGTCCCCGAGCTGCGCGAGGCCATCGCCCGGCACCAGCAACGCTTCTACGGCCTGTCGTACGACCCCGCCAACGAGGTGCTGGTCACCGCGGGCGCTACCGAGGCCATCGCCGCCGCCTGCCTGGCCCTGTGCGAGCCGGGCGACGAGGTGGTCGTGCTCGAGCCGACCTACGACAGCTACCAGGCGTCCATCGCCATGGCCGGCGCCACACCGGTGTTCGTCACGCTGCGGCCGCCGGACTACCGGCTCGACGCGGCCGCGCTGCGCGCCGCGGTCACGCCGCGCACCCGCCTGCTGCTCGTCAACTCGCCGCACAACCCGACCGGTACCGTGCTCGACCGCGCCGAGCTCGGCGCCGTCGCCGCCGTCGCCGCCGACCACGACCTGGTGGTGGTCACCGACGAGGTGTACGAACACCTGACCTTCGACGGGCTCGAGCACATCCCGTTGGCGACCCTGCCCGGCATGCGCGACCGCACGGTCACGATCTCGTCGGGCGGCAAGACCTTCAACACGACGGGCTGGAAGGTGGGCTGGCTGTGCGGCTCTCCCGACCTCGTCACGGCGGTGACCACCGCCAAGCAGTTCCTCACCTACGTCAACGGCGGGCCGTTCCAGCACGCCATCGCAGCCGGGCTCGGCCTGCCCGACGTCTACTTCGCCGGCATCGCGGCCGACCTGCAGGCCAAGCGCGACGAGCTGTGCGCAGGCCTCGACCGGGCCGGCTTCGGCGTGTTCCGGCCGCAGGGCACGTACTTCGTCACGGTCGACATCCGCCCGCTGCGCCCCGACGGCGACGGCATGGCCTTCTGCCGCGAGCTGCCCGGCCGCTGCGGCGTGGTCGCCATCCCCAACCAGGTGTTCTACGGCGATCCCGCCGCGGGCCGGCACCTGGTGCGGTTCTCCTTCGCCAAGCGCCGCGAGGTGCTGCACGAGGCCGCCGCCCGCCTGGCCACCCTGGCCGGCCGCGCAGCGGTTCGTAAGGAGGTGTCCCCGTGAAGCTGGCGGTCGTGCAGCACGACATCGTGTGGGAGGACAAGGCCGCCAACTTCGCCCGGCTGGCTCCGATGGTCGAGGCCGCGGCGGCGACCGGCGCCCGCCTCGTCGTGCTGACCGAGACGTTCTCGACCGGCTTCTCCATGCGCACCGACGTGACCGCCGAGCCCGAGGGCGGGCCGTCGTCGCAGTTCCTGCTCGCGCAGGCGGCGGCGCACCGCGTGTGGGTGTGCGGATCGTGCCCCGAGGTGGCGACGCCCGGTCAGCCGCCGTTCAACACCCTGGTGCTGGCCGGTCCCGACGGCACCGTGCACCGCTACCGCAAGGTGCACCGCTTCGCGTACGGCGGCGAGGACGGGTCGTTCTCGGCGGGCGACGAGCGGGTCGGGGTGACGATCGAGGGCCTGCGGGTCGGCCTGTACGTCTGCTACGACCTGCGCTTCGCCGGCGACTGGTGGGAGGTGGCCCCCGACACCGACCTGTACCTGTGCGTGGCGAACTGGCCCTCGGCCCGGCGCCACCACTGGCGCACGCTGCTGGCGGCCCGGGCCATCGAGAACCAGGCGTACGTCGTGGGCGCCAACCGCGTCGGGTCGGGCGGCGGGAACGACTACGCCGGTGACAGCGCCATCGTCGACCCGCTGGGCGAGGTGCTGGCCTCGGGGGCGGGCACCGAGGCGCTGCTCGTCGCCGAGGTCGACGCCGCCCGCGTGGCCGAGGTCCGCGCCGACCTCCCCTTCCTCGCCGACCGGTGACCTCGGGCCGCGCCGGGCCGCTACGAGCCGACGTGCGCCTTGAGGAAGGCGATGTCGTCCTTGCGACCCTCGTCGGCGGTCTCGCAGATGACCGGCGCGCCCGCCGCCTCGACCACCGCCACCAGCAGGTCGGTGTCGATGGTGCCGGTACCCAGGTTGGCGTGGCGGTCTCGGCCCGAGCCGGCGTCGTCCTTCGAGTCGTTGCAGTGCACCAGGTCGATGCGCCCCGTGATGGCGAGGATGCGCTCGACGGCGTCGACCAGTGCCTCGCCCGCGGCCCAGGCGTGGCACGTGTCGAGGCAGAAGCCGATGTCGGTGTCGCCGATGTGGTCCCACAGCCGGCCGATGGTGTCGAAGTGGCGGGCCATGGCGTGGTCGCCGCCCGCGGTGTTCTCGAGGTAGATGGGCACCTCGGTCTCGATCGTGTCGATGCCCTTGCGCCACCGGGCGAACCCGGCGTCGGGCTCGTCGTCGGCCGTGACGTGGCCGCCGTGGACGATGACCGCCCGGGCGCCGATCTCGACCGCCGCGTCGCAGGCCTGCTGCAGCACCTTGCGCGACGGGATGCGCACCCGGTTGTTGGGCGAGGCCAGGTTGATGATGTACGGCGCGTGCACGTAGACCGGCACGGGCGACGCCCGCAGCTGCTCGGCGTCGTCGCGGGGCTGGGGCTTCTTCCAGCTCTGCGGATCGCCCAGGAAGATCTGCACCACGTCGGCGTCCTCGGCGGCGGCGGTGCCGAGCGGGTCGGCCTGCTTGACATGAGATCCGATGAGCACGGCACCACCCTACGCGAGTGGGCGGGCGGCCAGATACCCCGATAGGGTATGGACATGGCCGGCTACAGCATGAGCAAGGACGACTACCTGCGCCGCCTGCGCCGCATCGAGGGCCAGGTCAGGGGCCTCCAGCGACTCGTCGACGAGGACACCTACTGCATCGACGTGCTGACGCAGATCTCCGCCGTCACCAGCGCATTGCAGAGCGTGGCGGTCGGCCTGCTCGACGAGCACCTGCACCACTGCGTCACCGACGCCGCGGCCGCAGGCTCGCCGGACGCGTCCGCCAAGGTGGCCGAGGCGACCAGAGCCATCGAGCGCCTCGTCAAGAGCTGAGCCCCGCCCCGCCATGGCGACCTCGCACGCCGATCCTCCCGCCCGCGACCACCTCGACCTGCCCATCGTGGGCATGACCTGCGCCTCGTGCGCGGCGCGCATCGAGCGGGGCCTCAACGGGCTCGACGGCGTCGAGGCCACGGTCAACTACGTGACCGAGAAGGCCAGCGTCGACTTCGACCCGACCGTCGCCACCGGCGACGAGCTGGTGTCGACGATCCAGCGACTCGGCTACCGCGTGGCGGCCGGTGTTTGGGCGCCCACACCGCCGTCACGGGTCGAAGGACTGAGCATCGGCGGCCTGCGCCAGCGGAATGCCGTCGCCGGCCAGCACGCCCCACCGGCCGCTGTCCCGAGTGCCGTGCCGATCGAGCCGGCCGCCCTCGTCGACCTGCGTCAGCGGCTGGTGGCCGCCGTGGTGCTGGGCGTGCCCGTGCTGGCGATGGCCATGATCCCGGCGCTGCAGTTCGACGAGTGGATGTGGCTCAGCTTCGCCCTGGCCTCGCCGGTGGCGCTGTGGTGCGCCTGGCCGTTCCACCGGGCCGCGCTCGTCAGCCTGCGCCATGGCGCAACCACCATGGACACGCTCGTCTCGGTCGGCGTGCTGGCTGCCTACGGATGGTCGATCTACGCCCTGTTCTGGGGCCACGCCGGCGTCCCGGGCATGACTCACGACTTCACGCTCACCGCGGCCGCGGGCGAGGCGCAGGGGCAGATCTACCTCGAGGTGGCGGCCGGCGTGCCCATGTTCATCCTCGCCGGCCGCTATGCCGAGGCCCGGGCCAAGCGGCGGGCGGGAGCCGCCATCGAGGCGCTGCTCGACCTCGGTGCCAAGGACGTCAGCGTGCTGGCACCCGACGGCAGCGAGCGCCGCGTCGGCATCGACGCCCTGGCCGTGGGCATGCGCTTCGTCGTGCGGCCGGGCGAGAAGGTGGCGACGGACGGCGTCGTGGTCGAGGGCAGCTCCGCGATCGACGAGTCGCTGCTCACCGGCGAGAGCGCGCCGGTCGAGGTGGAGCCCGGCGCCACGGTCGTGGGCGGCACGGTCAACGCGGGCGGCCGGCTGGTGGTCGAGGCCACGGGCGTGGGGGCCGACACCGCGCTGGCACAGATCGGCCGGCTGGTCGAGCGGGCGCAGACGGGCAAGGCGCCGGTGCAGCGGTTGGCCGACCGCATCTCGGCCTGGTTCGTGCCCGGGGTCATCGTGGTGGCCGCCGCCACGCTGGCCGGCTGGCTGATCGCCGGGCGCGACGGTGCCGACGCCTTCGCCGCCGCGGTGGCGGTGCTCATCATCGCCTGCCCGTGCGCGCTGGGCCTCGCCACGCCCACCGCCCTGATGGTGGGCGCCGGTCGGGGCGCCCAGCTGGGCATCGTCATCAAGGGCCCCGAGGTGCTCGAGTCGACCCGGGCGGTCGACACCGTGGTGCTCGACAAGACCGGCACCGTCACCACCGGCGCGATGACGCTGGTCGACGTCGTGACGGAGCGGGATTCGGGCACGGCCCATCCCGCGGACGGCGCCGACGCGGCCACGGTGCTGCGCCTGGTGGGTGCGCTCGAGGCCGCGTCCGAGCATCCCCTCGGGCGGGCCATCGCCGCCGGGGCCGCCGAGCGCGTCGGCCCGCTGCCCGCCGTCGACGAGTTCCGGAGCCGGGCCGGCCTGGGCGTCGAGGGCGTGGTCGAGGGCCACGGGGTGGTGGCCGGCCGCCGGGCCCTGATGACCGACTGGTCCATCGACCTGCCGCCCGAGCTCGCCGCGGCGTGCGAGGCCGCCGAGGCTGCCGGCGACACCGCCGTCGTCGCCGGCTGGGACGGTCGGGCGCGGGGCGTGCTGGTGGTCGCCGACCAGGTCAAGCCGACCAGCGCCGCGGCGGTGCGCGAGCTGCGTGACCTGGGCCTCACGCCCGTGCTGCTCACCGGCGACAACGCGCGCACCGCCCACACGGTGGCGGCGGCGGTGGGCATCGACCGCGTCGAGGCCGAGGTCCTGCCCGCCGACAAGCTGGCGGTCGTCAGCCGGTTGCAGGGCGAGGGCCGGGTGGTGGCCATGGTGGGCGACGGCGTCAACGACGCCGCCGCACTGGCCCAGGCCGACCTGGGCCTGGCCATGGGAACCGGCACCGACGTGGCCATCGAGGCGAGCGATCTGACGCTGGTGAGCGGCGACCTCGGCAGGGCGCCAGTGGCCATCCGCCTCGCCCGCCGCACGCTGCGCACCATCGAGGGCAACCTGTTCTGGGCGTTCGCCTACAACGTGGCCGCCATCCCGGTTGCCGCCGCGGGCCTGCTCAACCCCATGCTCGCCGGCCTGGCCATGGCGGCGTCCAGCGTGTTCGTGGTCACCAACAGCCTGCGCCTGCGCACGTTCCGCTAGCTCTCGCGCGCTGCCGCTGGCAGCCGGCGCCGTGATCGGCGGCCGGGTGGCGAGGGCCCATCAGGGCATGATGCCGTGGGCGTCGATGGTCCGCTCGGCGCCGGTGGCCACGTCGAGGACGGTCGCCTGGCCGTCGTAGAAGCTGCCCACGGCGACCGACGTGCCGTCGAACGACAACTCGCCGCCCTCCACCGGGGCGGCATCAGGCCTGCGGAACAGCTCGGCGCCACTGGCCAGGTCGACGACGACCACGTCCGCAAGCGCCGAGCCGTCACTGACGAGCGCTGCCAGCGTGGCGCCGTCGGGCGACAGCTCCATGTCGTCGGTGAAGGGGCCGCTGGTCGCGTCTGCGGGGCGAGAGGGCAGGTCGACCGGCCCGACGGCGATCGGCTCGCCGGTCGCCAGGTCCCACAGGCCGAGCCCGGTGTCGCCGAGCACCGCCAGGCGCCCGCCGCCGACGGCCACGTCCGAGAGGCCGGCGTCGCCCACGTCGATCTCCAGCGCGGCGTCGGCGCCGGTGACCAGGTCGAGCTGGCGCCCGCTGAACGTGGCCGGCGAGACGTAGAAGAGAACGGGGCGACCGTCGACCTCGGTGACGCTCAGGGAGTCGGCGACGCAGTAGACGTTGACGCCGAGCGGCACCGGCTCCTCGCCGGCCCGGAACCGGTACGCGTTGTGCTGTGCGGGCGCGGTGCCCGGCTGCGCCCCCGCCTCCTCCGCCACCTCGTCGAGCCGCTCCATCTCCGCCTCGACGATCTCCGCCTCGAGCTCGGGGGTGCGCTCCTCGGACGTGGCGGCGCCGGGGTCGGGGACGGTGAACGTGGGGCGCGTGCCGCCCGGCGGCGTCGACGTGGTTGGCGCGGGCGGCGTGCCGCACACGATCCAGCCGCCGTGCAGGTCGGGCGCTGCGGCCCCCACGTCCGCCAGCGGCGTGAGTGGCACGGTGGCGCCCGGTCTGCCGTCGGGGCCGTAGGTGACCAGCTCGCCATCGGTGATCACGGCGCTGCCGGCGACCGGGTCGACACCCGGTCCGGCATCGTCGCCCAGCACGCCGGTCGGCCCGGCGGTCATGCGCGGCGTCGAGTCGGTGGTCGACGAGCCGACCGTGGGCTCGGTCGCAACGTCGGCGCCGTCACGGCCGTCGTCATCGCGGGTGGCGACGATCGCGCCGGCACCGGCCACCGCCACCATCGTCGCGACGGCCGCCGCCAGGCCCGCCGACCGGCGGTGACGGGCGAGGGCGCTGCCGGCGGCCGTCCGGTGGTCGGGCTCGGTGGGGTCGGCGGCCCGGCCGGGATCGGACAGCTCGGCGTCGGGGAGGGCGTCGCCGGCGGCGCGGAGGCCGGCGCGGAGGCGGGTCTCGAGGTCGGCGTGGGCGGTCATCGGGGGTCCTCCAGGTGTCGGGCCAACTGGTCGAGGGCGCGGCTGAGCCGGCTCTTGACCGTGCCGGTGGGGATGTCGAGCGCCGCGGCGGTGTCGTCCTCCGACCAGTCGAGGAGGTAGCGGCACACCACGACGGCCCGCTGCTCGACCGTGAGGCGGCCGAGGGCGACGGTCAGGTCGTGGTCGTGCGGCACCGCCGGCGCTGGGCGGTCGGGCACAGGCCGCAGGTCGCGCCAGCGACGGCGCCGCAGCCGGCTGCGGGCCCAGTTGAGGCCGACGCGATAGGCCCATCCGGGCGGGTTGGCGTAGGCGGCGACCTCGTCCCAGCGGGCGCAGGCCCGCGCCATGGCCTCGTCGGTCGCCTCGGTGCCCAGGTCGACGTCACCGAGCGCCAGGCACAGCGCCTGGCGCAGCGGTCGGGCGTGGCGGCGGTAGAAGGCATCGAACCTGCCGTGGTCCGGAGCCCGCGCCGACCGCTGTTCGACGCTCGCCGTGCTCAACCGGTCGATCATGGACCCTAAACGCCCGGGCTGTCCGCGAGGTTCCTCCCCACCCGGAGATGATGCCCGCGGTGGCGAGGGTCAGGGGCCGTCCGATCCGAGCAGTTCGGTCCGGAGCAGCCGGGTCAGCCAGGTCCGGTGCTGCTCGGCGGTCCAGCCGAGCTCGACGGTGAGCAGGTGGTAGAGCTCGGGGCTGGCGAGGACGCAGTAGCGTTCTCCCGCCTGGGCCATCGACAACCCGGGTCTGAGCGCACCGCCGAGGTACTTGCGGATTCGCTCGGTCTGGTTGGTCAACCGTTCCGTCAGCAGCCGCCGGCCGAGCGCCGCGGCAAACGCTTCCTTGTCGGCCGCGCCGCGGATGATGGCGTGGATCGGGCGGGTGCGGGCCAGGATTCGGCAGCTGTACTCCACCATGCTGTCCAGCCGCTCGGCGGCATGGGGCTGGCGAGCGACCATGAGCCACCACTTCTCGTCGTCGGCGACCGAGTCGTGCGGTCCGGTGATGTCCATGACCCCTTCGAGCAGGCCGCGCTTGCCGCCGAGTGAGAGGTAGATGGTCTCGGGAGAGACCGCGGCGTCCTCGGCGATCGCGGCGACCGTCGTCCCCGCATAGCCGCGGTCGGAGAAGAGCCGACGGGCGGACTCGAGGATCCTGCGCCGGGTCTGTTGTGCCTGATCGGCTCGCAGCGGTGAGTGGTAGGCGCGCCGCGAGGCCTTGACCTCGTCAGCCATTCCACTACAGTACCCACTAATTCACTAAAGACTCTATGTAGCCGATCGCATCGGGGGTGTGCCATGGATCGCCTGGAGTTCGACGACGTCGAGTTGACCTACGAGGTGCGCGAGGGGGGTGCGCCCGTCGTGCTCGTGCATGCCAGTGCGTTCGTCTCGTGGTACGTCCCCCTGATCGAGCGGCTGACGGGACTGTCGACCTTGCGCTACCGGCGGCGTCTGCGCGCCCCCGCCGGCGGCGGATACCGCCCGCTCACGGTCGCCGACGATGCGGCGATCTGCGCCCGGCTCATGGATCACGTCGGCTGGCACCGGGCCCACATCGTGGGTCACTCCTACGGTGCCCTGGTCGCGCTCCAATTGGCGATGGATGCGCCCGAGCGCGTCGGCTCGGTGGCGTTGCTCGAGCCTGCCGCGCGGGGCATCTCCAGCTCGGATCAGGTCGCGGCCGCGCTCCAGCCGGTCATCGGCGCGTACAGGTCAGGCGACAAGGCGAGGGCGGTCGACGCCTTCCTGCGCCACGTGTGCGGCGACGGCTACCGCGCCGTGCTCGACCGCGTGATCCCTGACGCCGGCGACGAGGCGGTTCGCGAGGCCGACCTGTTCTTCCAGGTCGAGATGCCGGCCGTGCAGCGGTGGAGCTTCGGGCCGGGCGACGCCGAGCGCGTCACGCAGCCCGTGCTCAACGTGCTGGGCACCGAGAGCGCCTCGCGGTTCGCGGAAGGGAGCGAGCTCGTGCAGTCCTGGTTCCCGCAGGCCGAGCGCCTGTCGGTGCCGGACACCGGGCACCTCCTGATGGTGCAGAACCCGACGGCGCTGGCGCAGGGCCTGACCGCCTTCTTCGCGCGCCATCCGATCGGCGACGCCGGGCAGCCCCGGCTCCTCACCGGCTAGGGCGTTCAGGGTGTGCCTGTAACGACCTCACCGGCGGCGGCATCGGCGACCGCATCGACGCCGGGCCCGCCGCTGAAGCTGTCGTGGCCCGGTCCTCCGGCGAGGTTGTCGTCGCCCCGGCCCCCGTCGAGGTGATCGTCCACCGAGCCGTCGGGCTCGAGCCGTCGGGCTGGACCGCGAGCTCGCTGGTGTACACGTTCCGGCCGTCGGTGGGTCCTTCGTCATAGGAAGGTGAGGTCGACGTCTTGGCCGACCAAGACCGCACCAGCCTTGGTGAACGTGTCGAGCTTGACCCCGAAGTGCTGGGTCAGGGCGTGGATGTCGCGAAGACGACGCTGGAGGGGGCTGCTGGAGTAGATCGAGCTCCCGCCGCCAGCGGTGTAGGCCATGTCGACCACTGACGCGGCCGTCCCGGTCACCCACGTGGCCGTTGCCCGGATCCGCGCCCGGTGGTCGGGGCTGAACGGCGCGCCAGCTGCCGCCGTCTCCCACAACGTCGCGGCGTCGGCGTACAGCAGGGTGCGGGCGGCTCGCAACCGGGCGTCCGCGTCGGCGAGCTGATTCTGGAACAGCGGGTTCGACGCCAACGTGCCGTCGCTGAAGAGCGGCACCTTTCCGGTGGCCAGGTCGGTGACCTCGCCCAAGGCGCCGTGGGCGATGCCGACCGCCACGGCACCGATCCTGAGCGATGAGAGTGACAGCTCCGGTATCCGCAGAAGCGGGGCGTCGAGGCACGGTTCATCCCAGACGACGAAGCTGCGTTCGGCCGGCACGAAGACGTCGTTGGCGACGAAGTCGTGGCTTCCGGTGCCACACAGGCCCGACACCGTCCAGGTGTCCTTGATCTCGACGTCGGTCGGGGGCAGCACCATCATGCGTATCGGCGGCTGGCGGCCGTCGTCCACGATGCAGTGGGCGACGAACCAGTGGCAGTGCTGGCAGCCGCTGGCGAACGACCACTGTCCGGTGACTGCGAACCCGCTATCGACCGGCGTGGCCACGCCTGTCGGGTTGAACGTGCCGGCGAGGATGACGTCGGGGCCCGCGGCGTACAGGGCGTCGAAGGTCTCGCGCGGCAGTTTCCCGAGCAGCACCGGCGCCAACGATCCGATCATCACCGTCCATCCGACCGAGCCATCGGCCCGGGCGAGCTCTTCGATCACCCGCAGGTCCGCGGGAGGGTCGAGCTCGGCGCCGCCGTGGCTTCGGGGCACCAGCGTCCGGAAGCAGCCCGCAGCCGTCAGCCCCTCGACCAGGTCCGGCAGCACCCGCCGCCCGCGCTCGATCTCCTCGCTGCGAGCCACGATGGCGGGAATCAGCGTGCGCACCGCCTCGAGGCTGCTGTTCGTCTCACTCACGTGGGTGGACATGGTTCCTTCCCTGCTCGACCGATCGGAAGCCGCCGACGCGCCGTACCGTCCCGCCGTCGCCTCCATGACCCCCACGATGGACGAACCGACTGGATCCGGCATCGTCCGGATCCGCCAACCTCGCGCGGATCCCCGCGTGGTCATTTCTGACCACGCCGCGGGGTCAGACCAGATCGTGCTCGAAAGCGAACGCGCTGGCCGCGGTGCGAGAGGAGACGCCCAGCTTGGCGAGGATGTTCTGCACGTGCCGGGCGACGGTGTGCTCGCTGATGACCAGCGCGGCTGCGATCTCGCGGTTGGTCTTGCCCGTCGCCACGAGTGCCAGCACTTCGACCTCGCGCCCGGTCAGTCCCATCGGAGCTCTGGGCCCTGCGGTCGCCGACAGCGCCTCGACCCGGGCAACGTCGGGTGCCGCTCCGAGTTGCCGGAAGACCGAGCGCGCCGCGTCGAGCTCCGCCGTTGCGGTGTCGCGGTCGCCGAGTTCCCGACACACCAGCCCGATCAGAACCCTGACCCGAGCGGCCTCGTACGGTGCGTCCAGCTCCCGCCAGGCCGCCCACGCCCGGCGCAGCACGACCATCGCGGCACGGGCGTCGCCCTCGCCGAGGAGCACAGCTCCTGCGGCGTGGCCGGACACGGCGCGCAGCAACGGGGCGCCGAAGTCGTCGGCGATCTGCGCCAGCTCATCGGCGGCGGCGCCGGCCGCCTCGAGGTCGTGGACGGCCAGCATGATCTCCACGTACGCCGCCAGCACCTTGGACCGGGTCACCGGGACGTTCGCCTCGTCCGCTACTCGGCGGATCGCCAAGGCTGCGGCGTCGACCTGGCCCTGGGCCAGGCGCAGCATCGCGAGGCCGGGCTGTGGATCTCGTCCCCACTGGTCGGCCTGGCGATACGCGTTCTCGGCCTCGGCGAACTCGCCGCGGAGCCGGTGCAGCTCGGCTTGTTGGTAGAACGCCATCCCCACCGTCGGGCGGCCAGAGAGCCGCTCGCGGGCCCGCTGCGCCTCAGTCGCCGCCTCCCTCCAGGCGCCGTGAAGCTGCATGATCTCGGCTCGATGCAGCAAGCACTGACCCCGATACGCCACCAGGCCGGGTTGCGACTCGCACCAACGGGTCAGCGCCCCCGTCCACTCCTGTGCCCGGCGCAGGTCGAAGATCTCCTGACACGCCTCGATCACGGCGCAATAGACGAGCCCGGCGAAGACCGGTGACAACTCGCCGGCCGTCACCGCGACCATGACCTCATCAAGCAAGGCCACCCCGTCCGCCGTTTCTCCCATGCGAATCAGAGCCCGGCCCTGACCCTGCCGGGCGAAAGCCGTCAGGTCGCCGTCGCCGAAACGGACGCCGATGCTGGCCGCCCGCTCGAACGTGGCGTGGGCAGCCGCCGGGTCCTCGTCAAAGGACTGAATCGCGACCGGCAGGAGCAGATACCCCCGACCCACATCGTCGTGATGCCCCTCGTCGAGCAGCCGCTGGGCTCGGGCCAGCCAACCGCCTCCCCGGGCCATCTCGCCCCTCAGCAGAAGTCCCTGCGCGAGCCAGCCCGCGCACCGGGCGGCTCGCACCACATCCCCCAGGCGCAGGCACTCGTGATGGGCGCGGAGCCAGGCGTCGTCGCTCTCCCCGTCCGCGCCGACCAGGTACGCCGCCACCGCCAGCCGCTCCAGATCCTCCAGTTCGAGCGGCGCCTCCCGATCCGCGACCGACAGCTCGGCGAACGCATCCCCCCACGCATGTCGCCCGAAGAGCTCCCGGCCCCGATCCAGTGCGTCGGCCACCGGCACAGTGTCGCTCAGCACGCCACGCCCCGACCGATCGGACTTGGACGTGCACCACCAAGCCGGCGGCAGGTGACACCCGGCCGGCGTAGATTTGCGCGCCTCTCGCACCGAGCGGCGCCGAGTGGGCAGGAGGCAGCGTGGCGGCGTACGTGATCTACCAGGGTGAGGTGCTCGACCCCGAGCGCTACGACGAGTACAAGGTCAAAGCAGCCGAGAGCATCGTCGCGGCCGGAGGCCGGTACCTCGTGCGCGGTGGTGACGTCGAGGTGCTCGAAGGTGAAGCACCAGCGGGCCGAACGGTCGTACTCGAGTTCCAGACGATGCAGGCAGCGCTCGACTGGTATCGAGGCGCCGAGTACACCGAGATCCGCACCATTCGCGAAGGGGCTGCCCGCGCTCACATGTACGTGGTCGAGGGCGTGACCTGAACGGCCGATGCAGGGCGAGTGTCAGGATGCCCCGGACACCACCAGCTCATTGCTCACGTCGAGGACACCGGGCGTGTCCCAGGCGTCATCGCCGGCTATCCGCTTGACGATCGGCGACTCGACCTCGCCGCCGAGCACGACCACCCGGTGGTCGACCTCGACCCTGATCCGGGCGTCCTGCGTGAAGATGTTCTCGTTCAACCGGTCGACCAGGACCGACTTCAACTCACGGTCGCCTGGCAGCACGTCGCGCGGCACATCCTGCCAGCCGTAGTAGGTGCGGCCTGGGCGTGTGATCCACGGCATCTGTCTCGCTCCCCATGGTGAGACCGTCCGCTGGCCCCTACCTACCCGCCCTGCGCCGCCAGCTAACGGAAAGGGCGACATCCCCTCATCGTCCCCGACGCCGGAACGGTCGTGCTCGTCATCGGCCATCATCACGGCATGGAGTGTCGTGTTGTCGTTTCGGGAGCGCCAGGCACTGGAAAGTCGACGGTGGCGGAGCTCCTCGCCGACCAGTTCCGCCTGCCGCTACTGAGCCTCGACAGCATCAAGGAAGCGCTCGCAGACACGCTTGGTCTCGGCGACGAGGCGTGGTCGACTCGAGTTGGTGATGCCGCCGCCGAGGTCTTGTTCCGCCTCGCCCGTTCGTTTCCGCGCGTCATCGCGGAGGGATGGTGGCGTCGAGCGCGACGGGACCGTGCGATCCAGGAGTTCGGGGGCTGGATCGAGGTCTTCTGTCACTGCGAACCCCATGTCGCCGAAGAACGGATGCGCGCGAGGCTCGGCAGCGGCCGGCACCCGATCCATCGCGACGTGATCAACCCAGCCGTGGTCGAAGACGTGGGATCGGTGGTCAACTCGGTAACACCGCTGTCCATCGGGTCGGCACTCATCGACGTGGACACGACCGAAGGCCTCGATGCACCGGGCACAGTTGCCGCCCTTCATGCCGCGGTGAGGCGGACGTCGACGGACCATGACCTCAGGTCTGGCCCTCCGGGGCCGGACGGTGGTGAACCGTCCGGGACCCCGTGGCGGAAGGTATGGGATTCGAACCCATGGTGACCCGGAGGCCACAACGGCTTTCGAGGCCGCCCCATTCGTCCGCTCTGGCAACCTTCCGCCGTCGACGCTACCAGAGCACCCGGGCGGTTCAGAAAGCGGTTGGAGCCGCCCGTGGGGTCGGAAAACGCTGGTCAGGACAGGCGGGAGGCAGAGCTCACACGACCACCGGGCGCGACGGGCTGCCGGCCTCGTCGCTCGGCGCGTAGGCCTCCCACGCCCGGGCGAGGCGGCGCATGGTCTCCTCGAGCACCGGTGGCTCGGCGCTGTAGGGCAGGCGCAGCTTGCGGTGGTCGTCGCCCGTCGGCGACATCTGGTCGCCGGGGATGACCTCGACCCCGCAGCGCAGCGCCACCTGCGTGAACGCCGAGGCGGTGCCCGACGGCAGCTCCACCCACAGCGACGGCCCGCCCTTGGGCCGGCGCCAGGTCCAGCTCGGCAGCAGCTCGGCCAGCAGGCCCGAGACCAGGTCGAGGTTGCGGTTGAGCATGACGCGGTGGTCGTCGCGCATCTCGTCGAGGTGGGGGACGAGGCGGGCGGCGATCGCCTGGTCGAACAGCGGCGAGCCGAGGTCGTTCATGGCCTTGAGCTCGGTCATCCGGCTGATCAGCGGCGCGGGACCGCGCATCCAACCCACGCGCAGGCCGCCCCATGCCGCCTTGCTGAACGAGCCCGCCGACAGCACGGGAGCGTCCGGCGGCGCGTACGCGGCGATGGGCGGCAGCCGCTCGTCGTCGAGCGGGGCGTTCTCGAGCGCGTTGTCCTCGACGATCGGGACGCCCCGCTCGGCGACCAGCTCGGCGAGATCGCGCCGGCGGTTGGCCGCCAGCAGCGCGCCCGTCGGGTTGTGGAACGTGGGCATGACGTAGACGAGTGCGGGCTCGCCCTCGGACACGGCCCGGATCACGCCCCGTACGTCGACGCCCCCGTCGTCGACCGGGACGACGGTCACCCGGGCACCCCGGGTGCGGATGACGTCGAGCGTGCCGCTGAAGCTCGGCGACTCGACCACCACCTCGTCGCCTGGGCGCACCAGCATCTGCGCCGCCAGGTTGACCGCCTGCTGGGCACCGGTGGTGACGAGGACCTGGTCGGGCGAGGTGGGCGTGCCCAGGTCGGTCAGCCGGTCGGCGAGCGCCTCGCGCAGCGCCGGCAACCCGGCGGGCAGGTAGCCGTGGTGCGCGAGCAGCTTCTCGCCGCCGGGGCCCATCACCTCGCCGATCACGTCGGCCACGAGCGGGTGGGCGGGGAAGGTGGCGCACGCCAGCGAGATGACGTCGTCGCGCACGTCGATCAGCGTGCGGTAGACGGGGCTGACGGGGAACGGGGGCCACGCTGCCGCCGCGGGGTCGGTGCCGCTGCGCCGGCCGTGGCGCGAGCGGGTGCGGGTGCCGCTGCCCTGCCGGCTCTCGAGCACACCCTCGGCCCGCAACGTGTCGTACGCGGCGACGACGGTGCTGCGGCTGACGGCCAGCCGGGTCGCGAGGTCGCGCTCGGACGGCAGCCGCTGCCCGGCGGCGATGCGGCCGTCGTCGACCGCGGCGCGCAGGCCGTCGCTGAGCTTGCGGTGCAGGGGGCCAGGCCCTTCGGACCACAGGCCGAGGACCGCTTCGAGGGAGTATCCCATACCAATGCTCCGGGAAGTGGCTATCGAAGTGGACGGTTCAGCGAGCGATTCTAGGGACCAATTGCGGACCTGTCGATGGCCAATCGATCAGGTGGTCTGCACGAATGGACTGGATTACGAGGAGGAACAAAGGCGATGTTCACGGTCCACTGTCACGTCCACCGCTCGGAGGTGCTGCTCGACCGGTCGCGCATCGAGGCGCTGCGCAACACCGTCGAGGGCCCCGTCCTCGACTGGCGCTGCTGGTGCGGCGCCCGCGGCACCCTGATCGCCGGGGCCCGGTCGGTGCCCCGCGGCGGGTCCGTCGCAGCCTGAGCCATTCAGCTCGTGCGCGGGTGGGCCGCGGTTCAGCTCCGGCGCCGCTGGAAGAAGTCGGCGAGCAGCGCCGCCGCCTCGTCGGCCCGCACGCCGGCCACGACCTCGGCCTCGTGGTTGAGCCGGGGGTCGGCGCACAGGTTGTAGAGCGAGCCGCAGGCCCCGGCCTTGGGGTCGGCGGCCCCGAACACCACGGCGTCGACCCGGGCGGCCACCAGGGCGCCCGCGCACATGGGGCACGGCTCGAGGGTGACCACCAGGGTCGTGCCCTCCAGCCGCCACGACCCCACCACGTCGGCGGCGTCACGCAGCGCCAGCACCTCGGCGTGGGCGGTCGGGTCGCCGGTGCGCTCGCGCTCGTTGTGGCGGCTGGCGATCACCTCGCCGTCGCGCAGCACGACCGCGCCCACCGGCACGTCGCCGTGCCCGTTGGCGGCGGCCGCCTCGTCGAGGGCGAGGCCCATGGCGGCATCGAGGTCCACGCCGGCCGACGCTACCGTGCGGCGGCGGCGATCCGTCCCGGCACGACGCCCCGCCGGCCACGCCTCACGCGACCGCGCTCAGGGCCTTCACGCACCGGGCTCCTCGTCCTCTGTCGCGTCGCGGTCGGGCGGCTCGGACGCCACCGGCGTACGCCAGTTGAGGCTCAGGCCCAGCTGCGCGAACAGGCCCGCCCAGTCGATGTAGCGGCGCACCATGAAGCGGCCGTCCTCTGCGCCCATCAGCGTGAAGCCGTGCACGGTGACGCTCCGTCCACTGGGCGCGATGTCGTTGAAGGTGCGCCCCTCCTTGTCGTTCTCGTCGTGCTTGCCGACCCAGTTCCACTCGACCCCGACGGCACTCGGACCGATCGGCCCCGTGCGCTCCGGGTCGTGCGACCAGCCGCCTTCGCGTCGCTCGATTCCCATCTGCCTGAACCACGAGACGAGGATCGGGCGCGTGTCGGCACGCGCCAGCTCGATGGCGAAGTCGCCCTCCCGACGCAGGCGGGCGATCAGCTCGGCGGGGTCGTCGAGCCTGCTCCGGACGAATTCGACCTCCTCGGGCGGGAAGTCCAGTTCCCACGGGGCAGGGGTCCGCTCTGGTTCCTCGGGCATGTCACACCTTCCCGTCGTGCTTGACCCCACCGGCCGCCATCGACGGCGCCACCACGACGATCTCGTCCCTGCCCTCCCACCTGGCGAGCTGCGGGATCGTCAGGTCCGAGAGCTCTCGGGGGCCGGCGGTGTAGTTCTCCCGATCGAGCTCGGCGGCGCCGTTGCCGCGCGCTCCGGTCCCGCGGCCCACATGCCCGAAGATGCGGTGCTGCTTGTGCGTCACGACCCAAGTGGCGAAGTCCCGGTCGACCGGGTTCTTGACACGGGGCCGACCGGGGATCGGATGCGGATGCTCGCCCAGCAACTCGTAGTCGTCCTCGGTGCTGGGGATCGGATGCCCGCCACCAGGCGGCGTCGCCACCGGGCTGTGGGCGATCGGGCTCTCGGCCACCGAGGCCCCCTCGTGCGACGGCGACACCAGGAACACCGTCACCAGGCCCATGTCGGTGCGGGGCACCCGCCGGCTGACCACCCAGGCCTCGAACCACGGCGCCGGGCACTTCCAGAACAGCTCGATGGGCCACGGCTGGGGTTGCCTGGACCGGTCGTCCGAGCCGGTCCCCAGCGCCAGCTTCAGCGCCCATTTCATCGCCGTGCGGACGATCCGGTGGACGTCGCCCCGGTAGCCGATCCAGTAGCCGGTCGTCGGGTCGGGAGGCTGCTTGGGCCCCCACTTCCCGGCGGCGTCCTCCTCGTACCCGAACCACTCGGTGAGGACGCGGCGACGCATCTGGTCGGCCGTCGGCCGCCGGTCGCCAGGGTCCCCGGTCCCGAACGCCGGGTCGTTCCACAGTTCGGGTGACCCCGCGAACAGCCACTCGACCGAGTCGTCGCTCTCCGCCGTCTCGAACGCACCGAGCGCGGCCTCGAGCTTCGCCCGGTCGCCGTTCAGGTGTCCCTCGAAGATCCGCAGGAGCGGGCCCTTCTCGAGGTGGTACGGCATTCCGTCGCCCATGGGCCTCCACCGCCTGACACCTCGGCCGCATGCCGGCCCGAGCGGGTGAGGTGTCGTGCCCCCCGTCTACGGGCCGCTCCCACTATGCATCACGCTCCGTAGCATGAACACCTCTGTCTCGGACGGGAGGCCGCGCAGTGCGTGCCGGCCGAGGCTGGTGGCCGTCACGCCGTGTGGGCACTCCTCGACGACGCGGGCCGTCGCCAGCACCTCGCCGGCGCCGGCCAGGCTGCAGACCCGGGCGGCCTCGGACTGCACCAGCCCGAAGAAGTCGCCCCCCGACGGGACCAGCGAGCCGTGGGCGAGGCCGCAGCGGATCTGCAGCGCCAGCTCGGGCTCATCCTCGTTCCAGACCCGGAAGTCGGTCATCGCCGCCAGGGCGCAGCGCATCGCGTCGCCCCGGTCGTCGAACACCGCGTTCAGCCCGTCGCCCGTGTGCTTGATCTCGACGCCGCGGAACTCGTCCAACCGGGCGCGCAGGAGGCGGTCGTGCACGCGGAGCTGCTCGAGGTACAGGACATCGCCGAGGCGCGCGTTCGACACGGTCGAGCCCACGACGTCGTTGGTCAGGATCGTCCGCTCGCGGATCACGCCGGACGACCCGACCGCCGGGGGAAGGCCCAGCTCACGCCCCACCTCGTCGCAGCGGGCGATCCAGCCGTGCATCGACTGCTCGTCGAAGGCCCGCACCGCCGCACCCATCGCCTCGGCGGACGAGGCACGGTCGCCGCGGGCGGCGGCGACCCGGGCCACCTCGAGCAGGCACTTGGCCCGCTCCGGCGCCAGACCCTCGCGGGTGGCCAGGTCGAGGGCCGCATCGACATGGCGGCGCGCGGCAGCGAGGTCGCCACCGTGCCGGGCGCCCACCGCCAGCAGGCGCGGCACCGACGCCGGCCAGGGCAGCGTCGTCATCACGCCGCGCTCGTGCATCTGCCCGAGCGCGGCGGCGCCGTCACGCACCATCGCCGTGTCGCCCAGCAGGTCGCCCACCTCGACCAGGGCCGTGGGCACCGCGGTGTTGTTGAGCGTCGGCGGCCCCCGGAACCCATGCCGCCACCGGGCGGTCTCGACCACGCGGCGGGCGCCGTCGACGTCGTGCGCCTCGACGGCGGCGAGGGCGGCGAAGGTGGAGGGCGCCGGCAACGCCGTGGGGGAGAGGCCCATTGCAGCGGAGGACTGATCGCCGGCCCGAGTGCCCGCGCTGCCCCCGCCGCCCGGTCCCGCCATCCGGCCCGCCAGGGCGGGGCCCAGGGCGGCCAGGATGGCGGCGTTCCAGGGGTTGCCGGTGCGGCTCCAGCGGCTGTGGGCCTGCTGGACGCGGTCGGCGGCGCCCGGCCGCCCGGCCAGGACCTCGGCGAAGGCCAGCAGCGCCGCGGCCAGGCCCGCCTCGCCCCAGAAGCCGGCGGTCACCGCCAGCGCCTCCGCATCCTCGAGCTCGGCGTGGGCCCGGCCGACCGCCCCGCGCAGCAGCGCGACCAGCGCCCGGCGCGACTGCGCCAGCGTGGTGGTCAGCGTGCTGCCCGCCTCCAGAGCGTGGGCGAGCGCGCTGGAAAAGAGGCCGTCGGCGGCGTCGAGGTCGAGCGTCGTCATCGGCTGCGTGCCCGCGGTGAAGTCCAGGCGGGCCAGGGCATCCTGGATCGACGGATCGGGAGCGACGGCCGTCGCCACGGCGCGGGCCGGCTCGAGCACCCGCAGGGCGGCCTCACCCTCGCCGGTGCCGATCAGGGCCTCGGCCAGCGCGGCCTGGGCCTGCACCCGCACGCCCACGTCGGCGCCGGGGCAGTCGCGCAGCGCGTCGCGCAGCTCGGACACGTCGATGGCGTCCCAGGGTCGGGCGCGCTGGCCGCCCCGCATGCGGGTCAGCAGCATGGCGGCGGTGAGGCGCACGGCGTCGCCGCCGGAACGGCGGGCGAACTCGATGGCCTGCGCGAAGAGCGACTCTGCCAGCGGCTCGTCGTAGTCGTAGTAGGCGGCCCGGCCCGCCTCGAGGAACCGCCCCGCCAGGAGGCCGTCGGGGTGCAGGCCGACCGCGGCGCCGGCCGCGGCCGACAGGAAGCGGGCGGCCTGGTCGTAGGCGGTCCAGCGCATGGCGATCCGGCCCGCGCCCAGCGCCGCCTCCTCGATCTCGCCGGGCGGGACGTCCGGCCCCGCCCGCAGCAGGTGGTCGGCGATGCGCACGTGTGCCTCGTCGTCGATCGGGCCGCGCGCCGCGTGGTAGGCCCGGAGCCGCTCGGCAGTCGACCGGTGCATGGCGGCGCGCTGCTCGGGGTTCAGGCGGTCGAGCAGGTCGGAGCGCACGAGCGGGTGCGCGAAGCGCACCACCTGCCCGTTGCGGGAGACGAGCCGGGCCCGCTCGGCCGCGTCGGTCACGGCCGCGACCTCGGCCGCGGGGCAGCCGGCGACGACGGCGAGCTCGTCGGGCACCCACGGCTCGCCCAGCACGGCGGCCTGCTGGAGGAGGGCGCGGGCCGGGTCGTCGACCCGCTCGAACCGCAGCTTCACGGCATCGGCGATGCTGCGCACCCGGGCGTCGTCGCCGGGGTGGCGTGGCCCGGGCGTGTCCTGCGGCCCCGGCCCTGACCGCCACCGCTGCACCTGGCTCTCGACCAGCAGGGGCAGGCCGCCCGTCTGCTCGATCAGGTCGCGCACCTCGCGCCGTCCGGGGCGGCGGCCGGCGGCGGTGAGGAACTCGGCGAGCTCGCGGTCGTCGAACCCGCCCAGGCCCACCCCGCGGGCGGCGCGCAGCCGCAGCGCCCGGTCGGCGAGGCCGCCTTCGTCGAGCGGCGCCCGGGCGGTGAGCAGGACGAAGAGCGGCAGCGGCTGGCGCGCCCCGGCGTCGTCGAGGCCCGCGAGCGCGTCGTCGAGCACGGTGCGCGAGGCGTCGCCCAGGTCCTGCACGTCGTCGAGCAGCACGGCGAGCGGGCGGCGCCGCGCCCGGGTGACCAGCGCGTCGACCAGGTACCGCGGCAGGTCGCTGGTGGTCGCCCCCCCGAGCGTGGGGTCGGGAGGGCCGGCACCCCCCGTGGTGGAGCGTGAGGTCGTGACCATCTCGGCGAGCTCGCGGAACGGCGCGACCAGCCGGCCCAGCGCGGCGAAGGGCAGCGAGCTCTCGTAGCACGACGCCCGCAGGACCCGGGCGCCGAGCCGGGCTGCCTCGTCGGACGCCCACTCGAGCAGCGCGGACTTGCCCGCCCCGGGGACGCCCGACACGACCACGATCGCGGGCCGACCCGCGGCGGCGTCGCGCAGCAGGTGACGCAGCAGGGTCCGCTCGCCCGTGCGTCCGACGAACCGGCGGGCCGGGCCCGCGACCGCCATCGACGCGTCCACCAGCGCATGATCCTCCACCAGGCGCCGGAGTGCACACGGAAAATGGCGCCGTCGCCGCGGGACGTGGCCTGGAAGACTGGTCCGCATGGTGGGCGGCACGCCGGCCACGGGCGCGTTCCTCGACCGCCTGGGGCCGGCCGACAGGGCGGTGGTGCTGAGCGCCGGACGACCGCGGCGCTACCGCGCCGGCGAGACCATCTTCGTCGCGGGCGACCCCGGCAACTTCGTGGTGCTGATCACCGAGGGCCGCGCCAAGGTGACGGCGCCCTCGCCCACCGGCAGCGAGACCGTGCTCAGCCTGCGCGGGCCGGGCGACCTGCTGGGCGAGCTCACCGCCATCGACGACGAGCCCACGCCCCGGGTCGCCACGGTCGTCGCCGTCGACGCGGTGCTGTGCCGGGTCGTGCGGGTCGAGGAGTTCCGGGCGATCCTGGCCGGCCACACGGCCATCGCCCTCGAGCTGATGCGCATGGTCGCGTCCCGCCTGCGCACCTCCGACCGCCGGCTCGTCGAGTTCGGCGCCTACGACATCACCCGCCGCGTGGCCCTGCTGCTGGCCGACATGGCGGCGTCCCAGGGCCGGCCCTCGCCGAGCGGGACGGGTGTGACGGTGCCGGGCGGGCTGAGCCAGGACGACCTGGCGGGGCTGGTGGGCGGGTCGCGCGAGTCGGTCGCCCGCGCCCTCGGCGCATTGCGCTCCCTCGGCCTCGTGTCGACCGGCCGCCGCCGGGTCGTGGTGCACGACCTCGATCGCCTGCGCGACTACGCCGTCGACCTCCCCGGCGTGTGACCGGCGTCGCTGACCGAAGACACACCCGCTCTGTGCCATCTGCGGCGGTCGGCGGGGCCCGATCGGCGCATCGTCGCCTCATCGGATGGCGGACATCCGAGAGAGGATGGCAGGGACGATGGCAAGCACCAAGCACAGGGCAGTGAAGTGGCTGGCGCCGGTGGCGCTGGTCGGCGTGATCGGCCTGGCCGCCTGCGGTGACGACGATGCTGAGTCGGCGAGGACCGCCGACGTCGGCGTCGCCGCGGTGGGCAGCGACCGGCACCTGGAGAACCAGGCCGCCGAGGCCGCGGTGAACGCCCGGGTGGCGGAGGCCGCGGGCAGCGACCGGCATCTGGAGAACCAGGCCGCCGAGGCGGCGAAGCGGTCGGCACCGGCCGACGTGTCGGGCAGTGACCGGCACCTGGAGAACCAGGCGGCCGAGGCCGAGGCGGGCGAGGCGAGCCTGTCGAGCGCCGACGCCGGGCCGAACGTGTTCGAGGCCGGCAACCGGGCGGCCGCCGAGTACGAGGCCAGCCAGCGCCAGACCGAGCCGACGGACACCGAGGAGGAGTTCGTCCCCGGCTCACGGCACATGCCGATGAGGTGAGGCCGACGGCCTCAGAGCACGACCAGGGCGAACAGGCCTGGTGGCGGGATCCTGCCGGGCGGTCGGTGCCCGGGACCGAGGGAGAGCGGACTCTCGGCCCCGGGCCCGCCGCCTGGCGGTCGTCGCGTCTGGGGCGCGACCTCTGCGCGGGGCACGGGGGTGACGGCGGCCGATCACGGCCGTAGGCCCCGATGAGACCCGTCCGTCCGGCCCTGGGCGCGGCCAGCAGGCTTCGCTACGGTCGGCCTCACGACGAGTGACGAGGAGGGCCTCATGCGTGCTCTCGTGTACCACGGTCCCGGTCAGAAGGCGTGGGAGGAGGTACGAGACCCGTCGCTGCAGGCCGACACGGACGCGATCGTCCGCGTCGACGCGGTGACGATCTGCGGCACGGACCTCCACATCCTGAAGGGCGACGTCCCCGCGGTCACCGACGGCCGCGTCCTCGGCCACGAGGCGGTGGGCACCGTCGAGCAGGTCGGCTCGGCCGTCAAGAACGTGAAGGTGGGCGACAAGGTGCTGGTGTCGTGCATCTCCGCCTGCGGGGCCTGCCGCTACTGCCGCGAGGGCAGCTACGGCCAGTGCACCGGCGGCGGCGGCTGGATCCTCGGCCACAAGGTCGACGGCACCCAGGCCACCCACGTGCGGGTGCCCTTCGCCGACACCTCGACCTACGCCGCTCCCGCCGGCGTGTCCGACGAGGAGCTGCTCATGCTCGCCGACATCATGCCCACGGGCTACGAGGTCGGCGTGCTCAACGGCGGGGTCCAACCGGGCGACGTGGTGGCCGTCGTGGGCGCCGGCCCGATCGGGCTGTCCGCGATGATGGGCGCCCGGCTGTTCAGCCCCGCCCACGTCGTGGCCATCGACCTGGCCGACAGCCGGCTCGAGGCCGCCAAGCAGTTCGGCGCGGACGTGACGGTCAACAACGGCCGCGAGGACCCCCTGGCGACGATCGCCGACCTGACCGACGGGCTGGGTGCGGACGTGGCGATGGAGGCGGTGGGCGTGCCCGCGACCTTCGAGCTGGCCACCCAGCTCATCCGCCCGGGTGGTCGGGTCGCCAACATCGGGGTGCACGGCGAGCCGGCGACCCTGCACCTCGAGGAGCTGTGGATCCGCAACGTCACGGTACGGACAGGGCTCGTCGACACGTACTCGACGCCGACGCTGCTCAAGCTCATCGCCGGCCACCAGGTGAACGCCGGGCGCTTCGTGACCCACCACTTCGCGCTCGATGACATGATCGAGGCGTACGACGTGTTCAGCCGGGCCGCCGACACCGGTGCGCTCAAGGTCGTCCTGACCCAGGCGTGACCGACGCAGCGCCGCCGGCCGGCCGACCGGCCGGCGGTCGTTGCCCGACCGAGGAGCCCCCATGGACCAGCGGTGGATGTGCATCGACGGCAACGAGGCCGCGGCCCGCGTGGCCTACGCCCTCAGCGAGGTGATCGCCCTCTACCCCATCACCCCGGCGTCGCCCATGGGCGAGCACAGCGACGACTGGGCGGCGGCCGACCGCCCCAACCTGTGGGGCGCGGTGCCCGACGTCGTCGAGATGCAGTCCGAGGCGGGGGCCTCGGGCGCCATGCACGGTGCGCTGCAGAAGGGGTCGCTGGCCACGACCTTCACCGCCTCGCAGGGGCTCCTGCTGATGATCCCCAACATGTTCAAGATCGCCGGCGAGCTGACGCCCGCGGTGATCCACGTGGCCGCCCGCACCGTCGCCACCCACGCGCTGTCGATCTTCGGCGACCACAGCGATGTCATGGCCGCACGCCCCACCGGCTGGGCCATGCTGGCCGCCGGGTCGGTGCAGGAGGCCCACGACTTCGCCCTGGTGGCGCACGCGGCGACGCTGCGGGCCCGGGTGCCGTTCCTGCACTTCTTCGACGGGTTCCGGACCTCGCACGAGATCGGCAGGATCCAGTTGCTCGACGACGACGACCTGCGGGCCCTCGTGCGGGAGGAGGACGTCGCCGCCTTCCGGGACCGAGGCATGACGCCCGAGGCGCCGGTGGTGAGGGGCACGGCCCAGAACCCCGACGTGTTCTTCCAGGCGCGCGAGGCCTGCAACCCGTTCCACGATGCCGTCCCCGGCATCGTGCGCGAGGTCATGGACGAGCTGGCCGTGCGCACCCACCGCCGCTACGGCCTGGTCGACTACCACGGCGCGCCCGACGCCGACCGGGTCGTGGTGGTCATGGGCTCGGCGGCGGGCGCCGTCGAGGAGACCGTCGACGCCCTGGTCGCCGCGGGCGAGCCGGTCGGCATGCTGCGGGTGCGGCTGTTCCAGCCGTTCCCGGCGGCGGACCTCGTCGCCGCCCTCCCACCCACCGTGCGCAGGGTCGCGGTGCTCGATCGCACCAAGGAGCCGGGTGCGGTGGGCGAGCCGCTGTACCTGTCGGTGGTGGCGGCGCTCGCCGAGGCCGCCGACACCGACAAGCCGCTCTTCGTCTGGCCGCCCCGGGTGTCCGGCGGTCGCTACGGGCTCTCCTCCAAGGAGCTGACCCCGGCGATGGTCAAGCCGGTCTTCGACGAGCTGGCCAGGGGAGGGGAGGGCGGCGGCGACCGGCCCCGGCGGCACTTCACGGTGGGGATCTACGACGACGTCACCGACCTCAGCCTGCCCATCGACCACGACTTCCGCCCGCCCCGCCCCAGCGGCGAGGTGCAGGCCATGTTCTTCGGCCTCGGCTCCGACGGCACGGTGGGGGCCAACAAGGGCTCGGTGAAGATCATCGGCGAGTCGACCGACCTGCACGCCCAGGGCTACTTCGTCTACGACTCGAAGAAGTCGGGCTCGGTCACCGTCTCGCACCTGCGCTTCGGGCCCGAGCCCATCCGCTCGACCTACCTCGTCGAGGACGCCGACTTCGTCGCCTGCCACCAGTTCGGGCTGCTGGAGAGGATGCGGGTGCTCGACCGCGCCCGACCGGGCGCCACCGTCCTGCTCAACAGCCCCTACGGGCCGGACGAGGTGTGGGAGCAGCTTCCCCGCGAGGTGCAGGAGCGCATCATCGAGCGCGGCCTCGACCTGTGGGTCATCGACGCCTTCCGGGTGGCGTCCGAGGCGGGCATGGGCAACCGCATCAACACGGTCATGCAGCCCTGCTTCTTCCAGCTCGCCGGGGTGCTGCCCGCCGACGAGGCGATCGCCGGCATCAAGGCGGGCGTGGAGGCGACCTACGGGCGGCGGGGCCGCTCGGTGGTCGAGCGCAACTTCGCCGCCATCGACGGCGCGCTTGCGGCGCTCCACCGCGTCGAGGTGCCCGAGGCGGTGCGCGGTGACCGCCGCATGGCGCTGAGCGTGCCCGACGACGCCCCCGACTTCGTCAAGCAGGTCACCGCCGTGCTCATGGCCGGCGACGGCGACCTGCTGCCGGTGAGCGCACTGCCCGTCGACGGCACCTTCCCGTCGGGCACGTCGCGCTACGAGAAGCGGTCCATCGCCAAGGAGATCCCGATCTGGGATCCCGACATCTGCATCGACTGTGGCAAGTGCGCCATCGTCTGCCCCCACGCCACGATCCGCATGAAGGTGTTCGCGCCCGAGGCCGTGGCGGACGCGCCCGACGAGTTCCTGCACAAGTCCTTCAGGTCGAAGGACCTGGCCGGCCACCGGCTGACCATCCAGGTGGCGCCCGACGACTGCACCGGCTGCGGGGTGTGCGTCGACGTGTGCCCGGCCAAGAGCAAGACCGAGGTGCGCCACAAGGCCATCAACATGGAGCCCGTGCTGGCGCACCGCGACGTCGAACGCCGGCGCTGGGACCACTTCCTCACCATCCCGCCGCTCGACCGCTCGCTGCTGCCCCACGACACGGTCAAGGGGTCGCAGGTCCTGGAGCCGCTGTTCGAGTTCTCGGGGGCCTGCGCGGGGTGCGGCGAGACGCCCTACATCAAGCTGGTCACCCAGCTGTTCGGGGACCGCATGATCGTCGCCAACGCCACCGGCTGCAGCTCGATCTACGGGGCCAACCTGCCCACCACGCCCTGGGCCGCCGGGCCCGACGGGCTGGGCCCCGCCTGGAACAACTCGCTGTTCGAGGACAACGCGGAGTTCGGGCTGGGCATGCGGCTCGGGCTCGACGCCCAGGACCGCCAGGCCCGGGTCCTGCTGCCGCGCCTGGCGCCGTGGCTGGGCGACGACCTGGTCGCTGCGCTGGCGGGCAACCCCCAGGAGACCGGGGCCGAGGTGGCCGAGCAGCGACGGCTCGTCGGCGCCCTGCGGGTGCGGCTGGCCGAGGTGGCCGAGCGCGGCGACCTCGATGGCGAGGCCGCGGCCGACGCCCGGCGGCTGGCCACCCTGGCCGGCAACCTGGTGCGGCAGGGCGTGTGGCTCATCGGCGGCGACGGCTGGGCGTACGACATCGGCTTCGGCGGCCTCGACCACGTGCTGTCGACCGGGCGCGACGTCAACATCCTGGTGCTCGACACCGAGGTGTACTCCAACACGGGCGGGCAGGCGTCGAAGGCTACCCAGCGGGGTGCCGTGGCCAAGTTCGCCGCCGGCGGAAAGGCCACCGGCAAGAAGGACCTGGGCGCCATCGCCCGCGCCTACGGCAACGTGTACGTGGCCCAGGTGTCGATGGGCGCCAACGAGCTGCAGGCCACCAAGGCACTGGTCGAGGCCGACGCCTGGCCGGGTCCGTCGCTGGTGATCGCCTACAGCACCTGCATCGCCCACGGCATCGACATGTCCAAGTCGATGTCGCACCAGAAGGACGCGGTGCGCAGCGGCTACTGGCCGCTGTACCGGTTCCACCCCAGCGAGACCGGCGACGGCCAGCCGTTCAAGCTCGACTCGCACCCCCCGGCCATCCCGGTGCGCGAGTTCGTGGCCAGCGAGACCCGGTTCGCCATCCTCGAGCGCACCAACCCGCCCGAGGCCAAGCGCCTGGGCCAGCTGCTGCAGGCCGACGCCGACGAGCGCTGGCGCTATTACGAGCAGCTCGCGGGCATGCACCGCACCGTCCCCCACACCGATCCGCCGACCGTGCCCGACCCGGCGGTGCAGCCGGAGGTCGAGAGCGACGCCGGCCTCCGGTACCCGAGCGAGGAGGGCCGATGACCGACCTCACCACCCGCTACCTCGGGCTCGACCTGCGCTCGCCGATCGTGGCCTCGGCCTCGCCGCTGACCGGCGAGCCGGCCACGGCTCGCCTCGTCGAGGAGGGCGGCGCCGCGGCCATCGTGCTGCCCTCGCTGTTCGAGGAGGAGATCCTGCACGAGGAGGTCGGGCTGACACGGGCGCTGGAGGCGGGGTCCGAGCACTTCGCCGAGGCGCTCGACTACTTCCCGGCCGTCGACTCGTTCGCCACCGCCGGCGACCGCTACCTCGCCCGGCTCGAGGCGATCAAGGCCCAGGCGTCGGTGCCGGTGATCGCCAGCCTCAACGCCACCAGCACCGGGGGCTGGACCCGCTACGCCGCGCTGGTCGAGGCGGCCGGCGCCGACGCGCTGGAGCTGAACCTCTACCACGTGGCCGCCGACCCGACCCGCACGGCCGCCGACGTCGAGGACGCCGACCTGGCCGTGGTGCACGCGGTGCGGGCCGCCGTCGCCATCCCCCTGGCGGTCAAGCTGAGCCCCTACTACTCGTCGATGGCCAACCTCGCCCGGCGGATCGTCGACGCCGAGGCCGACGGCCTGGTGCTGTTCAATCGCTTCTACCAGCCCGACCTCGACCTCGAGGCGCTCGACGTGGTCAACCGGGTCGAGCTCAGCCGGCCGTGGGAGCTGCGCCTGCCCCTGCGCTGGATCGCGATCCTGCGCCCCCAGCTCGGGCGCCACGTGTCGCTGGCGGCCACGTCGGGCGTGCACTCGGGCACCGACGTGGTCAAGGCGCTGATGGTCGGGGCCGACGTGGCCATGCTCACCTCGGCCCTGCTGGCGAACGGGCCCGGGCACCTGCGCGCGGTGCACCGCGAGATGGTCGAGTGGCTGGACGGGCACGGCTACGGGTCGGTCGACGAGCTACGGGGCAGCGCCAGCCAGGCGACCGCCGGCGACCCGTCGGCCTTCGAGCGCGCCAACTACCTGGCGACGCTCCACTCGTGGGCGGCGGCGCCCGACCTGACGCCGTCGTCGCCTGCGTCGTGACGGCTCGGGCGAAGACCAACCGCCAGGGCGCGGGCGGCGCGCAGATCAGAGCGAGGCGTAGAGGGCGTCGACCAGCGCCCGGTTGCGCGAGCTCTGCCAGCGCGGGACGACGTGGTTCATGACGTAGCCGAACGCCACCCCTGCATCGGGGTCGGCGAAGCCCAGTGCGCCGCCGGTGCCGAAGTGGCCGAAGCTGCGGGGGTTCGGTCCGAGTGGGCGCCGCCGGCTCGTGGGCGTGAAGCCGAGGCCGAAGGCCACCTCCTCGCCGAGGATCGGGCACGGCCCGACCGAGTGCGGGCGGGTCGCGTGCGCGAGCAGGTCGGGCGACAGGATGCGGCCCGGTTCCAGCAGGGCCGCGTAGAAGCGCGCCAGGCCCCGTGCCGAGCCGTGCCCGTTGGTGGACGGCACCTGCGCCGAGCGCCAGCGGGCGGAGTTGACCACGCCGATCGACGAGTAGCCGGGCGGGTTGAAGTGGGCGAGCGCGCTCATGAGGGCGTCGCCCTCGGCACCCTCGTAGCGGACCTCGCCCACCGGGACCGGCGGCGCCCAGATCACCTCCGCGCAGCGCGGGTGGTGCTCGGCGGGCAGGCCGAACCACAGGTCGATGCCGAGCGGCTCGGCCACGGGTCGCAACCGTTCCCCGGGCAGCTCGCCCGTCACCCGGTGGATGACCTCGCCCACGAGGTGGCCGAACGTGTTCGAGTGGTAGGCGTGGCGGGTGCCGGGCTTCCACCACGGCTCGGTGGCGGCCACGGCCGCGGCCACGCGGTCCCAAAACCACAGGTCGTCGTCGGTCAGCCGCTGACGGATCGCCGGCACGCCCGCCCGATGGCACAGGGCGTGGCGGAGCGTGGCGCCGCCCTTGCCGTGCTGGGCGAACTCGGGCCACACGTCGGCGAGCGGCGTGTCGAGCGCAAGGGAACCGTCGTCGACCAGCTGCAGCGCAAGCGTGGACACGACCGCCTTGCCCGCCGAGTAGACGTCGACGAGGGTGTCGGGGGCCCACTGTCGCGTGCGCATGGCGTCCGCCCACCCGCCCGCCAGGTCCACGACGACCTCGCCTTCCACCATCACGCACACGGTGGCCCCGACCTCGCCCCGCTCGGCGAAGTTGGCCGCGAAGGCCCGGCGCACCGCGTCGAGCTCCGGGCGGCAGCGACCGGCGATCGGGATGTCCACGGCTGCAGTGTGGCAGCGCGGTTGCGGACGGCCGCGCTGGAGCGCACGGGGGTGCCGGTCCATGGTGCGTGGCGCCGGCCCGTCTCGCCGCGACCGGCCCGGGCTGTGGGCCGCTCGCTGCTACGTGGGCGTCGGCGCGGTGGGAGGTGTCGACGGCGGTGCCGGAGGTGGCGGGACCGGTGCCGGCTCCGCCTGCTCGTCGACGACGACGGCGCCGCGCCGGGAGCGGTGGCCCGCGACCACGATCGCGCCGAGGCCGACGACGACCGCAGCCAGCCAGGCGAGCCAGCCGAGGAACGGGATGAGCGCGATGACCCGCAGTATCGCCCAGCCGACCAGGAAGGCGACGATGGGAGTGGCGCGGCTGGCGACCCGGCGACCGAGGACCCACGCCCCGGCCGTGTAGCCGATGCCGTAGATCAGGCCGAGGGCCAGCAGGATCCCGATGCCGAGGGGGATGCCGACGAGGGTGACCATGGCGAGGACGGCGATGATGGGCAGGCCGATCAGCAGGAGGATGCCCCACGGGATCGTCGACCCTATGTCGCGGCCGGCCGCGTCGACCGCGGTGGCGGCCCGGGGCGCGAGCAGCCACAGCAGCAGGCCGAGGATCAGCGTCGACACGCTGACGGCCAGCCACAGGGCCAGCCAGCCGACGATCGAGGAGGCGTCGCTCCACGCCCGGGGGTTCCAGCGCTCCCACGACCCGTCGAGCTGGCCGTCGCCTTCGAGGATGGGTCGGCGGCGCGACACGACGTCGCCCTCGATGCGGCCGCCGTCGGCAACGGTCACCCGGCCGTCGACGGCGACGACGTCCTCGCGGGCGGTGCCACGGATGAGCACATCGCCGTTCAGGGCGACGATCGCGTCGTCGACGGTGCCGTCGACGACGACGGGGCCGTCGGCGATGAGCACGTTGTCGACGGTCTCGCCCTCCCGGACCTCGGCCCGGCCGGTCAGCACGACGATGTTGTCGGGCTCGTCGTCCGCGCCGTCCGCGTCCTGGGCACCGGCGGCGGGCGCGCCCGCCGTGAGGGTGAGCAGTGCGAGGAGCAGGGTCAGGAAAACTCGGGTGACGTTGCGCATGGTGTCACCTCCTCAGCCGTCATGATTCCCGACGACGGGCCCGAGGGGAAGCGATAGCCCGGCGCAGGCAGCGCGGCGGTCATCAGTCACTGGGTGCCGTCGGCGTCGGGGACGAGAGCGAGATCGTGCTCTCGGGATCGATCACCGCGTCCGAGTTGCAGTCGGCCGAGAACTCGATCGTCTTCTTGTTGTTGCCGGCCAACGACTCCTCGACGGTCGCGAGCGATTCCTGGAACGTCGCGCCCGTCTCGTCGGGGAACTCGTCGTACGCCGGGAACTCGCCCGTGAACTCGACCTCGATGCGCTCGGCGTCGAAGCCCTGGCGCACGAGGTAGTCCTCGATGCCGCCGGCGATCAACTGCTCGAGGCCCACCTTCTCGTCCGCGGCGCGGATGCACGCGGGGTTCAGCGTCGCGAGTTGGGCGATCTTCAGGATGTTCTCGCTGGTCCCGGAGCTGATGTCCGTGAGGCCCAGCGTGATCCCGTCGGCGATCTTGGTGAGCGCGCTCTCGGCGCCCTCAGGATCGAAGACGAACGCACCGGTCGTGTACGTGCCGTCCTCGAGGAACACCCGGGTGCGGCTCTCGATCGGCAGGCCGCCCTCGTCGGAGATCCGCCCGTCGACGACCGTGAAGCTGACCGGCTCGCGCAGCTGCTCCACCCGCTCCTGCACGAAGACGTCGTCACGGTTGATGGTCACCTTCACCCGGTCGCGGTCCCGGCCGCCCTCTCCTTCGTCGCCGTCGCGGGTGACCTCGACCTCCGGCACGTCCTCGATCTTGAACTCGAGGAACCCCGGCACCTCGGCCGGATAGACGTCGGTGTAAAGGTCCTGCGTCCGTCCGAAGACCTCGACATCGTGGGTGACCCGCAGCTCGATGGCGTTCTGCACCGCGATCAGCCCGAGTGTCGTCTCCAGCTCGGACGCCGGGAAGATCACCTCGCTGCTCACCCCCCGACCCTCCTCGGACTCGTTGAGCCCGAACTGATCGGAGCAGTAGCCGAGACCGAACGCAGCCAGGCCGACCGCGGCGATGGCGGCGATCAGGGTGCGGCCCCGGAAGGCCGGACGGTCGCCCTTACCTCTCGTCACGAGCGCCATGGCGCATCCCTTCCGCGACGGGAACGCTTCGTGCCGGCGTCCCTACGCGCTCCCATCGAATACCCGTTCGGTCAGTCCCGCACACTCGACCGTTCACCGAGGCGAGGGGCGCAGTCGAACCATTCCCGGAGCTTCCGTCGTGACACGTATACGTTCCGTCGTCGAACGGGTATTCCTTTCCATACCGCGCACAGGGAGGAGCCGGTATGGCTTCGAGCTCGGGAGGAATCGGTTTCTTGGTGGCGTTCGGCGTGCTGGCCCTCGCCTATGCCAACGGCGGCTGCGACCTGTCGTCCGCGACGAGCGCCGATGGCGACAGTGGCGATGGCACGTTCGACTTCAGCCCGGGCGAGAGCGCGGACGGTGCAGACGGCCTGGCGACGTGCGACGGTGTCGTGGTCATCGAGTCGGCGTCGGAGACCGTTGAGGTGCCGGGCGACACGGGACTGCTCGACACATCGGCCTCCACGGCCTGCACGATGGGGCCTGGACAGGGCGACGATCAGGCGGTGGCCGTGCTGCAGAACGCGCTCGAGCAGTGCAACGGCCAAACCGTCGAGGTCGACGGCGACTACGGGCCTCAGACCGCCCAGGCGGTGGCAGCGGTGCAGCGCCAGGCCGGGGTCACGGAGGACGGGAAGTACGGCCCGGTCACGCTGCAGGCGATGCGCTGGCCCGCCACGGGATCGGGGCGCTGCGTCGGCAACATGTCGCAAGCGGCGGAACCCGAGGAGGCGTCCTCGCAATTGCCGCTGACGGGGTGACGCCGCCGGTGGACGTTCAGCGACGGCAGCGACGCGCGACATCTCGGGACTGATGCCGCCTGGCGTACTCGGACAAGGTGACGTACGGCCCTGGCTCGGCGCGGCTTGTGAGCAGAATTTTGATGGCAGAGGCGGCCGTTTTGACGTGGCGACGGCCGCCGAGCGAAGGGAGGAGGCCATGACCGAGCTGTCCGACCTCGAGCAGACGGCGACGACGGCACCGGAGTATGAGCAGGCCCGGGCCCAGGTGGAGAAGAAGCGCAAGTTCCGCGGCGATCTCGTCGCGTACGTCGTGATCAACGTGTTCTTGCTCGGCGCGTGGGCCGCGACCGGGTTCGGCTACTTCTGGCCGGGTTGGGTCCTCGCCGGGTGGGGTGCGCTGTTGCTGTTGGATGGTTGGAACGTGTTCTACCGCCGTCCCGTGACCGACTTGGACATCGAGAAGGAGTTGCACCGAGGCGCCTGACCGTCGATGGCCGTCCGTAACCGCCTGCGACCCGTGACGAGCCTTTGCTGGTTGCCGGCTGAGCAGCGACGCCGGTGCCTGCCCTTGACGTCCGCTTCCCCCTGATGGCACCCGTTGACGTGGAGCTGTGCTGGCGCGGTATCCCGAATCGGGGGGACGGCGCCCGCCGAGGTGAAGGAGGGGCTGAGGCAGGCCATCCAGCAGGTGCTCCCAGCGGGGCTCCACGTCCGGGTCGCGCTATCCACGGAGCGGTACGGGGGCGACGATCCGAACAACATCGTCAACCGGCTCAGCCCCTGCGGCGGCATCCAGATCGAGCAGGGGCCGAGCCTCCGCGAGGACCACGGCTACGACATCGCCGACGTCGTGGTCGACTTCCTCCGCCCGCCAACGGCGCCTCGCGAGTCGTGGGCCCGCGGGATCGAGGGCGCCCTGGCTCGGGTGTGGGAGGCGGCGCAATCACTCGTCGACCGCCTGCGCGGGCGACACCATGGCTGAAGCAGTCGGTGGCCGAGCGGGCGGCCGCGATCCTCGACGACCACGGACGGCGCGAGGGTGCCGAGCGATGGTGGATTCAGCTCAGGCCCTGCGGGCCGTTTGTCGGGTGCTCAACCGCAGCTGGCAGTTACGCGGTCCACGGTCACATCGCCGTTCGGGGTGACGGTGAAGTGTTGGGCGAGGTGAATCTGTATGCGTGTGCCGTCTGCAGCCCGGCCGATTGCGATGACGTTGTTGGTGAAGGCCTCGGTGGGGAAGCCCGGCCCCTGATCCGAGAATGTCGTGGTGAAGTGGCCGCTGGCGAGGAACTCGCCGGTGGCGGACCTCACGACGAACGTCCCTGTCTGCGTACCGCCGACGTGGAAGGTGTCCTCGGTGAAGATCAAGTGGAAGATGTCGGTGAAGACGAGGTCGATCGTGGCGGTGGGGTCGGGCCCTGGGCACTGTTCCAGCTGAGGAATGGTGACCTCTACGTTCTTGACCACGCTCTTCTCGTGCGTTGGTGGCGATGCATCGGCGGGTGCGAAGCCCGCCATGCATGTGGCGACAGCAGCTGCGAGAGCTGCGATCGTGGTGCGCGATAGTGCCCGTCGGAACATGATGTTCCCCCTGTCTGATGCGTCGCCGCCGTCGACGACATGCACATGTTCGCGCCGGCAGGTTAAGGATCGCTTAATGAAACGGGCACGCTGCGCGCGAGGGTTCGGATAACCCGGCGAACTTGGGAGCAACGCTGGGAGTTACCGCCGCGGACCGATCGATTCGGCGTCGAACCGTTGGGAACCGTTTGCCCCAGGTCCGGTGTGGTGTCGGTCGTATCGGCGTTGGGTAGCTACACGGCAGTGAAATCGAGGAAGCCGGACACGGAACGCGGGCCCGACACCGATCTGCTGGCGGGCCGATACGCCCTGGGCGACGCGATCGGCCAGGGGCGGTCGACGGTGTACCGGGGCGAGGACCTCCGGCTCCGCCGGCGGGTCGCCGTCAAGCAGGTGCAGCTCTACGCGGGTCCTGAGTCGGCGGGCGACACGCGCTCGCGGGCCATGAGGGAGGCTCACGCCGCCGCCCGGTTGAGCAACCCACGGGCCGTCACCGTGTTCGACGTGGTCGAGGAGCGAGGCTCGATCTGGTTGGTCATGGAGCTGGTCGACGCGCCGAGCCTCGCCGCGGTCGTGGCGGCCCAGGGTCCACTCGCCCACGGACGCGCCGCCAACATCGGACTTGGCGTGCTGGACGCCCTCCGCGCTGCACACAGCGTGGGCGTGGTGCATCGCGACGTGAAACCGGCCAACGTCCTCGTCACGGCAGGCGACCGAGCCAAGCTCACCGACTTCGGCGTGGCCCGCATCCGTGACGACGCGAAGCTCACCGCCACGGGGCACATCATCGGGTCACCCGCCTACATGGCACCCGAGCAGGCCCGGGGCGAGCGGGCGGGGCCGCCCGCCGATCTGTGGGCCCTCGGCGCCACGCTGTACTTCGCGGTCGAGGGTGTTTCGCCTTTTCCCGGCACGTCACCCGTCGCCGTGGCGACGGCGGTCGTCTACGGCCAGCACCGCCCATCCGCTCGACCGGGACCGCTCACCGACATCATCGACCAGCTGCTGTCCAAGGATCCGGCGGACCGCCCGACGGCGCGCCAGGTCCGCAGGGCCCTGCGGGCGGCACGGCGGTCGCCGCCGCTCGACCGCCCACACCCGAGCGCCGCACTGCCCGGGTCCGCTGTGGACAGCACACCGCCCGTGTCGACCTCGGGTTCCCGGGCCGCCGCAGCCGGCGCCGTCGGCACTGATGGCGCCGGTCCCGGCGATGCCGACCGCACCGAGGTCTTCCCGGTCCTCACCGCGGCGCCCGGCTCGGGACTCGCCGTCCCGCCCGAGCCGCCTGCGGCATCGGAGGCGTCTGCTGGGGCCCCCGAGGTGCGCGAAGCGCCGGCTGCCATCGGCGACGCGAGCCCGGAGGCTCCACTGGAGGCCTCGAACGAACGGCCCGGCCCGGCCGGCGACGCACCCACGATGACCGGAACGGGGGCCGGCGTCGCCGGTGGCGCTCCCGGCTTCGATCGGGCAGTGGAGCGCCGTCGGGCGACGCCGGGCCGAGCGCGCGCGAACCGCCGGCAGGGGGCGGTCAGCAAGAGATCGCTCACTTCCGGCGGTGGCCGCCGTGCCTGGCTGGCGATGGTGGTGGTCGGCGTCCTGGGCGGCCTCGCGGTGCTCGCCCTGGCGGCCCGCCCGACGTCGGACGAGAGCGGCGTCTCCGATCAGGCGGGGACGAACGAGGCTGCGACCGAGACGACGGCCGACACGGCCGGCGAAGCAGGGGCGGCCGCCGACCCCGCCGCGGCGACGACCGGGACGACGAGCGCGCCGACGTCGAGCAGCACTACGACAACGAGCACTACACGCGTCGGGTCGGCCGAGGCCAGGGCCCCGACCAGTGCGTCGCACGTCCCGGACGGCTGGATCGTCTTCACCGATCCCGAGGGCGCCTACAGCATCGCCCATCCACCCGGCTGGAACGTCGCCCGCGGTCGCCGCGACCACACGGTCTTCATCCGTGAGCCGGGCACCGGAACATACCTGCTCGTGGAATGGACCCCCGACCCCAAGCCAGATCCCGTGGCCGACTGGCAGGCGCAGTCGGAGTACTTCGCGACTCGGCACGAGGGCTACGCGGAGCTACGCATCGAGCCCTACACCTATCGGGATTACAACGCCGCCATGTGGGAGTTCCGCTACCAGGATGGCGGCACCGTCCTCCACGCCGGCAACCTCGGGTTCGTGACCGCCGGCCGCGGCTACGCGCTGTACTTCCAGACCCGGGAACCGAACTGGAATGCCAGCCAGGACACGTTCGCCCGCTTTCGCGAGGCTTTCGACCCGGCGCCCTGAATCGTCAGGCTCCGGGCCGCGTTGGCAACCGCCGGCCAACCGGGATCACCAGCGCCCAGACCAGGGCCAGCCTGATGCCTCGATCAGCCGCCGCTGCGGAACCGCCCGTCAGCTCGACCAGATCTCCTCACCGTCGAGCCACAATCCTTGAACGGTCGCGTCCGCCACCTCGTTGCCGGCGACGCTCGTGATGTCGGTGTCGAGCAGCGTGAGATCAGCGCGGGCGCCGATCGCCAGCGTGCCCCGCTCGGGCTCATCGAAGGCCTGGTGGGCGGTCCCCGCCGTGTAGGCGTGCACGGCATCGAGGATCGGGATCCGCTCCTCGGGCAGCCACCCGCCTGCTGGGTCTCCACGCGGCGTCCGCCGGGTCACCGCCACCGCCAAGCCAGCCAGCGGATCCGCATCGGTCACCGGCCAGTCGCTGCCGAAGCTGAGCCGTGCCCCCGAGCGAGCCAACGAGGCGATCGGGTACTGGAGCGCGCTGCGGGTCGGACCGAGCCGCGGCATGGTGAGCTCGAGCATGACCTCGTCGAGCTGCGCCCAGAGTGGCTCGAAGTTGGCGATGACGCCGAGCTGGGCGAACCGAGGCCGGTCGGCCGGGTGCACGAGCTGGGTGTGCGCGATGACCGGGCGCCGGTCGTGCACACCGTTGTCGGCCTGGGCCCCGGCGATGGCGTCGAGGGCCAGACGAACCCCACCGTCACCGATGGCGTGGATGTGGATCTGGAACCCGGCGGCATCGGCCGCGACGACCGCGGCACGCAACGCTTCAGGGGACCAGTTCGGAAGCCCACACGAGTGAGGCTCGTCCTCGTACGGATCCAGGACGTAGCCCGTGCCCTGCTCGATGACCCCGTCGGCGAAGAACTTCACGGTCGAGGCGGTCAGCTTCCCCTCGCATGCGGGATCGGCGGCGATCTCGCGGCGGAGCTCGCCAAAGCGCACCAGGCGCTGTGACCAGGTCGAGGGCTCGGCGCGCCAGGCCAGGTTGACCCTGATGGGCAGCGCGCCGGCTCGAGCGCCGGCCAGGTACACCTCGCCGTCCGAGGGGCTTGCCGCCGCCTCCTGGACCCAGCCGATGCCGAGGCGAGCCAGGTGACCGAGCCCTCGTGCAAGGCCGTGCAGCATCTGGTCGTCGGTCGGCGGCGGCAGGGCGCGCTCGACGAGCGACATCGCACCCTGCTCGACGAGGGTTCCGGTCGGCGAGCCGTCGGCCCGGCGGACGATCACCCCGAGCGGCGGATCCGGAGTCGCGGCGTCGATCCCGGCGAGCTCGAGAGCCCGCGAGTTCACCCACATCGTGTGGTAGTCGTTCGCCGAGAGGACGACAGGTCGGTCCGCCACCGCGGCATCGAGCCACCCCGCTTCGGCCCGTCCCCCGGGGGGCACGTTGGCGCGGTAAGGACCTCCGATGATCCAGGGCAGCTCGGGGTGCGCGTCGGCGTAATCGGCCACGGCGCGCACGACCGCGTCGACGTCGAGACAGTGGTCGAGCGGCAAGCGGCCCAGGTCGACCCCGCCCCACAGCGGGTGGACGTGGCCGTCCCGGAACGCCGGCACCAGCATCCCGCCGCGGAGATCGACCACCGTCCCGTCGAGCTCGAGGGCATCGTCGTCGAGGGCGAGGACGCGTCCGGCCTGGACGGCGAGCGCCCGGCCGGTACGGCCGTCGGCCCGGAGCACGGAGCCGTTCGTGAAGACGGTGACCGACGACGTCACCGGAGGACCCGCCACAGAAGGTCGGCCCGCCGCGCCGGCCGACCGGTCCGGGACTCCATCCGGTCGGCCGAGCTCATCACCCGCAGCGCGCCGTTGATGCCGAGCCATCGCAGCGGTTCGGGCTCCCATCGTCGGGAGCGGTGACCGACCCACGGCAGTTCGGTCAGCTCCGAGTCGACCCCGACGATGAGGTCGGCCAGGGTCCGCCCCGCGAGGTTGGCGGCCGCCACGCCCTCGCCGACGTAGCCGCCGGCGTGGGCGAGGCCGGTCGAGCGGTCGAAGGTGATCGAGGGAAACCAGTCCCGAGGCACGCCGAGGACACCGCCCCAGCGGTGGGTGATGCGGGCGTGAGCCAGCGCGGGCAGCAGCTCCCGCAGGGTGGCCTCGATGAGGTCGTGCCGGCGGGAGCTGGTCTCGATCGCCGCGTCGACGCGGGAGCCGTAACCGTAGGGCGCCCCGCGGCCGCCGAACGCGATTCGCCCGTCGGCGGTGCGCTGGCCGTAGATGACGAGATGCCGGTCGTCGGCGAAGGTCTCCCGCTGGTGCAGCCCGACCTGCCCCCAGACGTCGTCGGGCAGCGGCTCGGTGGCGATCATCAGCGAGTAGAGCGGAGCGAGCGTTCGCGTCTCACCGTCGAGGCTGGCCGTGTACGCCTCCGTCGCTCGCACGATCGTCGGTGCGCGCAGCCGCCCGTGATCGGTATCCACCGTCCCGGGAGCGATGCGAGTGGCGGTCGTGCCCTCGGCGATGGTGACCCCTCGTCGTTCGACAGCGCCCGCCAGCCCGTGGACGAGCTGCGCCGGATGCAAGGCAGCGGTGTGAGCGAAGAACACGCCACCGACGACGTCAGTGGCGGCCAGGCGCTGGTGCGCCTCGGTCCGGTCGAGGACGCGGAGGTCGTCGTCGCTCAGGCCGGCCGCGTGGTGGTGCTCCACTTCCTTCCGCTGCCGGGCCAGCTGCGCGCCGTTGCGAGCGACACGCACGGTGCCGCCCTTGGCGAACCCGCAGTCGATTCCCTCGGCGACGCAGACCCGGCCCACTTCGTCGACGGTCTCGAACATCGACCGCACCAGCCGAAGGGCGCGAGCGCGATCGCTGACGGCGGCCAGCGCATCGATGCCGGCGGCGAGCTCGCCCACGCACCAGCCGCCGTTGCGTCCGGACGCTCCGAAGCCCGCGGTCTCCTGCTCGATCACCACGATGTCCAGCGCGGGGTCGCGCCCCGCGAGGTAGTAGGCGGCCCACAACCCCGTGTAGCCGCCGCCGATGATGGCGACGTCGGCGCGCTCCTGGGTGAGCGGAGGACGCACCACGACCGGTCGATCCAGCGTGGCCTCCCAGACCGAGGCCCGGAGCCCGCCGCCGTCGGTCATGAGTCGAACCCGATCCCGAAGCGATCGAGCAGCGAAAGCCACGGGCCCCGCCGACCGCCCCGGCGGTCCGCCCGCGAGATGGCGCGCCGGGTGAGCTCGACTCCAGCCCAGCGCAGCGGTTCCGGCGGGAACGGGAACGGCCTCGTGCGCACCATCGACAGCGCGGTCCGCTCCGTCTCCTGACCGTCGACCAGGTCGAGCGCGACCCGGGCGCCGAACCGGCTGGCGGCCACGCCCAGCCCGGTGTAGCCAGCGACCCACGCGAGGCGGCGGTCGTGCGCGGTGCCCCAGGTCGCCGTGAACCGCGTGGTGGTGGCGATGGCGCCACCCCAACGGTGGCTGAAGCGGATGCCCTCGAGCTGCGGGAACGTGGTGAGGAAGTGCTCGGCCAGGCGAAGCTGGGTGGCGTCGCGCTGGTCGAGGGCCGGGTCGACCCGGTTCCCGAAGTGGTAGACGGCGTCGTAGCCGCCCCACAGGATCCGGTCCTCCCCGACGAGGCGGTAGTAGTGGAACTGGTTGCCCGCGTCGGTCACACCGTCGCGGTGCTCCCACCCCAGCTCCGACCGCTGCACCGACGTCAGCGGTTCGGTCACCAACACGTAGTCGTACACCGGGACGACGTACCGACGTGGCCCCCGCACCGGGCCTCGATAGGCGTTGGTCGCCATGATGACCCGGTCGGTGCGCACCTGCCCGGCTGCTGTGTGCACGACCAGGTGGCGACGGTCGGGCTCGACGGCGGTGACGGTCGAGGAGTCGTGGAGTGTGGCGCCTCGCCTGCCCACCGCGTCGGCCAGCCCCCATGCCAGGCGGGCGGGGTCGACGAGCGCGACCCCGTCGCGGCGCAGCAGGGCCCCGAGATAGGTCGGTGAGGCGAGTCGGGCACGCGTGCTGGCCGCGTCGAGGAGATCGACGTCGTCGCCGTACCGGCGGTGGAGCTCCAGGCCATCTGCCAGGTCACCGAGGTGCCATCTGTCGGTAGCGACGGTGAGCTCACCGACGCGCTCGACCGCGGCGTCGATGCCTTCGTCCGCAAGGGTCGCGAGCAGCTCGTCGTGGTTCTCGTTCCCGATCCGGACGAGGGCGTCGAGCTCGTCGGGCCAATGGGACGCGCCGTTGTGCAGCCCGTGGGTCAGCGACGAGTCGCAGAACCCACCGTTGCGCGACGACGCGCCGTGACCGATGCGTTCCGCCTCGAGGACCACGACCCTGCGGCCGGGTTCGGCGGTGGCGAACATGGCCGCCCACAGCCCGGTGAACCCCCCGCCGATGATCACCAGATCGGCCTCCGTGGGGCGGGTCAAGCGAGGTCGCAGCGCTGGAGCGTCCGTCCGGTCGCTCCAGAAGACGGCAGGGCGGGCGTCGGCCAGCGCGCGGCGCGCGCCGGCGGCCACCGCGGCGGTCACGCGGTTCCCAGTGGTGGTCCGGGTCGGCCCGACCAACCCTCGCGGGTGTTGGACAGGTCGAGCACGGCGGTCCGGATGTCGGTCATGTCGAGCAGCGTGAACCGGCCGCCGATGCGCCCCCAGCCGCTCCGGGTCCGCGACGCGCCGCCGAAGGGGGGATGGGTCTCCCAGAACGAGGTCGAGTCGTTGACCACGATCGTGCCGGCCCGGATCTGGTCGATGTACCGGTAGGCGCGCGACAGCGAGCTGGTGAACACCGCGGCCTGCAGCCCCAGCGACGACTGGTTGGCCAAGGCGATGGCCTCCTCGTCGGTCTCGAACACGGTGATCGGCACGACGGGCCCGAAGCTCTCGTCGTTGAAGAGGCGCGAGTCGGTGCCGACGTGGTCGACGATCGTGAGCTCGTAGAACAGATCGGTCGGGTGGCCGGGCGCCCGCCGGCCGCCCACGAGCACCTCGGCGCCGCGCGCGACGCCGTCGGCGACGTGCTCGTCCATCTTGACGGCAACCGCCTGGTTGTTGAGCGGGCCGAGCGTGGTCGCGCCGTCGAGTGGATCGCCGAGGACCACCTGGGAAGCGTGGTCGAGGAGGCGTCCGACGACCTCGTCGTGCACCGATGCCTGCACGAGCAGTCGCTCCGTCGCCACGCAGCACTGCCCGCTGGCGTAGCGGGCACCGAAGACGGCTGCAGCCGCAGCCGCATCCAGGTCGGCGTCGTCGCAGATGATCTGCGGTCCGTTGCCCGAGCCCTCGATGATGGTGCGCTTCAGCCCGGCCGCCCGCACGATGGCCTCACCGGCACCGTGCGAGCCCACGAAGCCGATGCCGTCGACCCCGGGGTGGGTGACGAGCGCTTCTCCCACCAACCGGCCGCCGTGCACGATCGAGACCGAACCGTCGGGAAATCCCGCCTCGCAGGCCGCCTCGCCGAGCGCCATCGCCGACAGTGGGGTTTCCTCCGACGGCTTCAAGATGGCGGGGTTGCCGGCGGCCAGCGCCGCCGCGAGCAGCTCCGCCGGGATGTTCATCGGGAAGTTCCACGGCGTGATCAGTGCGTACACGCCGTTGGGCTTGCGGAACGTGAACACGCGCTTCGCCGGGTCGGCGCTCGGGAGCACCTGGGTCTCCAGGCGCTTCACCTCCTCCGCCGCGAGGCGGAAGATCTCCGCCGACTCGGTCAGCTCGTCGACCGCCTCGGCCACCAGCGGCTTGCCCGACTCGCGGCTCAGCTGCTCGGACAGCTCCGAGCGACGCTCGTCTATGAGATCGGCGGTGCGGTGGAGAAGCTCGGCGCGCTCGAAGAACGTCAGCGCCTCCAGCCGGTCGGCGGCGTCGATCGCGCCGGCGACGGCATCGTCGACATCCTGGGGACTGGCCGCGGCCAGCTCGCCGAGGACCCGGCCGGTCGCCGGCTCGGTCACCACCACGGCCGGACCGCGGCCCTCGACCCACTTCCCCCGCGCCAACGTGGCCCGCGATCCTCGCATCGCCGCATTCTCCACTACAACGGAATCGATCGCTAGACCTGGGCCTTCTCGCTCGGTTCCGTTGCGAGATCCCCGGATGCGGCGCGGATTCAGTTGCTATCGTCGCCGCGCATGACGGTCCTGGCCGACGCGGTCGCGCGGGGGAGCGGAACTCTGGACGCCGTGCAGCTGTCCGGGGTCACCAAGCGGTTCGACGACGTGGTCGCCGTCGACGCGATGGACCTCCACGTGTGCCAAGGCGAGTTCTTCTCACTGCTCGGACCGTCGGGCTGTGGCAAGACCACCACGTTGCGCATGATCGCAGGCCTCGAGTTCCCCACCCAGGGCTCACTCAGGATCCACGGCGTGGAGATGGGATTGCTGCCGCCCAACAAGCGGCCGGTCAACACGGTCTTCCAGAGCTACGCGCTGTTCCCGCACATGGACGTGGAGACGAACATCGGCTTCGGACTCCAGATGCGCAAGGTCCCCAAGGAGGAACGCCGTCGCCGCGTCCGTCAGGCCATCGAGCTGGTCAGGCTCGAGGGCCTCGACCGGCGCAAGCCAGCACAGCTGTCCGGCGGCCAGCAGCAGCGGGTGGCGCTGGCCCGGGCTCTCGTCAACGAGCCGAAGGTTCTGCTGCTCGACGAACCGCTGGGTGCTCTCGACCTCCAGCTCCGACAGAACATGCAGAACGAGCTCAAGAGCCTGCAGCGTGAGGTCGGCATCACGTTCGTGTACGTCACCCACGACCAGGAGGAGGCGCTCACGATGAGCGACCGCATCGGCGTGATGCGCGACGGCCGTCTGCTGCAGGTCGCCGGGCCCGAGGAGCTCTACGAGCGGCCGGCGACCCGGTTCGTCGCCGACTTCATCGGGCGGTCGAACATCCTGCCCGGCACGGTGGCGTCTCCGGGAAGGGTGGTGCTCTCCAACGGCGACCGGCTCGACCTGCCGACCACGCAGGAAGCCGGCACCGCGGTGGGCGTGGCGGTGCGCCCCGAGCGCATCCGGATCGGCCGGCCCGGCACCGCACCAGCCGGCCGTCACCGGCTGGACGGCAAGGTGGCCCGCGCCACCTACGTCGGCAACGCCGTGGTGTACGCCGTCAACGTCGACTGGATCGAGCTCGAAGTGCGGGCGTCCAACGACGCACCCCATGATCGCCACGACGTCGGCGATCACGTCATGGTCACCTTCGCTTCGGAGCATGCGTCGGTGGTGGAGGACGACGTGTGACGGTGATCGATCCGCCGGCGCAGGTGGATCCGCCGGTGTCGCCCGAGCTCGAGACCGGCGCGCGACGGGCAGCGTCACGGCGCGGGTTCCTGCTGGGCCTGCCGGCCCTGCTGTACCTCACGGTGTTCTTCATGGTGCCGCTCGGCATCGTGGTGGCCTACTCCTTCGCAACCCGCAGCCGCACCGGGCGCACCGAGCTCCGCGATTGGAACCTCGACGCCTACGCCCGCCTCGGTGACGACGTCGTGCGCACGATCGCCGTGCGCTCGCTGTGGATCGCGCTGGCCACCACGCTGATCTCGCTCGTCCTCGCCTATCCGCTCGCCTACTACATGTCGACCCGCACGCCGACGGTTCGGAACATCCTCCTCGTCGGCGTGATGCTCCCCTTCTGGTCGAACTTCCTCGTGCGCACGTATGCGTGGCGGGTCCTGCTCGACAGCGACGGGTTGGTGTCCCAGGCCACACAGGCCGTCGGGATCGGCGAGACCAGGCTGCTGTTCACGCCGACGGCGGTGCTGATCGGTCTCGTCTACCGCTACCTACCGTTCATGGTGCTGCCGCTCTACGCCGCGATCGAGCGCATCGACTGGAGCCTCGTCGAGGCGGCGCGCGACCTGCACGCCTCGGCGTGGACGGCGTTCCGGCGGGTCGTGTGGCCGCTGTCGCTTCCTGGGGTGATCGCCGGTTCGATCCTCGTGTTCGTGCCGAGCTTCGGCGCCTACGTCACCCCGGCCATCCTCGGCGGCAACAAGGAAGGACTGCTCGGCAGCTTCATCGTCAGCCAGTTCCTGTCGGCGCGAAACGGCCCGGTGGGCGCCAGCCTCTCGGTGGTGGTGCTGAGCGTCATGCTCGTCGCCACCCTCTGGTACTTCAGGAGCGGAGGGCGGAACCTGTGAAGGGCGTGGCTCGGTCCACGACCGCGCCCACCGGTGCGGCGCGCTGGTGGCTCACGGCGCACGCGAGCCTCGTCTACCTCTTCTTCTACGCGCCCATCGTCGTGCTGGTCCTCTACTCGTTCAACGACAGCCGCATCATCGGCGGTTGGGACGGGTTCACGTTCCGCTGGTACGGCGAGTTCGCCGAGAACCGGTCGGTGCGCGACGCGCTGGCCGTCTCGTTCAGGGTGGCGCTCCTCTCCACGGCGATCTCGGTCGTTCTCGGCACGCTGTCGGCGCTGTCGATCGAGCGCTTCCGGTGGCGGGGACGGCGGTTGCTCGACGGCGTGCTCTACCTGCCGATCATCATCCCTGACGTCACGATGGCGGTGATGTTGCTCGTGTTCTTCAGCGAGGCCGCCGACATCATCGACCGGCTCCCGTTCATCGACCTCTCGAGCGGGCTCGAGACGCTCGTGATCTCGCATGTGGCGTTCAACATCTCGTTCGTCTCCGTCGTCGTGCGGGCGCGCCTCGCCAACCTCGACCCGAGCGCCGAGGAGGCCGCCGCCGACCTGTACGCCAACCGCTGGCAGACGTTCCGGCGCGTCACCCTCCCGCAGATCATGCCCGGCGTGATCGGCGGTGCGCTGCTGGCCATCACCCTGTCGCTCGACGACGTCGTGGTCTCCAGCTTCGTCCAGGCCATCGGCTCGACGCCCCTGCCGGTGTTCGTGTTCGGCCTCGTCCGTCGGGGGGTCAGCCCGCTCATCAACGCCGTCTCGGTGTTCATGCTGGCGGCCTCGACCGGCCTCGTCCTCGTGTCCCTTCTCGTGCAGCGCATCCGATCCTCTCCAGGCGAACCCAAGGAGCTCATCCCATGAACCGCTTCAAGCTGCTCACGCTGCTGACCGCGTTGGCCATCGCCATCGCCGCCTGCGGTGACGACGACGATTCGGAGACGGGAGGTGGTGGCGCCGCTGAGGGGGCGACGTGCGAACCCGGGGAGGTCGACGGCGATCTCGCGCTCTACAACTGGAGCGAGTACATCGATCCCGAGCTGATCACCGCGTTCGAGGAGGAGTTCGACGTGACGGTCACCGAGGACTTCTACCCCTCGAACGAGGAGATGCTGGCTCGTGTGCAGGAGGGAGCGAGCTTCGACCTCATCGTGCCGTCCGACTACATGGTCTCGATCATGATCGAGGAGGGCCTGCTCACCCCGATCCAGGCGGATGCGGTGCCGAACCTCGACAACCTGGCCGATCGCTTCGCCAGCGAGCTGCCGTACGACCCGGAGGGTGAGTACTCGGTGCCGTACCAGTGGGGCACCACGGGACTGGGCGTCGACCTGGCGGTGGTGGGCGAGGACGTTCCGCACACCTGGGGCCTGGTGTTCGACCCGGAGCTGAGCCAGCAGTACGCGGGGAAGATCACGATGCTCGATGACCCGCGCGAGACGATGGGCGCTGCCCTGAAGTACCTCGGCTACTCGCTCAACACCACCGACCCGGACGAGCTCGCAGAGGCCGAGGAGCTGGTGGCCGACGCCATCCCGCGGCTGGCCGCCTTCGACTCCGACCAGTACGACGACCTCCTCATCCAAGGGGAGTCCGCCATCGCTCACGGCTACAGCGGGAACTTCTTCACCGCGTTCGAGGAAGGGGAGAGCGACTACGAGTACTTCGTGCCCGACGAGGGCGGCACCGTGTGGGTCGACAACATGGCCGTTCCGACCTCCGCCGCGCACCCGTGCACGGCGCACGCCTTCATCAACTTCCTGCTCGACGCGGAGAACGGCGCGGCCCTGACGAACTGGAACTTCTACGCCAGCCCGAACGCTGCGGCCGAGGAGTTCATCGATGCGGAGGTCCTCGAGGACCCCGCGATCTACCCCACCGAAGAGCTCAACGAGCGGCTGGAGTTCATCGAGGACACCGGCGACTTCGAGATCGAGTACACCGACGCCCTGAGCCGGGCCCGGGGCTGACCGAGCCAGTGCGGCCCGGTGGGCCGGGTCTTCGGGCCCGGCCCACCGGTAGCGGTCTCAGTGCTTGATCATCACGTGCTTGACCTCGGTGTAGTGCTCGACGGCGTACATCGACATGTCCTTGCCGTAGCCCGACTGCTTGAAGCCGCCGTGGGGCATCTCGGAGATGATCGGGATGTGGTCGTTGACCCACACCGTGCCGAAGTGCAACCCCTTGCTCATCCGCATGGCGCGGCCGACGTCGGTGGTCCACACGCTGGCGGCGAGGCCGTACTCGACGTCGTTGGCCCAGCGCAGCGCCGTCTCCTCGTCCGTCGCCGACTGGACGGTGATGACCGGGCCGAACACCTCTCGCTGGACGATCTCCGCTGCCTGATCGACGCCGACCACGACCGATGGCTCGTAGAAGAACCCGGAGCCGGCGCGCGTCGTCCCGCCCACGGTCACCTGGGCGCCGCCCTCGCGTGCCCGGTCGACGAAGCCGGCGACCCGGTTTCGCTGGTCGGAGGAGACGAGCGGGCCCATGGCGGTCGCCGCATCGGTGGGATCGCCGACCACGATCGAGCCGACCGCGTCGGTCATCCGGCCGACGAAGTCATCGTGTACGCCACGGCCGGCGATCACCCGGCACGGCGCCGTGCAGTCCTGGCCCGAGTTGTAGAACGCGCCTTCGGTGAGGTTGGCGACCACTGCCTCGATGTCGGCGTCGTCGAACACGATCACCGGTGCCTTGCCACCCAGCTCGAGGTGCACCCGCTTGAGGGTTCGACTGGCCGCGCTGGCGACAGCCCGTCCCGCGCCCACGCTGCCGGTGAGCGACACCATGGCGACGCCGGGATGTTCGACGAGAGCGACGCCAGCCGTCTCGCCCCGACCGCAAACGACGTTGAGGACCCCGCTGGGCAGGATGTCGGCGGTGATCTCCGCGAGGCGCAGCGCGGTGAGCGGTGTGAGCTCGGAGGGCTTCAGGACGACCGTGTTCCCGGCGGCGAGCGCAGGCCCGACCTTCCACGTCGCCATGTTGAGCGGGTAGTTCCACGGCGCGATCGAGCCCACGACACCCAGCGGTTCGCGCCGCACCATCGACGTGTAGCCGTCGAGGTACTCGCCGGCCGCCTTCCCCTCGAGGAACCGGCCGGCGGATGCGAAGAACCTCCAGTTGTCCAGCGTGAGGTCCATCTCGAACTCCACGATCGACACCGGCTTCCCGACGTTCTCGCACTCGAGGCGCGACAGCTCCGGCATGTCGGCCTCGATGGCGTCGGCCACCGCGTGCAGGACCTCGCTGCGCTGCCGCGGCGTCTTGCCCGACCAGGCCTCGAACGCGGCCGCGGCCGCCTGGACCGCGGCATCGACGTCGGCCGCCTCGCTGGTGGGGACCTCTGTGATCTGCTCGCCGGTGGCCGGGTTCACGATGGCGTCGGTCTGGCCGTCCTTCGCGGCCTCCCAGCGGCCGGCGATGAAGTTCTGTGGGGCCATGGGCGTGTCTCCGTTTCGTTCGGCGCATGCCACGGTTCGCCCATGTTCGCCTCGGAGAGCCACGCGGGCAAGGGTGTACGACGACGGATAACGCCGGTCAACGGGGTCGGTGGCAAACGAATCAGTTGATGGGGGCCGCCATGTGGGATTGAATCAGTCGAACGGCGCGGACGCGTCGGGCAGGGAGCATGGACGATGACCGAGCAGAGCCTGTCGGCGATGGCGGAGCGTCACCTGTGGGGGCACTTCACCACGATGAAGTCCGCCATCGACGAAACGCGGATCATCGAGCGGGGCGACGGTTGCTACGTCTGGGATCACCAGGGCAACCGATACCTCGACGGCCTGGCCGGGCTCTTCGTGAGCCAGGTCGGTCATGGTCGTACCGAGCTCGCCAGGGCGGCGAGCGCGCAGGCGGAGAAGCTCGGCTACTTCCCGATCTGGACCTACGCCCACCCCACCGCGATCCAGCTGGCGGCCCGCCTGGCCGAGCTCGCCCCCGGCGACCTGAACCGGGTTTTCTTCACGACCGGCGGCTCCGAGGCCGTCGAATCTGCGTGGAAGCTCGCCCGGCAGTACTTCCGTCTCACCGGCGAACCCGGGCGCTACAAGGTCATCAGCCGGTACCTCGCCTACCACGGCACGTCGATGGGCGCCCTCTCCATCACGGGCTTGGCCGAGCTCCGCATGCCCTTCGAGCCGCTCGTGCCGGGGGCGCGCAAGGTGGCCAACACGAACCGCTACCGCTGCACGTTGTGCGCACACGCCTCGGCGTGCACGCTCGGCTGTGCCGCAGACATCGAGGCCATGATCGTGCGCGAAGGGCCGGAGTCGGTGGCTGCCGTGTTCGTCGAGCCCGTGCAGAACGCCGGCGGGTGCTTCGTGCCGCCGGAGGGCTACTTCGCGAAGCTGCGCGAGATCTGCGATCGCTACGGCGTGCTGCTCGTGTCCGACGAGGTGATCTGCGCGTACGGCCGCCTCGGTCACTGGTTCGGCGCCCAGCGCTACGGCTATCAGCCGGACATCATCACCACCGCGAAGGGCCTCACCTCCGGTTACTCCCCTCTCGGCGCCATGCTCGTGAGCGACCGCCTGGCCCAGCCCTTCGTGGGCACCGGGGAGTCGTTCCTGCACGGGTTCACCTTCGCCGGCCACCCCGTGAGCTGTGCCGTGGCCCTGGCCAACCTGGACGTGTTCGAGTCCGAGGACCTGCTCCAGCGCGTCCAGACGAACGAGCACCTGTTCCGCAAGGCGCTCGACGACCTCTCCGACTTGCCGATCGTCGGCGAGGTGCGCGGCGCCGGCTACTTCTACGGGATCGAGCTGGTGAAGGACCGCGACTCCCGAGAGACCTTCACCAGCGAGGAGAGCGACCACCTGCTGCGGGGGTTCCTTTCCAACCGGCTCCTCGAGCTCGGCCTGCTCTGCCGCGCCGACGACCGCGGTGAGCCGGTCGTGCAGCTCTCACCGCCGCTCGTCGCCGGGCCGGAGCAGTTCGAGGAGATCAACGGCGTCCTTCGCCAGGCCCTCACCGAGGCCATGGCCGAGATGCGCCTCGGGTAGCGGTCGATGGTCGTGAGCGGCAACGGTCTGGACGACACCGACAAGGCCATCATCCGCGAGCTCCAGGTCGATGGGCGCATGCCGCACGCCCAGCTCGCGAGCCGCATCGGAATGTCGGAGGCGGCCACACGCCAGCGGGTGAAGCGCCTCATCGATCGAGGGGTGATGGAGGTCGTCGCCGTCACCGACCCCCTGGCACTGGGCGCCGGCCTGCAAGCCATGCTGGCCATCACGGTGGAGACCGACGCCCGGGTCATCGCCGAGCAGATCAGCGAGCTCGCCGAGGTCGACTACGTCGTGCTCACGTCGGGTCGCGCCGACATCCTCTGCGAGGTGGTGTGCAAGGACAACACGCACCTGCTCGAGCTGGTGAACGGCAAGATCCGGGAGATCCGTGGCGTGCGCACCGTGGAGGTCTCGACCTACCTGCGCCTCCTCAAGCAGACCTACTCCTGGGGCACCGGGTGATCGGCCACCTCATCGCCTTTGACCGTCGAGCGTGAGGGAGCGGTCCGCCCGCCTGCGCCGATCCGCACGTTCCGGCCTCCGACGCTCACGACGTCTGAGCCCGGCGGCCGCTACAGCGCGCTTCGGGCGGCGCCGAGGTCGTCGACGGCGAAGACCAGCCGGGTGTTGGTCGCCAGGTAAGCCACCTCGATGTTGACGTTGGCGTTGCCCAGCCGCCCGG
>DASSCS010000007.1:0-10361 GCA_035697515.1 Acidimicrobiales bacterium
GGCGCCGCGCTCGCCACCTCGCCCGGCGTCGGCACGGTCGTGTGGATCGGCGGCGTGCCCGAGCAGGGAGCGCCGGCCGGCGCCGACGCGTGCTCCCACCTCGACTTCGACCGCGCCGCCGCGCCGGGCGAGGTGCCTCGCGACCCCGGGCTGATCGACGCCGACCTGGCGGCGATCATCTACACCTCGGGGTCGACGGGCGCGCCCAAGGGGGTGATGCTCACCCACCGCAACGTGCGCCACAACGCCTGGTCGATCTCGACGTACCTGGGGCTGCGCGCAGACGACGTGATCGGGTGCGTGCTGCCCCTGTCGTTCGACTACGGCCTGTTCCAGGTGTTCATGGCCGCCCGCGTGGGCGCCACGCTGGTGGTCGAGCGGTCGTTCGCCTACGCCTACGAGGTGCTGGAGCGGCTGGGTGCGCAGCGGGCCACCGTGCTGCCGGGCGTGCCCACCATCTTCGCCACCATCCTGCAGCTGGCCCCGCTCGACAAGCTCGACCTGTCCTCGCTGCGCCTGCTCACCAACACCGCCGCCGCCCTGCCGCCCGCCCACATCCACCGCCTGCGCGAGCAGTTTCCCGGCGCCACCGTCTTCTCGATGTACGGGCTGACCGAGTGCACCCGGGTCTCGTACCTCGACCCCGACCGGCTCGACGACAAGATCACGTCGGTGGGCCGGGCCATGCCCAACACCGAGGCCTACGTCGTCGACGACGAGGGCCGGCGTCTGCCGCCAGGGGTGACCGGCGAGCTGGTGGTGCGGGGCGCCAGCGTCATGCGGGGCTACTGGGGCAAGCCGGAGGAGACCGCCCGCATGCTGCGCGATGGCGAGATCGCGGGCGAGAAGGTGCTGCACACGGGCGACCGGTTCACCATGGACGACGAGGGCTTCCTCTACTTCGTGGGCCGCACCGACGACGTGTTCAAGTGCAAGGGCGAGAAGGTCAGCCCCAAGGAGGTCGAGCAGGTCCTCTACGAGCTCGACGACGTGACCGAGGCGGCGGTCGTCGGCGTGCCCGACGAGATCGACGGCACCGCCGTCAAGGCGGTCGTCGCAGTGGGCCCGGGGGCCACGCTCACGGCCGAGCAGGTGCGCCGCCACTGCCGCGCCCGGCTGGAGGGCCACATGGTCCCGCGCCACGTCGAGGTGCGCGACGCGCTGCCCAAGACCGAGACCGGCAAGATCCGCCGGGCTGCGCTGCGGTAAGGCGGGCGCGGCATGTGCGGCATCGCGGGGATGTTGGTGGGCTCGGATGAGCCGCCCGCCGACCTCGACCGCCTGCGCGCCATGCTGGCCGCCATCGCCCACCGGGGGCCCGACGGGCACGGCCTCTTCCGCGACGAGCGGGTGGTCCTGGGCCACGTCCGGCTGAGCATCGTCGACCTCGCGGGCGGCTTCCAGCCCCTCACCGGCGAGGACCGCTCGGTGTGGCTGTCCTTCAACGGCGAGATCTTCAACCACGTCGAGCTGCGGCGCGAGCTGGAGGCCCTGGGGCACCGGTTCGCCACCGCCGGCGACTCCGAGGTCATCGTCCACTGCTACGAGCAGTACGGCGAGCGGGCCTGGTCGATGCTCAACGGCCAGTTCGCCTTCGCACTGTGGGACCGGCGGGCCGGCGCGCTGTGGCTGGTGCGCGACCGGCTAGGCATCCTGCCGCTGCACTGGGCCCGGGCGGGGCGCCAGGTGGTGTTCGCGTCCGAGGCCAAGGCCCTGTTCGCCGGCGGGCTGGTCGACCCCGCCCTCGACCCGGCGGGCCTGGCCCAGGTGTTCACCCGCTGGTCGGCCATGGCCCCGTCCACCGTGTTCGCCGGCGTGCGGGCGGTGCGGCCGGGCTCGGCGCTGCGCGTCGACGCCCGCGACCTGGGGGTCACCAAGACGGCCTGGTGGCAGCCCGACATGGCCGTCGACCCCCGCGCGGCCGGGCTGTCGCCCGAGGCCGCGGCCGGCGAGCTGGGCGTCCGGCTGGCCGACGCGGTGCGGCTGCGCCTGCGGGCCGACGTGCCGGTGGGCGCCTACCTCAGCGGCGGCCTCGACTCGTCGGTCATCGGCTCGCTGGCGCGCCAGGTCGACGCCGGCCCGCTCGAGACCTTCGCCGTGCGCTTCCGCGACCCCGCGTTCGACGAGACGGTCGAGCAGCGGCGCATGGCCGCCCTGCTGGGCACCGACCACCACGAGATCGTGTGCGGGCCCGACGAGATCGCCAGGTCGCTGGCCGACGTGGTGTGGCACTGCGAGTCGCCGCTGCTACGCACGGCGCCCGTGCCGCTGTACCTGCTGTCGGGCCTGGTGCGGGACGCCGGGATGAAGGTGGTGCTCACCGGCGAGGGGGCCGACGAGTTGCTGGCCGGCTACAGCATCTTCAAGGAGGACCGGGTGCGCCGGTTCTGGGCGCGGCGGCCCGACTCGGCGGTGCGCCCGGCGCTGTTCTCGCGCCTGCACCCGGAGGTGCAGGCGGGCGGCGCCCGGGCCAGCGGCATGTGGGCCCGGTTCTTCGGCCGCCGGCTGGCCGACACCGACCTGCCCTTCTACGCCCACCTGACCCGCTGGCACAACACGGCGTGGACGCTGCGCATGCTCCATCCCGACCTGCGGGGCCCGGCGGGCGACGACGAGGCCCTGCTCGCGGCCATGCCTCCCGGGTGGGCCTCGTGGGACCCGCTGGCCCGGGCGCAGTGGGTCGAGATCGCCACGTTCATGTCGAGCTACCTGCTGTCGTGCCAGGGCGACCGGGTGGCCATGGCGCATGGCGTCGAGGTGCGCTACCCGTTCCTCGACCCCGCCGTGGTCGACTTCTGCGCCGGCCTGCCCCCCGACCACAAGCTGGCGGGCCTGCGAGACAAGGTCGCCCTGCGCCGGCTGGCCTCGCGCACGCTGCCGCCCGAGATCTGGCGGAGGCCCAAGCAGCCCTACCGCGCCCCGATGACCAGCGCCTTGTTCGGCCCCGGCGAGCCCGGCTACGTGTCGTACCTGATGTCCGACGCCGTCATCGACGACCTCGGCCTGCTCGACCCGCGGGCGGCGCGCCTGCTGCGCGACCGGGCCCGGGCCCGGGAGGGCCACCTGCCGGGCGAGCGCGAGGAGATGGCGCTGGTGGGCGCGCTGACCCTGCAGGCGCTCGGCCAGGCGTACCTCGTCGACGGGCGCGACCGCAGCGCGGCGCTGGCGGCCCGTTTCGCCGCCGGGCCGCCGCCCCAGGTCATGGTCGACCTGGTGGGCGCCCGGCCCGGTGCCGCAGCCGCCGATCGGCCTGGCGTCGATCACGTGAGCAGCCAGAGAGGCGGCTGAGCGCCGGCGTGCGCGTCCCCTTCGCTCCCGATGTCCTCGCCATCGACGCCGCCGCGGCCGTCGAGCAGGTCACGACGTCGATGACCCGGGCCCTGTCCCGCGACCTGCGCCGGCGCGGGGTGGTGCTGGGCGTGAGCGGGGGCGTCGACTCGGCCGTGTGCCTGGCGCTGGCGGTCGCCGCCGTCGGGCCCGGGCGGGTGGTGGCGCTGCTCATGCCCGAGTCCGACTCCGACCCCGCCTCGCAGCAGCGCGCCCAGCGCCTGTGCGACTCGCTCGGCGTGCCCACGCAGGTCGAGGACATCGCCCCCGCCCTCACGGCCCTCGGCTGCTACCAGCGTCGGGACCGGGCCGTCCGCCAGGTGTTCCCCGACTACGGGGAGGGCTGGCGCATGAAGATCACCGTGGCCGAGGGCCTGCTCGACACCGACCGCGTCAGCTACTTCAACCTCACCGTCGCCGACCCCGACGGCCGGCTGCAGACCGCCCGCATGCCCACCGACGTGTACCTGACCGTGGTGGCGGCCACGAACATGAAGCAGCGCACCCGCAAGCTGCTCGAGTACACGCACGCCGACGCCCGCAACTACGCGGTGCTGGGCACGCCCAACCGGCTCGAGTACGAATTGGGCTTCTTCGTGCGCGGCGGCGACGGACTGGCCGAGGTCAAGCCCATCAGCCACCTGTACAAGACCCAGGTGTACGCGCTGGCCGCCCATCTGGGCGTGCCCGACGACATCCGCGGGCAGGTGCCGAGCACCGACACGTACAGCCTCCCCCAGACCCAGGAGGAGTTCTACTTCGCCCTGCCCTACCGCGAGATGGACCTGCTGCTGTGGGCCTGGCACCATGATGTGCCGCCCGAGGCTGCGGCCCGCGTGGTGAGGCTGAGGCCAGACCAGGTCGAGCGGGTGTACCGCGACATCGTGGCCAAGCGCAGGGCTGCGGCCCGCGGGCTGCGCGACGCGATACCCGTCGAGCACGTCGACCTCGGCCCCCGGGCCGGGGCGCCGCCCCCGGCGTCACCCTCAACCTCAACCTCACCTCCACCCTCTGGGAGCCGTGCATGAAGGTCCCCGAGCGCTACCGGGCGGGCATCGCCCGCTACACCGCCGACGACGCCGACGACCTGCTCGAGTTCCAGCTCCGCATGTTCCAGCCGGGCAGCAGGCAGGTCGACGCGGCGCGGGCGGCCTGGCTGTACGACGACAACCCGTACCGCACCGACCAGCAGGCGCGCGACGTGTGGGTGTGCCGCCGCGACGGCAAGGTGGTCGGCCAGCAGGCCCAGATCCCGTTCGACCTGCAGGTCGGCGACCAGGTGCGCCGGGCGGCGTGGGGCATCGACCTGATGGTCGACCCCGGCTGGCGGCTGAAGGGCGTGGGCCCCGGGCTGCTCAGCACCCTGCGCGGCGCCCACACGATCGTGCTGGGCCTCAACCTGTCCGAGAAGGGCTACGCGAACGTCATCCGCGACGGCTGGACCGACCTGGGCATCGTGCACGTGTACCTGCGCCCGCTCGACCTGTCCCGCGCCGCCCGCTCGGGCGGGGTCGGCCCCCGGCTCGCCCGCGTGGCCCCGGTGGCGGGACCGGTGCTGCGCGCGCTCGACGCCGCCGCCACCGCGGCGCTGCGGGTGGTCGGCGCCCGGCTCGTCGCCGTCGACCGGTTCGACGAGCGGGCCGACGAGGTGTGGCAGGCCGCCGCCGCCCACTACCCCGTCCTCGCCCATCGCGACCTGCAGGCGGTGCACTGGCGAATCGACCAGCGCCCCGACCGCGACCACCTGTCGCGCTACTACCTCGTCGTGCGGGGACGCAGCGTGGGCTACGTGGTGCTGCGCCCCGCCGGCACCGCCGAGGCGCCCAGCGTGGTCGTGGTCGACTACCTGGCCCCGCCCCGGTGGGTGGCGCCGCTGCTGGTCGCCGCCGGCCGCGCCGCACGCCGCAAGGGCGCGGTGGCGATGTCGGTCAAGACCCGCAACGTGCAGGCCGACCGCGCCCTGCGGGCCGCCGGGTTCGTATGCCGCGAGCGGGGTTCGGACGACCCCATCCGCTTCGTGGTGACCTGCGCCGACGACGAGGACACGACCGCGCGGGTGTGCGTTCCCGACGCCTGGTTCGTCACCTCGGCCGACAGCGACCTCGAGTACGCGACCGCGCCGGCCGCCGTGCCCGTGGCGCCATGAGCGACCTGTGGCTCGACGTCGTCGAAGACGACGAGGGCTTCGCTGCGCTGCGGGGCGACTGGGCCGACGTGGCCAGCGTCGATCCCGACCCCAACGTGTTCCTCACCTGGCCCTGGGCGCACACCTGGTGGCAGCACTTCGGCCAGGGCCAGCCCGACCACCGGCTGCACGTGGTGGTCGTGCGCGACCCCCAGGGGGTCGTGGGCATCGCGCCGCTGTACCGGTCGAAGGTCGGCGTCGGTCCCGTCGCCACCACCGCCCTGCAGCGCATCAACCACGACTCGGGCGACTACGGCGGCATGCTGCTGGCCCGCCGGGCCGACGAGGCGGTCGCCCTGCTGGTCGAGCACCTGGGCGCCCAGCTGCGGGGCGAGGCGGCGGTGGTCGTGCTGTCGCGCCTGGCCAGCGACGCCCGCTTCACCGCCCTGCTGGGCGACGAGCTGGTGCGGCACGCCGCCACCATCGAGACGGTGGTCGCCCAGATCGGCGACGCCTGCCTGTTCACCGACGTGCGCGGCGGCTTCGACCTGGCCAAGCAGGCCAAGAAGCACAAGATCCGCCAGCGGCTGCGGCGGCTCGGCGACGAGCACGGCGAGGTGGCCTTCGTCGAGCACACGGGCGACTCGCTGGAGGAGGGCCTCGACCGGCTGGTGTCGCTGCACGACCGGCGCTGGGAGGAGATCGACGAACCGATGCAGGGCCTGCTCGCCTCGCCCGAGCGGCGCGACTTCCTGCTCGACGCCATCCGCGCGCTCGACGTCGAGGGCATGGTGGCGCTGCTGTCGATCGAGGCCGGCGGCAGGCCGGTGGCGGTCGAGCTCGACTTCGTGCACGAGAACCGGGTGTTCCTGTTCAAGGGCGCGTTCGACCCCGAGTTCGCGGCGTTCAGCCCCGGCCAGTTGCTGCACCACAAGGTGTTCGAGGACGGACTGGCCGACGGCATCGACGTGTTCGACTTCTGCCGCGGCGACGCCCAGTACAAGCGCCGCTGGGCCAATGGCGAGCGCCACCTGTCGACCGTGATGCTGTCGCGGCCGGGCCTGGCGGGTGCCGTCGCCCGCCAGCGGTTCCGGGCCACGAGGGCGCTCGAGCGCCGGGTCCGGGCCCGCACCCGCCGCCACCCCGACGACGACTCCTGACCCTCCTTGCCCCGGGGGTCGGCTCTGGACCCGAGGGGGCTGGTCAGAGGTCGAGGCGCAGCAGGTCGTCGTAGGTCTCGCGGCGGACGACCAGGCGGGCGTCGCCGCCCCGGGCGAACACGACCGCGGGGCGGGGCACCTTGTTGTAGTTCGAGCCCATGGAGTGGCCGTACGCACCGGTGACCGGCGTGGCCAGGATGTCGCCCACATCCAGGTCGGCCGGCACGCGGGCGTCGCGCACGAGCATGTCGCCCGACTCGCAGTGCTTGCCCACCACGGTCACCGTGCGGGGGCGGGGAGCATCGACCGCCCGGGGCAGGAAGGCCTCGTAGCCGCTGCCGTAGAGGACCGGCCGGGGATTGTCGCTCATACCGCCGTCGACCGCCACGTAGGTGCGCACGCCGGGCACGTCCTTGATGGTGCCCACTCCGTAGAGGGTGACGGCGGCCTGGGCGGCGATGGCCCGGCCCGGCTCGGCGGTCACCCGGCTGCCGATGCCGGCGGCCCGGCAGGCGTCGATGACCACCCGGCCCCACTGGGCGAGGGTCGGGGCCTCCTCCCCCGCCACGTAGGGCACGCCGAGGCCGCCGCCGATCGACAGCTCCGGCAGACCGAGGTCGCGCACCCAGGGCGCCACGACGTCGACCGCCTGGCGGAAGAAGTCGGCCACGAACACCTGGCTGCCGATGTGCAGGTGCACGCCCACCAGGTCGACCGCGGGCGACGACACGGCCCGCTCGACCGCCTTGGCCAGGTCGCCGGCGGCGACCCCGAAGCCGAACTTCGAGTCGATCTGGCCGGTCTGCACGAACTCGTGGGTGTGGGCCTCGACGCCGGGGGTGGCCCGCAGGAGGATGCGGGGCGCGCGGCCGTCGTGGTGGTGGAGCCGCTCGAGCCGGTCGAGCTCGTCGAAGCTGTCGACCACCGTGCGGCCGACGTCCACCTCGCGCGCCCCGGCCAGCTCGACCTCGCTCTTGTTGTTGCCGTGGAGCACCAGCCGGTCGGCGGGCACGCCGGCGGTGAGGGCGACGTGCAGCTCGCCGCCGGTGGCGACGTCGAGGTGCATGCCCTCCTCGTGCACCAGGCGGGCCATGGCCAGGCAAAGGAACGCCTTGCCCGCGTACGACACGCCCTCGCCGAAGGTGGCGACGGCCTCGCGGCAGCGGGCGCGCAGGTGGTCCTCGTCGTACACGAACAGCGGGGTGTCGAACTCGCGGGCGAGGTCGGCGGTGGAGCAGCCCCCGATGGCGAGCCAGCCGTCGTCGCCGACGGTGGCCGAGTCGGGCAGCAGGCCGCGGGGCACGGGCCGGCTGCGGTGGGCGTGGGCCTCGTCGGGCCCGTGCGATCCGCCGGCGTCGGCGCCCACCTCCGACGGGTCGGGGATCACCGGCCGCCCGCCGGCGGGCCCACCCCGGCCCGCCCCTCACGGTCTTTCGTCGCGGTTTCGGCCGTCAGGACGTCCGAAACCGCGAAGAGAACGCGGCGGCAGGTCACATCGACTCCGGTGCGGCGACGCCGAGCAGGTCGAGGCCGACGGCGAAGCCGATGCGCGAGGCCTCGACCAGCCACAGCCGCGCCTGGGTGGTGTCGGCGGGCACCTCGTCGCCCAGCACCCGGCAGTCGTGGTAGAAGCCGTGGAAGCGATCGGCCAGCTCGCGCACCCAGGCCGTGACCTTGTGCGGGGCGCGCTCGACGCAGGCCAGCTCGACCACCTCGGGCAACGTCGACAGGCTGCGCAGCAGCTCGATCTCGCGCTCGTGCGTCAGCGGTGACAGGTCGGTGCCGGCCAGGTCGGCCCGGGCGACGCCCAGCTCGTCGGCCTTCTTGCCGATCGAGTGGATGCGGGCGTGCGCGTACTGCACGTAGTAGACAGGCGACTCGCGCGACTCGGACCGCACCTTGTCGAGGTCGATGGTCGGCGACTGGTCGAGCGAGGCGACGAGTGACAGGACGCGTAGGACGTCCGGGCCGATGTCGTCGATCAGGTCGTCGAGGTCGACGGCGTTGCCCAGCCGCTTGCCGATGCGCCCGCCGGCGAGCGACACCATCTGGCCGATGCGCACCTCGAGGCGCTCCTTGTCGACGCCGAGCGCGGCGACGCCGGCCTTGAGGCTGGCGACCTGGGCCTGGTGGTCGGCGCCCCACACGTTGATGACCCGGTCGAAGCCCCGGAGCTTGAACTTGTTGCGGTGGTAGGCGATGTCGCCGGCCAGGTAGGTGTAGTCGCCGCCCTGCTCGGGCGACTTGCGCAGCACCCGCTTCCCGCGTGGGTCGCCGTTGGCCGCCGTGTCGAGCCAGAGCGCGCCGTCCTCCTCCCACACCAGGCCGCTCGCCTGCAGCTCGGCCATGGTGTCGGTGATCGCCTCGGTCTCCTCGATCGAGGCCTGGCTGAACCACTCGTCGAAGCGGATGTTGACCGCTTCCATCTGGGTCTGGATGAACCGGAGGACGCGCTCGGCGGCCCAGCGCCCCGCCTCGGTGAGGTCGTCGGGGCCCTCGTAGGCGCTGGCCAGGCCCTTGACGAACCCGCTGGGGTAGCCGCCCTCGGGGATGGGCGTGCCCGCCCGCCGGGCGAGCACCGACTCGCCCAGGCGGCGGATCTGCCCGCCGGTGTCGTTGACGTAGAACTCGCGGCTCACGTCGTAGCCGCAGCGGGCGAGCAGCCGGGCCAGCGAGTCGCCGTAGGAGGCGAACCAGCCGTTGCCGACGTGGAGGGGACCGGTGGGGTTGGCGGACACGAACTCGACCTGCACCCGCTCGCCGGCGCCGAAGTCGTGGCGGGCGTAGCCGGCCTCGCCCTGGGTGGCGACGTCGCGCAGGACGTCGTGCAGCCAGGTGGGGGCGAGGTGGAAGTTGACGAAGCCGCCGCCGGCGACCTCGACCTTGACCACGTTCGGCGGCGGGTCGGCGGTGAGCGCCTCGGCGAGTTGGGTGGCGAGCTCGCGCGGGTTCCGCTTGGCGCCCTTGGCCGTGGCCATGGCGACGTTGGTCGACCAGTCGCCGTGCTCGCGGCGGGCCGGCCGCTCGAGTGAGATGGCGGCGGGCGGCTCGACACCGATCGAGTCGAGGGCGGTGCGCAGGGACGCTTCGAGGACGGCGCGGATCATGATCACCAGGGCATTCGTGGGGTCAGATGGGGTGGACCGATGGTAGCGACCACGGTCCGGCACGCTGTCACCCGTTCCCTGGTGCGGCGCCTCGCCCGGTGGACCCCGGTTGCGGGGCGATGGTCAGTCGAGGGCGCGCGCGGTGATCCCCGCGAGGACGGCGGTCGGCCCCCACATGAGGGCGGCCGTGGCGACGGCAGCCAGGGTGGCGGCGATGAGACGGGACGGCTTCATGAAGGGACCTCCTGGGTGGTGGTGCCACGCATTCGGAGCGCCCGCCTCGGGGGATGCCCGGACAGGCCGATCAGTTTCGGGCGCTCGCCGAGTCTGACAAGGTGCGGGGCGGAGCAACGCCCTGGCGTCAGCACGCACAGGAGGACGCTCATGCTCAAGGATTCGAAGGCTTTCAGCGGGTTCTCGGTCGACGACATCCGCGCCGCCCGGGAGTTCTACGGCACTACCCTCGGTCTCGAGGTGGCCGACCTCGAGGACATGCTCGACATCACGCTCGGCAGCGGCTGCCACGTGCTGGCCTACCCGAAGCCGAACCACGAGCCGGCCACGTTCACGATCCTCAACTTCCCGGTCGCAGACGTCGACGCCGCGGTCGACGAGCTGTCCGGCCGGGGCGTGGCGTTCGAG
>DASSCS010000008.1:0-32357 GCA_035697515.1 Acidimicrobiales bacterium
GGAGGTCGCCCTGCTGATCCTGGCCGCCAGCGTCCTGAGACGGATGGGCGTGAGCGTCAAGAGTAGATCCGCCCACGGCTCCACTGAAGATCACCGCGCAGATAACCGGGGCGAAATTCACCGGCCGCATGTTTCCTCCACGAGGCCAGCGGGTGGCTTCGAGATTGACTCCACGATCCAGCCACCTTCGGAAGTCACCATCCTTGCTTCGAGTAAGCCATGTGTCGCCGGGAAGTCGACACGCTCGCCGGTCGCATCGTCGATCTGGACCCCTTCGTCGACAACACAATCAGAGACGGTTGCTGCGGTTCCGTCGATGTCGACATTCACGACGTCATGCCCATTGGACGGCCCGAACTCGATGCGCTGGCCCTGTGTTCGCATCGTGGTCAGATTGTCGACAAGTTCGTCACGCACCCGCCCGGTTGACCGCTCGTTGATCTCTGGATCGCTCGGGTCTGGTGCCTGCGCAAGCCGCTCGGCCATGTCCCAGTACGCCAGGTAGGCGGCCTCGACCTCGGCTTCGACGGACGGTTCGGTGGTCGTGGGCTTGGCCGTCGTGGACGAGTCCCCGGCCTGTGGGGTGGCTGGATCGTCTTCGTCGGCGTCCTCGTTGCTCTCACCGCCGCACGCGATTGGGAGTAGGGCGAACACCGCGACGAGCGCGGCTATAGCGAGTCGTGGTCGGTGTCCCAGCACGCATCCTCACCTGTCGTCCAGCGGCAAGCGGCACGCACAGTAAAATAGTCACCACGCTGACGCAATGCACGTTGTGGCGTCCACGTGTCCCCCACTCAGTCTGACGGCATGTCAGACCGGTCACCATCCGAGGTCATAGGTTCCGTTTCGGACAGGCCGAGGCAATGAGGCCCGCCGGTGGAACCTATGACCTCGACCTCCCGAGAACGGAACCCATTGCCTCGGGCTGCGACGACGGAGGGTCAGACATCGCCCAACCCGAAGGTCATGGACCTCAGTCGTCGTCGGCGAGCTTGAGGGCGGCGCCGATGTCGGCAGGGACCGTCCACCGGTCGGGCGGCAGGTGGTGCTCACGGGCCCAGGCCACGGTCAGGCCGTCGCTGCCGGCGACGTCGAGCATGCCGGAGCCGATCTCGTCGTGGCACAGGTAGCGACCCGCCCGGCCCACGACGCCGGGCCGCTCCCGCCATCTAGAGGCCGCCTCGTGCCCCCACGCCATGCCGGCCACGGTCACCACCGACCGGCGCACGGGGCCGAACCCGGCCGACACCTTGCCGACGTCGTGCAACAGGGCGGCGGCCAGCACCGCGCGGGTGGCTCGGGGGCCGAGCTCACGCTCGGTTCGCCGGGCCACGCCCACCGCGTGCCGCCGGTCGGCCGCGCTCATGCGCCGCCACAGCGACACCTCGCCCGGCACCAGGCACGCGACCGCCCAGGCCCCGTCGCCTGGCGAGGGGCCCCACGGCCACAGCGACCCCACGAACCGCCGGACCAGGTGCCAGAGGTGGCGCCAGGACGGCACGGCGCTACGGCTCGACGTGCGCCGCCGCCGCTGCGAGCACCAGCCGGGCCGGGCTCACGCGTGGTCGATGCAGAAGCGGGTGGCCGGCATGGCTTCGAGCCGGGCCTCGCCGATGGGCTTGCCGCACACCTCGCACAGCCCGTACGTGCCGGCGTCGAACTTCGCCAGGGCGTGGTTGATGTCGTCGAGCTGGTCGTTGAGCTGGTTGAGCAGCGCCTTGTTCTCGCCCTGCTCGGCTGCGACCTGGCCGGAGTCGGCGAAGTTGTCGTCGTAGGTCGGCGACTCGTCGTGACCGACCGTCAACGACGAGATCTGCGCCACGAGCCGGGCGCGTTCGTCGTCGAGCTGGCCGCGCAGGGTGGACAGCATGGTCTGGTCGCTCATCTCCCGAAGGGTACCGGACCGGACGGCCTTGACGTTACGCGTTCTGGTCACCCCTGGTGGTGGTCATCCCGGGGAGGGCGGGAATCGTGGCTGATGGTGGCGCGAGGGTGGGCGGCGCGATAGGCGGCGAACAGCCGCTCGGTCGACACCTTCGTGTACACCTGCGTCGTGCTGACCGACGCGTGACCCAACATCTCCTGCACCGCCCGGATGTCGGCACCGTGGTCGAGCATGTGGGTGGCGCACGAGTGGCGCAGCACGTGCGGGGTCAGCTTGCCCTCGAGGCCCACCTCGGCCCCCCAGCGGGTGACCACCAGCCAGGCCCCCTGCCGGGTCAGCCTCCCGCCCCGGCGGTTGAGGAACACGGCGTCGGCGTCGCCCCGGCGGGCCCAGCGCTCGGGCTCGAGTCGTGGCCGGCCGCTGGGGCCCAGCCAGTCGGCGAGGGCGGCGACGGCATGGCGCCCCACCGGCACGACCCGCTCCTTCGACCCCTTGCCCAGGGCCCGCAGCAGGGCCGACTCGAGGTCGAGGTCTCCGAGCCGCAGTCCCACCAGCTCGGAGATGCGCAGGCCGGTGCCGTAGAGCACCTCGAGGATGGCCCGGTCGCGGCGGGCCACCGGCTCGTCGCCCACCACGGCGCCCAGCAGGGCGGCCACCTCGTCCTCGGACAACGCCTTCGGCAGCCCGGCGGGCACCCGGGGGGTCTCGACGTGCGCCCCGGGATCGGCCGGCGCCCGACCCTCGTCGGCCAGGAAGCGGTGCAGCGAGCGCACGGAGACCACCGCCCGGGCCACGGTCGCCGGGGCCAGGTCGCCGGAGCGCAGCTCGCCGACGTAGGCCCCGATGTCGCCCTCGCCCACCTCGGCCAGGTCGACGCCGTGGGCCTGCAGCCAGCGCCACCAGCGGCGGGCATCGCGCCGGTAGGCGGCGAGCGTCGAACGGGCCCGACCCTTCTCGGTCGCCAGCCACGACAGCCACTCCTCCATGTCGAGGGGCAGCTCGTCCGGGTCGAGGGCCGGATCGCCGCCGGCAGGAGCGGACGGGCCGCCGAACGGTGCAGACGCCTCGGTCGCGGTCACCTCGGCGGCAGGCACCTCGTCGCCACCGGCGGAAGCGGACGGGCTCGTGGAGGCGGGCGGATCGTCGCCGGCAGGCAGGGTGGAGGGCGAGGCGGCGGGCATGCACCGGCCACGGTAGGCCGGGCGGCCGGCGCTAACGTGGCATCGTCAGGCCGAACATCGTCAGTCCGTCCTTCGGAGGAACCCGTGCCCCGCTACGACTTCCGCTGCCGCACCTGCGGCGAGACGTTCGAGGTGAGCCGGCCGATGGCCGAGGCCTCGGCGCCCGCCGCCTGCCCGGCGGGGCACGCCGACACGGTCAAGCTGATGTCGCTCGTCGCGGTCGGCGGCCGGGCCGAGGGCGGCGGGTCGGCGCCCGCGACCGCCGGGGGCGGCTGCTGCGGCGGCGCCTGCGGCTGCGGCTGATCCCGCCCGGCGCAACAACTCCGGCTGCGGCTGATCCCGCCCGGCGCAACAACTCCGGCTGCGACGGATCCCCGCCGGCGCAACAACTCCGGCCAGACCTGCTACTGCGGCCGACCGCGCGCAGCACGTCCGACACGGCCGGCGGCTACGGAATGACCACGCCCCCGGCGCAGCGCCTCCGACCACGGCGGGCGAGCGCGGTCCCGGCGTCAGCCCCGCGACATCCGGCGGCGGGCCACCGCCAGCAGGGCGATCACCGTCTTGGCGTCGGTGATGCGGCCGTCGTCGATCATGGACAGCGCCTCCGACAGGGGCACCCGCGCGACCAGCATGTGCTGTTCCTCGATGCCCTGGCGGTCGTCGGGGACCTCGGTCAGCCCGGTGGCCTCGTACACGACGACCGCCTCGTCGGAGAACCCCGGCGAGTTGTGGAAGGTCATCAGGTGGTCGAACCGGTCGGCCCGCAGGCCCGCTTCCTCGGCCAACTCGCGCTCCGCCGTGGTGGCGGTCGGCTCGCCATCGACGTCGCGCAGGCCGGCCGGCACCTCCCACAGGTCGGCGTCCAACGGGGCGCGGTACTGGCGCAGCAGCGTCACCGACCCGTCCTCGTGCACCGGGACCACGCCCACGGCGCCGGGGTGGTGCACCACCTCACGGTCGTGCCGGCTGCCGTCGGGGCCCTCGACGTCGGCGATGGCCAGCACGATGCGTCCCGACCAGATGGGGCGCTCGCCCACGATGCGGAAGGTGCGGTCCCCGTCTCCGCCGCTCACGGAGCCGACCGGACGGCTTCGGCTTCCACTTCGGGCTCGTCGACCGGGAACAGGTGCGGCCGCCGGCCCTCCGCCCGGTCGAGCGCCGCGCCCACGAACTCGCGGAACAGCGGCGCGGGCCGGTTGGGCCGGCTCTTGAACTCGGGGTGCGCCTGGGTGCCGACCCAGAACGGGTGGTCGGCCAGCTCGACGAACTCGACGAGCCGGCCGTCGGGCGACGACCCGGAGCACACGAAGCCCGAGCCCTCGAACTTGCCCCGGTAGCGAGGGTTGAACTCATAGCGGTGGCGATGGCGCTCGGACACCACCGCCTTCTCGTAGGCCTTGGCCGCGATCGATGCTTCGGTCAGCTCGGCGATGTAGGCGCCGAGTCGCATCGTCCCGCCCTTGTCGGTGACGTCGCGCTGGCTGTCCATCAGGTCGATGACGGGGTGCGGCGTCGTCGGGTCGAACTCGGTGGAGTTGGCTCCCGTCAGGCCGAGCTCGTTGCGGGCGAACTCGATGGTCATCACCTGCATGCCCAGGCACAGGCCCAGGCAGGGGATGTTGTTCTCGCGGGCGTAGTTGGCGGCCGCGACCTTCCCCTCGACCCCCCGCTCGCCGAACCCGCCGGGGATGACGATGCCGTCGAGGTCGCGGAGGCGACCCTCGGCGAGCAGCCCCTCGGTGTCCTCCGCCTGGATCCACTCGACGGCCACCTGGGCGCCGTGGTGGAAGCCGCCGTGCTTGAGCGCCTCGGCCACCGACAGGTAGGCGTCGGGCAGGCTCACGTACTTGCCGATGACGCCGACCCGCACCTCGCGGGTGGCCGACTCGATGCGGGTGACCAGCCGCTCCCACTCGGCCAGGTCGGGCGCGACGTCGTCGAGCCCGAGGTGGCGGCAGATCACCTCGTCGAAGCCCTCTTCGTGGAGCACGAGGGGCACCTCGTAGAGGTTGGCGGCGTCGGCCGCGTTGACGACGGCCTCGGTGGGCACGTCGCACAGGCGGGAGATCTTCTGCTTCAGCGCGTCGGACAGCGGCCGCTCGCTGCGGCACACGATCACGTCGGGCTGGATGCCCCGGGACCGCAGCTCGGTCACCGAGTGCTGGGTGGGCTTTGTCTTCTGCTCGCCGGCCGGGCCGATGAACGGCACCAGCGTGACGTGGACGAACGCCACGTTGTTGCGCCCGACGTCGAGGCGGAACTGGCGGATCGCCTCGAGGAAGGGCAGGATCTCGATGTCGCCGACCGTGCCGCCGATCTCGGTGATGACCACGTCGACGTCGTCGCCGGCCAGGCGGTCGATGCGGCGCTTGATCTCGTCGGTGATGTGGGGGATCACCTGGACCGTCTTGCCCAGGTAGTCGCCCCGGCGCTCGGCCGCGAGCACCGCCGAGTAGATCGACCCGGTGGTGGCGTTGCTGCCCCGCGACAATGGCTCGTCGATGAACCGCTCGTAGTGGCCGAGGTCGAGGTCGGTCTCTCCCCCGTCGTCGGTGACGAACACCTCGCCGTGCTCGAACGGGTTCATCGTGCCGGGGTCGACGTTGATGTAGGGGTCGAGCTTCTGCATCGTGACGCGCAGGCCACGAGACTTGAGCAGGCGACCAAGGGACGAGGCGGAGATGCCCTTGCCGAGGGAGCTGGCGACCCCACCCGTGACGAAGATGTGTTTTGTCACGGGACCACAGGATAACCCGGTCGCGGCGGGTCGCCGCGGACCACGGTCTGACCAGGGCGGCAGTGATCGCGAACGGTGGTCAAGCGATGCTCAGCGCGGTGCGGATGCCCCGCCGGGCACGCAGGTTGTCGACCGCGGCGTCGACCTCGTCGAGCGGGTAGCGGTCGGTGATCATGCCCGCCAGGTCGAGGCGCCCCGCCCTTGCCAGTGCCAGGTACCGGGGGATGTCGCGCTGCGCCCGCACCGAGCCGAGCAGGCAGCCGACGAACCGCTTCTCGGTGGCCGTGAACGCCGCCACCATGGGGATGCTGACTCCCTGGTCGATCGGCGGCGCCCCGACTCCCACGATCGTTCCCCCGGCCCGGCTGGTGGCGAAGGCCTGCTCGATGAGCGAGGCCTGGCCGGCGGCCTCGAAGCAGTAGTCCATCCCCACGCCGGTCAGGTCCATGCAGAACGCGGTGACGTCGTCGGTGGCGGGGTCGATCACGTGGGTGGCGCCGAGGCGCAGCGCCGCCTCACGCCGGCCTGCCACCGGGTCGGCCGCGACGATGCGGGATGCACCCGCGAGGCGCGCACCCTGCACGACGGCGATGCCGATGCCGCCGGCGCCCAGCACCAGCACGGTGGCGCCCTCCTCCACCGCGGCGGTGTTGAGCACCGCGCCCACGCCCGTCAGCACCGCGCAGCCGATGACGCACGCCACGGCCAGGTCGGTGTCGTCGTCGACCTTGACCGCACCCTCGTGTGGCAGCACGGCGTACTCGGCCCAGCCGCCCATGCCCAACCCCCGGAACACGGTCTCGTCGCCCCGCGACAGCGGGCTGGTGCCGTCGGGCCGGGTGGCCATGAACAGCGCGGACGAGTACTCGGCGCACAGAGTCGGGTTGCCCCGGGTGCAGAAGTAGCAGTGCCCGCACGAGGGCAGCGGGCTGAGCACGACCTTGTCGCCGGGGCGCAGGCGGCCGACGCCGGCGCCGACGGCTTCTACTACGCCGGCCGCCTCGTGGCCGAGCACCACCGGGGTGGGCGCCGGGAAGCTGCCGTCGAGGTACGACAGGTCCGAGTGGCAGAGCCCGCAGTCGGTGATCTTGACCAGCACCTCACCCGCTCGCGGGTCCTCGATGTCGATCTCGCCCACCCCCAGCTTCATCCCGGTTTCGAGCACCGCGGCACGCATCGACGTCATGCCCGCCGAACCTAACGGGCCGTCAGATCGCGTGCCCGGCAGGACGCGTCAATCTGTGCTTGACAACGTGCTGGCGTCAATGTCAGGTTGACAGCCATGGACCTCGACCTCGACCAACTCATCATCGGCGTGCGCGACGCCACGGATACCCCGCTCGATCGGGTGTCGACGGCGGCGCTGCTCAGGGACCAGCTCGAGCACATCGGCGACGACCTCCTCGACCACTTCGTCCACGAGGCCCGCGAGCACGCGTGCTCGTGGGCCCAGATCGGCGAGGCGCTGGGTGTGACCCGCCAGGCCGCCCAGCAGCGCCACAGCGCACTGGCCGACCGCCTCGCCCGTGGCGTGCTGGTCGACGACGGCACCTTCAAGCGCTTCACGCCCAAGGCCCGCAACGCGGTCACCAACGCCCAGGCAGCGGCGCAGGCCCGCAAGCACGGCTTCGTCGGCACCGAGCACGTGCTGCTGGGCCTGTTCGCGGCACAGGACGACAACGTGGCCGTGATGGCCCTCGGCCGCCTGGGCGCCGACCGGGCGGCCGTCGAGCGGCTCGTCGACGAGCGCGTGACGCCCGGCGACGAGCCCGTGACCGGCCACATCCCCTTCACCCCCCTGGCCAAGCAGACGCTCGAGCGTTCGCTGCGCGAGGCACTGATGCTCGGGCACAACTACATCGGCACCGAGCACATCGTCCTCGCCCTGCGCAAGGTCGAGGACGGAGTGGGGGCGCAGGTGCTCGCCGACCTCGGCGTCGCCTACGACGACCTGCGGACCACCGTCGTCCAGCTGCTGGTCGGCAAGGGCCCGGCACCGACCCAACCTTGACCGGGTCGCCGGGTGGTGGGTCGGCCAGGCGGCTGAGCCGGCCCGCCTCCCGGGTCACGCCGCAGGACCCCGGTCACGGCTGGCGGCCGAAGCGGTCGGCGGCCCGCAGCGGCGGCACGGCCGCGATCACCCGGCTGAACGAGACCCGCTCGCTCACCAGGTTGAGCAGCGCCACCGCCACCAGCACCACCGTGCGGGTGCCGGGCGCGCACGCCAGCACCACGCCGAGGCCGAGTGCGGCGCCGAGCACGTTGGCGCCGGCGTCACCCAACATCAGGCGTTCGCCCAGGTCGGCGGGCAGCAGCCCCCCTCCCGCGCCCACCACCAGGGCGACGCCTGCGAGCACCGGCTCGGCGCCCGCGGCCACCACCAGCAGTGCCAGAGCCAGCAGCGCCACCTTGGTCGTGCGCCCCGGCGCCCGGTCGAACAGGTTGCCCAGGTTGGCGGCCAGCGCGACCAGCGCTCCGTCGGCCAGCAGCCGGCCCAGGCTGTCGGGCTCGCGCACCGACACGACCACCACGCCCACCGCGGCGCCGCCGAACAGCTTGATCGCCCCGGTGGTCAGCCGCCCCGACGCCAGCGCACGCAGGTGGCCGCGGAACCCTCCGCTCTCCCCTGCCCCTCCCAGGTCGTCGAGCAGGCCCAGCAGGGCGAAGCCGAGGGCGGCGACGGTGACAAGCCGCAGCCCCGCGACCGCGTCGGCGTCGGGCTCGGCACCAGCCGCCACCACCAGCGCGGTGGCGGCATCGACCACCACGGCGACCAGCGCCACCAGCACGCCCACCGCGGTGGGGAGCTGGCGACCGCGGAAGTTCTCACGTGCGAACACCGGGATGGCGAAGGCCGACGAGGTCATCGCCCACAGCCCGAGGGCGAGGGCGACTCCGGTGGCGAACGCGGCGGCCACGATCATGGGAACCTCACTCGCTCCTGGTCGAGGGCGGAACGACCGTCACCTGGTCGCGTCGCGTGTGGTCACGCCGGATCGGCCCCCGCCCGGGCCGGCGGCGCCGCCGACGGCGAGGACGGCGACGGGGCGCCCGCCGGCGTGGCACCCGGTGTCCCGGCGGGCGGCGGCGAGCCGTCGGCGGCGGCGATGGGCCTGTCGTCCCCGCTCGGGCCACCCGCGCCGTCCGGCTCGTCCGCCTCACCATGTCCACCCCCCTGCTCGCGGCCGTCCGCCCTGCCACGGCGCCCCGCCGCCGCAGGCAGCGGCGCCACCGTGTCGAGCGCCAGCCAGGCGAGGGCGGCGACCGTCACGAACATCGTGACCCCGCCCACGGTCAGCCCCGAGTCGTTGACCGCGCTGCCCAGCACCGCGGCGACGATGGCCGAGAGCACGCCGGCCCGCAGCGTCGGGACCAGCTCGTAGAGGCGGGTCAGCGGGCGTGTCGGGTAGCGGGCCAGGAACACGATGAACGCGACCGCGATCGGGATGACCGCCACCCAGAACGAGCTGGTGGTGACCGCCAGGTTGGCCAGCAGCTTGCGCTCGACTATCGACAGCAGCGGGCCCAGCCCCTCATTGCCGATCCGCTCGAACAGCCGCCCCAGGTGAGCGCGCTGCCCGGGTGGGCGCGCCAGGTCGAGCAGGCCGAAAGCGACCACCGCCGCCGTCGTCGCCACCAGGCCCACCACCACCGTGCGCAACCGCAGCCGGTAGCCCGAGACCAGCGCGGCGAACACCAGGATCGTGGGGGTGAAGGCGATGATGCCGCCCACGTCCGAGCCGAAGACCGGCATGCCGATGACCACCAGCACGGCGACCAGCAGCCCGATCGCCGCGACCCTCCCCCGCCCGCTGCGCCACCGGTCGGCGATGAACGCGGCCAGCAGGCACGAGGCCGCCGCCACCATGCCGAACGAGTAGTTGCTGATGCCGTAGAGCCGCGAGTTGCCCGTGGGCGAGTAGCCGAACGCCGCGCTGAGGCTGAGCTGCGAGCCGGTCATCACGTCGCCCACGGGCACCGCCAGCACCAGCGCCAGCACGGCCACCAGCGCGAGCCGCGACCGCCCGAGGCGGCGGGCCAGCGCGCTGAGCGCCCCCACCACCAGCACGGCGCCCACGATGACGAAGGCCCAGTAGAAGCCCGCGCCCAGGTCCTCGAGGGGGAAACCCCGTGCCAGGAACGACAGCGGCAGCACCGACACCGCCGCCAGCGCGACGAACCCGACGGTGCGCGCCACCCGCGCCGACGTGCGCCGGGCCAGCACGCCCATGGCGGCCGCGCACACCAGCCCCAGCACCACGACCACCGCCAGCGTGGTGGGGAACAGCAACTGCTCGCGGAAGCGCGACGCCTCGTTGAGCGTCACGAGCCGGTCGACCCGGGCCCCGAGCGAGTCGCCCGAGGCGACCACCTCGGCCGGGCGCCCTTCCATCTCGACCGGGCGGTCGACGCCCAACGCGTCGAGGACCGTGGGCGCCACGTCGACCAGGGTCAGGAAACCGGACCGCTGCGTCGAGGCCGAACGCAGGTAGCCGGGCCGGCTGCCGGGCGTGCGGAGCGCCGAGACGACCAGGTCTCGGTCGGTCGGCAGGTTGTACGGCGCCACGAGCAGGACCGCGTCGCGCTCGGGGTCGACCTCGGCCAGCAGCCGCGCCACCAGATCGTCGGTGTCGCGCAGCGCCTGCGATCGCAGCTGCTCGTAGCGGGCGCTGTCGACCCGGTCGCGGTAGCGCATCGAGCGGGCCAGGTCGGACGCCTCGACGACGACCAGCCCGCCGTCCCGTCCAGCGGGTGCCCGCCACGCGGCCTGGAAGCGCTGGGTCACCCGGTCGAGGTCGAGCCGCTGGCCGAACGCCCGGCTGGGGTCGCGGACGAGCAGGTCGCTGTCGAGCTCGCCCGCGGGGATGACGCCGTCGCTCGTGGCGGCCGCCAGCCCGACCTGGCGCTCGTACGACGTGCCCACCGTGTCGGTGCCGTCGGCGTTGCCGATGGCCTCGGCCCCCATCCCCGCCTCGGCCAGGGTGTCGGTCAGCAGACCCAGGACGGCGTCGTAGGGCTTGCTGGCGTTGACCCGCACGAGCGTCGGCCAGGCGAGCGCCACGTAGTTGCCGTCGGGCTCGACGCCGGTGCGCCGCTCGAAGATCTCACCGGCCGACGACCCGCCGGCCTGCTCGCCCAGCGCGAGCTGCTGGCCGTCGACGAGAGGGTCGCTGGTCGCCCGGGCGCCGGCCGAGATGGTGAGGTAGGCGGCGCCGGGTGTCGACCGCGGCAACACGCCCCGGGGCGCCATGGCGGCGACCGCCGACTCGGCCAGCAGGCCCTCGATGGCCGGCAGGTCGTGGTCGCGCACCTCGGCCCAGGTGAGGCCCGGCACCGAGATCAGCAGCACCCGCTGGGCCGCCGCCTCGTCGGCCGGCGGCGCGGAAGCCGCGGCCGGTGCGCCACCCACGCCCAGGGCCACCGCCAGCGCGGCGACTGCCACCACCACCGTCGCGGCACGGCGCACGGGTCGCCATGGGCGCGGGTCGGGCGATGTGGGCACGTTGCGAGCGTAGGCCGGGTGCCGGCGGCGCCGGGTCATGGCGACCCCGCCGCCGGGCCCGACGACAGGTGCTGCAACATCACCGCGGGCGCCACCACGATGAGCATGGTGAGGGGCACTGCGACAGACGAGTCGTTGGCCACCAGGCCCACCGACCCGAGCACGGCCAGTCCCACCGCGGCGGCCAGCGTGGGCCGGTGGCGCAGGGGGCGGGAGGCGTCGGGCCCCATGCGGCCGCGGGCCACCAGTGCCGCGTAGGCGCCGGCGGCGGCCATGACGGAGCCGACCGTGATCCACCCCGCCAGCTCGGCCCCGCCCAGGCTGGCCTGCCAGCGCCGGCTCAGGCTCTTCGAGAACGTGTCCCAGTGCCCGTCGAGCACCTGCTCGGCCAGGCGCGCCAGGTGGGTCTGCACCTCGGGCGGGCGGGCGGCGTCAACGAGTGCGAAGCCGAACAGGACTAGCGCCGTCGCCACCACCAACCCGGCCACCTCGCGCCAGCCGATCGGACGGCCCACCAGCACCAGCGCGGTCACCCCGAAGGCCGGCACCATCGAGAGCACGCCGCCGACGTCCGCGCCCAGCATGGGCAGGCCCTCGACCAGCAGGACCGCGGCCATGAGCGCCAGGGCCAGCCGCACGCCCCGGCTGCCGGCCCGGTCGACGATGAGCGCCGCCAGCACGATGGTGGCCGAGCCGAACAGCGCGAAGGCGAGGTTGCCCAGGCCTGTGAACCGGCCGGCGACCGCCACCGAGTACCCGAAGGTGGTGTTGAGCTGGAGGGGCGCGCCGACGAGGATGTCGACGCCGATCAGCCCCACGATGGCACCCACGGCCACCAGGGCGCCGGCCCCCCGGCGCAGCCGCTCGGCCCGGCTGGCGACGACCGCCACCAGCGCGGCGATCGCTGCCACGACGGCCACCTGGGCGACCGGGTTGGCCCGCGCCCCACCCACTTGCCCGACCAGGAAGCTGGCCGGCACCACGCCGAGCGCGGCGTAGGCCAGTGGGGCCAGCAGGCGGCGGGCCCGCGGTCCCAGGCGGTCGCGGAACGCCGTGGCCAAGGACAGGAGCGCGAGGGACACCGTGATGCCCGTGACCGCCAGGGGGACGGTCGCGTCACGGAAGGCGGCGGCGTCGGCGGCGCGGACCAGCCGCTCGGTGCGGTCGCCGCCCGTCCCTTCGCCCACCTGGAACGCCCGGCCCTCCATGTCGTCCGGGGTCGGCGCGCCGACCAGCGTGAGCACGGTGGGCGCCACGTCCGCGAGCTGGACGTAGCCGTCGCGGCGGGTGGTCGCCGACTGGAGCAGCCCGCCGTCGACGCCCGGCGCCCGCAGCGCCACGACTCCCAGCGCCGGTGCCGACGCGGGCGACACCGGCGAGAGCACCAGCACGGCGTCCCGCTCGGGGTCGGTGCGCTCGAGCAGCGCGCCCAGCAGTTCGTCGGCGTCGGCCAGAGCCCGCTCCTGCATCTCGCGGCGCTGGGCGGGCGCAGCCCGCGACGCGTACGCCTCGACCCGGCTCATGTCCGATGCCTCGACCAGCACCACGGCGGGCTCGCCGGCCTGCCACGCCTGGTCGAAGGCACCGAGGACCTTGCCGTGGTCGAGCCGCCAACCGAACGGGGCCGTGGGATCGTCGCGCAGCAGCGCCCGGCTCACCGCACCGCCGGGCACGATGCCGTCGCGCCCCATCAGCATGGTCGCCGCGCCCCGGGCGTAGGCACCCTCGGGCGGCGGGTCCTCGCTCACGAAGCCCTCGACCGCGTCGGCGTTGGCGATGACCGAGCGGTCGATGCCGGCCGCGTCGAGCCGGTCGCCGAGCATGCCGACCTCGGCGCCGAACACCGAGCTGTCGTTGGCGTCGATCGCGGCCCCGATGCCCAGGTAGGCGATGCCGTCGGGCACCAGGCCGAGGCGTCGTTCGAGCAGCTCTGCCGCGGGCACGCCGCCGTAGGTCTCGTCGGGCTCGACCGCCACTGCGGTGTCGACCAGCGGGGCGACCGACCGGGTGCCGGCGCCGAGGGTGAGGTACGCGTCGGTGGTCGTGGCCGAACGGCGGCCGATGCGGGTGGTGATGTCGGCGATGGCGGCACCGTCGACGAAGCGCTCGAGGTTGGGCAGGTCCGCCCGCTCGACCGCCTCCCAGTCCACGCCGGGCAGCGACACGACCAGCACGCGGTCGACCGGTCCCGCCTCCAGGTCGTCGGCGCGGCTCTCACAGCCGGCCGTGGCGGTCGCGCCGGCGGCGACGAGGGCGACCGCGGCCAGCGCGGGCATCCGGCCGAGCCGGGCGGTCATGCCAACACCCCCGCACCGCCGGCCGAGGCCACCACCTCGGCGGTCCGAGCGACCGTCACGCCACCACCTCGGCGCCGTCCGGTGCCGCGCCCGACGAGCCGGGCGGCGTGCCCGTGCGTTCCGTGAGCGCCCCGCGCACGCCCAGCAGCCGGTAGCCGCCGACCACCGCACCGGTCCCGACCAGCCCGACGAGAGTCAGCGTGACCAGGGCCTCGAGCCGGCCCGATCCACCGTCGAGCAGCGCCCGGCTCGCCCACCAGGCGCCGAGGCCGACCACGGCCGACACGCCCACCACCCGGCCCAGCGCCGCGGGCCACAGCGATCCCCTCGTGCGGCGCGCCAGCCCGACGCCCAGCACGACGACGCCCACGGCGTAGGCGACCGAGTGGCCGAGGCCGAGTGCGAAGATGCGGGCGTCGCCGTCGAGCGCCAGCGAGCCGACCACCATCACCCCCACGCCGACCGTCGCGCACGCCACCGACACCAGCCCGGGCGTGCGGCTGTCGCCCAGCGCGTAGTAGCCCCGGGCGAACAGCAGGAACGCGCTGTAGGGCAACAGGCCGAACGCCAGGCCGGCCAGCGCGGCGGCGAGCACCTGGCTGCCCTGGTCGCCGGCGGCCCCGAAGCTGACGAGCCGCATCGCCGGCAGGGCCAGCGCCGCCATGGCGGCCGAGGCCGGCACCACCAGGAGGGCCATGCGCTCGACGGCCCACCGCAGCGACGCCGCCACCCGGGTGGGGCCGTGCTCGCGGGCCTCGGTCACCAGCTCGGGCAGGATCGCCGTGTGGATGGGCTGCGCCAGCACCGCGTAGGGGGCGAGGAAGATCACCCAGCCCACCTGGTAGGCCACCACGCCGCCCTCGACCCCGTTGCCGGCGATCAACGCGGCGCCGAGCAGCATGCCCGCGCCGGTGTGCAGCACGACCCCCCAGCCCGAGTGTCGCAGCACCGCCCCCACCCGCGGGTCGCCGCGGGGGCGGCGGGGGCGCAGCCGGAAGCCCGCCAGCTCGCACGCGCCCACCAGCACGCCGACGAACGCCACCACGCCCCCCGTGCCCGCCACCACGAGCAGCAGCCTCTCGCCCGGTGACAGGACGAGCGTGGGCTCGGGCCCGGCAACGGCCCGGAACACGGCCAGCGCCGCCACCATCACCACCGTGTTGCCGATGGGCGCGGCGGCGGTGACCGCGAACCGCCGCAGGGCGTAGAGGACCGCGGTGGCGATCGTCCCGGCCGCGTACAGCATGATCTGGGGAACGAAGAAGCGCAGTAGGTAGGCGACCAGCTCGCGCTGGTCGGCCTGGACGTCGGCCGGCGCGGCTGCGGTCAGGACCCGGGCCAGCCACGGCGCGCCGGCGACGCCGACGACGGTCACCACGCCCAGCCCGGCCAACGCCACGCCGAGCACGCCGCCGGCCACCTGCTGGGCCCCCTCGCGGTCGTGGCGGTCGAGCAGCTCGACGAACGCCGGCACGAGCACCGCCGACAGCGCACCCGCGGCCAGCAGCTCGAACAGGACGTTCGAGACCGAGTTGGCCTGCTGGAAGGCGTTGCCCAGGAAGCTGACGCCCAGCACCGCGGTGACGACCAGCACCCGCACGAGCCCGAGAGCCCGCGACACGGCGGTGATGGCGCCCATGCCGGCCGCGGCGCGCGTGGTCGTGGTCGTGGTCCGGACCGGCGCCGTGGGCTCGCTCACCGAGTCGCTCACCCACTCTCGGGGGTGGGGGGCAGGCGGTCGTCGGCGCCGTCGCCGGTGCCGTAGCGGCCGACGACGGGGTCGCCGGGCACCGCGTCGATGGTGGCCACCAGCGTGGACACCAGTCCCGACACCTGGTCGAGGTTGTCGACCGTGCTCACCCGCTCGTTCAGCGTGTCGTCGTCGCGGACCAGGCCCACGAGTTGCGGCTGGGTGGCCTCGTCGACATTGTCGCCGGTGAGGACGGTGGGCTGGGTGGCGACGACGGGCGCCGGCCCATCGGTGGTCAGGTCGGCCAGCATCGGCACGAGCACCTCGCCGGCCGGCAGCGCCGCCCCCGGCCCGTCGACGACGACCACCCGCAGGCCCGAGGCCGGCAGTCGGACGACGTCGCCGTCGGCCCCGTCGGGCAGCTCGTAGGACACGAAGCCTGCCTCGCTCAGCCGGGAGAGCAGGGCCGGCTCGGCCGGCGCCGTCTGCCCCGCGCCGTCCCCGGCTGCGGCACCCTGGCCCACGGCCGCCGCCCCGGCACCGTCGGTCGCGGCGCCATCGGGACGCCCGTCGACGGCTCCGAAGAGCACGTCCGCCAGCTGGCCCACCAGGTTGTCCATCAGTCGATCGGAGGCGTCGGTGCTCAGCTGGAGGGCGGCCGACAGGTCGCCGACCTCGTCCTCGTCGTCGAGCATCAGCCGCTCGGTCAGCTGCCAGACGCCCACCACGTCGGCGTCGGCCTGGGTCAGCGAGCGCATGACGTTGTCGACCCACCGCTGGTCGAGCCCCTCGGTGGTCACGAGCAGCACAGGCGCGTCCGCGAGCTTGCCGTCGTAGAGCCGCTCACCCAGCCGCTCGTCGAGCAGGGTGGCCTCCTCCTCGAAGGCGTCGAGCCGCGCCTGCTGCTCGTCGTTGCGCGCCTGGGCGGCGTCGAGGTCGTGCTCGAGCCCCTCGAGCTGGCGCTCGAGCTGGTTGATCGTCGCGTCGTCGAGGAAGGTGGTGCCGAGCACCAACCCGATGCCGAGCGCGAGCAGCACCGCGGTCAGCGACACGATGTGGAAGCGGAAGTTGATCATTCAGCCCGAGAAGAGTGAGCGCCAGAAGGCGCGGAGGACCAGGCGGACGGGCTCCGACAGCGTCAGCGCCACGGCCAGGGTGAAGACGGCCGCCAGGATCATCCACAGGAGGTCGCTGGTGCGAACCGAGCTGCGGTAGAGCCTGCTCACGCCCTTGGCGTCGACGAGCGCGTCGCCCACCTTCATGCGCACGAGGAAGGTCGAGGCCATGCCGGCCCGGCCCTTGTCGAGGAACTCGACCATGCTGTTGTGGGTGCCGACCGCGACCATCAGCTCGGCGCCCTTCTCGTATGCCAGCAGCATGGCGACGTCCTCGCTGGTGCCCGGCGCCGAGAACACCGTGTAGGGCAGGCCCAGGTCGTCGAGCCGCTCGGCGCCCGGGGCCCGGCCGTCGGTGTAGCCGTGCACGATGAGCTGCGCCCCGCAGCGCAGGGCTCGCTCGGACACCGAGTCGAAGTCGCCGATGATCATGTCGGGGACCGCACCGCGCCCGAGCAGGGCATCGGCACCGCCGTCGACCCCGATCAGCACGGGTCGCTCGCCGCGCAGGTAGCCCGACTGCGCCAGCAGCGACAGGTCCTTCTTGTAGTCGATGCCCCGCACCACGATGAGCACGTGGCGGCCGGCGATGTCGCAGTCGACGTCGGGCACGTCGAGCGTGCCGGTGAGCAGCTCGATCTCCTGGTGGATGTACTCGGCGGTGTTGGCGGCGAACCGCTCGAGCTCCGGCCCCATGTTGGCCCGGGCACCGTCGATGGCCGCGTCGACGCTGCGCGCCGTCTGGCGGACGCCGGTGGCGACGACCTCGCTGCCCACCATCACCCGGTCGCCGTCGATCGTGACGGCCACGCCTTCCTCGACCGACTCCATGACCTCGGGACCGACGCCGTCGATCAGGGGGATGCCGGCCTGGCACAGGAGCAGCGGGCCGAGGTTGGGGTAGCGGCCGCTGATCGAGGCCGCGGCGTTGACCACCGCGGCGGGTGCGGCGTCGACCAGGGTCTCGGCGGCCACCCGGTCGAGGTCCTCGTGGTTGATGACGGCGATGTCGCCGGGCTGGAGCCGCTTGACCAGGCGCTTGGTGCGCCGATCGACCCGAGCCACGCCGATGACGGGGCCCTCGATGACGTTGCGGCGGCGCATGCCCGCCCGCGACAGCCGGCGCGGGGGGCGGGCCTCACCGAGCGGCGCGCCCCCGTTGCCGTTGCGGGACGGCGGCGGGACCGACGGTTCGCCGGGGTCGCCGAGCGGGGCCGCCACTCAACGCCCCCGTTCCCCGGCGGCCGAGGCCAGCAGCTCGGCGGCGTGCACGCGCGCCGCGTCGCTGTCCGGCTGACCCGACAGCATCCGCGACAGCTCGATCACCCGCTCGCTGCGGTCGAGCAGGCTGGCGTGCGACACGGTGGCCGCATCGTCGCTCTGCTTGGCCACCCGCACCTGGGCGTCCGCGTACGCCGCCACCTGGGGCAGGTGAGTGACCACCAGCACCTGGTGCTCGTGGGCCAGGCGGGCCAGGGCCCGGCCCACGGCCACCGCGGCGGCGCCGCCGATGCCGGCGTCGACCTCGTCGAAGACCAGCGTGGGGGGCGCGTCGGTGAGCACGAGACGCAACGCGAGCATGGTTCGCGCCAGTTCGCCACCCGAGGCCACCTTGGCGAGGGGCAGAGGGGGTGTGCCGGGGTTGGCGGCCAGCAGTGCCTCGACGTCGTCGGCCGGCCCGTCGCCGCGCACCTCGATGGCCACGACTGCGTTGGGCATGGCCAGCTCGGCAAGGTTCTGCTGGATGCGGGCGGCAAGTTCGGGGGCCGCCACCCGCCGCGCGGCGGCCACCTCGGCCGCGGCCGCCGCCTCGACCTCGCGGGCGCGTGCCAGCTCGGCGTCGAGCTCGGCCGCCCGCTTGTCGTGTCCCTCCAGCTCGGCCAGCCGCTCGCGCAGCCTGTCGCCCTCGGCCATGACGTCGGCCAGCGTCTCGCCGTACTTGCGACGCAGCTCGCGCAGCAGCTGGCGGCGTGCCCGTACCTGCTCGAGCCGCTCGGGGTCCTCGTCGATGGCCTCACCCCCGGACCGCAGCTCGGCGGCCAGGTCGACCACCTCGGCCGCCACGGCGCGCAGCCGCTCCTCGGCCGGGCCGAACGGGCGCCGGCCCGTGACGGCGGCGAGCGCCATCCCGACCGCGCCCGACGCCGAGGCGGTGCCGTCGAGCGCCGCGTCGTCGCCGTCGCCGCTGAGCGCGGCCACGGCGGCGGCGGCCGCCTCGCGGTGGGCGGCCGCATCGGCCAGCGCGTCCTCCTGGGCCTCGAGCTCGTCGTCCTCGTCGGGCCCCGCGATGGCGGCGGCCTCGATCTCGTCGACCTGGTAGCGCACCAGGTCGAGCTCGCGGGCGCGGGCCCGCTCGTCGCCCCCGAGCCCGGCAAGCTCGTCGACCAGGTCGTGGACGGTCACCCGGGCGGCCCGCAGCGGGGCCAGGTCGACGCCGCCGAACCGGTCGAGCGCGTCGCGCTGGGCGGCCGGGTGGAGCAGCGACTGGTGGGCGTGCTGCCCGTGCAGGTCGACCAGCAGGGCGCCCAGGTTCGCCAGCTCGGAGGCGGTGGCCAGCCGGCCGTCGATGTAGGCGCGGCTGCGCCCCGACCGGGGGATGGCCCGGGCGATCACCACCTCGTCGGGCGAGTCGGCGGCCTCGTGGGCGCCGTCGCCCCGGACGAACCGGCCCTCGACCCAGGCCTCGTCCGCCCCCGTGCGCACCAGCATGGGGTCGGCGCGTCCGCCCACGAGCAGCTCGATGGCGTCGACCACCATGGTCTTGCCGGCACCGGTCTCGCCGGTCACCACCGTCATGCCCGGGCCCAGCACCAGCCGCAGCTCGGCGATGACGCCCAGGTCGCGCACGGCGAGCTCTACCAGCACGGCCCGCCTCCCCCGTCGACGCTCCCCTCGCCCGGCCCGCTCATCGGTCGCTCAACCCGAACTTCGTCTTCAGGATGTGCAGGAAGTTGCGCGGCCCGAACGTGACGAACCTGGCCGACCCCGCCGCCGCGGTGCAGGTGACGGCGTCGCCCCGCTGGAGCGTGCCCAGGTTGCTGCCGTCGACCGACAGCGTGGCCGGGCGGTCGCTCACCACCTCGATGCGCACGCGTGCCGTCGGAGCGAGCACCAGCGATCGGTCGAAGAGCATGTGAGGCGAGACAGGTGTCATCAACAGGCAGCGATGCGTGGGCTCGACGATCGGTCCCCTGGCCGAGAAGGCGTACGCCGTCGACCCCGTGGGGGTGGCGACGATCAAGCCGTCAGCAGCGTAGGGGGTGAAGACCTCGCCGTCGATGCGGACCCCCAGGCGCACGGTGTGGCCCATCGGTGTCTTCTCGAGCACCGCCTCGTTCAGCGCCAGGAACGACCGGCCGTCGGCGCCGCGGTGCAGGCGAGCCGCACCCGGGGGGCCCACGCCGACCTGCTCGTGCACGGGCGTCGCCGCATCGACGGTGACCTCGAGCAGCATGCGCTCCTCGACCTCGAACGAACCGGCGAGGAAGCGCTTGAGCGCCATGCGTAGGCCGGGCGGCTCGACCTCGCTGAGGTAGCCGAGCTGCCCGACGTTCACCCCGACCACCGGCACGCCCTCGCCGGCCACGAGGTCGACGGTGCGCAGCATGGTGCCGTCGCCGCCCAGGCTGACGGCCAGGTCGAGGCCGCGTGCGAACGTCTCCTCGGGCGACCCCAGCTCGGGGAGGCCGGCGACCCCCGCGTCGCGCAGCGGGAGGCGCACCTCGTGGCCGCGCTCGGCCAGCCAGCCGGCTGCGTCGCGGGCCAGCTCGGCCGCCTGCTCGCGCTCGTGGTGGACGATGATGCCGACGACGGCCATGGCGCGGGCCTAGCTGCCGTCGCCCGCCGCCCGGGCGACGACGGCGGCGATCTCGACGGCGATGTCGGGCGGCGGCGTGGCTGCCGCGGTGGCGGGGGCGAGCCGGGCGTGGAGCAGGAACTCGACGTTGCCCTCGGCCCCGGTGATCGGAGAGACCATCACCCCCATGATGGCGCCTCCGAGCACCCGCACCGCATCAATCACCTCGCCGAGCACGCGCCGCCACACCGCGGGGTCGCGGATCACGCCCCGGCCCTGGGAGGCCTCGCGACGGCCCGCCTCGAACTGCGGCTTGACCAGCAGCACGAGATCGGCGCCCGGTGCCGCCACCGCCGCCAGGTTGGGCAGCACGGTGCGCAGCGAGATGAACGACAGGTCGGCCACCACCAGCGGGAAGGGTGCACCGAGGTCGCCGGCGTCGAGGTCACGCACGTTGCGGCGCTCGTGCACCTCGACCCGGGGGTCGGCGCGGAGCCGCTCGTGGAGCTGGCCGTGGCCGACGTCCACCGCCACGACCCGGGCCGCGCCCCGCTGAAGCAGGCAGTCGGTGAAACCGCCGGTCGACGCGCCGGCGTCGAGCGCCCGCAGGCCGGAGACGTCGATGCCGAAGTGGTCGAGCGCCGCGTCCAGCTTGTCGCCGGCGCGGGACACGAAGCGGGGCGGTGCGCCGGCGACCTCGACCGCCTCGTGGGCGGCTACCAGGCGCGCCGGCTTGAGCGCGGGGGCTCCGCCGACGGTGACCCGCCCGGCCTCGACGACGGCGCGGGCCTGCTGGCGGCCGGGAGCGAGGCCACGGCGGACCAGCTCGGCGTCGAGCCGGCGGCGGACAGGTGGCGTGGCGGCGACCCCGCGTCAGCCGGCGGACGAGGACGACTTCTTGGTCGTGCTCGCCTTCGTCGACGAGCCCGACGCCTTCCTTGTGGTGCTCTTCTTGGCTGAGGAGCCCGACGCCTGCTTGGCCGTGCTCTTCTTCGCCGCGCCCTTCTTGGCCGTGCTCTTCTTCGCCGTGCTCTTCTTCGCCGTGCTCTTCGTCGCGGTGCTCTTCTTGGCGGTGGCCTTCCCGGCCGACACCGCCGGCGCCGGCGAGCCGGCATCGCGCCGGGACGGTGCGGCGGCACCGAACACGCTGGCGGCCAGGTCGCTGAACCGCTGCACCATCGACTCGATGTCCTGGCGGGTCGCGAAGTCGAGCTTGGCGAGCTGCTGGTCGATCTCGGTGCGGACGGCGTCGATGAGCCTCTCGCTGTTGCGCCGGCTGCGGTCGACCAGCTCGTCGACGGTCGCCTGGGCCTGCTCGGCCTGCACGGCCCCCGCCCGGACGAGGTCTCGGATCAGTTCCTCCGCACGAGCCTGGGTCATGGCCGTGAAGGTCATCCCCGCGTCGAGCAACCGCTTGAGCAGATCGTTGTCGGCCATGTCGGCGGAGGTTACGACCCCCTCCGCTCAGTGGCAACGGTCCATCCTGGCGGCGTCCGCGCGGCACCGCTGCTACCGCGGGTGCTCGCGGGCGACGAGGTCGGCCAGGCTGTCGGCCACCACGTCGGGCGCCGGCACCACGGGAAGGTCTGACGCACCCGTGACCCCGGTGAGCACCAGCGCGAACCGGTAGCCCAGCTCCCGGGCGAAGGCGCCGTCGGTGGCCGGCCGGTCGCCCACCATCGTCCCCTCGGCGCCGCCCAGCGCCCGCACCAGGTCGGCCATGGGCGGGTGAGGCTTGCCGGCCACCGTCGCCGTCACGCCGGTGGCGTAGGCCACTGCGGCGACCAGGGCGCCGCCGCCGGGGATGGGGCCATCCGGCGTCGGGTAGGTGGCGTCGTCGTTCGTGGCGATCAGCCGCGCCCCCCGGTCGACCGCCCGCGCCGCCAGCCGCAGGCGCTCGTAGTCGAAGCCGCGGTCGAACCCGACCATCACGACGTCGGCATCGCCGTCCCGCAGCGCCATCGCGCCGCGGGCGGCCACGGCCTCGACGACGCCGGGACCGCCGCACACCAGCACCCGCTCGCCCGGCTCGACCAGGCGCGCGGCCGCCATGGCCGAGGTCACGACGTCGCCCCGGGAGTCGATGCCGTGGCGGGCCAGCTTGGCCTCCTGCTCGCCGACCCGCACCGCCGAGTTGTTGGTGGCGAAGAGCACCCGCCGGCCGGCGGCGCGCAGCCGGGCGACCGCCTCGCTCGCCCCGGCGATGGGTTGCTCGGCCAGCCACACCACGCCGTCGAGGTCGAGCACCCAGGTCATGGGCGGGATGCTGCCAGCCCCACCGTGGCCGCCGCACGCCGGCGCTCGGGCCAGGCGGCCAACCGGCGGCGCCCGCGAGCCGGTGACCTGCCCGGTGCGGCGGCGCCGCGAGCCGCGACCTGGCGGGTTCCGGCGCCGACGGACCGTCTGCCAGGATGGGCCCGTGGCTCGCTTCCAGCCCTTCCCCGCCATCCGCTACGACCTCGACCGGGTCGACCTCGACCGGGTGATCAGCCCGCCCTACGACGTCATCGACGAGGACCAGCGGGCCGAGCTCGCCGGCCGCGAGCCGCACAACGCGGTCCGCATCGACCTGCCCGTCGACGAGGCCGGTCGCGACCGCTACGAGGTCGCCCGCTCGCTGCTGGCCGGCTGGCGTGGGCAGGGGGTGCTCGTCACCGACGACCGGCCCACCTTCACCGTCTACCGCATGGCGTACCTCGACGACGCCGGCCTGGCGCGCCGCACCACGGGCGTGATCGGGGCCCTCGAGCTCAGCCCGCCGGGCACCGACATCCTCCCCCACGAGCACACGACCCCGAAGGCCAGAAGCGACCGGCTCGACATGCTGCGCTCGTGCCGGGCCAACACGTCGGCCATCTGGGCCCTGTCGCTGGCCAAGGGGCTGACCGACCTGCTGCCGGTCGACGCCGAGCCGAGCGCGGTCGTCGACGACGGCGAGGGCGTGGTGCACACGGTCTGGGTGGTCGACGATCCGCGGGCCTGTGCCGCCATCGCCGAGGCCGTCGGTTCGCACCCCGTGGTCATCGCCGACGGCCACCACCGCTACGAGACCTCGCTCGCCTACCGGCGCGAACGCGAGCAGGCGGACGGCACCGCCGGCGAGGCGGCCGCGACACTCGCGTACGTGGTCGAGCTGGTCGAGGACGAGCTGACCGTGCGCGGCATCCACCGGCTCGTCGACGGCCTGCCCGCCGGGCTCGACCCGGTCGCCGCGCTGGGCCCGTGGTTCGAGCCGCTGGGCCCGCGGCCCGACGGCGTGGCCCTCACCGCCGCCATGGCCGACGCCGGTGCGCTGGCGGCCGTGACCCCTGCCGGCGAGGTGCTGCTGCGCCCCCGGCCCGAGGCGCTGGCGGACGTGCGCGACCTCGACTCGGCCCGGCTCGACGTGGCGCTCTCCGCCCTGCCCGAGCATCGGCTGCGGTTCCAGCACGGGGTCGACAACGTGCGGGCCGCGGTCGCGAGCGGCGACGCCCAGTTGGGCATCGTGCTGCGCCCGGCGACCGTGGCACAGATCGAGGCCACCGCCCACGGCGGCGAGCGCATGCCCCCCAAGACCACGTTCTTCCACCCCAAGCCCAAGACCGGGCTGGTCTTCCGCGACCTCGGCTGAGCTGCGCCCGGGGCGCGCCGTCGCCGGGTACGGTGCCGCGATGGACACCGACGCCGCCCTCGAGTTCCTGCGGTCCAACCACCGCGCGGTCATGGCCACCAGCCGGGCCGACGGAACAACCCAGATGTCGCCCATCACCGCGGGGGTCGACAGTGCGGGCCGGGTCGTCGTGTCCAGCCGCGAGACCGCCTACAAGGTGCGCCACCTGCGGGCACTGCCCTACGCCGCGATCTGCGCCGTCACCGACGGCTTCTTCGGCGAGTGGGTGCAGGTCGAGGGGCCCGTCGACATCGTGGCGCTGCCCGAGGCCATGGAGCCGCTGGTCGACTACTACCGCGCCATCAGCGGCGAGCACCCCGATTGGGACGACTACCGCGCCGCCATGGAGCGCGACCGACGTGTCATCCTGCGCATGTCGGTCGAGCGGGCGGGGCCCACCGTCTCAGGCTGAGCGTTCCCCCACCACGATGCGGTAGCCGACGTCGAACGCGTCGAGGTCGAGCAGGTGGCCGTGGCGCTCGTGCCAGGCCCCGCTGGCCAGGTCGGCCGACAGGTGCGCCATGGCCCGTGCCACGACGTCGGCGGGCAGCAGGCTCAGGCCCGACATGCCGGCCCGCACCCCTGGGTCGAGGTACGCCTCGGGGCGCGCCCAGTGGGCCGCCAGCACGCCGTCGGTGCAGTCGCGTGGCACGGTCAGCGGCGTCACGGTGGGGCGCCCCAGGCCGGACCGCACCGCGTCCAGCGTGGCCAGTCCCGCCTCGTGCGCAGCGATCTCGGGCACGTAGTCGGCCACGAGCCAGAACCGCGCGACGATGCGCGGGTCCCAGGTCAGCACCACCTGGCGGTGAGCCACGCGCCGCAGCTCGGCCAGCCCCGCGGCCGCGTCGGTCCAGTGGTGGGTGGTCAGCACCGCCAGGGCCGCGTCGACGGCACCGTCGGGCAGGGGCAGGGCCTCGGCCACGCCCTTCACCACCGGCGCCGCACCCGGCGGCCGCTGGCGGATCATCTCGGTCGACGGCTCGACCGCCACCGTCGCGCGGTCCGCGGGCTCGTACGAGCCGGCGCCGGCGCCGACGTTGACCACCGTCGCCGCGTCGCCCAGCGCGGCGTCGATGGCGGCCCGCCAGCGGGGATCGGCCACCCTCCGGGCCGCGTAGCCCCGGCCGATGCGGTCGTACACCGGCGCCGGCACGGGCTCGGACGGCGCGGGCGCGGTCGGCTCGGGCGGGCGCCCTGCGTTCACGCCGGCGCGTCCACGGGCCCGGCCGGGCGGGCGGCAGCCGTCACGCCAGCGCCGGCACGACCTCGGCGGCGATGAGCCGCAGGTGGTCGAGGTCGGCCAGGTCGAGGACCTGGAGGTAGAGCCGCTGGGCCCCCGCCTCGACGAAGGCGCCCAGCCTGTCGACCACCTCCGCCACGGTGCCCGCCGCGCCGTTGGCGCGCAGCTCGTCGGGCTCGCGCCCGATCGCCTTGGCCCGCCGGCGGTACGCGTCCTCGTCCTCGCCACAGCACACGACCAGCGCCGCCGACCACGTCATCGTGTCCGGGTCGCGCCCGGCCGCCTCGCAAGCAGCGGCCACGGCCTCGATCTGCCCCGGGTACGCGGCCAGCGGGGGGAAGGGCACGTTGAACTCGTCGGCGAAGCGGGCGGCCAGCGCGGGCGTGCGCGCCTTGCCCCAGCCACCGACCAGAATCGGCGGGCGGGGCAACTGGGCGGGCTTGGGGAGCGCCGGCGAGTCGCTCAGCTGGTAGTGCGTGCCGTCGAACGAGAAGCGCTCGCCCACCGGGGTCTCCCACAGCCCGGTCACGACGGCGAGCTGCTCCTCCAGGCGGTCGAAGCGCTCGCGGAGGGGCGGGAACGGGATGCCATAGGCCGTGTGCTCCTCGTCGAACCAGCCGGTGCCGAGGCCCAGCTCGACTCGACCGCCCGACATCGCGTCGACCTGGGCGACCGCGATGGCGAGGGGCCCGGGCAGGCGGAACGTGGCCGCGGTGACGAGCGTGCCCAGCCTGATGCGCGTGGTGTCTCGCGCCAGGCCGGCAAGGGTGATCCACGCGTCGGTGGGCCCGGGCTCGTGAGGGCCCTCGCCCATCCGCAGGTAGTGGTCCGAGCGGAAGAACGCGTCGAAGCCGAGCGCCTCGGCCTCTCGGGCGACGGCCAGCAGGTCGTCGTAGGTCGCCCCCTGCTGGGGCTCGGTGAAGATGCGCAGTGCGACGGGCATCCGCCGAACCTACCGGCGGGGCACCGTCACCCGGCGCGCCCCGCCCGGCGGCAGGCTCAGTTGACCTCCCAGGTGGCGCCCGAGCGCAGCAGCTCGGCCAGGTCGCCCGGCCCCCGCTGCTCGCGCGCCGCGCTCACCTGCTGCTCGACCCCCTCGCCGTAGTCGGTGCGCACGACGTCGCGGAACACGCCGATGGGCGTCGGCTCGTGCGGGCCACGGGCCAGGCGCGAGAGCATGAACGCCACGCTGGGGTCGTCGCGCGTCTCGTCGTGCACCAGCAGCGCGTCCTCGCCCACATCGGCCACGTCGACCACCTGCGCACCGCGCTGCGGGTCGATGATCACGCCCTTGTCGCCCTCGGCGCCGAAGCGGATGGGCTCGCCGTGGCGCAGCGGGATGAGCATGTCATCGCGGTTGACCTTGGCGGTGATGGTCTCGAAGGCGCCGTCGTTGAAGACGTTGCAGTTCTGGGAGATCTCCACCAGCGAGGCCCCTCGGTGCTCGAAGGCCTGGCGGATGACCTCCATCATGTGGCGGCGGTCCATGTCGTGGGTGCGGGCCACGAAGCTGGCCTCGGAACCGATGGCCACGCTCACCGGGTTGAACGGGTGGTCGAGGCTGCCGAACGGGGTGGACTTGGTCACCTTGCCCACCTCGCTGGTGGGCGAGTACTGGCCCTTCGTCAGCCCGTAGATCTGGTTGTTGAACAGCAGGATGGTGATGTTGACGTTGCGGCGCAGTGCGTGGATGAGGTGGTTGCCGCCGATCGACAGCGCGTCGCCGTCGCCCGACACCACGAACACGTGCAGGTCGGGGCGGGCCAGGGCCAGGCCGGTGGCGATGGCGGGCGCCCGGCCGTGGATCGTGTGCATCCCGTAGGTGTTCATGTAGTACGGCATGCGGGCGGCGCAGCCGATGCCCGAGACGAACACCGTGTCCTCGCGCTTGATGCCCAGGTCGGGCATGAGCAGCTGCACCGCGGCCAGGATCGAGTAGTCGCCGCAGCCGGGGCACCACCGCACCTCCTGGTCGCTCGACCAGTCCTTGCGGGTGGTGACCGGGATCAGTGTGTCGGTCATGTTCTCTACGCGTCCTTCAGCTGGTCGACGATGGCCTGCTCGAGCTCGGCGGCCGTATAGGGCAGCCCCCGCACCTTGGTGACCGACCGGGCGTCGACCAGGAACTCGGCCCGGAGCTGGTGGCTGAGCTGTCCCAGGTTCATCTCGGGGACCATCACCCGCGGGTAGCGGTGCAGCACCTCGCCCAGGTTGGGCGGGAACGGGTTCAGGTGGACGAGGTGGGTCTGCGCCACGCGATGCCCGGCCCGGCGGGCCCGCGCCACGGCGCCGTCGATGGCGCCCCAGGTCGAGCCCCAGCCCACGACGAGCAGGTCGGCGTCGTCGACGTCGCCGCTCACCTCGACCGGCGGGATGTGGCGGGCGATGCGGGCCACCTTGTCGGCGCGCAGCTGCACCATGTGCTCGTGGTTGACCGGGTCGTAGCTGATGTTGCCCGAGCCGTCCTCCTTCTCGATGCCACCGATGCGGTGCATCAGGCCCGGCGTGCCCGGCAGGGCCCACGGTCGGGCCAGGGTCTCGGGGTCGCGCAGGTAGGGCCAGAAGGTGGGCGCGCCGTCGTCGCCGGTGTGGTTGGGCTCGGTGGCGAACGTGACCGTCAGGTCGGGCAGGTCGGCCACGTCGGGCAACTTCCACGGCTCCGTGCCGTTGGCCAGGTAGCCGTCCGACAGCAGCACGACCGGCGTGCGCCACGCGAGCGCGATGCGCGCCGCCTCGATAGCCACCTCGAAGCAGTGGCTGGGGCTGCGGGCAGCGAGGATGGGCAGCGGCGCCTCGCCGTGGCGGCCGTAGTAGGCCATCAGGAGATCGGCCTGCTCGGTCTTGGTCGGGAGGCCGGTCGAGGGCCCGCCCCGCTGGATGTCGATGATCAGCAGCGGCAGCTCGAGGTTCACGGCCAGGCCCATCGTCTCGGCCTTGAGTGCCATGCCCGGGCCGCTGGTGGTGGTGACGCCGAGATGCCCGCCGTAGGCGGCGCCGAGTGCGGCGCCGATGCCGGCGATCTCGTCCTCGGCCTGCAGTGTGCGCACGCCGAAGTTCTTGTGCTTCGACAGCTCGTGCAGGATGTCCGAGGCCGGCGTGATCGGGTACGACCCGAGGAACAGCGGCAGCCCCGAGAGCTGGCTGGCGGCGACCAGGCCCCAGGCCAGCGCCGTGTTGCCGTTGATGTTGGTGTAGGTACCGGCCGGCAGCGTGGCCGGCTTGACCTCGAACGGGTGGTCGAACAGCTCGGCCGTCTCGCCGAAGGCGTGCCCGGCCTTGAAGGCCACGGTGTTGGCCTCGGCCACCTGCGGCTTGGCGACGAACCGGCGCTGGATCCACTCGAGGGTGGCGTCGACCGGCCGGGTGTACATCCACGAGACCAGGCCGAGCGCGAAGAAGTTCTTCGACCGCTCGGCGTCGCGGGGCTTCACGCCCAGCGGAGTGACCGCGCCTTTGGTGAGGCTGGTCATCGGCACCTCGTAGACCGTGTAGCCGTCGAGGCTGCCGTCGCCCCGGGGATCGGCGGCGTAGCCGGCCTTGGTGAGGCTGCGGTCGTCGAACGCATCGGCGTTGAGGATGATCGTCGCCCCCGGCGCCACCCGCCCGATCTGGCTGCGCAGCGCGGCCGGGTTCATCGCCACCAGCACGTTGGGGGCGTCGCCCGGCGTGGTGATGTCGTGGTCGGAGATGTGGACCTGGAACGCGGAGACGCCCGCGACCGTGCCCGCCGGCGCCCGGATCTCGGCCGGGAAGTCGGGCAGCGTCGCAAGGTCGTTGCCGTACAGCGCGCTGGTGGTGGTGAAGCGGTCGCCGGTCAGCTGCATGCCGTCGCCCGAGTCGCCCGCGAAGCGGATGATGACTCGGTCGACAACCTCAGGCGCCCGCGGCCTGTGAGTGGTGTCGGACAACCGCGTCTCCTTTGACGAGATCGTAATAACCGCCCTCGACCCTACCGCCTCGCCGTCAGCTCGCGGGGCATCGTCGCTGTCAGAGATGGCCAGGGCACCCGCCGTGAGGACGCCGAACGCGCCAGTGGCCCGGCCGTCGCGGGCCGGGCCACTGCGCGCATCGCGTAGATCAGGCGATGGTGATGGACTCGTCCAGGTACACGTCCTGGATGGCGTTGAGCAGCTCCGCGCCCTCCGACATCGGGCGCTGGAACGCCTTGCGGCCCGAGATGAGCCCGATGCCGCCGGCCCGCTTGTTGATGACCGCGGTGCGCACGGCCTCGGCCAGGTCGGACGCACCCTTCGACTCGCCACCGCTGTTGATGAGTCCCACGCGCCCCATGTAGTTGTTCACGACCTGCCACCGGCACAGGTCGATGGGGTGGTCGGTGGTGAGCGCGTCGTACACGGCCTTGTTCGTCTTGCCGAAGCCCAGCGCGTTGAAGCCGCCGTTCACCGTCGGCAGCTTCTGCTTGATGATGTCGGCCTCGATGGTCACGCCCAGGTGGTTGGCCTGGCCCGTCAGGTCGGCGGCGTTGTGGTAGTCGACGCCCTCGTGCTTGAAGGCCGGGTTGCGCAGGTAGCACCACAGCACGGTGAACATGCCCAGCTCGTGCGCCCGGGCGAAGGCCTCGCTCACCTCGTGGAGCTGGCGGGTCGCCTCGTCGGAGCCGAAGTAGATCGTGGCGCCCACGCCGGCGGCCCCGATGTCGAAGGCCTGGTCGACCGACCCGAACATCACCTGGTCGAACTTGTTGGGGTAGGTCAGCAGCTCGTTGTGGTTGACCTTGACGATGAAGGGGATCTTGTGGGCGTAGCGGCGCGCCACCGCGGCCAGCACGCCGATCGTCGAGGCCACCGCGTTGCAGCCGCCCTCGATGGCGAGGTCGACGATGTTGGCCGGATCGAAGTACTTGGGGTTGGGGGCGAAGCTGGCGGCCGCCGAGTGCTCGATGCCCTGGTCGACGGGCAGGATCGACACGTAGCCCGTGCCGGCCAGCCGTCCGTGGCTGAACACCGCCTGCAGGTTGCGCTGCACCTGGGGCGACCGCTCGCTGAGCGAGAACACCCTGTCGATGTAGTCCGGCCCCGGCAGGTTGAGGTCGTCGCGGGGGATCCCCTTCGACTCGTGGGTGAGCAGGCTCTCTGCCTCGTCCCCCAGCAGGCTCTGGATGTCCACCACGTGCGTGACTCCCTTGCAGTCCGGTCTCTCGAGCGGTCGTCTGCCACCCGCTCGCCAGGCTAGTTGACGCCGGTCGGAACCGTCCCGGGCGGCCTACGGCCACCCCGGGTTCCTTCCGCCCGCCCGAGATGGCCGCTAGCGCAGGGCGCGCAGGCGGGCCTGGACGTCGACGAAGTCGGGGTCGCTGGCGGCCACCCGGCCGAAGAGCTCGCGGGCCTGAGGTGCCTCGCCGGCGCGCTCGTAGAGGTCGGCCAGGGCGTAGGCGAGGCGCAGGTGGTGCTGCTTCGGGCGCTTGGTGGGCTTGGCCGCCGCCGCGAGCACCGCGATGGCGTCGTCGAGCCGCCCCTGGTCGGCGAGGGCGCCGGCGGCGACGATGCGGCCCTCGGCCACGAGCTCGGCGCTGGGGCTGGCGGCACGCAGCTCGTCCCACAGCTCCTCGACCTGGTCGTACTGCCCGAGCGCCCGGTAGCAGTCGGCGAGGACCGGATGCTGCTCGACGCTGTTGGTCTGGGCCCGGAACGCCTCGAGCTCACGCTTGGCCTGGGCCCAGCGCCCGAGCCGGTACAGCGTCAGGCCGTACAGCTCGCGCACGGGCGAGGCGCCGGGAGCCTGCTCGGCGAGCGGGCGCAGGCTGCGGCGGGCATCCTCGTAGCGCTCGCGGCGGAAGGCATCGGTCGCCTCCTTCAGGCGGGCCTCGAAGCGGTCCACCCGGTTGGCGGGCACCGCCCGCCTGATCCCCCCGTCGTCATGGGCTTCGTCCGGGCTCGCGTCCGGCTTGGTACGCCGGGGGCGGCGGGCGCCCTCGGACCGGGCCCCGCCGGTCCGGTCGCGTCCCTCGGACGGACGGGCCCGATCAGGCGTGCGGCTGCGCCCGACGGCCTCCTCGGCTTCGTCGCGCATCTCGCCCTCGTCGATCCACTCATCGGGCTGCCAGGACGCGCTGTCGGACGTCGCGTCGCCCCCACTGGCGCCGCCCTGGTCGCGCCCCGCCGACCGCCACGCGTCGGACGCCGTCTCGCCCACGGCCCGGCCCGCGCCGCGCCGCGCCAGGCCGCCCCAGCGCCGCGGACCACGCGAGACCTCCTCGTCCCGCCGCGACACAACCGTCCTGCGGCCCCCTCGGGGGCCCCGCCCTGGACCACCTGATGCCTCGTCGCGCCGGGAGCCGCCGTCGCCCCGCCCACGGGACGGGCCCGGCCGCCGATCGTCAGGCGGTCGACCACCGGCGCTGCGCTCGCCGCCGCCGCGGGCGGGTCGATCGCCACGATCGTCGCGCTCGCCACCCTGGTCTCGGCTCGGCGGCCGCCCGCGGGGGTCCCCACCGCGGCCACCGGCACCGCCAGGGCTTCGACGCCCGTCACGACCGCCGGCGCCGCGTGCGCCGCCGTCGTGACCGCCCTGACCCCGGCGCGGGGCATCGAACGACGACCTCGACTCCGTCCCGCCGCCGCCACGGGAGCGAGCCGTGCCGCTGCCCCTCGTGGGGCCTCCCCTGCCGCCCGAGCGCGACCCCGCCTCGCCCTCCGTGGCGCGATCGGCCCCCCGCCTCGGTGCGCCCGCACGCTGCCCGCGCTGGCCGGCGCTGCGACCGTACGCGGGCGCCGCAGTCGTCCGCCGCCGGGGGCCGGGCCGACCATCCCCGCGACGGCTACCGCCCTGGGATCGAGGAGGAGCCATGAGGTCGAAGCCTACTTTCGCTCTCGGGAAGGTACGCCCCACGGGCACCCGGTCAAACGGTTGGAAAACGAGAAAGAGGGCCGCCCGTAGGCGGCCCTCTCCACAGCGAAATCCGGCGGCGACCTACTCTCCCAGGCAGTCTCCCGCCAAGTACCATCGGCGCAGGAGGGCTTAACTTCCGTGTTCGGAATGGGAACGGGTGTGACCCCTCCGCCATAGCCACCGAAATCTGTTGTCACTCTGGGCGGCGCCGCCAAAGGCGCCTGCTCCTCGAGGACTCCATAGCGAGCACGAATATCAATGTTGATCCAAGCCCTCGGCCGATTAGTACCGGTCGGCTCCACACGTTGCCGTGCTTCCACCTCCGGCCTATCAACGTGGTGGTCTACCACGGGCCTTACCAGGTTGACCCTGTGGGGAACCTCATCTTGGAACGGGCTTCGCACTTAGATGC
>DASSCS010000009.1:0-6349 GCA_035697515.1 Acidimicrobiales bacterium
CTCGTGCCAGCTGGGCGGCCCAATAGCGATCCGACTCCTCGTCCGGGACCCCCACCCGGTGATCGCAGCAACCGTCGAGGGTGACGTTGATCGCGTATCGGAGCGGTCTCATGGGTTGCTCTCCCTTGCTGACGGTCGCAGGCACCTGGCGGACCGTACTCAGACCGACGCCGCCGCCATTTCTCATCGGTCCCCCTCGGACCTGCTGGGAGGGCGCGAGGATCGGCTCACCCGTAGCACCGAAGCCACCGGCGCCCTGTCCCCGAATGTACCGTTGGCGGGCAGGGCACGTTCGCTGTTCTCGCAGGTCAGGCCGCCCGGCAACCGTGGGCGCGAATCTCGGGGAGTCCTTCAGCGTTGCCGGAGCTTCGCTCACGATGGCCAGGCAAGTCGGCCGTCTGCGCCTTCGGCACCACCTCGTCCGCACAATTGGCAGCCGACCAGGCTCAATTGCCGTCGTCGTCGGTCGGATCGGCCCGGTCGCCGAGGTGGAGGAGGGTGAGCCGCAGCAGGTGGGCCAGCTCGTGCTGCTGGCGGGGTGTGAGCGCTGCGAGGATCTCTCGTTCGGTGGCGAGGTGTTCGCCGACGACGTCGTCGACCAGGTCGCGACCCCGGGCGGTGAGGCGGACGATTACCTTGCGGCGGTCCTCGGTACGGGCTCGCTCGACGAGGCCGCGGGCCTCCAGCCGGTCGATGCGGTTGGTGATGGCGCCGGTGGTGACCATCGACTGGCGGACCAGGTCGCCGGCCGTGAGCTCGTAGGGCTCACCCGCCCGGCGGAGGGTGGCCAGGACGTCGTACATCCAGTTCTCGATGCCGAACCGGGCGAAGTTGGCGGCGAGGCGCCGGTCGACGAGGCGGGACAGGCGCGACACGCGCCCCACGATCCCGACGGGCGACATGTCCACGTCGGGGCGGACGGCGTTCCACTGCCCGGTGATCCGGTCGACCGCATCCTGCTCGTGCCTGGCCACGGCGCCGACGGTACCGCCTCGTACCGTCTGCCTTTGACGTTCATCATCTCAACATTAAGATACCGAACGTGAAACCACTTCGGACGGCCGGGATCGCCACGGCCGGGGCCACCGTCCTGGCCCCGATCTCGTGGGGCACGACCTACACCGTCGTGACCGAGACGCTGCCCGCTGGGCGTCCGCTGCTGGTGGCGGCGGCCCGGGTCGTGCCGGCGGGCCTCGCACTGGTGGCCGGCGGCACCCTCGCGTCCCGCTGGCGGCCGCGGGGCGCCGAGTGGGCCCGGACCGCCGTGTTGGCACTGTTCAACTTCGGCCTGTTCTTCCCGCTGCTCACCGTCGCCGTCTACCGGCTCCCCGGCGGGATCGCCGCGGCCGCCGGCGGCCTGCAGCCGCTGCTGGTCGCCACCGGGTCGTGGCCGGCCACCGGGCACCGGCCCCCGGCCCGGGACCTGGCCGTCGGGCTCGCCGCCGCCCTCGGCGTCGCCCTGGTCGTGATCCGCCCCGGCGCCGGCCTCGACCCCGCAGGCGTCCTCGCCGCGGTCGCCGCCAACGTGTCGTTCGCGGCCGGGGTCGTGCTCACCCGACGCCTGCCTGCCCCGGCTCCGGCCCACCGGCTGGCGGCCACCGGATGGCAGCTACTGCTCGGCGGCGTGCTGCTCGTCCCGCTGGCCCTGGCCGCCGAGGGCCGGCCGCCAGCACTGACCGGCGGCAACGTCGTCGGCTTCGCCTACCTCAGCCTGGTCGGCACCGCCCTGGCCTTCCTCCTGTGGTTCGAGGGCATCCGCCGCCTCCCGGCCGCCGCGCCGCCGCTCCTCGGCCTGGCCGCACCGGTTACCGGCGCGCTGCTGGGCTGGGTGATCCTCCGCCAATCGCTGTCGCCGGTCCAGCTCGCCGGCTTCGTGCTCACCCTCGGCGCCATTGCCTACGGAGCATTGCTCGGCGCCTCGGCCGCGGTGGGCGATGACGCCCGGCGGGAACAACGGGACGCGGTTGCGCACCCGGTAGGCGATGACCAGTGCACTGCCGCGCCGGAGGCCGAAGACGATGGCCTCGTGTCTTCCTGCCCGCAGGAGGTCGACCGGCCGAGTACCACACCTTCCGCTGGCAACGTCTCGCATTCGTCGGTCTCCTGTTCTCGGGGCGGAGCCGCGCCCATGACCCGGCGTTCGGGGCGAACCCGCCGGAGGCTGTCGCCACGGGGACCGGGTCTCCGCCGAGCCGGGTTCACCCTCACATAGCTCGTCGCCACGGACCTTGGTCGCGCTGGTGTCAAGGCCTGCTGCGGTAGGGTCGCGCTCGGCGGGCCGGCTCGAGGGGGAGAGGCGATGACTCGCAGCGGTACCGTGCGAGTGCTGCTGGGGACACTGGCGGCTCTGTTGGCGCTGGTCAGCGCATCCGTGCCGGCGACGTCGGCCCATGAGGGGCGGCGCCACGGCGACCCCGGCCCGTTGCTACCCATCGTGTTCGTCCATGGGCAGTCAGGCTCGGCGCAGCAGTTCGAGACGCAGGCGATGCGGTTCACCAGCAACGGCTACCCGCAGGACCTGCTGTACTCGTTCGAGTACGACACCACCCAGGCCGCCAACCCGCTCGGCGACCTCGACGCGTTCGTCGACGGCGTCCTGGCCGAGACCGGGGCCGAGCAGGTGTACGCGATCGGGCACTCCCGCGGCACCAGCGTGTGGACCTCGTACCTGTCCGGCGAGGGCGGCGTCGACGGCAGCGACAAGGTGGCGAAATACGTGAACATCGACGGCCGCTCGCCGGCCGAGCTGCCGGGCGGCGTGCCCACCATCGGCATCTGGGGCGAGTGGAACACCGCGGGCAGCGGGTTCAACCGCCGGGGCGACACCGACGCCCAGATCGGCCCCGACCCCGCTGCCAACTTCCACTTCGGCGACAAGTCGCACACCGAGGTGGCGACCTCGGCCGAGGCGTTCGCGGTGATGCACGAGTTCCTCACCGGCCGGTCGCCGCACACCACGGACGTGAGGCCCGAGCCGCCGGGCCAGGTCACGGTCGCCGGCCGCGCCGTGCTGTTCCCCGAGAACGTCGGCGTCGACGGCGCCACCGTGGAGGTGTGGCGCGTCGACCCCCGGACGGGCCACCGCATGGGCGACGGCCCGCGGGCCGCCTTCCCGATCGATGCGAGCGGCGAGTTCGGCCCGGTGCGTGTGAACGGGCGCTGGCACCTCGAGTTCGCGATCGTCCGGCCCGACGCCGGCACCCACCACCTCTACACCGAGCCGTTCCTGCGCAGCGACCACTTCCTGCGGCTCAACACCAGCCCCCCCGACGGCCCGCTCGACGCGATCACCCCGGACAGCGACGTGACCACCAACCTGGTCGTCACCCGCATGCGCGAGTTCTGGGGCGACCAGGGCGACGCCAGCGACCGGCTGACCGTCGACGGCACCGACGTGCTGACGCCGGCGACGAGCCCGCGCTCTGGGGTCAATCTGGCGCTGTTCCTGCACGACGACGGCCTCGACGGGGTCACCGATATCGGCAAGGGCGAGCTGTTCCCCTTCAACCTGCTGACCTTCCTCACCGCGGTGGATGTGGCGATCCCCGCGTCGTCGGACGGTCCGGGCACCGTCCAGGTCGTCGAGGTGCCCCGTGGCGGGGACGGCACGGTCCTCAACGTCCCGAACTGGCCTTCGTCGACCGATCCCGTCACCGTGCAGTTCCGGGACACCGACCAGGAGGTACAGCGCTTCCCCGGATGAGCCTGGCTCAGGCCGGGAAGGACCGGCCGTTAGGACTGGTTGTCGGGGATCGTCACTGCCGGTCTTGCCGCCGTCTCGCCGGGCCTGCTCCTGCACCGCTCGCCCATAGCCGGTGTTGCTCCACCGATCTGCGATTATTCACCGGGGTCCGGAACCATGCCGGCCACCAGCACCAATCCGTCGACCGCACGCCGATCGGCCACCAGCGGTGCGGTGAATGACCCATACGAGTGCGCCACGACCACGAAGTCGTGCCGATCGCCAACCGCCTCGACCACGGTGTCGGCGTAGTCGGCCAGGCCGGCGGAGTCGTCGTCGCAGGGCAGGTCCGGTGCGACCGTGTCGTGGCCCCGCCGGCGCAGCTCCTCTTCGACGAGGTGCCAGGACCAGCCGACGTCACCGGCACCGTCGATGACCACGAACGTCGCCATCGTCTCGACCTCCTTCTACCCGGACTCAATGAGCGGACAGCCGAGCAGGATCTCGGCCGCGTCGAGCGCGGCGATCATGTGCGCCGCGGTCTGGGTGGCGGTGACGGTGCAGGCCAGAGCGGTCTTGGCGGCATAGTCGACAGTGCCACGTACCTCGCCGAGCGGTAGCCGCTTTACTGCGGGGATGCCGACGGCCTCCGAGCTGACCGTCGCGTCCCGGCAAACGTCCCGGGCCCGGCCGCGGCTGCTGACCGTCACGCTGTTGGTGCCGGCCCTGGGCACCACGCTGGGAATCGACGGCGGCGACCTGTTCCAGATGGTCGCGGTGGAGAACCTGGGCCTCGACGCCCGCACCATCGGCATCGGCCTGGGGTTCTGCACGCTGTCGGTGCCGATCCAGCTGTGGGCGGCCCGGCTGTCGCTGGGGCGGGCCCGCCAGCGGCTGGTGGCGTTCCTCCTGGGCGACGCCCTGCTGTGCTGGATGCTGGCGCTGCTGGTGGTGACAGCGGCGCCGGGCAGCTGGCTGGCGACGAGCGCCCTGGCGATCGCGGTCGTCGCCGAGATCAGCCTGTCGGTGCTGTACGCCACCGCCTTCCAGCCGCTGTTGTCCCTGGTGCTCGGCGCCAGCGACCGCCAGCGCGTCAACGCCCAGGGTCGGGCGCTGGCCCGGGGGCTGATGGCCGGGCTCCTGCTGCTGTTCGGTCTGGCCAACGAGACCACGCGGACCCTGATCCTCGCCGGCATGGGGTTCGTCGCCCTGGCGCTGGCGTGGGTGGTGCACGGCGTCCCGACGTCGTCGCCGCCGCGGCCCGCCGCGCCCGCGGGCACCGGGTCGGGCCGGTGGTCACTGCCCGCCGGCACGTGGACGCTCTGCATCACCGCCGGGCTCGGCACGGCCTCGGCCTGGCCGCTGTTCGTCACCTACACCCACGACGTGCTGTGGCCGGACGTGAACCTGGGCCTCACCGCGACCGCCCAGGTCGCGGGGTTCATGTTGGCGGGGCTCCTGTGGCGTCCGACGTTGACGGGGCTGGTCCGCCGGGCTCGGTGGGCGTCGGTTGCCTCGGTCGCGGCGGCGATGGTCCTCGCGTCGATCCGCCCCCCGGTCTCCGGGTCGGCCGAGGGCGTCGTCACGCTGCTGACGATCGCGGGCGCGGGCGCGGCAATCTATACGGTGCTGCTGGCGGTGATGGAGTTGGTCCACCAGACCGTCGACCCCGACACGTCGGTGCGCGCGCTCACCATCTTCGACGTGTCGTGGTCGACGTCGGGCCAGACCGGGCTGCTCGTCGCCGGCTTCCTCGTGTCGGCCAGCGTCGACTCGGCCTGGGCGGTCGACCCCTACCGGCTCTACCTGCTGGTGGCCGCCGTCCTCGTCGCCCTGATGGTGCTACGGCCCGGCTGGCGGCGGCTGGTAGTCGCGGAGATCTGACGCCCGCCGCCGCACCTGGGTGGGTCATCAGCGAGGCGACACCTGTGGGCCACGCTGCTGCGCGGCGACATCGACACCCACCTGGTCGGCGACGACACTCCCGGGTGGCGTGGTTGGCGGCTCATCCGGGGCCGGGATCGTCGCGGGCAAGTTCCCGCAGGTTGGCTGGCAAGGGGTGCCCGGGTGAGGGTGCCTGCGGTGCAGCCAAGCGCCGCGCCCCGCGAGGAGCGCGGCGTCACCGTCCGCGTGGTGGTTGCCCATCCCGACGGTGCCCGTCTCACCCAGCTCCTCGACGCCACCGCCCGCGGCAACCTGCCGGCACGGGTGCACGCCGTCCTACCGCTCGACCAGGCCGCCGCCGCCCACCGCGCGGTCGCAAAGGGCGGCGGTGCGCGGAAGGTACGTCCTCCAGCCCTGAGCCCCCGCTGACCCGACGAGCGAGGAAACGAGTTCATGAGCAAGCAGCAACGCGAAACCATCGAGCAGATGCTCCGGCAGGGAGAGTTCGATTTCGGGGGTGAGGTCGACGAACAGCGGCGCCTGTTCGCAGACCTGATGTCCGCGATCCCCCTGCCCGCCGACGTGCGCACCGAGAAGGCTGCCTTCAGCGACGTCCCGGTCGTCACCATCACCGTGGACGGAACGACCCCGACGGGCACCATCCTGTACTTCCACGGCCGCGCAGGCAACTACGCGCCCGACCACGACCTGGCCGACGAGATCGCATCAGCCCCGTCTTCGCCGACCTCACGGCTTGCTCCCCCTACTGATCCAGGTCGGCGG
>DASSCS010000010.1:0-21956 GCA_035697515.1 Acidimicrobiales bacterium
GCCAGGGCGGGGCCGGCCGTCCGACCGACCCGGTCGCCGGGCGCCGGCGGGCGGCCCTCCGCACGACGTGCGCTGGGACGACGACCTCGGTGATCCCAGCGAGCTGGCGGGCTGGCGCCAGCGCCAGGCGCAGGCGCGCGCCCAGGGCCCGGCCGGCCCACCCCCCCGCGCGCGCCAGGCACCGTCCCCCGCCGGCCCACCGCCCCGCATGCCCGCCGGCGGGCGACCGCCCGACCAGCGGCCACCACGGGGCCCGGGCGCGCCGGGCACCGCCCCGACCGGGCCCGTCGGCCCGGTCCCGACCCGCGGCCCGACCGGTCAGCGACGGCCCGGCGCCCAGGTGCTCGACCGCGGCTGGCAGGGCGCACCGCCCGCCGCCCCCGACGGCCACCAGGGCCCGGCGCCCGGCTACCGCGACCCGGGCTTCCCGGACACGGGTGGCGACGACGGCTACCCCGACGACCAGGACGAGGACGAGCCGGACGGCCCGACGCGCCACCGCTCCCGGGCCCGGGCGGCCCGCCGCGACCGGCGCCGGTCGGCCGCGGCCCCCACCGAGCCGGGACCCCGGCCCGACCTGCCCCACGTCGCCGGGTTCGACGGCCTGCGGGCCGTCGCCCTGCTGGGTGTGCTCGCCTTCCACCAGGGCTTCGAGATCGCCCGCGGCGGCTTCCTCGGGATCTCCAGCTTCTTCACGCTGTCGGGCTTCCTGCTGTTCACGCTCGCCCTGGCCGAGTGGTCACAGAACGGCACGCTGGCCCTGAGCCGGCTGTGGGAGCACCGGGCGCGACGCATCGTCCCCGCGCTGCTGTTCACGATCGGCCTGGTGGTCGTGTTGCAGACCGCGCTGCGCGTGGGCTCCGGGCCCGGCTTCCGCGGTGACGTGCTGGCCGCGGTGGGCCAGGTCCTCAACTGGCGCTTCGCCCTCGGGGGCGACGGCTTCGACAGCGTGCTCACCAACCCGTCACCGGTGCAACACCTGTGGTCGCTGTCGATGCTGGCCCAGCTCACGCTGGTGTTGCCGCTCGCGTTCGTGGGGCTGATGCGGCTGACGGGCAAACGTTGGCGCACGGCGGGCGCCGTGGTCGCCCTCGGCGCCCTCGGCAGCTTCGCGCTGGCGTGGCTGACCGCCGGTCGATCGGGCAACGACGGCATGGCCTACTACGGCACCCACACCCGCGCCGGCGAGCTGCTGGTCGGCGCCGTGCTGGCCTACGCCGTGCTCAGCCCCGGCGTGCGCAAGGCCATCGCCACGCCGGCCGGCATCAAGGCGGTGCGCTACGGCGCGCCCCTGGCTCTGGTGGCGCTCGCGTGGCTGTGGAGCACCACCAGCCTGTACAGCGCCAACCTCTTCGGCGGGGTGACGGCGGTCAACGCCGTGCTGACGGCCTGGGTCGTCTTCGCGGTGACCATCCCCGGCCCCGCAGCCACCGTCCTCGGCAGCCAGCCGCTACGCACGGTGGGCAAGCTCAGCTACGCCGCCTACCTGCTGCACTGGCCGCTGTTCCTGCTGATCGACGCCGACCGCCTCGGCGTCGACGGGCCGCTGCTGTTCGGCGCGCGCGTCGCGGCCACGCTGGCGGCGGCCGCAGTGGTCACCTACGGGGTCGAGCGGCCGGCCCGCCGCCTGCGCCTGCCGCGGCCGCGGCTCGCGCTGGCCCTCGGCGTGTGCGCCGCCCTGGTGGCGGCCGCCGCGCTGGTGCTTCCCGAGCAGCCACCGGAGGGCGTGAGCCTGGCGGTCGACGACGGCAACGGCGCCGGCGACCTCGACGCCGTGGTGCCGACCGGCAGCGGCGTGGCCACCATCGCGCTGGTCGGTGGCTCGCTCGCCTCCGATCTGCCCGCGGGCTTCACAGCCTGGAACGCCGAGCACAGCGACCAGCAGGTCACCGTGCACACCCACATCGCCGCGGGCTGCCCGCTCAGCGGTCCGGGCCCGGTGCGCGTGGCGGGCGAGGTGGTGGGCGACGACCTCGAGTGCGTGGGCTTCGGGCCCCGCCTGCCCGGGCTGCTCGAGGCCGCCGAGGCCGACGCCGTGCTGGTCGTGCCGGGCGTCGGCGACCTGGCCGAGCGGGAGATCGACCAGCGGTGGCGGCACCTGGGCGACCCCGTCTACGACGACTGGGTGGCCGACCAGCTGGGTGACCTCGCCGACGAGCTGAGCGACGCCGGGGTGCCCGTGCTGTGGGCGACGTCGCCGCATGTGCGCCTCGCCCCGGGCGGCGACGTCGAGGGCTACTGGAGCGACCTGGCCGACAACGACCCGTCACGGGTCGACCGGCTCAACGACATCATCCGCCGCGTCGCCTCGAGGCATCACGACGCCACGGTCGTCGACCTCCAGTCCTGGGCGCAGCGGCTGCCGGGCGGCGAGTTCGGGCCGGCCAACCGGGCCGACGGCCGCGGCCTGACCGAGGCCGGTGCGGTGCGCGCCGCGGCGTGGCTCACGCCCCAGGTGTTCGAGCGGCTCGGCATCGAGGCCGAGCCCGACGAGGCCGCCGCCGAGGACTGACGCCGGCACGTCGACGGTTGCAGGTGGGCCGCGAGCGCGCCGACCCCGCCTGGTAGCCTCCGCGCTCGCGCCGATCCGGTGGCGTTGGGGGCGTGATCTGGGGGGAGGCTCGTGGCCATCACGACAGCGACGCGGGCGGTCGATGCCCCCGCGGCTGCGCCGCCCGACACCGCCCGAGGCCTCGCCTACCGCCCCGGCCTCGACGGCCTGCGGGCCCTGGCCCTGCTGGCCGTGCTGGCCTTCCACCACGGCTGGCCCGGAGCGCCCGGTGGCTACCTGGGCGTCTCGGCGTTCTTCACGCTGTCGGGCTTCCTCATCACCACGCTGGCGCTCCTCGAGTGGCAGCGCACCGGCCGGCTGTCGTGGCGGCGGTTCTGGGAGCGGCGGGCCCGCCGGCTGCTGCCCGCCGCCGTCGTGACCCTCGCCGGCGTGCTGGTGCTGCAGGCCTGGGCCGAGACGGGCTCGGGCCCCCGCTTCCGCGGCGACGTGCTCGCCGCCCTCGGCTACGGGGCCAACTGGCGCCTGGCCCAGGGCGACGGCGGCTACGCCGACCTGTTCGCCGAGCCGTCCCCGGTCGTGCACTTCTGGTCGCTGGCCATCGAGGAGCAGTTCTACCTGGCGTTCCCTCTGGTGTTCGCCGGGGTGATGGCGCTGCTCGGCGGTGCCCGGCGCCGCGGCGCGGCCATCGCCCTCTTCGGTGCGGCGGCCCTGGCGTCGTTCGCCGTGGCCTGGGTCTCGGCCAGCCGCTACGGCAACGACGGCCTCACCTACTACGGCACCCACACCCGGGCCGGCGAGCTGCTGGTTGGTGTCACGCTGGCCTTCGTCCTCTTCCGGCCCGGGCGGGTCCAGGGCGCCGCCGCCGGGCGGGCCCGCGGCTGGGCGCTCGACCTCGCCGGCGTGGCCGCCCTGGCCGGGCTGGCCTGGCTGTGGCACAGCGTGGCCATCGGCGAGCGCGGCCTGTTCCACGGCGTGACCGCGCTGAACGCCCTGCTCACCGGCCTCGTGGTGGCCGCGGTGGTCGGCCCGGGTCGCCTCGACCGGGCGCTCGGCGTGGGGCCGCTGCGGGCGGTGGGCAAGGTGAGCTACGCGGCCTACCTGTTCCACTGGCCGTTGTTCCTGGTGCTCACCCCCCGCCTCGTCGGCGTGACCGGACCGCGCCTCTGGGCCGTGCGGGTGGCGGCCACCCTGGTCGCGGCGGCGGTGTCGTACGTGGTGATCGAGGCGCCGTTCCGCTTCCGGCTGCCGATGCCCCGACCCCGGCTGGCGGGGGTCGCGACCGCCGGCGCGGCCGCCGTGGTGGGTCTGGCGTTCGTGCTGCCCCAGCACGGCGGCGCCTATGCCGACCTCGCCGCTGCCGAGCAGGGCGGCGGTGCGCCGGGGGTGGGCGGCGACGGAGGCGGCGGCCTGAAGCCGGCGACCAACGTGCGCGCCATTGCGGCGGTGGCACCACCCGACGGCGTCGCCGCCACCGACACGGTGTTCATGGTCGGCGACTCGGTGGCCTACTCGCTCGGCGTCGCCTTCCACTTCTGGAACACCCGGGGGCCCGAGCGCGCGTTCCAGGTCGACAACCACATCTCGTTCGGCTGCCCCATCGGCGGACCGGGTGTGGTGCGCGGCACCGACGAGCACGACACCTCCTCCGACTGCGAGACCTGGCGCACCGACCTGCCCCGGGCACTGGCCGCATCGTCGCCCGACGTGGTGGTCATGGTGATGGGCCTGCTCGACCTGAACGGGCGCGAGATCGACGGTGAGTGGCGCGAGTTGGGCGACCCCGTGCACGACCGCTGGCTGCGTGGACAGATCGACGAGGTCGCCACGCTGCTCGAGGCCCCGGGTGTGCCCGTCATGTGGATGACCTTCCCGCACGTGCGGGCCAAGGACCGCTCCGACCCGACCCGGGCCTGGGACACCCTGGCCATCAACGAGCCGGCCAAGGTCGACCGCTTCAACGAGCTGCTGGCCGAGGTGGCGGCCGAGCACGACGGCATCGAGCTCGTCGACCTGGCCGGCTGGCTGGACACGTGGCCCGAGCAATCGTTCGAGCCCGACATGCGCGACGGCATCCACTTCAGCTACGCGGGGGCCGACAAGGTGGGCAGCTGGCTCATCCCCCAGGTCCTCGCCAAGCTGGAGCCGTGACCTCCGTCCTCGTCGAGACCACGGTCGACGCCCCGCCCCCGCAGGTGTGGCGCCACCTCGCCGACATCGCCGACCACGTGACCTGGATGGCCGACGCCGTCGCCATCCGCTTCCGCGGCGAGCGCCGCTCGGGCGTCGGCACCGCGTTCGAGTGCGAGACCCGGCTGGGACCGCTGCGCACGCTCGACGTCATGGAGGTGACCGAGTGGCGTGCGGGCGAGGCCATGGCCGTGCGCCACACAGGGCTGTTCACCGGCACCGGCCGCTTCCTGCTCCGGCCGGCCGGCCCCGGGCGGTCGCACCTGTCGTGGCACGAGGACCTGCGCTTCCCCTGGTGGCTGGGCGGGGTCGTGGGCGCGACGCTCGCACGGCCGGTGCTGCGGGCCGTGTGGCGCGGCAACCTCCGCCGGTTCGCGGCGCGCGTCACCACGCCGGCAGGCGAGGGCGACCGCCGCGGCTAGGACAGCGGCTGGGCCACCACCAGGCAACCCGCGAACAGCGCACCCGCGAGTGCGAAGCAGGCGATGATCGGCACCGGCGACCGGGGACCGAGGCGCGGCCCCAGCTCCCACAGGATGAAGCCGCCGAGCGCCCCCGCCACGAGGCCGCCGAGGTGCCCGCCGATCGAGATCCTGGGGATGGCGAAGGTGAGCAGCAGGTTGATGAGGATGAGCGGCCCGATGCCCGTCTGGAACGGGTTGATGCCACGCGACCGCATGGCGACGAAGGTGGCGCCCATCAGCCCGAACACGGCACCCGACGCCCCCACGGTCACCGCGTCGTTGTCGAGCACCAGGGTGAGGAACGAGCCACCGAGCAGCGACAGGAGGTACAGGGCGCCGAATGCCCACCGCTTGACGGCCGGCTCGAGCAGCCCGCCGAGCTGCCACAGCAGGAACATGTTGAAGCCGACGTGGATCAGGTTGATGTGCAGGAAGCCGGACGTGATCGGGCGCCACCAGTCGCCGGCCGCGACCGCCGGGCCGTAGAGCGCACCCTTGGCGCCCCACTCGCCCAGCTCGTTCCCCATGCCGCCGTCGGACAGCGCCATGCCGATGAAGATGGCCAGGTTCGCGGCCACGAGCACGGTGGTCACGAGCGGGTTGGTGGCCAGCGACCGCGCCGTGACCACCTTCTGCGGGTGCCCGCGGGTGCACTCGGGGCAGTGGAAGCCCACCGACGCCTGGTGCATGCACGACGGGCAGATGGGCCGGTCGCACCGCTGGCAGATCACGCCCGCGCGCCGGTCGGGATGCCGGTAGCAGGTGCGGACGTCGGTCGTGGCCATGGATCCCGAGGCTACCGGCGCCGAGGGGTCAGCCGGGCACGTCGATCGGCCGGGGGGACACCCCGAGCTGCTGCGCCAGCGGTGCGAGCAGGTCACGCGACGGGTCTTCGGGCCCGGGGCGGGTCAGCGCGTCGTACACGCGCTCCTGGGCGACGTCGAGGCTGACGTGCTGCCCCAGCTCGCGCGCCAGGCGCACCATGCCCCCGGCGGCCTCGACCGTGGCGGGCGAGGGGCGGCCGGCCGCCACCGCGACCGCGCGGTCGATGGCCCTCCCGAGCGCCGCGGCGGCCCTCGGCGAGGCGATGCGCACGCCCTGCTCGCGGGCGTCGCGGGCCACCGCCCGCGCCAGCCGGTAGGCGTCGGGGTCCGTCGCGCCGGCACAGGCGTCGACGGCAGCCTCGAGGCGCCGGGCCAGGGCGTGCTCGACGGGACCCCGCAGCTCGGCGGGCAGCGGCGTCCCCGCCACGGCCAGGGCGGTCAGCGTGTCGTGGTGGTCGGCCCTCAGCTGGTCGTAAGCGGCGACGAACCGGTCGGCGAGGCCCTCCGCCGTGGCGCGGAGCAGGTCCTCGCCCACGCCGGGGAGGGCGCTCTCGAGACCGAACTCGCGCGGGCCGAACCGGTCGAGGACCAGGCGCAGCAAGGTGGTCACGCGGTCACCCCGGCGAGTGGCCTCGACCAGGGCGGCGACGTCGCCGGCGTCGCCGTGCGGGTCGCCCTCGCGGGCGGGGCGCACCGCGCCGAACACCTCGAGCCCGCCGAGGTGCAGGGCCGCGTAGGCCCAGCCGGTGGTGCGCCGGGTGCGCCGGTGCGTCAGCACCACCCGCCCGGCGCACACCGCCACCCCGCCGCGGTCGACCGCGTCGTGCAGGTCGCGGGCAACGTCGTAGCCGTCGAGGCGCCCCGCCTCCGCCGGCCAGCGCTCGCGTGCCAGCAGCTCGGTCATGGCCAGGTGGGCGGCGATCCGGCCGGGGTCGACCCGGCTGGCCTCGACGTGCCGGCGCCACACCGCCCGGCCGTCGCCCTCGTCGGGGTCGTTGCTGTGGGCGCGCCCCAGCGTGGCGAGGACCGCAACCTCGCTGTCGCCGGGCTCGCCCAGTGCCACGAGCATGTCGAGGCAGCACGCGGCGTAGCGCAGGATCTGCACGGTCTCGATGCCGGCCAGGTCGTTGAAGAACCAGGCGCACGACGTGTACATGAGCAGCGCCATGCGCTGGCTCTCGAGCAGCGTGAGCGCCTCGACCAGGGCCGCCTCGTCGTCGACGGCCCCGTCCACCAGGTGCTCCTCGGCGAAGCGCTCGACGGTGGTGGCGCCGACCAGCACGTCGATGTAGGCGTCGCGGGCGCCCCACGGGTCGCGCAGCACCGCGGGCGCCCGCCGCTCGAACACGGCGATGGCCCGGTCGCGCACCTGGTCGAGGGCGGCGCGCAGGGGGCCCCGCCACGCCTGGTTCCAGCCCGGCTCGCCGCCGGTGTGGCAGCCGCAGTCCTCGAGCCAGCGCCCCACGCCGTGGGTGCACGACCAGGCCGACAGCCGCACCCGGGCCCGGCGGCGGGGTGGGTGCTCGGCCAGCCAGTCGGCGAGGCGGGGCAGGCGCACGCCCCGGCGGTCGGCCTCGACCGCGAGTGCGTAGGCGACGCCCCGGTCGGCGTAGGGATGGTGGTGGCCGAAGGTCTCGCCGTCGCAGGCCACCGCCACCAGGTCGCCCCCGGCCCGACTCACGATCCGGTCCACCACCACCTGGCTCGGGAAGCCGCCGAAGGCCACGTCGTGGCTGATCGGACCGTCGTAGACGACCAGGTCGACGCCGCTGCCCGGGTCGCGGGGATGCTGCCAGCGGAACGCGCCCGCCCTCCCCTCGGTGCCGTCGGGGACGACCTGCCCGGGGGCGAGGATGGTGAAACGCACGCCCTCCTCGGCCAGCACGGCCAGCACCCGCTCGTCGACGGCGGTCTCCGGCAGCCACATGCCCTCGGGCTCGCGCCCGAACCGGTGGCGGAAGTCGGCCAGGCCCCAGCGCACCTGGGTGCGCAGGTCGCGGTCGTTGCACAGCGGCAGGATCGCGTGCCCGTAGGCCTGGGCGATGCCCCGGTGCCCCGCCCGGTCGGCCTCGATGATGCGCGAGTAGACCTCGGGCGCGTGGTCCTCGAGCCACGACAGCAGCGTCGGCCCGACGTTGAACGACAGCCGCCGGTAGTTGTCGACGATGGCGACGATGCGGCCGTGGTCGTCGAAGATGCGGGCCCAGCCGTTGGGCCGGTAGCACTCGGCCGTGATGCGCTCGTTCCAGTCGTGGAAGGGCGCCGCCGAGGGCTGGCGGGGGACGGCCTCGGTCCAGGGGTTCTCGCGCGGGGGCTGGTAGAAGTGGCCGTGGAGGACGAACGCGACATCGGCCATCGGGTCACGCTAGTGCCGCCCGGCCGGCGCCCGACCGCCGCCGATTCTCCGCCGGGGCGGGCCGGCGCCGGTGCTCAGGCCGCCTGCTCGCTCCCCGTCGCCGCCACCGGCTGCAGGTGGCGCCGGCCGATGCGGTCGCGGAGCACCCACTGGGCGGCCAACCCCGCCGCCGCCAGCGCCCCGGCCACCGCGAAGCCGCCCCGCTCGCCCGACAGCGACACGACCAGGCCGACGATCGTGGCTCCCAGGCCCGTGGACAGGTCGAAGAACACCGAGAACGTGCCCACCGCGTGGGTGCGCTCGCTCTCGGGCGCCGCGGCCATCACGGCCGTGAACAGCGACGGGTACATGAGCGACATGCCCACGGCCAGCGCCACCGCCCCCAGCCAGATCGACGCCATCGACCCCCAGCCGGCCACCAGCCACACGCCGACCGTCACACCGCACAGCGCGATGGACGAGCCTCGGCGCCAGCCGAGGCGGTCGGGCAGCCGGGCGCCGACGATGCGGACGATCAGCACCAGCCCCGCGTACAGCCCGAACACCGCGCCGACGCTGCTCTGCCCCAGGTCCTCGGCGTAGAGGGGCACGAACGACGAGAACGCGGTGAACGGGATGAGGCCGAGGAAGAGGATGAAGCCCGGCCACACGGCGTCGCGCTGGAGGAAGCCGCGCCGCGGGGCGGCGGCGACCGTGTGGCCCCGCGGGATCCACATGCTGGCCAGCGCGGCCAGGCCCGAGCTGGCGGCCAGCGCCACCCACAGGGTGACGTAGCCGTGGCCCACGAGGGCCTCGCCGATGGGCGGCCCCACCGCCAGCCCGCCGTAGAGCGCCACCGAGAAGTACGACGCCGCCTCGCCGCGGCGGTGGTCGGGCGCCAGGTCCTGGGCGGCGGTCGCGACCCCGACGAACATGGCGGCCTCGCCGGCGCCGGTGACCAGTCGGGCGACCACCAGCATCCACAGCGACGTGGCCACGGCGTAGCCCAGGATCGACACGGCCACCACGAGCGCGCCGCCGACCGCGAGCACCCGCCGCCCGTGCGTATCGCCCATGCGTCCCACCCACGGTCGCAGCGCGGCGGCGGTGACCGCCATCGACCCCACGCCGATGCCCACCGCCAGCCCGTCGCCGCCCAGCTCGCCCTCGACGAAGCGGGGCACCGTGGGGATGAGGGCGCCGATGGCGATGAAGTACGCGAACGACGCCAGCATCACCACCGCGAACTGCGGCGTGAGCAGGCTGGATTCGCCCTCGTCGAGCGGCTGCGGGGGGACGTCGCAGATCACAGGAACAGCCAGTCTCGCACCGTTGCTCCCGCAAACACCAGGCGATTGCGGGCGGTCGGCGGCGCAGGCCGCCGGCGCCGCCGGACGTCAGCCGCGGCGGCCGGTCGCGACCAGGCTCACGCCGGGGATGTCGTAGCCGTCGCGACCGGCGTAGGTGGCGAGGGCCCGCTCGGCGTGCGCCCGAATCGCCGCGATCGCGTCGTCGGGCAGCGACGCCAGCACCGTGGCGATGGGCCCCGCAAGCGCCGGGACCGTGGTGAACCAGTCGTCGAACGAGTCCGCGCGCAGTGGTACGGAGACCTCGCTGACGACGACGTCGGTCAGCTCCGCGGCCGTGAGGAGGCCGGCGAGGGTGCCCACGTCGTCGAGCGAGAAGGGGCCCGGGATGCCCGGCGGCGGCATCGGCGCCCCCGTGTGCGCCGTGACCGCGTCGAACAGCACGCCGAGCCACGGATTGCGGGCGCGTTGGCCCCATACGGCGACGGCTGCGCGGCCGCCGGGAAGCAGGACCCGCCGGATCTCGCGCAGGGCGCGGCCGGGATCGGGCGTGAGCATGAGGCCGTCACGACAGAGCACGGCGTCGTAGGAGGCGTCGGGCTGGTCGATGTGCTCGAGGTCCACCTCGACCGTGGTGACGTTGGTGAGGCCCAGGCCGGCAGCCCGCTCGGCGGCGATGGCTGTCATCGCGGCGACCGCGTCGGACAGGACCACCGACCCGCCGGGCCCGACCTGCGCGGCCGCCGCCAACCCCACCCCGCCGGGGCCGCAGGCCAGCTCGAGCACCCGATCGCCGCGCTCAGGCGCGGCGCCCTCGAGCATCGCGCGAGTGATCCCGGCCGCGCGGGCGTCGACGTACGCGGCGTGCTCGGACCAGCCGGGAGCGGCCGTCGCCCACATGCCTCGCAGCGCCGCCCGGAGGGGGTCGTCCGCCACCCGTTCGTGGACCTGCTCGCCTGTCATCGCCCCACTCACCTCCATCCGCTATCGTCCGACTGACACTAGATTGACTAAAGGTACACTAGGACAAAATGTAGACGAAATGGAAGGCGAGATGTCGAGATCGGTCAAGGGCACGGTGAGCAGCGCCAAGCGCAGCTACAGGTCGGCGTTGCGCCGCGAGCAGGCGGCCCAGACCCGCGCCCGCATCCTCGACGCCGCCGGCACGCTGTTCGGCGCCCAGGGCTACGGGCCGACGACGATCCGCCAGATCGCCGAGTCTGCGGGCGTGGCCGTCGACACCGTGTATGCCACGTTCGGCAACAAGGCGCGGGTGCTCACCGCCCTCATCGATGTCCATCTCGCACCGGCGGGCGGTGCGGACAGCGTGCTCGAACGGCCGGAGGTGACGGCCGTCCGCGACGAGCCCGACCAGCGCCGGCAGCTCCACCTGTTCGCCCGGAGCATGGCCGCCATTTCGGCCCGGGTGCGGCCGGTCGCCGAGATCTTGCGCACCGCCTCGGCCGTGGACCCGGCGATCGAGCCGATCTACCAGGAGATGGAGGGCTACCGCGCCCGCAACATGCGCGAGGCCGCCGGCTGGATCGCGGCGCACGGACCGTTACGCCTGGACGTCGAGCGAGCGGCCGAGGTCATGTGGGTGCTCGCCAGCCCGGACGTCGCCCGCAAGCTCTGCGAGGGACGGGGCTGGAGCGGGGAGCAGTACGCCGAGTGGCTCGAGGACACCCTGGTGCGCACCCTGCTTCCCGACCGGGCAGCGCCGGGCTGAACGAACGCCCGCTCGATTCGATCGTCGGCACGACGACGGCAACACACGTGCTGTCGAGATTCGGACGGTGCGCCGCCGCCGGGCTCAGCCCACAGGCCCGGCCGGACCGCCGTCGTCGACCGGCGCCAGCCAGCGGACCGCCAGCGGGGGCAGGGTGAGCACGGCCGAGTCGGGCTGGCCCTGCCAGGGCGTGCCGTCGGTGGTCACCTCGCGCTGCACCAGGCCGCTGCCGCCCCAGCGCTCGTCGTCGGTATCGAGCACGCCGAGCCAGCGCCCGGGACGGGGCAGGCCCAGCCGGTAGCCGTGGCGGGGCACGGGCGTGAGGTTGGCCACGCACGCCACGACCCCGCCGCCCCCCGACCGCAGGAACGCGTACACGGAGCTGGCGCGGTCGTTCGCGTCGAGCCATGCGAACCCGTCGGGCGTCGTGTCGTCGGCCCACAGCGCGGCATGCGCGGCCTCGACGCGGTTGAGCTCGCGCAGCAGGTCGCGCACGCCCGCGTGCGCCGGGTCGGACAGCAGGAACCAGTCGATCTCGCGGTCGTGGCTCCACTCGCGCTCCTGGGCCAGCTCGGCCCCCATGAACAGCAGCTGCTTCCCGGGGTGCGACCACATCCAGGCGTACAGCGCCCGCAGGTTGGCGAAGCGCTGCCACCGGTCGCCCGGCAGCTTGGTGAGCAGCGACCCCTTGAGGTGCACCACCTCGTCGTGGCTGAAGGGCAGCACGTAGTTCTCGCTCCAGGCGTAGGTGAGCCCGAAGGTGAGCAGGTCGTGGTGCCACTTGCGGTGCACCGGGTCGGTCGAGAAGTACTCGAGGGTGTCGTGCATCCAGCCCATGTTCCACTTCTGGGTGAACCCCAGGCCCCCGGCGTCGGCCGGCGTCGTCACCCCGCCCCAGGCCGTCGACTCCTCGGCGATCGTGAGCACGCCCGGGATGTCGCGGTGCAGCACCTCGTTCATCTCCTTGAGGAACGAGATGGCCTCGAGGTTCTCGCGGCCGCCAAAGCGGTTGGGCACCCATTCGCCCTCGCGGCGCGAGTAGTCGAGGTAGAGCATCGACGCCACCGCGTCGACCCGCAGGCCGTCGACGTGCATCTCCTCCAGCCAGAAGCGGGCGCTGGCGATGAGGAAGTTGCGCACCTCGTTGCGGCCGAAGTTGAACACCAGCGTGCCCCAGTCGGGGTGCTCGCCCTGGCGGGGATCCTCGTGCTCGTAGAGGGCCGTGCCGTCGAAGCGGGCCAGCGCCCAGGCGTCGCGGGGGAAGTGTGCCGGCACCCAGTCGATGATCACGCCCAGGCCCCGCCGGTGCAGGTGGTCGACCAGTGCCCGGAAACCGTCGGGCTCGCCGTGGCGGGCGGTGGGGGCGAAGTACCCGGTGACCCCGTAGCCCCACGAGGGCACGTAGGGGTGCTCGGTGGGCGGCATCAGCTCGACGTGGGTGAAGCCCAGGTCGAGGACGTGGTCGGCCACGCGGTGGGCCAGGTCGTCGTAGCCGAGGACGCTGCCGTCGGGGTTGCGCATCCACGAGCCGAGGTGCATCTCGTACACGGCCATGCGCTCGTCCCAGGGGCGTGCGCCGGCCCGCCGGGCCATCCACTCGTCGTCGCCCCAGGCGTGGGTCGACCGGAAGACGACGCTGGCGTTGGCCGGCGGCACCTCGGTCGCCTGGGCGAGCGGGTCGGCGCGCAGCTGGGTGACGCCGTCGACCCCCGTCACCTCGAACTTGTAGTGGTGACCCGGCTGGGCCTCGGGCACGAAGATCTCCCACACCCCCGAGGCCCCCAGGCTGCGCATCGGGTGCACCCGGCCGTCCCAGCCGTTCCAGTCGCCCACCACCCGCACGGCCCGGGCCGACGGCGCCCACACGGCGAAGGCGGTGCCGGGCGTGCCCTGGTGGCTGCGGGGATGAGCGCCCAGCACGTTCCACAGCCGGTCGTGGCGGCCCTCACCCACCAGGTGCAGGTCGAGCTCGCCGAGCGTGGGCCAGAAGGGCCAGGGATCGACGGCAGTGTGGCGGCCGCCGCCCTCCCAGCCGAAGGTGACGGCGTAGCCCGGCTCGGGCGCGGCGTCGGCCAGCACCTCGAACAGGCCGGCCTCGTGGACGCGGCGCATGGGCCGCCCGTCGAGGGTGGCACTCGTGGCGCCCGGTCGCCAGGTGCGCACGACCACCTGGTCACCCCGGCGGTGCACGCCCAGAACCTGGTGCGGGTCGCGGGACGTGCCGGCCGCCAGGGCCGCCATGCCCGCGTCGAGATCGTCCGCGGAGCCCGAGCCCATCAGCCCGCGACCGAGAGCAGGTTGCGCACCGCCGAGGCGGGGATGTCGACCCATTCGGGCCGGTGCGCCAGCTCGTAGCCCACCTCGTACACCGCCTTGTCGAGGGTGAACGCCCAGAGGACGGTGTCGAAGTCGGCCTCGGACGCCGGCACGAGCGTACGTACGCCATCGACGTGCGTGTAGCCGGCCAGGAAGGCCTCGAGGGCGCGGTTGCCCCACTCGTCGGCCAGGTCGACGAGCTCGGGGTCGAGGTCGCGGCCCCGCTCGTTGAGCGCCGTTCGGGTGGCGTAGCGGAACGAGCGGACCATGCCGGCCAGGTCGCGCAGCGGCGACGAGGCGGTCGTGCGCTCCGCCACCGGGCGGCCCGGCTCGCCCTCGAAGTCGAGCACGTACCAGCCCGTGTCGCCGAGGAGGAACTGCCCCAGGTGCAGGTCGCCGTGGATGCGGAAGGCGAGGCCCGGGTCGTCGACCACCGTCACGCGCCCGAGCGCGGCCTCGACGGCAGGCACGTCGACCAGCGACGACACCTTGACCGGTTCGCCCCCCAGCTCGACCTCGCCCTCGGGCAGGCGGGCGAGCTGGGCGCGGAAGCCCTCGAGCCACGCGCCCGGCTCGGCGGGCTCGGTGCCGAACGCCTCGGCCAGCGCCACGTGCAGCCGCCCGGTCACCTCGCCCAGGGTGAACGCCTCGGGCCCGAAGTCGGCACCCGCCTCCGCGGGCGGCATGCGGGTGCCGAGCAGATCGCGCAGCGACGTGTGGGCGAGCTGCCAGGCGTCGGTCGAGCCCAGCAGGTACTGGCGGACCACCGCCAGGTCGACGTCGCCGTAGCGCAGCTCGGCGAGCTGGGGCACGACGTGGGGGAAGTCGATCGCGCCGAGGACGCGGGAGATCTCGACGTCGGGGTTGGGCTCGGCGTGCACCCGCCGGAACAGCTTGAGGATGAGACGCTCGTCGTAGACCACCGACGTGTTGGACTGCTCGACCAGCAGGGGGCGGGCCACCTCGGCAGACTCGTCGGGCGCCACCCGCCCGAGCACCACCAGCGCCAGCTGGGGGTCGATCAGCGCGTCGTAGAACACCCGGCCCTCGACCTCGCCGACGGTCACCCGCGCCTTGCCCTGCAGGAACTCCGCGTCGGACGGCGTGGGCCGCCCGCCCAGCACGACCTGGTACGTGGCCTGCTCGCCGCCGGGTTGGGTGACCTCGGCAAGGAACCAGGCCAGCACGGGGTCGCCGTCCTGGACCTCGACCGGGGTCAGCACGACCGCCATCGGCGGCTCGTGACCCGCGTACCACCGCTGCCGGGCCAGGTAGTCACCCAACAGCGGAGCCAGCGTCTCGGACAGGTCGTCGAGGCTCGGCACGTCACCTGCCTAGCACTGATCGGGCACCGTCCGTTCCGTCGTGACCGCGGTCACGACGCCCAGGCGCCGGCGACCTGGGCCGACGTCAGCCTGCCGGGCTGCTGGCGGCCGACTCGCGCACCGTCACGGGGTAGGGGGCCGGATGCCACGAGACCGCGGCGGCCCGCCGGTGCGCCTCGCCGTCGAGACGGCGGGCCACGCCCTCGACGAAGGCGGCGAGCGACTGGCGCGCCAGCCGGCGGCCGATCACCCCGTCGCCGAAGCGCCCGACCGGCCCGAGCGGCACGGTGTAGGTGCCCCGCACGGTCAGCAGCGAGGCGCCCAGCGCCTCGGCGCTGGCCTCGAGGGCGCCGTCGAAGCTGGGGAACAAGCGGTCGCGCCCGCTGGCGTGCCAGTGGAGGGGCACGGTGGTGACGCCGTCGCCGCGGCTGGCGTTCCCGACCTCGACCTCGACCTCCTTGCTCACCGATTTGCCTGTGCCCAGGCCGACCACCAGCGTCGAGGTGACGCGATCGGCCCACTCGCCGTCGGCGTGCCCGTCGCCGGCGTGCCCGGGGTCGGGCCGGTCGCCGTTCGCGGGGTCGGCGACGATGCGGCGCAGGTCGTCGACCAGGACCTCGGTGGCCTGCTCGATGGGGATCTGGATCGTGGTCGATGCCTCGACGTCGCGCTTCACCGCCCGCCATCGTGCCGTGCGCCCCCGACGGCCGAGTAGGGCCGAAGGTCACCTGCGGCGGCGGGTCTATCGGAGGGGGACGCGCCAGGTCAGCAGGGCGCCGCCGGCCTCTCGGGCCGCCAGCGTCGCCGTGCCGCCGTGGGCTGCGGCCCGGGTCGCCAGGTTGCGCAGTCCGTGGCCGCCGTGCACCGCATCGGCCGGCGGTCCGGTGCCGTCGTCGGCGACCATCAGGCTCAGCTCGGGGCCGGCGCCACCCGCCTCAGCGTCATCCCCGGCCCCGCCGCCGTCGGTGACCACCACCGACACCTCGACCGACCGGGCCCGGGCATGGCGGGCCACGTTGCTGAGCGCCTCGTACAGGCTCGCCGCCAGGTCGTCGGCCAGCCGGTCGCCGACCCGCGTGTCGATGGGACCGTCGAGCAGCAGCCGGGGCTCGAACCCGAGCACCCGCCCCGACTCTCGCACCATCGCCAGCAGCCGCGAGCGCAGCCCGTCGCCGGCGGGCGTGGCGGCAGACTCGAGCCCGAAGATGGCCGAGCGGATGTGCTTGACGGTCACGTCGAGGTCGTCGACGGCGGTGCCGATCCGGGCGACGGCCTCGTCGGGGTCGCTTCGCGCCAGCCTGACCGTGCCCTGCAGCGACAGCCCCACGGCGAACAGGCGCTGGATGACGGTGTCGTGCAGCTCGCGGGCGATGCGCTCGCGGTCCTCGATCAGGGCCAGGTCACGCACCCTGCGGTGCAGCCGCGCGTTCTCGATGGCCACGCCGGCGGCGGCGGCGAGGCCGACGGCCAGCTCCTCGTCGACCTCGGTGAACGCGTCGCCGGTGGTCTTGTCGGTCAGGTAGAGGTTGCCGAACACCTGGTCGCGCACGCGGACGGGCACGCCCAGGAACGAGGTCATCGGCGGGTGGTGGGGCGGGAAGCCATGGCTGTCGGGGTGCTTGTTCAGGTCGGGCAGCCGGAGGGGCTGGGCCTCGACGATGAGCAGGCCCAGGATGCCGTGGCCCTCGGGCAGGTCGCCGATGGCCCGGTAGGTCTCGTCGTCGACGCCGACCGTCAGGAACTCCGACAGCCGGGTGGCGCTCTCGTCGAGCACCCCGAGCGCGCCGTAGCGGGCGTCGACGAGGTCGGTGGCCGCCTCGACGATGCGCTGCAGGGTCGTCGGAAGGTCCAGTTCCGAGCCGAACAGCAGCACCGCGTCGAGCAGCCTGCGCACGTCGGGAGCCCTGTCGGTGTCGCCCACGACCGACAGGCTATGGCAGCCCGCCGCGCGGCCCCGCACCCCGGTCGCCCAGGCACGACCACGAGCAGGCTCGGCTCACGCCGGGCCATCCTCGGTGGGAGCGTCGACCAGCTCGAACCAGTAGAAGCCGTGGCCGGCGAGGGTGACGAAGTACGGCAGCTCGCCGATGGCAGGGAACGGCACGCGGCCGGTCAGCTCGATGGGCACCTTGCCGGCGAGCTGCTCGAGCATCATCTCGCACGGCTGGGGGAAGCGCGACAGGTTGTTGACGCACAGCACGATGTCCTCCTCGCCGTCGTCGCCGATGCCCCGGCGCAGGTAGGCGAGCACCGACGGGTTCTGGGCGTGCAGCACCTCGAACTCGCCGATGGCCAGCACCGGGTGCTGCTTGCGCACCTCGATCATGCGCTGGAGCCAGTGCAGGAAGCTGGACGGGTCGCGCTGCTGGGCCTCGACGTTGACGGCCTGGTAGCCGTACACCGGGTCCATGAGCGGAGGCAGGAAGAGCTGGGCGAAGTCGGCGGTCGAGAAGCCGGCGTTGCGGTCGGGGCTCCACTGCATGGGCGTGCGCACGCCGTCGCGGTCGCCCAGGTAGATGTTGTCGCCCATGCCGATCTCGTCGCCGTAGTACATGACCGGGCTGCCGGGCATCGAGAACAACATGGCGTGGAACAGCTCGGCCTTGCCCTCGTCGTTGTCGAGCAGCGGGAACAGCCGCCGCCGGATGCCCAGGTTGAGCTTCATGCGGGGGTCGGTGGCGTACTCGCTGTACATGTAGTCGCGGTCTTCGTCGCTCACCATCTCGAGCGTCAGCTCGTCGTGGTTGCGCAGGAAGATGCCCCACTGGCACCCGTCGGGGATCTTCGGCGTCTGGGCCAGGATCTCGGTGACGGGGTGGCGCTGCTCCTTGCGCACCGCCATGAACATGCGGGGCATGAGGGGGAAGTGGAAGCACATGTGGCACTCGTCGCCGTCGCCGAAGTAGTCGACGACGTCGGAGGGCCACTGGTTGGCCTCGGCCAGCAGGACCCGGCCCGGGAACTCGGCATCGACCGTGCGGCGCACCCGGCGCAGGTACTCGTGCGTCTCGGGCAGGTTCTCGCCGTTGGTGCCGTCGCGCTCGAACAGGAAGGGCACGGCGTCGAGCCGGAACCCGTCCAGCCCCAGGTCGAGCCAGAACCGCAGCACGTCGAGCATGGCGTCGGCCACCGCGGGGTTGTCGTAGTTGAGGTCGGGCTGGTGGTGGAAGAAGCGGTGCCAGTAGTGCTGCTCGCGCTGGGAGTCCCACGACCAGTTCGCCGGCTCGGAGTCGACGAAGATGACGCGGGCCTCGCTCCACCGCTCGGGGTCGTCGCTCCACACGTACCAGTCGGCCTTGGGGTTGGTGCGGCTCTGGCGTGACTCCTGGAACCACGGATGGGCGTCGGAGGTGTGGTTCATCACCATGTCGGCGATGACACGGATGCCCCGGCGGTGCGCCTCTTCGAGGAACACCGCGACGTCGTCGACCTTGCCCGACTCGGGCAGCACCGTGACGAACTCGCTGATGTCGTAGCCACCGTCGCGCAGCGGCGACTGGTAGAAGGGCAGGAGCCACAAGCAGTCGATGCCCAACCACTCGATGTAGTCGAGCCGCTGCGTCAGGCCGACGAAATCGCCGAAGCCGTCGCCGTCGGAGTCGGAGAAGCCGCGCACCGCGACCTCGTAGAACACGGCGCGCTGGTACCACCGGGCGTCGCTCGGATCGATGGGCGTGGGCATCGGCCAAAGGCTCTCACACCGGCGGGCCCCCGCCGGCCGTCACCGGGGGCGCTCGTGGCGCGGTCGCGGGCTCGTGGAGCTCAGGCGGCGAGGGCGAGCAGGCCGAGCACGACCAGCACCACGACGGCCACCGCGATGGCGATGACCAGGGTGCGGTTGGTCGCCGGCGCGACGTCGGCCTCGGGACGCTCGACATAGGCACGGAACATGGCCGTGTCCGCGCCCGGATCGTCGCGATCGTCGGTGGACATGCGGGGCATCGTACGCGCTGCGCCCGGGTCGGTGGGGATCGGTGGCGCGCGGCGCTACTCGCGGCGGCGAGCCTGGGCCAGCTCGGCGCCGGCGGCGCGGCCGGGACGGGGCGCCGGCTCGACGACCACGTGGTCGAGCGTGCCGCGGAACGAGAACGGCGCCCGGTAGTCGTCGCACACCGGGAAGCCGGCGTCGCGGCCGATGCGCAGCCCGGCGCCGCCGATCTGCCAGCGGAAGGGCAGGTCCTCGGGCAGGACGGTCCCGGCCACCGTCTCGCCGTCGACGAGCAGGCACAGGGGGCCGCCGCCAGCCGGCTGTCGCACGTACGTGAGCTGGAGAACGTGGCCGCCGGCCGCCAGGGCGCCGGACGCCGCCACCCGGTGCGGTGCGCCGAACAGGCAGAAGGTCGCCACGGGACGGCCGTCGAGCAGGTACCACGCCCAGCCGTTGTTCCAGTCGCCGAGCGCGCACACGATGCCGGCTCCCCCGCCCGCGGGCACGTCGACGGACGCGGTCAGCGTGAAGCCGCCGCCCAGCGGGGGCAGGAAGTCCTCGGCGATGCCCCCGCCGCCCGGGCGGTACACCGCGGGGACGGCGGGCGGGAAGGGTCGGGGCTCCATGGCCACCGCCCTGCCGATCAGGCTGTCGTCGAGGGGCAGCACCTGGTTGCGGCCGGCCTCGTGCCACCACAGCCGCTCGAGCTCGGCCACCACGTCCGGGTGCCGGTCGGCGACGTCGTGGGCCTCGGCGAAGTCGTCGTCGAGGCGGAACAGCGCCCACCGGTCGGTGGCGAAGTCGTGGCTGCCGGGCACGCGGTCGCGCTCGACGCTGAGCTGGGCGCCGATGTGGTCGGTCGTCGCCTTCCACCCGTCGTGCACGATCGAGCGCGAGCCGATGATCTCGAAGTACTGGGTCGTGCGGGGCCCGGGCGCGTCGGCGTCGTCGAAGGTCGGGCGCAGGCTGGCGCCGTCGAGCGTCAGCTGGTCGACACCGTCGACCGACGCCGGCGGCTCGACGCCGGTCACGTCGAGAAGGGTCGGCAGCAGGTCGACCGCATGGCAGAACTGGTCGCGCACCTGGCCGGCGGCCGCCCCGGCGATGCCGGCCGGCCAGTGCACCACCAGCGGGGTGCGCACGCCCCCGAGCCACGAGTAGCGCTTCCACAGGCGGAAGGGCGTGTTGCCGGCCCACGCCCAGCCCCACGGGTAGTGGTTGTAGGCACGGTGTCCGCCGAGGTCGTCGATGCGGGCCAGCGTGTCGGCCACGTCGTCGACCCGGTCGTGGGTGAAGCGGTGCTCGTTGAGCGAGCCGCTGGGCCCGCCCTCCGCGCTGGCGCCGTTGTCGCTGATCAGCACCACCAGCGTGTCGTCGAGCGACCCGGCCGCCCGCAGCGCGTCGACCACCCGGCCGATCTGGGCGTCGGTGTGGGTGAGGAACCCCGCGTACACCTCCATCATGCGGGCGTACAGCCGGCGCTCGCCCGCGGGCAGCCCGTCCCAGTCGGGCACCCACGGCGGACGCTCGGGCAGCGTGGTGCCCTCGGGCACCACCCCGGCGGCGACCTGGCGCTCGAACGTGCGCCGCCGCCACGCCTCCCAGCCGTCGTCGAACTGGCCCCGGTAGGCGTCGATGTGGGACGCCGGCGCCTGGTGGGGGGCGTGCATGGCGCCGGTGGCCAGGTAGCAGAGCCACCGCTTGCCGGGCGTGGCCTGCTGCTGATCCTGGATCAGGCGGATGGCCCGGTCGGCCAGGTCCTCGGACAGGTGGTACCCGTCGTCGGGGCCGGCGGGCGGGTCGACGAAGCCGTTGTCGCACACCAGGTCGGGCGCCCACTGGTTGGTGTCGCCGTTGAGGAACCCGTAGTACCGCTCGAAGCCCAGCCCCAGGGGCCAGCGGTCGAACGGGCCCGAGGCGCTCTGCTCCCAGCGGGGCGCCAGGTGCCACTTCCCCACGGCGAAGGTGCTGTAGCCCGCGTCGCGCAGCAGCCGCGGCAGCCCGGCGGCCGAGCGGGGGATGCGCCCGTCGTAGCCGGGGAAGCCGATGGGCAGGTCGGCGACGAATCCCATGCCCACCCGGTGCTGGTTGCGCCCGGTGAGCAGGCAGGCCCTGGTGGGCGAGCACATGGCGGTGACGTGGAAGCGGCGGTAGCGCAGCCCGCCGGCGGCGAGGCCGTCGATGGCGGGGGTGGCGATGTCGCCGCCGTAGCAGCCGAGCTGGGCGAACCCCAGGTCGTCGAGCACGATCACCAGCAGGTTCGGCGCGCCCGCCGCGGGCCGGGGCAGCGGGGCGAACGTGGGCGTCGACTGCCTGATGGTGGGGCCGATCACGGCCCGTGACGCTACCCGTGACCTGACGGTGTGTCAGCTTCCCGCCGGTCCCGGGACGGTGAGCGGGGGAGACGCCCGCCATCCCGGGACCGGGCCCGCCATGCGCCGGCCAGTCGCAGAAGTGCCGCACCGCCGTCGCCCTCGAAGGACGACCCGTGCATCGTCGCCAGGGTCCGGGGCCCCAGCCCGGCCAGGTGGTCCAGGGCCTGGGGCATCGCCTCGCCGGGCGCGGCGCTGGCGAGCACGTCCTCGGCGTCGAGCGCCTGCTCGACCAGACAGGTCCCCACGATCGGCGGACCGTCGCCCAGCTGGGTGAACAGGTCGCCGCACAGCAGGGTGGCGGTGGTCTCCTCGAAGAGCACCTGCGCCTCCTGGTTGTGCGGCGCGTGCGGCGTCGGCACCATCACCAGCCGGCGCCCGCCCAGGTCGACGGCGTCGCCCGGGGCCAGCCGGCGGGGCGGCCGGTCGGCCAGGTCGTCGACCGAGATCGTGCAGCCCAGGGCGCCGAACGCCAGCTCCAGCTGGGGCGCCACCGCCAGGTACTGGTTCATGGCCCCGCACTCGTCGGCCTCGACGTGGCCGAACGACAGCCAGCGCAGCCGTTCGAGCGGCACGACGCGAGCGATCGCGCCCAGCGCCGCCGCGGCGTCGGCGCGCCGGCCGGTGTGGAAGAGGAGCGGCTCCTCGGCGAGCACG
>DASSCS010000011.1:0-48021 GCA_035697515.1 Acidimicrobiales bacterium
GCCCGTGGTGGTGGTCGAGACGCGCCACCCCCCCGGGCCGAAGCGGCCGCCGGCCCGGGTGACGACCACGGCGTCCGGGTTCGCCAGCGCGGCGTCGACCGCTGCGGTCCAGCCGCCCTCGACGGCGACGGCGGCACCCAGCAAGCCCTCGATCAGGGGGCCGACCTCGGGGCGCCGGGGGCGCACGTGGCGCAGCACCGGCTCGCCCACGGGCGGCGGCGTGCGGGGCGCGGCCGCCGTGCCCATGGCCAGCACCGCGCCGGGCACGTCGCCCTCGGCCAGCACTCGTAGCGCCCGGCGGCCCGAGTCGACCGAGTCGACCACCACGGCGGCCAGCGCCTCGCCGCACGCGGCCTCCGCGGCCGCCTCCCACCCCGGGTCGACGTCGACGAGGTCGAGCAGGGTGCCGACCACGCCCTCGACACCCGCCAGCCGCTCGGCACCGGCCCGGGCGCGGGCCTGGTCGAGCGCCATGGCCAACGCCTCGGCGCGGGCGCTCCAGGTGTGGCGCCCGGCCTGGGCGTCGTCACGCCGCTGCTCGGTCGTCCGGGCCTCCGCCTCGGCCGCCGAGCGCCGTGCGCGGGCCGCCTCGACCGCAGCGGCCAGGGCGGCCTCGTCGGCCTGCGCCTCGATCTGATCGGCCGCCTGCGCGGCCTCGGTGTCGAGGCGCGCGAGCTTGGCCCGCACGTTGGCGATGCGGCTCTCGGCCCGCTGGGCGTCGGCGCCCGCCCGGTCGAGCACCTTGCGCAGCGCGCCCAGCTCGCCCCGGACCTCGGACGCCCGGCCCGACGGCGCAGGCACGTCCTCGCCCCATTCGGCCTCGAACGCGGCACGCGCCTCGGCCAGCGCGGCCTCCGCTCGCGCCACGGCCTCGGCGTCGGGGGCAAGGGCCTCGGACTCGCCGGCCAGCGCGGCGATGTCGTCGGTGAGCCGCGCGGCATCGGCCTCGAGGCTGGCGACGACGCCCTGGTCGACGGAGGCGGCGCGCTCTCGGTCGACGCCCCGCCGGCGCTCGGCCAGCAGCGCGAGCTGCCCCCGAGCCTTCTCGCGCAGCGCCTGCACCCGGGCCAGGGCGTCGCCCACCTCGCTGCCACCCAGCGTGGCCAGCTCGGACTCGGCGGCCATGACCGACACGTCGAGGTCGGCCAGGGTGCGCTTGAGCAGCGTCTCCTCGTTGCGCAGCTCGGCCCGGGCTGCGCTGGCGTCGCCCAGGCGGCGCTTGAGCGTGGCCAGCTCGCGGCCGGCGACGAACACGTGCAGCCCCCGCAGCTCGGCCACCAGGCCCCCGTGGCGGCGGGCGGCCTCGGCCTGGCGTTCGAGCGGGCGGAGCTGCCGCCGCACCTCGCGCAGCAGGTCGCCCAGCCGGGTGAGGTTGCCCTCGGTGGCGGCGAGGCGGCGCTCGGAGCGCTCCTTGCGCTTGCGGTGCTTGAGCACGCCGGCGGCCTCTTCGATGATCAGGCGCCGCTCCTCGGGGCGGGCGTTGAGCACGGCGTCGATCTGCCCCTGGCCGACGATGACGTGCTGCTGGCGGCCCACGCCGGTGTCGCTGAACAGCTCCTGCACGTCGAGCAGGCGGCAGGGCACGTTGTTGATGGCGTACTCGCTCTCGCCCGAGCGCCACAGCGTGCGGGTGACCGTCACCTCGGTGAAGTCGATCGGCAGCAGGCCCGCGCTGTTGTCGATGGTGATGGCGACCTCCGCGCGGCCCAGGGCGGGGCGCTTGGAGGTGCCGGCGAAGATGACGTCCTCCATCTTCTGGCTGCGCACGGCCGAGGGAGCCTGGGCACCCAGCACCCAACCGATGGCATCGACGACATTGGACTTGCCCGAACCGTTCGGGCCCACCACCACGGTGACGCCCGGCTGCATCTCGAGGACCGTCGACTCGGCGAAGGACTTGAACCCCTTGAGGGTCAGCGCCTTGAGGAACATCGGTCCCCGAGGCTACGGGACGATCCGGCAGGCGCCGGGGATGCCACCCACCGCGGTCACACCTGGCAGCTCGGGCACCAGTAGGTCACCCGGCCGCCGGCCCGCTGGCGGGTCACCGTCTGGCGGCAGCGGCGGCAGGGCTCGCCGTCGCGGCCCCACACCTGCAGCTCGTCCTGGAAGCTGCCCCGCGTGCCCGCCAGGTCGGTGAAGGGGTGCTCGTCGGTGCTGGTGCCGTGGTGCTTGGTGGCCTCGTGCAGGATCTCGACCAGCGACCGGTACAGGCGGCGGATCTCCATCGTCGACACCGTCGACACCTCACGGTCGGGCCGCAGGCCGGCGTCGTGCAGGATCTCGTCGGCGTACAGGCCGCCGAGCCCCACCACGAAGCTCTGGTCGAGCAGCAGAGGCTTGAGCTTGTCGTTGCGATGGTTGACGAGCGACTGGGCGAACGCCGTCCACGACACGGGCGACGCCACGGGGTCGAGTCCCAGGGTGGCGAGCTCGGGCGCCTCGTCGAGCAGCAGGTCGGTGGTGACGACGAACGCCTCGGCCTCGCCCTCGGGGTCGGCCAGCCGCAGCTGGCCCCCCTGCGTGAAGGTGATGATGACCAGGGTGTCCTTGGCGACCTCGTCCTTGGGCGCGGTGCGCAGGAGCTGCCCGGAGGTGCCGATGTCGACGACCAGCAGCTCGCCGCTGTCGAGGGTGAACACGAGCAGCGAGCCGCGCCGGTCGACGCTCTTCAGCTTGACGCCGTCGAGCCGGGCCTGGAACGCCTTGCGCGAGCCGTTGCGGTGCACGGCCTTGGCGATGGGGACGTCGACCGACTTGACCCGGCGACCGACGGTGTCGCGTTCGAGACCCCGTCGGATGGTCTCGATCTCGGGCAGCTCAGGCATCGTCCTCTTCGCTCTCCAACTGGGACACCAGGGTGGTGTAGGCGTCGCGCGCCGCGACCTGCTCGGCCTGCTTCTTCGAGCGGCCGTCGCCCCTGCCCCGGGCCTTGCCCCCCACCGCCACCGTCACGTGGAAGCGGCGGGCGTGGTCGGGGCCCTCGGCCACCGTCTCGTACCGGGGCGACTCGTCGAAGTGGCGCGCCGCCAGCTCCTGCAACCGGCTCTTGAAGTCCTGCCCGCCCGGCCCGCCGGCGTGGGCCTCGGCGACCCGGGAGCCCAGCAACCGCATGACCAGGTCGTGGGCCTCCTTCATGCCGGCCGACACGTAGACGGCGCCGAGCACGGCCTCGAGAGCGTCGGCCAGGATCGAGGGCTTCTCCCGACCCCCCGACTGCTCCTCGCCCTTGCCCAGCAGCAGGTAGTCGCCGAGGCCGAGCTCGTCGGCCACCTCGGCCAGCGTGACCGCGTTGACGACCGCCTTGCGCACGTCGGTGAGCTCGCCCTCGCTGAGCGTCGGGTAGGCGTGGAACGCGTGGTCGGTGATGATCATCCCCAGCACCGCGTCGCCCAGGAACTCGAGGCGCTCGTTCGAGTCGTTGCCCGGGTTCTCGGCACACCACGAGCGGTGGACGAGCGCGGGCGCCAGCACGTCAGGCGCGGTCACCGTGACGCCGAGGCGTGTTGCGAGTTCGTCGATCCTGTTGACAGGGAGTGGGATGGCAATGCCTCAGAGCCGGGCGAGGACGTAGTCGACGGCGTCGCGCACCGTCTTGATGTCCTCGAGGTCTTCGTCCTCGATGCGGAAGCCGACACTGCGCTCGCCCAACTCCTCCTCGAGCGCCTCGGCCAGTTCGATGAGCGCCAGCGAATCGGCCTCGAGGTCGTCGGTGAACGAGTCGCCCTCGTTGATCGAGGACGGCTCGACCTCGAGGATGTCGGCAAGGCGGTCGCGGATCAGGTCGAAGACCTGTTGGCGATCCATCGGACTGCGCTCGACGTGGGTCTCGGCGGGCACGCTCAGCAACTCCTGGTAACGGGTGAGAACGGCGGGCAGTGTAGCGAGGCCACACTTTGTGCGCTTGTGAAGGCGCCGGGGCAGCTCAGACCGGAGCGACGGCCGCACGCAGGCGCTCGACCACGCCCGCCTCGATCATCTCGCTGGCCACGCGGGCGGCGTTGACGATGGCCGTGGCCGACGACGACCCGTGGCTGATGACGCACACGCCGTCGACGCCGAGCAGCATGGCGCCGCCCGTGCCGTCGGGATCGAGGGTGGCGTACAGCGGCATGAGCGAGCCGATCGCCTCGTCGGCCACCGAGGTGGTGCCGAGGGCGTCGAGGACGCTGCGGACGAGCGCCCGCATGCCCCCCTCGAGCGTCTTGAGCGCCACGTTGCCGGTGAATCCGTCGGTCACCACCACGTCGACGGTGTCTGTCATGATGTCACGGCCCTCGACGTTGCCGATGAAGCGTGCCCCCGACCGCCGCAGCGCCGACGGGTCGGCCAGGAGCACGTGGGTCTCCTTGACCAGCGGGTTGCCCTTCGACGACTCCTCGCCGATGGAGAGCAGGCCGACACGGGGCGCGGCGATGCCGTAGCGCTCGCGGGCGAACACCGCGCCCATCTGGGCGAACTGCACCAGCCAGGCCGCCTGGCACTCGGCGTTGGCGCCCGCGTCGAGCAGCACCGTGGGCGTCGAGCCGGGGACGGGGATGGGGGTGGCGATGGCCGGCCGGGCCACGCCCTTGATGCGGCCCATGCGCAGCAGGGCCGACGCCATGGTGGCGCCGGTGTTGCCCGCCGACAGCATGGCCGAGGCCCGCCCGTCACGCACCGCCTCGGCCGCCCGCACCAGCGACGAGTCCTTCATCGTGCGCACGGCACCGGCGTCGTCACCCATGCCGATGACCTGCGAGGCCGCGATCAGCTCGAGGTCGCCGCGGAGGGGGTCGACGTCGTCGGGCCGGCCGACCAGCACCACCGGCACGCCCAGCTCGGCTGCGGCCCGCTGGGCGCCCTGGACGATGGCCCCGGGCGCGTTGTCGCCCCCCATGGCGTCGATGACGATCGGCAGCATCGGCCCGGTGCGAGCGTCGGGGGGTGGTGTGCGCGGTGGCGGCCGCGGCGATCAGTCGACCTCGACGGCCACCCGGCCGCCGTACCAGCCGCAGTTGCCGCACACCACGTGCGGCAGCTTGGCTGAGTCACAGCGGGGGCAGACGCTGCGGGCGGGCCGGTCGAGGCGCCACGCGCTGGCCTTGCGGCTGCGGCTCTTGGCCTTGGAGGTCTTCTTCTTGGGGACGGCCATCGGAGTCTTCCTGCAACGTCACGGGTCGGGCGCCAGGGGCACGGCGCGAAGGACGCCCGCCGGGCGGGCACAAGGACGAAAGACTAGCGGGGCGCCGCGGCAAGCGTCGAACCGGCGCGCTCGCCCGATCGCCCGAGGCCCGGCCGGGACCTCAGCCGTCGAAGCGCAGTGCGTCGAGCGCGGCCCAGCGGGGGTCGGCGGGTGGCTCACCCTGGTCGTCGTCGCCGGCCGGGGCGACGGGGTGCGCCACCGGGTCGGGGCCCGCGCAGCCCTCGTCGCAGAGTGGCGCGAGCGGCAGGGCCAGCGCGAGCGCCTCGCGCAGCGCGGGCGCCAGGTCGAGCCGGTCCGGGCCGAGCGGGTACGTCTCGCCCTCCACGGGGACGGGCTCGAACACCTCGCTCACCTCGACCGTCACGACGCCCCCGGTCGCCTCCAGGCAGCGGCGGCAGTCGCCCTCCCACCCCGCCATCACCGTGCCCGTGGCGGTCACCGTCTCGCCCTGGGCCTCGAGCACGAGGTCGGCCACCACGTCGTCGCCGGTCAGGCGGGTGGTCGACAGCACCAGGCCGGGCAGCGGCCCCACGAGGGTGACCGGCTGGCGGGTGCCCCGGTGGCGGAACAGCTCGCCGGTGGGGACGAGGAAGGAGCCGCGCACGCCCCCAGGCTACAGGCGGTCCTGGTCGTAGAACGCGGGGTCGCGGTCGTCGTCGCGGCCCTCGTGGTGGTCGTCGTGCACGCGGCCGGGAGCGTCGCCGTTGGCGGGATCGCGGCCGGCCACCGGGGGCAGCCCCTCGCCGGCGGGGCCGCGCAGCTTGGCCCGGCCCGCGGCGATGATCGTCATCGTGCGCTCCAGCACCGTCTCCAGCTGGGCCAGCCGCTTGTCGCAGAAGTCGTCGGCCTCGTTGCGCTGGCGGCTCGCCTCGGCCCGGGCGTTCTCCATGATGCGGCGGGCCTTGGCCTCGGCCGCCTTCATCACCTCGGAGCGCTGCACCATGCGCTCGGCCTGCCCCCGGGCCGCGGCCAGGATGTCGTCGGCCTCGCGCTGGGTGCGGTCGAGGAAGTCGTCTCGGTCCTTGAGCAGCCAGCGCGAGGCCCGCACCTCGTCGGGCAGGCGCTCGATCGCCTGGTCGAGCAGGTCGAGCATCTCGTCGCGGTCGACCTTGACCTGCGTCGACAGGGGCGCGGGGCGGGCGGTGTCGACGATCTCGTGCAACTGGCGCAGCAGAGCCTCGACGTCGCCGCCTGGCGCCCGCTCGGCCACCCGGGCGTCGAAGTTGTGCTCGAAGGAGTGGTCCTCGTCGTTCATCCGTCGCCGTCCCCCTTCCCGTCCCCGGGCCCGTACTTCTCCTCCAGGAGCTTGGCCACCGCCGGGGGCACCATGGTGCTGATGTCGCCGTGGTAGCGGGCGATCTCGCGGATGAGCTTCGACGCAAGGTAGGCGTGCGACGAGCCCGAGGGGATGAACAACGTGTCGACCCCCGACACCCGCTTGTTCATCTGGGCCATCATCAGCTCAGACTCGAAGTCGGAGACCACCCGCAGGCCCTTGACGATGAAGTTCGCGCCCACCTCGCGGGCCAGGTCGACCACCAGGCTGGAGAACATGGTGATGCGCACGTTGTCGAGGTGCGACGTCGCGTCCGCGATCAGGCCCTGGCGCTCCTCGAGCGAGAACAGCGCCTCGCCCTTCTGCGGGTTGCGCACCGCCGCCACGACCACCTCGTCGAACAGACGCGACGCCACCTCGATGATCTCGATGTGGCCGTTGTGGATCGGGTCGAACGACCCGGGGTACAGGACGGTGGTCACTGGTGGCTCCTGGTCACGGGTGGGCGGAGAGCCGCGTGCGCTGGGCACACGGTAACCGACGTCACCCCGCGGGCCCTGGCACCGGCGGCGATGCGATGAAGCCGACCCACGTGCCGCCGTAGCGGGACTCGCGTACCAGTGACCACCCCGGCGGCAGGGCCACGGGCCCGGCCGCCTCGGCCACCACCAGCGCGGCGGGGACCGCGGCCAGCAGGTCCGCCCACCCGTCGAACGCGTACGGCGGGTCGCAGAAGGCGAGGTCGAACCGCGCGTCGACGCCGAGCCCGGGCAGCCACCGCTCGACGGGCGCGGCCACCACCGTGGCCCGGTCGGCCAGGCCGCACGCCTCGAGGTTGCGCCGGATCGCCCGCCGGGCCGCGCGGTCGCTGTCGACGAACGTGGCGTGCGCCGCGCCCCGTGACAGCGCCTCGACGCCCAGTGCGCCGCTGCCCGCGAACAGGTCGACGACCCGTGCGCCGGCGATCGCGCCGCGGCTCCACAGGGCGTTGAAGACGGCCTCGCGCACCCGGTCGGTGGTCGGCCGCGTGCGGGCGCCGGCGGGCGTCACCAGCGTCCGGCCCCGGGCCGTCCCGGCCACGACTCGCATCGGCGGCACCGTACCGGGTGGCATCCTCGCGGCATGACAGGCCCCGTGCGAGTGATCGAGATCGCCCAGCCCAAGGTCCGCAACGCCATCGACTCGAAGACGGCGCAGCGGCTGCACGACCAGTTCGTGGCCTTCGACTACGACGACGACGCCAAGGTGGCCGTGCTCACCGGCGACCGCGCGTCGTTCTGCGCGGGCGCCAACCTGCGCGACCTGCCCCGGCTGCGCGACAGCGGGCCGCTGGGCCCGACCCGCCTGACCCTGTCCAAGCCGGTGATCGCCGCCATCGAGGGCTGGTGCGTCGCCGGCGGCATGGAGCTGGCCGCCTGGTGCGACCTGCGGGTGGCCGGCGAGGGCAGCCGGTTCGGCTGCCTGGAGCGGCGCTGGGGCGTGCCGCTGGTCGACGGCGGGACCTACCGCCTGCCCCGGATCGTTGGCCTGGGGCGGGCACTCGACCTGATCCTGACCGGGCGCGAGATCGGCGCGGCCGAGGCCGAGCGCATCGGCTTCGTCGACCGCCTGGTGCCCGACGGCACCGCGCTCGACGCCGCGGTCGAACTGGCCGGGCAGATCGCCGCGTCGCCGTGGCGCTGCGTCGTCAGCGACCGGCGAGCGGTCTACGACGGCCTGGGGCTGGGTGTGACCGAGGCCCTGGCCAACGAGGACCGGTTGGGCCGCGAGGTCATCTTCGCGGACGACTTCGCCGCCGGTGTCGACCGCTTCGTCGAGTCCCGACGCGCCCGCCGCGACCGGTAGCGGCCCGCCGGGAGACGGCTAGTGCCGTGTCCACAAACGTTTGCGCCCTGCCACGCCGGTCAGATCCGCCGCTCGCGGCGTCCTCGTCGTCGACGCAGCTTCGGCTGCGCCTTCCTCCTGCGTCCTTGCGAGCGACAGATCTGACTCGCCGTGGACAGAGCGAACGTTCATGGACACGGCACTAGCGTCGGCTCGGTGGAGGTCGACCGGGTCATCACGTGCATCGACTGCGGGGGTCGGGCGCACCTGATCTCGTACCCGCCGTCCGAGCGCGACTGGCAGCCGGGGGACCTGGCCGTCTACCGGTGCGAGGACTGCCTGGACCGGTGGGACCTGCTCGTCGGCGACGACGATGACCATCCGCACGACCCCTGACCCTCGAACATCTCACGAAGGGTCGAACCGCGCTGCCCCCGGGCGCCGTACTCCTCCGGCCCCAGGCCCGCTACCGACGAGCAACGGAGACTCCATGCCCACCACACGATCAACCCGCCTGACCCGCCGCGTGCTCGGCCTCGCCGTCGTGCCGGCGCTGGCGCTCTCGGCAGCCGCCTGCGGCGGCGACGATGACGACGAGACCGGCACCGCGGCCTCGTTCTGCGAGCAGGCCGGCGAGCTGACCGAGCGCATCGGCGAGCTGAGCGACCCGACCAGCGAGGAGTTCCGCGAGGCCATCGCCGACCTGCGCGACATCGAGCCGCCCGAGGAGATCGCCGAGGACTGGGACCGGGCGGTCGAGGCGTTCGAGGCCATCGCCGGCCTCGGCGACGAGGAGATCGACGAGGAAGTCCTCGCGCAGTTCGACGACCCCGAGTTCGCGGCGGCCGGCGACCGGGTCGACGAGTACATGACCGAGGAGTGCGGCGTCAGCCCCTGACGTCGTGCTGGCGACGGGGCCCGGCGGCCCTCACGGCCGCCCGGCCCCCCGTCACCGAACCCCCGGCCTGCCGTCCCGAGAGGGTCGGGAGGGGCCACGTGGTAGCCCCAGCCAGCGGGTGACTCGCCGGCGGTGCTGGGGTTCGCCAGGCGGTCGTCGCCGACCGGAGCTACCACGTGGGGGATGTGCGCCCGTCGCCGGGGCGGCAGGTGGACGGCGACGGACGCAGGGGCGTCACGGCAGGAGGTCCGAGGGAGACTCCGGGGCCGTGACGGGCGGCACCGTCGGTGCCGGGACGCTGGGAGCGGTGGGGAGCGGCAACAGCGGGGGGAGCTCGGGCAGGGTCGGCACGGTCCCTCCGGGCACCAGGTCGTCGCCACCTGCCCCGCCGGCCTCGACCGCCGCGTCCGCCGAACCGGAGGCTCGGTCGGTACCGGAGTCGACGGTGCCGGTGGCCTGACCCCCGGCTTGGCCAGGCGGAGAGCCGGCGGCCGCAGCGACCGCCGACCCCGCATCGGGCAGGGCGACCGCCATCTGGGCCACCGAGCGCACCAGGCCGTCGACCACGTGGACGACCCGCAGCGTGACGATGTCGTCGGCCTCGACGGGCAGCTGCAGCGTGTCGCGGGCGTCAGCCCCGGTCCCGATGTCGACGAGCTCACCGAGCGAGACGTCACCGGCGCCTGCCTGGGCGACGGCGTCGCCTCCGAGCGGCACCGGCTGCCCGTCGACCCACACGCTGAGCGCCAGCTGCTCAGCCTCCGCCGCGGTGCGGGCGACCGTGAACGACAGTTCGGCTCCGTCGTAGTGCACCTCGGCGAGTGCCACGTCGGACGCGGCCGCGCCGACGACGCTCCAGGTCGGCGTCGCCCCGGCGACCGGCGTCGACCGCAGGTACACCGTTCCGCTGGAGCCACCCGGCGTGGCCGGGAGGGACCAGTCGACGACGGCGGTCGCGTCGGTTGCGCTGCGCAGCGCGACGACCGGTGCGGCAGCGGCATCCGTCGGAACACCCATCGCCCCGAGGTAGGCCGTCGTGGCCGCCAACGGGTCGGCGGCGTCGGTTGCCCAGAAGGCGACCGCCGCAACCGGGTCGAACGAGGGGTCGCCGGGCGTGATCACGCTGATCGTGTCGGCTGTGGGGCCCGTGGTCGGCTCGGAACCCGTGCGGTCGACGACCAGGGCGCCGGCGACGGCGACCAGCAGCGCGGCGGCGGCCGCCAGGCTCATGCGGGGACGGCGCTTCCGCCCCGGGCGGCGGTCGCGGACCTCGCTGATCGACTCCGAGACGCCGAGGGGCACGACCACGGCCTCGTGCCGGGCGATGAGCTCATCCCACGCGGGCGGGCGCTCGGTCGCACCCGCGGCGAGGCGGTGCAGCATGGTGCGCACGCCATCCTCGAGGTCCGGTCGGTCGGGACGGTGCTGTTCGTGGAGCAGGCTCATCGGGGAAGACTCCTGGCGGCGACGCGGAAGGGGGCGGGGGCGGGAGAGGCGGTTGGCAGGCTGCCGGCTCACAGGTCGATCACCCGGCGCAGCGACTGGAGGCCACGGTGGATCGCGCTGCGCACGGTGGCCTGGCGGCAGCCGAGGATCTCGGCGATGCGATCGTCGGGCATGTCGTCGTAGAAGCGCAGGACGATGGCGGTGCGCTGCCGGTCGGTCAGCGTGGCGAGCACGTCCCACATCTCGTCGGCCGCCAACTCGGCCGGATCGGGCGGGCGTGGCCGGTGGGCGCGCTCCACGGTGTACCGGCGGCCCCACGACCTGCACCGGTTGACGACGGCGCGCCGCACGTACGGGTAGGGATCGCAGAGCTGGTCACCGGCGCGGTGGGTCGCGACGAACGCGTCCTGCACGATCTCCTCGGCGACGGCGGTGTGGCCCGTGAGCAGGTAGGCGAGGCGGACGAGCTTGCCGTAGCGCCCGCGGTAGACGCCGACGAGGTCGGTGTCCCAGTCGTCGGGTGCCGGGACGTCCACGGGCTCGGCCTTCGGCATGGTGTTCATCGTGTCCTACACGCACGAGCGCACCGGGCTGTTGCGAGAAACCCACGTCTCCTGCCTGCGGACAACCGGGCCGCGGTGATCGGTTTCACGGGTGCGAACCCCGGTCTCAGCCTTTGAGCAGGTAGTCCTGGTCGTCCTCGTCGAGGAAGAGCGCCACCTCGGCCAGCAGGTCGGGGTGGCGCTCCAGGCCGCCGCCCGCCGTCCCGTCGGGGTCGTCGACGATGGCGAAGGCCACCTCGCGGGCCCGCTCGACCCACTCGCGGTCCCGGCGCAGCGATGCCAGCTTGAGGTCGCTGCGGCCCTTCTGGCGCTCGCCCATGATCGTGCCCTCGCCGCGCAGGTCGAGGTCGACCTCGGCCAGCGCGAACCCGTCGGTGGTCTTCACCAGCGCCCCGAGGCGCGCCTCGGCCTCCTCGCTGTCGGACGTGCTCACCAGGTAGCACCAGGACTGCTCGCTCCCCCGCCCCACCCGGCCGCGGAGCTGGTGGAGCTGGGCGATGCCGAAACGGTCGGCGTCGAGGATCACCATCACCGTGGCGTTGGGCACGTCGACGCCGACCTCGATGACCGTGGTGGCCACCAGCACGTCGAGGCGCCCCTCGCGGAACTGGTGCATCGTGGTCTCCTTGTCGGCCGACCCCAGCCGGCCGTGCAGCAGCCCCAGCCGCAGGCCGTCGAGCTCCGTCGCCGCGAGCTGGGCGAACGTGTCCTCGGCGGAGCGCACCTCGAGCTTGTCGGACTCCTCGATCAGCGGCGTCACCACGTAGGCCTGGCGCCCGGCCCCGACCTCGCGCCGCACCGCGGCCCACACCTCGACCTCGTCGTCCTCGGACTTGGCCCAGACCGCCACTATGGGCTGGCGGCCGGCGGGGAGGGAGCGGATCACCGTCACGTCCAGGTCGCCGTAGACGGTCATGGCCGCCGTGCGGGGGATGGGGGTGGCGGTCATGACCAGCACGTCAGGCACCGGTCCCCCGCCGGCCTTGTCGCGCAGCGCGGCCCGCTGCTCGACGCCGAAGCGGTGCTGCTCGTCGATGACGACGGCACCGAGCGACGCGAAGTCGACCCCCTCCTGGATGAGCGCGTGGGTGCCGATGGCGACGTCGACCTCGCCGCTGGCGAGCCCGGCCAGGATGCGGCGCCGGTCGGCGGCGCCGACCTTGTTGGTGAGCAGCTCGACCCGCAGGGGCCGGGCTCCGAACAGCGAGCTGCCGGCGTCGGACACCTCGATTCCGTCGAGCAGCGCCCGTATGCCGGCCGCGTGCTGCTCGGCCAGCACCTCCGTGGGCGCCATGAACGCCCCCTGGTGCCCGCCCTGCACGGCGGCCAGCAGGGTCCACACGGCGACGACGGTCTTGCCGCTGCCCACGTCGCCCTGCAGCAGGCGGTGCATGGGGTGGGGAGCGGCCAGGTCGCCGCGGATCTCGTCGACGGCGGCCCGCTGGTCGGCGGTCAGGTCGAAGGGCAGCCGCTCGACGAAGGCGTCGAGCAGCGGCCCCTCCGTCGCCTGGGCGATGCCCCGCGTGGTGCGCTCGATGTGGCGCTTGCGCTGCACGAGCGCGAGCTGGACGCGCAGCAGCTCGTCGAGGACCAGGCGGCGGCGGGCCACCTCCTTGTGGGCCATCGAGTCCGGGGCGTGGATGCCGGCGAACGCCTCGTCGCGGGTCACCAGGTCGTGGCGCTCGAGCACCCAGCCGGGCACCGGGTCGGCAAGGCCCCGGCGTGCGGAGCGGCGCAGGACCTGGGCCACCCAGTCGCCGATCTCCCAGGTGGACAGGCCCGCCTTCTCGGACTGGGGGTAGATGGGCACGATGCGGCCGGTGCGATTGCCGATCAGGTCGACGACAGGGTTGGTCATCTGGCGGCGCCCGTTGAACAGCTCCAGCTTGCCGAACAGCGCCACCGTCATGCCCGGGGTGAGCTGGCGCTCGCGCCACGCCTGGTTGAAGAAGGTGACCCGGAGGTGGCCGCTGTCGTCGCTGACCTCGACCGTGACCAGCACCTTGGGGGGGCGACCGCGGGTGCGCCGCGAGCTGGCCCGTTCGACCGTGACGATGACCATCGCCTCGTCGCCCACCACCAGGTCACGGATGCGGGCCTCGTGGGTGCGGTCGACGTAGCGGCGCGGGTAGTAGGTCAGCAGGTCGAGCAGGTTCTCGACGCCGAGCGTCGCGAGGCCGTCGAGCTTGCGCGGGCCGACCCCGGTCAGCCGGCCGACCGGCATGGCGGCCAGCTCGCCGAGTGTGATGGGGCCGTCGCTCATCGACGCGTCGACCGGCGGCTATTCGATGCCGAACAGGTAGGGGTACAGGGGCTGTCCGCCGTGGTGCACCTCGGGCGTGACCCCGGGGCGGTGCTCGCCCAGCCACTCGGTGATCGTCCGCGTGTCGGCCGCGGTGGCCCCCTCGCCCTCGATGACGGTCACGATCTCGTGGTCGTCGGTCACGAGCACGTCGAGCAGGCGGGTGGCCGCCTCGGCGACCGACGGCTCGACGGCCCTGATGCCCTCGCGGGCGATGCCCAGGAAGTCGCCCTCGGCGATGGGCCCCACCTCGCACGACGAGTCCCGCACCGCACGGGTGACCTCGCCCGCCACGACGCTGGCCGACAGCGACGCCATCTCCTTGGCGTTGTCGGCGACCGGCGCCTCGGGGTCGTACCCCATCAGCGCGGCGAACCCCTCGGCTATGCCGCGTGTCGGCACGACCCTGACCATGCGCGAGGTGTGGGCGTCGACCTGCTCGGCCACGGGGATGATGTTCTTGTTGTTGGGCAGGATGACGACCTGGTCGGCCGGCACGGCCTCGACCGCGGCCAGGAGGTCGGCGGTCGAGGGGTTCATCGACTGGCCGCCGGCCACGATGCCCTGCACGCCCAGGCTGTAGAAGATGCGCTTGATGCCGTCGCCGGCGGCCACGGCAACCACCGCGGTGGTGACCGGCTCGGTGACGTGCGAGGGGACCTCGACCACGGACTCGCCGCTCGCCTCGCGCACCCAGCGCTCCTCCTCGACCTGCTCCATGAGGTCGGTGACCCGGATCTGGCGGGGGCGGCCGGCGTCGACCGCGGCCTCGATGGCGGCGCCGATGTCGTCGGTGTGGATGTGGCAGTTCCAGATGCCGTCGCCACCCACGACCACGATCGAGTCGCCGATGCCGGCCCACACGTCCTTGAAGCCGGGGATGGCCTCGTCGGGCGCCTCGAGGAAGTACATGACCTCGTAGCGCAGGTCGGACACGCTGTCGTGGGCGTGGTCGACGTCGGCCCCCGCGTGGACGAGGTGGGCGTCGGCGCGGATGACCCCCTCGCCCACCGTGGGCTCGGGCACCGGGCGACCGTCGACGACGTGCAGCACGACGTCGAGCAGCAGCACGAGCCCGGCGCCGCCGGCGTCGACCACGCCGGCCTCGGCCAGCACGGGCAGCAGCTCGGGGGTCTTGTCGAGGGCCACGACCGCCGCGTCGCGGGCGGCCTCCGCCACCGCCAGCAGGCCGGCACCGGGCGTGGCCGCCACCGTGGCCTCGGCCGCCTCGGCGGCCTCGCGCGCCACCGTGAGGATGGTGCCCTCGACCGGCCGCATGACCGCCTGGTAGGCCGCGTCGGACGCGGCCCGCAGCGCCCGGGCGAAGGTGGGCCCGTCGCAGCCGCCGGCCTCGGCGATGACCCCCACGAGACCCCGCAGCACCTGCGAGAGGATGACACCCGAGTTGCCCCGGGCACCCATCAGCGACCCGTGGCTGACCGCCTTGCACACGTCGACCAGGCCGTCGCCGGCGGCGTCGAGGTCGTCGCACACCGACACGAGGGTGAGCGACATGTTGGTGCCCGTGTCGCCGTCGGGCACGGGGTACACGTTGAGCCGGTTGATCGGCTCGCGGTGCGCGGCCAGCGCCTCCCGGTAGGCATGCACGGTCGCCCGCAGTTCGCCGGCACCCAGGTGGTCGAGCACTGTCACGGAGATGGATGCTAGGTGACCCGCCGCCGCGGGCCGGTCCTCCCTGCCTCGGCGGTCGCGGTGCGACAGGTGCTCAGCCGCCGCCGGCCGGAGCCGGGACGTCGCAGTTCTCGGCGAGGTACTCGGAGAGTTGGGTCAGGTGCTCCTGCGCCTCGACCAGCCGGTCCTGCGCGGCCGGGTCGGTCAGCCCGCCGTCCTCGGCCATGGCCGCGTAACCGTCGACCACGCCCTGGTAGGCCTCGGCGATCTCGGCCGGGGGCTCGACCTGCCGCAGGCGTTCGACCACCGAGTCGAGGCTGGCGGGATCCGACGTGCTGAGCGAGCCCAGGTCGCCCTGCACCTCGGCCATCTCGTCGCAGAACGCTTCGCCCGATGCCCCGTCGTCGTCGCCACAGGCCACCGTCAGGACGGTCGCCGCCGCGAGCACAACTGCGCGCCGGAAGGGGTTCCCGATCATGGCTGACATCCCTCAGCTCCGCCCGTGGACGTGATCACTGCTCCAGCGCGGCCGCGACGCTACACCGGGCCGGGGCAAGTTGTGAGGGCGCCCGGCGCGCCAGTACAGTCACTCGGTCCTACCAGCCCGAGTTCGAGGTGAGGCGTCATGGCAGCCGTCTGCGAGGTGTGCGGCAAGCACCCGTCATGGGGCATGAGTGTCAGCCACTCGCATCGGCGCACCAAGCGCCGGTGGAACCCCAACATCCAGCGCGTGCGGGCGGTCGTCAACGGCGCGCCCACGCGGCTGCAGGTGTGCACCGGCTGCATCAAGGCCGGCAAGGTCACCAAGCTCGTCCATTGATCACCGGGTGAGCGTCCACGGACGGCGCACCCCAGAGCCTCACAACTAGGCTTAGCGCCCGTGGTGGTGCTGGGGACGATCGACGCCGACCGCCCGGCCGACGACCGACCGGCGGGTGAGGCCGAACGAGGTCCCGGCGTCGCGCTCCGTGCCCGCTGGCTCGTGGTGGTCGCGCTGGCGCCGCTGGTGGTGTCAGCCGTGGCGCTCGTCGCCGGGGTGGGCGGCGCCTACCACCCCACCGGCGACCAGGCGGGCACCGAGCTGGCGGTGCGCGCGGTGGGCCGGCACGAGGTCCTGACCGGCCTGTGGTCACGCGAGCTGTGGGCCCATCCGGGGCCCCTGTCGTTCTACCTGCTCGCCCCCGTCTACTGGCTGACCGGCGGCGCCTCCATCGGCCTCAACCTGGGCGCGCTCGCCATCAACGGCGCTGCGGTGGGCGGCATGGCGGTCGTCGCCCTGCGCCGCGGGGGGCGCCCGCTCGCCCTCTGCACCCTGGTGGCCTGCGCCCTGGTCATGCGCACGTTGGGGGCCGACCTGGTGCACGAGTTCCAGAACATCTACATCGTGACGCTGCCCTTCGGCCTGATGGTGTTCCTGACCTGGGCCATGACCTGCCGCGAGGCGTGGGCCCTGCCGGCCGGCATGGTGGTCGCCGCATTCCTGGCCCAGACCCACGTCGGCTTCGTGGCGTTGGCCCTGCCCCTGCTCGCAGCCGGCTCGATCGCGCTGGTGGTCGCCGCTCGTCGGGCCGGCGAGCTCGGGTCGCTTCGGCGACCCGGTGCCGTGGCGGCCGGCCTGAGCGTGCTGCTGTGGTCGCCGCTGGTGGCCGACGTCATCGTGAACGTCCCGAGCAACACCCGGCGCATCATCATGTGGTTCCAGGGCACCGACGAGGAGCCGCACTCACTGGTCGAGGGCTGGCGGGTCGTGACCGGCCAGTTCGGCTGGCGTCCCGAGTGGCTCACCGGCAAGGCGCTGTCCTCGTGGTCGGGCGAGTCGCCGTTCCTGCTGTCGTCCCCGGTGCCCGTGCTCCTGACGCTGGTGGCCCTCGCCGGCGTGGCCCTGTGGCGCCGGGGCGGCGACGGCCGCCGGCTGGTGGCCGTGCTGGTCGGGACCCTGGCGCTGTCCGTCGTGGCGGTCGCCCGCACGTTGGGCCCGGTGTTCGACTACCGCCTCCGCTGGACGTGGATGCCACCGCTGGTGGCGTTCGTCGTGGTCGCCTGGGCGGCCTGGCGGGCCGCGGTGGCGCGCTGGGGACCGCGGGCCGATCTGGCGCTCAGCGTGGTGGCCGCGGCGACGCTGGTGGTGGCCAGCGGCATGAACATCGTCGACGCCGCCACCGCCGGCACGCCCCAGCGGCACGACAGCGACATGGTCGCCGACCTGATGCCGGACATCGTCGAGGCCCTCGACCCCGACGCCGGCCCGGTGGTGGTGTCCGACCCGTGGACTCCGGGCTCGTGGTACGGCCGGGCGGTGGTGCTCCAACTCGAGCGGCGCGGGTTCGACGCCCGGGTCGATCCGGCGGTCGCCATCCACTTCACTCCCCACCACGCCTACGGGCCCGACCGGCCGGTCCAGGCCCGGCTGCTCGTGCTGCGGGGCGACATGAGCGAGGCGGTCGAGGGCGCCGACGACGTCGATCTGCTCGCCAGGGCGGGCAACCCGGGCGTCGTCGACTACGGCGAGGTCGTGAGGCAGGCCGAGGCGATGTTCTACGACCTGGTCGAGCAGGGGATGAGCGACGAGGACGCCTTCCGCACCGTGGGTGAGGCCATCGGCGACGACCTGCCCGAGCCGCCGACCGATCCCGACGGCTTCGCCGACATGGTCAGCGTGTACCTCGACGAGCGGCCGCCGGGGTCAGGGGACTGGTCCGTGCCCCGCTGAGGCCGACCCGCCCCGGCGGGGCCTTTGGGCTGTGCCGGGGGCGGTCCGATACGGTGACAGGACCCCACCCGCAGCGAGCCGAGCAGGGAGCGTCATCGGTGCAAGGCGTGATCAAGGCCTACGACCCGACCTCGAAGGACGGGATCGTGATGCGCGACACCGACCTGGCCGAGGTCGACCTGGCACCCGACGCGCTCGAGGGCTCGGTCTTCCGGATGCTCCGCCAGGGGCAGCGCGTGATCTTCGACCTCGACGGCGAGGGTCGGGCCACACGGTTGCGATTGGGGTCGGAGGTCGACATGGGCACCCCGGGGCTCGACCCCGAACGTTTCCCGCCAGGAGACGGCTCGACCTCCGTCTGACCGGCTCATCCAGGACATCGCGGACCGGAGGATCATGGCTGCAACCACCAACCAGAAGCTCAAGGACTGGGTCGATCACTGGGCGGGTGTCCTCCAGCCAGATGCGGTCGAGTGGTGCGACGGCTCCGACGGGGAGTGGGATCGCCTCACGCAGCTTCTGATAGACAGCGGCGGGCTCGAGCGGCTGGCCGCCGACAAGCGGCCCGACAGCTTCCTCGCGCTGTCCGACCCCGGTGACGTCGCCCGGGTCGAGGATCGCACGTTCATCTGCTCGGCGCGCGAGCGCGACGCCGGGCCCACCAACAACTGGCGGGCGCCGGACGAGATGCGGGCCGAGCTGACCGGCTTCTTCACCGGGGCCATGCGGGGCCGCACCATGTACGTGGTGCCGTTCTCCATGGGCCCGATCGGCTCACCCATCGCGCACATCGGCGTGCAGCTCACCGACTCCGCGTACGTCGCGGTGTCGATGCGGATCATGACCCGCATGGGCCAGGGCCCGCTCGACGAGCTGGGCGACGGCGACTTCGTCCCCTGCGTCCACTCGGTGGGGTACCCGCTGGTCGACGCCGACGGCAACGACCGCACCGACGTGCCGTGGCCGTGCGACCCCGACAACAAGTACATCGTGCACTTCCCCGAGGCCCGCGAGATCTGGTCGTACGGGTCGGGCTACGGCGGCAACGCCCTGCTGGGCAAGAAGTGCTTCGCCCTCCGCATCGCCTCGACGATGGCCCGCGACCTCGGGCGGCTGGCCGAGCACATGCTCATCCTGGCCGTGACCCCTCCGGGCGGCGAGAAGCGCTACGTGGCCGCCGCCTTCCCCTCGGCGTGCGGCAAGACCAACATGGCGATGATGATCCCCACCCTGCCCGGGTGGAAGGTCGAGACCATCGGCGACGACATCGCCTGGATGAAGTACGGCGACGACGGTCGCCTCTACGCCATCAACCCCGAGGCCGGGTTCTTCGGCGTGGCTCCCGGCACGGGCGAGGACACCAACCCCAACGCGGTGAAGATGCTGCACCGCAACTCGATCTTCACCAACGTGGCCAGGACCGACGACGGCGACGTCTGGTGGGAGGGGTTGTCGGAGCCGCCGGCCCACCTCACCGACTGGCGGGGCAACGACTGGACGCCCGACAGCGACGCCCCGGCGGCGCACCCGAACTCGCGCTTCACGACCCCCGCGGCCCAGTGCCCGTCGATCGCGCCCGAGTGGGAGGACCCCGACGGCGTGCCGATCTCGGCCATCCTCTTCGGCGGCCGTCGCGCCACCAACGTGCCGCTAGTGACCGAGTCGTTCGACTGGGCCCACGGCGTGTTCCTCGGCTCCATCATGAGCTCTGAGACCACCGCGGCCCAGGCCGGCGCCGTCGGCAAGCTCCGGTTCGACCCGTTCGCCATGCTGCCGTTCTGTGGCTACAACATGGGCGACTACTTCGCCCACTGGCTCGGGATCGGCCAGGCCACCGACCCCCACAAGCTGCCCAAGCTGTTCTGGGTCAACTGGTTCCGCCGGGGCGAGGACGGTTCGTTCCTCTGGCCCGGCTTCGGCGAGAACAGCCGGGTGCTGAAGTGGATCATCGAGCGGCTGGACGGCGAGGGTGAGGCGGTCGACACGCCCATCGGTCGTGTGCCGACCGCCGGGGCCATCGACACCGGCGGCCTCGACCTCGACGAAGGCACCCTGGCCGAGCTGCTGTCGGTCGACGCCGAGACCTGGCGGCACGAGCTGCCCCAGATCGAGGACCACTACGCGCTCATCGGCGACAGCGTCCCCGCCGTCCTGCGCGAGCAGCTCGTGGCGCTCGAGAAGCGCCTGGCAGCCACCTGAGCCGAGGCGGGCCCGGCCCGCCCTGGCTGCATCCGGCGGTGCCGCTCCTGCGGGGGCGGCACCGCCGCGTCCGGGCGGACGGACCCCAGGTCAGGCGCAGGCCGGCAGGCTCAGCCCGAGCCGTAGGCGGCCATCTCGCCGAGCATGCTGGCGGCGTCGCCGGGCACGTCGTGGCCGAGGTCGCGGTAGACCGCCGCCACGTTGACCACGAACCGCTCGCGCTCCCCCAGCCCCGCGTACCCGCCGAGGTCGATGTCGCGGGCGGCGTCGAGCGGGGTCATGCCCGCCTCGGCCCGGGGCGGCACCTCGCGCTGGAGGAAGGCGAAGTACTCGCGCTCGGACGCCACCGCCGCCGTGTCGCACACCGGCCCGTGACCCGGGATCACCGTCTCGGGAGCCAGTTCGACGATGCGGTCGCAGGCGGCCACCCAGTTGGCGACCGGCCCGGCCCACACGATGGGGTGGCCGCCGTTGAACAGGATGTCGCCGGTGAACACCACTCGGTGGGCGGGCAGGTGGGCGATGACGTCACCACGGGTGTGCGCCGGGCCCACCTCGATCAGGCGCACCTCGGTGCCCCCGACCCGCAGGGTCAGCTCGCCGTCGAAGATGGTGGTGGGCGGCACCAGCTCGATGTCGCTGAAGTCGAACGCCCCGAACATGCGGCGCAGCAGGTCGCCCGTCGGCCCCTCGGGCGGCGCGGCCATGAGCCCCGCGAGCAGCGAGGGCGGGAGCTCGGCCATCTCCTCGGCGCAGCGGCGCGACCCGATGATCTCGGCATCGCGCACGAGCTGGTTGCCCCAACAGTGGTCGCCGTTGGCGTGGGTGTTCACCACCATGTCGATGGCCTGGGCTGCGGGGGTCGCCCGGCGCATGGCCGCCAGCATCTCGGCCGTGATCTTCAGGTCGTAGAGGGTGTCGACCAGCAGCGAGGACTCGCCGTCGACCACCAGCCCCGCGTTGCTCCACCCCCAGCTGCCATCGGGTTGCAGGTAGGCGAAGATTCCGTCGCCCACCTCGTGCAGCCCCTTGGTGTACGGGTGCGTTGCCATGGAGCCATCGTCGCGCGCCGGTCGACGTCCGTCCCTCATGGCGAACAGCTCACCAAAGTTGATTGATAAGCCATCAGGTTTGCTGCTAGACTGGTCACAGATTCCAGACCAACAGGCCATCCACAAGGAGGCGTCAGACGATGCTCATGCGCTTCGATCCCTTCCGCGACGTCGACCGGTTCGCCGACCAGTTCGACCAGGTCTTCCGCCGCAACGCGCCGACCGTCCCCATGGACGCCATCCGCCACGGCGACCGGGTGTTCGTCACCTTCGACCTGCCGGGCGTCGACCCCGACGCCATCGACGTGACCGTCGAGCGCGACGTGCTCACGATCAACGCCAGCCGGCGCTTCGACCGGGCCGAGGGCGACGAGGTGCTCGCCAACGAGCGGGTCCAGGGCACCTTCACCCGCCGGGTGCTGCTCGGCGAGAGCCTCGACACCGGCAAGCTCGAAGCCGCCTACGACCACGGCGTGCTGACCGTCACCATCCCGGTGGCCGAGCAGGCCCAGCCTCGCAAGATCGCCGTGGGCGGCGGCCAGGGCCCGGCGTCCATCGAGGCCGAGTCGCGCAACGCGACCCCCACGTCGAGCTGACCTCTCCCCCGCCATCGGGACCCTCCCACGCCGGGTGCCGCGCCCCACGGCACCCGGCGTTACGATCCGTGGCCAGCGAGGCGTGAGGGGAGGCCCGATGGCAGTCAGCGCGTACATCCTCATCCAGACCGAGGTCGGCAAGGCGGCGCAGGTGGCGGAGGAGGTGGGTGGCATCGATGGCGTCGTGTCGGCCGAAGACGTGACCGGCCCCTACGACGTGGTCGCCCGCGCCGAGGCCAACACCGTCGACGAGCTGGGCAAGATGGTCGTCAGCCGGGTGCAGATGATCGGCGGCATCACCCGCACGCTCACGTGCCCCGTCGTCCACCTCTGATCCGGCGGCGACTCACCGCGCCGGGCCGATGACCATGGCCCGGATCGCGAGCCCCATCAGGAACAGCCCGCCCAGCCCGTAGAGCAGGTAGACGTAGGCCGCGAGCTGCTGGCGGTAGCTGTAGATGATGCCCACCGACGCCAGCGCCACGAACCCGTAGAACATGTGGAACTGCGGGGCAGTGCGGTCCTCGGCAGCCACCATCACCACGCCGAGCACCACCTGGGCGACGATCGTCAGCTCCGCCGCCAGGGTGAACCACCACAGCCAGCGGTGACGCAGCGCCGGCAGCCAATGGGCTGCCAGCGCCCAGAGCCCGGCCAGCGCGTTGGCCCCCACGACGACCCACGCCAGGGTGGCGTGGGCGTCATCGACCCCCACGGGGGCGCGCCGGCCTCAGCCGCCGCCGGGCGAGGCGGTCGAGACCTCGTACGACCACAGCTCGCTCGACACCGACACCGGGCCCCCGTGGGGATGGGGCCGGTCGGTGCCCTGGTGACCGTGGCTGAACGCCGGACTGGTGACCCACGCCTGGAAGGCCTCCTCGTCGCGCCAGCGGGTCACGACGAGCCAGGTGGTGCGGTCGTCGGTCGGCTTGAGCAGCTCGAAGCCCTCGAAGCCGTCCTGGTCGTCGACCGCGCCGGCGCGGGCAGCGAACCGCTTGCCCAGCTCGTCACCCGACCCCTCGGGCACGGTGATGGCGTTGATCTTGATGACAGTCACCGGAACATCATGCCTGCCGGGACACCCCCCGCCGCCATCTCGGCTCGGGGTGCACCTGGTCACCGGCACACGGTCAGCCGCCCGCTGCGGCCAGGCGCCGGCGGCGCCGCTCGAGCCACATCAGGGCCTCCCGCCGGCTGAGGCTGCTCAACTCGCCCTCGTGGTCGGCCACGAAGGCGACGACCGCGTGCTCGTCGACCTTGCTGTACTCGCGCAGGGCCCAGCCGATGGCCTTGCGGACGAAGAAGTCCGGGTGGTCGGCCCGGGCGAGGCAGGCGGCGAACAGCCAGCCGGCGTCGGTGGCCGCCTTCCAGCCCAGCATGTGCAGCAGGGCGGACCGGACCAGCCAGAGGTCGTCACCGGCCAGCCAGGCATCCATGCGAGGCCGTAGCTCGCGGTGGCGGGCCACCAGCGCGCCCACGGCGTGGCTGGCCAGCGAGTCGACGGTGTCCCACCACGGCTTGGTGGTGAGCAGCGCCTCGACCGTGTCGAGGAACGCAGGTGTGGCCCCGGGCGCCCGGGCCGGGACGGTGGCGTGGCGGTTGACCAGCGTGCAGGCGAGGTATTGGTGCTCGCGCTCGGGCCGGTCCCACAGCGCCGTGGCGGCCTCGACCACCACCGGCTCGGGCAGGTCGCGCGGCAGGTCCGCGGCCACCTCGCGCCAGGCGTCCTTCTGCGCCGGGGCCATGACGCCCAGGAACGCGAACTGGTCGCGCATGTAGCGAGCCATGGGCCCGGCCCAGTCGGCGTCGGCGCGCCGGCCCAGCGCCGCGGCGATGCGGTCGGCCACCTCGGCCCCGGTGAGCGGGGCGGGCGTGGTCACCGGCCGGACGCTGCCAGGCCGGCGAAGATGTCGTCGTCGCGGTGGTGGGACGGCACCCCACGCCGGATGAAGAACTCGGTGCCCATCGCCTCGCGGAACACCTCGACCGGCAGCGCCAGGAAGGGCCCGAGGTCGCCCACCTGGGTCTCGTGGGCCCGCATCGAGGCCAGCTTCCGCTCGGCCCACGGGCGCACGTCGACCCGCGTCGTGATGACCTCGTCGGGCATGCCGAACACCAGGTCGGGATCGTCGAGGTCGGGCACGTCGTCCCAGCTCGCGCCTCCCGAGGTCACCATCTGCTCGATGAAGGCCCTGATCCCGTCGCGGCTGATCGTCGCCTCGAGCACCTGAGGCGTGGCCGCCAGCTCGGCCGCCCGTACCCCGACGCGGTGCACCTGCACGTGGTCGGGGTGGCCGTAGTTGCCGTTGACGTCGTAGGCCAGCAGCACGTCGGCCGCCTCGTAGCGGAGGATGGCGGCCAGCCGCTGCGCCGCCTCGTCGAGGTCGGCTCGCCAGAACGACTCGGGGTGATCGTTGTCGGGCGTGCCCTGCATGCCCGAGTCGCGGTAACCCAGGAACTCGACCCGGTGCACGCCCAGTGCCTCGGTCGATTGCATGACCTCGCGGTGGCGGCGCTCGACCAGCGACTCGCCCGGCGCCAGGATCCCGTCCGGCGCCTCGCCCACCTCGCCCCGGGTGGCGTACACGATCACGACCCGGTGGCCGTCGTCGACGGCCTTGGCGAGGGTGCCACCGGTGGTGATGCACTCGTCGTCGGGGTGGGCGTGGAAGGCGACCAGGGTCGGCATCGCCTGTGGTCCTAGCACGTGAACCGGCCACCCCTCGACCGGTTTGCCGTCACGCGCCGGCAGGGCCGAAGGGCTCGACCGGCGTGTGCGACACCCACACCGGCGTCGTCGCCACCCGGGTGAGCCGCCAGCCGGCGGGGGTGCGGCGAGCGGCGAAGCGGTAGACCTCGCCAAGCGCCGCCGGGGCCGCGGGGGCCGACTCGGGACCGGTGGGGGCCGGCGCCCGACGGGCGAACGTGACCAGCAGGTTGGCCCGGACGCTGGCGGTGTCGCCGTCGCGCTCGACGAGCACGCCGCTGATGAGGTGCTGGATGCCGTCGTCGGGCACATGGTTCCTCGACGCCTGCGCGATCAGGGCGTCGATGCCCTGGGCCACGCCGCCCGGGGTGCTGGCCACGGCGTCGGTGGTGAACAGGGTGCGCAGGTCGTCGAAGCGGCCCTCGTCGAGACAGGCCCCCAGGCGGTGGACGAGGGTCTCGATCTCGTTGCGATCGAGGAGGTCAGCGGTGGTGGTGGTCGTCGTCATGCCACGTCCTGTCGTCGCGGCCCGGAGGCCTGGGTCGAAGCCAACGTTGGGTCTACCAACGTTGGCGCTACCAACATATATGTCGTTGGCCAGACCAACAACCCACTACCCTCCCCGTCGTGGACATCGAGGACGCGCCGGCGCCGCTGCGCCGGCTGCCCAGCTGGCTGGTCAGCCAGGCGGCGCTGGTGGCCCAGCGCACCGTCAACAACCGCTTGGGCCCGATCGGCGGCCAGCGCCGCGAGTTCTCGCTGCTGACGGCGCTCGACGAGTCCGGGCCCGACAGCCAGGCCGCGCTGTCGCGCCGCTGCGGCGTCGACCGCAGCGACATGGTCGCCCTGGTCAACGACCTGGCGCGTGGCGGCCTGGTCGAGCGCCGCCCCGACGAGACCGACCGCCGCCGCAACGTCGTCAGCCTCACCGCCGCAGGCCGCAACCGTCTCCAGGCGCTGCGCGAGGTGATCGCCGCCGCCCAGGACGAGCTGCTGGCGCCGCTGTCACCGTCGGAGCGTGACCGACTGGTCGCCCTGCTGACGACGGTCCTCGAGCATCACCCGCCGGCCATGCCCGCGTAGACCCACGTCGCCTGGTCGATGAGCGCGCGGTCGCCGTCCAGGAGGACGTTGGCGTGGCCGGGCCTACGGGCGATGGCGGCGATCCACTCGCAGCGCATGGCGCCTCCTCGGTGCGCGATCAGCCGGCGCCCGCCGGGCTCGAGGCCGGCATCACGAGCTGCGCGACGCCGAGCAGGTTGCCCTCGCTGTCGTGGAACCACGCGGCCCGCTCGCCGATCGCGCCCGTCGAGGGGTAGTGGCCCTCGATGTCGGCGATGCCGTGCGCGGTGCGCAGGCCAGGCGCGTCGACGTCCATGAACTCGACCCCGCGCTCGCGCAGCTCTGCGACGGCCGCCTCGATGTCGGCCACGTAGAAACCCATCTGCGTGTGGTCACCCGACGCCCGACCCTGCGACTGGTACAGGACGAACGACGTGCCACCGCACTCGTAGCTCAGCCCGCCCTCGCGGGACTCGGCCGGCTCCAGGCCCAGCTTGTCGGCGTAGAAGCCCCGGGCGCGGCCCAGGTCCTGAGCCGGCAGGCGGACGGCACAGGTGGCATCGCGCAGCGCCGCCCCTCGTTCCTCCGAGCGCGCGTGGCGGGCCCGTCGCTGCGCCCAGTAGTCGGGGGTGAGCTGGATGAGCTGGACGTAGTTGCCGTCCGGATCGGCGACCGTGCCGAACCAGGCGCCGCCGCCTTCGCGGTACTCCACGGGGGATACCCACGTGACGCCGAGTCCGTCGAGGTGGCGGGCCCGCGCCCGGATGTCGCTCACCTCGAAGTTCAGCACCACCCGGCCGGGCTCTACGGCCGTGCCGGCGACGTCGTCCCGCCCCTCGACGAGCACGCCGACGGGACCGAAGTGCAGGAAGCCGTCCGGGTCTGGACGGACGCCCAGTGCCTCGCCGTACCAACCGCGCAGGCGGTCGGGATCGACGCTTCCGAGGAGCAGGCTGGACAGCAGGGGTGTTCTCACGCGACGTACCTCCTGGCGCGGTCGACCAGGAGAGGACGGCGCCCCGCCGCGGATCTCATCGCTGCCACCACAGGGCGCTCACCGCGCCCTGGCCAGGTCGCTCCAGGTGGGGAACCGCCAATCGACCGGGCCCTTCAGCTCGCGCACGGCCCGGCACCGGCCCGTGCCCTCGGTCGTGGCCAGGTCGAGCGCCTCGGCGGCGACGGCAGCCGGCTCGATCAGCGGGATGCCCGCACCCCGCGGGTCGCCGCCCCCGAACGCCTCGACCGTCATCGGCGTGTCGACCACGCCGGGGCACACGGCGTCGATGGAGATGCGGTCGCCCGCCAGGCTCGGCGCCAGGGCCCGCACGAAGCCGCCGACCGCCTGCTTGGTGAGGGTGTAGAGCGGGTTGCCCTCGAAGGCCACGATGGCGGCGGCCGACGCGGTCACGACGATCGCCCCTCCGCCGGCGGCCCGCATGGCCGGCACCACGGCGCGGGTGCCCATGACCACCCCGCCGATGTTGGCATCGATCGTGCGCCGGTAGACGTCGAGGGGCAGCTCGTCGATCGGCCCCGCGTAGCCGTACACGCCGGCGTTGAGGTAGGCCACGTCCGGCCCGCTCCCGGCGGCACCGACCACCCGGTCCCACAGCGCGGGGTCGGCGACGTCGCCGACGACGGCCACGCCACCCACGTCCTCGGCGGCGGCCTCGGCCGCAATCCCGTCCCGGTCGACCGCGACCACCGTGGCGCCCTCGGCCCCGAACAGGCGCGCCGCGGCCAGCCCGATGCCCGATCCCGCTCCCGTGACGACGGCGACCCGGCCGTCGAGCCGCATGCGGGACACGCCCGTCAGGCCACCGCGCCCGCGGCGCGCAGCTTGGCCACCGCGTCGGCGTCGAGACCGGCGTCGCGCAGCACCTCGTCGGTGTGCTGGCCAGCGTGCGGCGGCGGCCGGCGGATCTCGCCCGGCGTGCGGCTGAAGCGGGGGGCGGGGCCAGGCTGGGTGATGCCGGCGACCTCGACGAAGGTGCCCCGGGCCACGTTGTGGGGGTGCTCGACCGCCTCGGGGATGGCCAACACGGGGGCGAAGCAGACGTCGGTGCCCTCCATCAGCTCGCACCACTCGGCGCGGGACTTGGTGCGGAAGATGGCGGCGAACCGCTCCTTCAGCTCGGGCCAGTGGCTGCGGTCCTGCTGCCAGGGCAGCTCCTCGCCCTCGAGCCCGGTGAGCCGCAGCAGCTCGGCGTAGAACTGGGGCTCGATAGAGCCGATCGACACGTACTTGCCGTCAGCCGTCTCGTACACGTCGTAGTAGTGGGCGCCGGTGTCGAGCATGTTGGTGCCCCGCTCGTCGTTCCAGATCCCCATGGCCCGGAACGAGTGCGTCATCGTCATGAGCGAGGCGGCCCCGTCGACCATGGCGGCGTCGATGACCTGGCCCTGCCCAGAGCGCTGGGCCTCGATGATGCCGCAGGCGATCCCGAACGCGAGGAACATGCCGCCGCCGCCGAAGTCGCCCACCAGGTTGAGCGGCGGCACCGGGGCCTCGCCGCGCCGGCCGATGGGCTCGAGCGCGCCGGCCAGCGAGATGTAGTTGATGTCGTGACCGGCGGCCGCGGCGTAGGGACCGTCCTGGCCCCAGCCGGTCATGCGCCCGTACACCAGCCGGGGGTTGCGGGCCAGGCATTCCTCGGGGCCGACGCCCAGCCGCTCGGCCACGCCCGGACGGAAGCCCTCGAACAGGGCGTCGGCCCGCTCGACGAGCTTCAGCACCACCTCGACGCCCTCGGGGTTCTTGAGGTCGACGCCCACCGAGCGCCGGCCTCGGGCCAGCAGGTCGGCGGGCGGCCGCGCCGGGTCGCCGCCCTGCACCGCCTGGGCGCGGTCGATCCGGATGACGTCGGCGCCCATATCGGCCAGCAGCATGCCGCAGTACGGGCCGGGCCCGATGCCCGCGATCTCGATGACCGTGATTCCGGCGAGGGGTCCCATGGTGCTCCTGTCGTCAGCCGTTGCCGCGGGCGTGGTCGACCAGCAGGTCGGTGATCTGGGGCCACAGCGGCCGGGGCAGGTCGTGGCCCATGCCGTCGATGACGACGAGCTTGGCGTCGGGGATGACCTCGGCGGTGCGCTCGCCGCCCGAGGGGTGGATCAGGGTGTCGGCGGCGCCATGGATGACGAGCGCCGGCAGGCCCACCTCGGCGAGTGCTGCGGACCGGCTGCCCGAGGCCAGGATCGCCGCCAGTTGTCGGGCGGTGCCCTCCGGGTTGTAGCCACGGTCCCAGGCCTGGGCGGCGGTGGCCCGCAGCTCGTCCTCGTCGTACAGGCCGGGGCTGCCGCAGACGGTCGCGCCGCGCAGCGCCGCGTCCTGGAGCTCCTCCCGGCTGCGGGCCGGGGGCGACATCAGGAGGGCCATGGCCTCGCCTGTCGGGTTGCCCACGTCGAGGTCGCCGGTGGTCGACATCACCGAGGTGAGGGTGGCGACGCGGTCGGGGTGCTCGATCGCCAGCGTCTGGACGATCATGCCCCCCATCGACACGCCGAAGAGGTGGGCCGAGTCGATGCCGAGGTGGTCGAGCACGCCCACCGCGTCGTCGGCCATGTCGCCGAGGAGGTACGGCACGTCGGGCGTCTCGCCGGCGCTGCGGGCGGCCAGCAACGCGCCGACGTCGACAGGGGAGTCGAAACAGGTCGACTCGCCCACGTCGCGGTTGTCGTACCGCACGACGTGGAAGCCGCGGTCGGCGATGCCCTGGCAGAACTCGGGTGGCCAGTGGATCATCTGGGCCCCCAGACCCATCACGAGCAGCACCGTGGGGTCGGCGGCGTCACCGAAGGTGTCGTAGGCGATCTCGATCCCGTTGGCCTGGGCAGTCGGCATGGCGGTCATCGTGTTCGCTCTTGACCGCCCGGTCAAGCGCGCCCGGACGCCTAGGTTGGCGGGGGTGACGACGTTCGGGGTCCACACCGGGGTGCAGAACACCACCGTCGCCGAGCTGCGCGAGCTGTGGGCGGGCGCGGAGGAGCTGGGCTTCGACACCGTCTCGGTGTGGGACCACCTCTACTCCTCCGACCTGGCGAGCTACGAGTGCCACGAGGCGGTGTCGATGCATGCCGCCCTGGCCTGCGCCACCACCAGGGTGCGCTGCGGCTGCCTCGTCTACTGCGCCGGCTACCGGCACCCCGGCATCCTCGCCAAGGCGGTGACCACGATCGACCACCTGTCCGGCGGGCGCGCCGAGATCGGCCTCGGCGCCGGCTGGGCGCAGGCCGAGTACGACGCCTACGGCATCCACTTCCCGCCGCTCGGCCGCCGACTCGACCTGCTGGACGAGTGCGCGGGCGCCGTGCGCAGCCTGCTGCGCCAGCCCTCGACCACGTTCGAGGGCGCCCACGTGCGCCTGGCCGACGCCCACAACGAACCCCGCCCGGTGCAGGCCGACCTGCCCATCTGGATCGGCGGAGCCGGCGAGCGGCGCACCGCCCGCATCGTCGCCCACCACGGCGACGGCTGGAACCTGCCCTTCGTGGCGCCCGGTGACCTGGTCGCCAAGCGGGACGCACTCGCCAGGCACTGCGAGGACGTCGGGCGCGACCCGGCTGCGGTGCGCATCGGCGTCAACGTCGTCGTCTGCGACGACGACGCCTCGCTGCGGGCCCAGTTCGGGCCGCGGGCCGAGGCGGTGCGCCCCGGCGCGGTCGTGGGCACGAGCGTCGGGGGCGCCACCGAGGCGCTGGCCCGCTACGTTGCGGCTGGCGCCGACACCGTGAACGTGGCGCTGCGCGCCCCGTGGGACCCGGGGGCGCTGGAGCGCGCGGCCGCCGCGGTCGCCTCGCTCCGCTGACCGCCACCTGCACTTCCTCCGAGGGACGATGACCGACGTCCGCATCGACGAGCTGTCCGGCGCCACCGTGGTCGTGGCCGGCACTCGCCAGCACCGCCCCAACCGGCCCGGCAGCGCGTGCCCCTTCTGCGTGGGCGGCACCGAGGCGCCCGAGCCGTACCGGGTGCGCGCCTTCGTCAACCGCTGGCCCTCGCTGCCCGACGACCGTTGCGAAGTGGTGCTCTACACCCCCGAGCACGACCAGACGTTCCCCGGCCTGGGGCTCGACGGCGCCCGCCGTGTGGTCGACCTGTGGGCCGAGCGCACCGAGGCCCTGGGCGCCCGGCCCGACGTGGCCTACGTGCTGGTGTTCGAGAACCGGGGCGAGGAGGTGGGCGCCACCATCGCCCACCCACACGGCCAGATCTACGCCTACGACCAGGTGCCCGACGCGCCGCTCACCGAGCTGCGGCGCGCGGCACGGGGCGAGTGCCCGGTGTGCGCCCCGGTCGACGAGGCCCTCAGCGTCGCCACCACCGCCGGGTGGCACGCCTGGGTGCCCGCCGCCAGCGCCTACCCGTACAGCCTGTTGCTGGCGCCCGACGTGCACCGGCCCGACCTGCCCTCGCTCGACGGCCCCCAGCGCGACGGGCTGGCCGAGCTGCTGGTCGACGTGCTGGGCCGGCTCGACCGCCTGTTCGACATCGCGCTCCCCTACATGCTGTGGATCCACCAGCGGCCGACCGACGGCGGCGCCTGGCCCGAGGCGCACGTCCACCTCCACGTGATCTCGCCGATGCGCGCGCCGGGCGTTCAACGCTACGTTGCCGCCGCCGAGCTCGGTAGCGGCGCGTTCACCAACCCGGTCGTCCCCGAGGACGCCGCCGCCGCACTGCGAGGAGCGTAGATGGGACTGCGAGCATGGGCGCCGGGCCGGGTGAACCTGATCGGCGACCACACCGACTACATGGGCGGGCTGGCCCTGCCCATGGCCATCGGCCTCGGCACCGAGATCACCGGCGATCGCGGGGGCAACTGGGTGATGCTGGGGTCGGACGGCTTCGAGGGCGTGGCCGAAGTGCCCGTCCACGGGGTCGACGACCCCGCGTCGGTCGAGCCGCCCTGGGCCCGCTACGTGGCTGCGGTCGTCGACGAGGTGCGGCCCACCGACGGGCTCGTGGGCATGGTGCACTCGACGCTGCCGCCAGGCAGCGGCCTGGCGTCGTCGGCCGCGCTCGAGGTGGCGGTGGCCACCGCCCTCGGCGCCGACCGGGTCAACCCGGTGGCGGCCGCCAAAGCCTGCCAGCGGGCCGAGGAGCGGGCCGTCGGCGTGCCCTGCGGCATCATGGACCAGCTCGTGTCGCTGGCCGCCATCGAGGGCATGGCGCTGCGGATCGACTGCGACACGCTGGAGCTCGAGAACGTCCCCTTCCCCGACGACGCCGAGGTCGTGGTCATCCACTCGGGGCGGCACCGCGACCTCGCCACCTCGGCCTACGCCCAGCGGCGGGCCGAGTGCGAGGCCGCCGAGCATGTGATCGGGCGCCTGCGCGAGGCCTCGCCCATCGATGCGGAGGCCATCGACGACCCCGTCCTACGGCGCCGGGCCCGCCACGTCACCACCGAGAACGAGCGGGTCGACGCCCTGGCCAGCGCGCTGGCCAAGGACCAGCTCGCCTACGCGGGCGAGCTGCTCGTGGCCAGCCACGCCAGCATGCGCGACGACTTCGAGGTGTCGACGCCCGAGCTGGACGAGGTGGTGGCCGCCGTGCGTGGCGTGCCCGGCGTGTACGGGGCCCGGGTCACCGGTGCCGGGTTCGGCGGCTGCGTAGTCGCGCTGTGCCGGCCGAAGACCCGCATCGCCGGCCCGGTCGTGTGGCGGGGCCGGCCTGCGGCGGGGGCCTCGCTCGCCACCACGTGAGCGCCACGCCGCCGCCCCGTGCCGGCGGCGGCGCCGGCGGGGAACCGCACTCACATGCGGTCGAGCAGCTGCCGCTTCTTGGCGGCGAACTCCTCCTCGCTGAGCACGCCCTGCTTGCGCAGCTCGTCGAGCTCGCGTATCTGCGCGGGGATCGACGCCTCGCGCTCGTCGCCGCCGGCCGAGGACATCGAGGCGGCCACGCGGTCGAACTTGCGGTTCTCGTTGTCCTCCATCTGGCGGTAGACCTCGTTCTGCACCGCCGAGGGGTTGCGCACGTTCGAGAACGCCTGGCGCCCCATCTCGCCCGCCGACTCGATGACCAGGTCGCCCGACCCCACCATCCGCTCGAATATCGACTGCCGGAAGAACACGGTGTTGACCCGCTCGAGCGGGATCTCGATGCCGTGCTTGGCCAGCACCCCGTGACGGTAGATCAGCCGGTCGCTGGTCACGACGAAGTTGGTGGTGACCCACCGGGCGTAGCGCACGGCGAACCACAGCAGGCAGGCCAGGATGAGCACCCCCGCCGGCACCTGCAGCCACGACACGTCGGTGCCGAAGGCGAGCAGCCCACCGAGCACCACGGCACCGAGCAGCGCGAACAGCGGCGGCGCGAAGAACCACCAGTGGGGGTGGAGGTCGAGCGCGACCTCCTCATTGTCGTTCAGCAGCTTCCTCGGGAACGGCACGGGGGCAGCGTATCCCTGGTGCGAGCGGCCGGTCGGCCACCCGGTGCCCTCAACCCCAGCCCAGCTCGGTGAGGCGGTGGTCGTCGATGCCGAAGTGGTGGGCGACCTCGTGCACGACCGTGATGGTGACCTGCTCGACGACCTCGTCCTCGGTGCGGCACATGGCACAGATCGGCAGCCGGAAGATGGTGATGCGGTCGGGCATGGTCAGCTGCCCGGTGCCGTACCACGAGTCGCGGGCGGTGAGCGGCACGCCCTGGTAGCGGCCGAGCAGCCCGCCGTGCGCGCTGCCGTCCTCGACCACCACCGCGACGTTGTCGAGCAGGCGGCCCAGCTCCTCGGGGATGCCGTCGAGGGCGTCGCCGACCAGCTGGTCGAACCGGTCCGGGCTGACCTCTATCACCCGGGCATGGTAGGTCTGCGCATACGCTCTGCGACGTTGGCTGACGGCGACATGCACGATCACCTGCCCGACCAGCGGCACGCTCACCTTCTCGACGACCTCGACGACGCCCAGCGCCGGGCGGTGACCTCGCCCGCCCGCCCGCTGGCGATCGTCGCGCCGGCCGGGTCGGGCAAGACCCGGGTGCTCACCCGGCGCATCGCCTGGCGGGTCGCCGAGGGCGACGCGGACGCCAGCCACGTGCTGGCCCTGACGTTCACCCGCAAGGCGGCGGGCGAGCTGCGCGAGCGGCTCGCGGGCCTCGGCCTGCGCGACGGGGTGGCCGCCGGCACGTTCCACGGTGTGGCGCTTGCGCAGCTGCGGTCGCGCTGGGCCGACGAGGGGCGCCAGCCGCCCGCGGTGCTGGCGCGGAAGGCGCCCGTGCTGGGCGGCGTGGTGGCGGGCACCCCCCTCACCGTGGCGGTGCTCGCGGGCGAGATCGAGTGGGCCAAGGCCCGGCTCGTCGGCCCGGACGCCTACGCCGATGCCGTGGCCGCCGCCCGGCGGCGCACGCCCGCCGCCCCCGAGCGCATCGCCGAGCTGTACGGCGCATACGAGGAAGCGAAGCGGCGCGCCCGCATGGTCGACTTCGACGACCTGCTGCGGCTGTGCACCCGCCTGCTCGAGACCGACGCCGCGTTCGCCGCCGGTCAGCGCTGGCGGTTCCAGCACCTCTTCGTCGACGAGTTCCAGGACGTCAACCCGCTGCAGCTCGGACTGCTCGACGCCTGGCGGGGCCCGAGCTACGACCTGTGCGTGGTCGGCGACCCCCACCAGGCGATCTACGGCTGGAACGGGGCCGACGCCGGCTTCCTCGAGCGCTTCCGCCGCCTCTACCCACCCGCCGAGGTGGTGGTGCTCGACGGCAACTACCGCTCGACGCCCCAGGTCCTGGCGGCCGCGGCCGACGTGCTCGCCGCGGCGGGGGCCGGTCGTCGTGACGTGCGCCCCGCCCGTCACGACGGCCCCGAGGTGGTGCTCGAGCGCCACCCCACCGACCGCGACGAGGGCGCGGCCATCGCCCGGGCGGTGCGCGACCGGCGCGGTCCGCGGCTCCGCTGGTCGGCCCAGGCCGTGCTGGTCCGCACCCACGCGCAGATCGGGCTCGTGGCCGAGGCCCTGCGGGCGGCCGGCATCCCCCACCGGGTGCGGGGGGGCGACAAGCTGCTCGAGCGGCGGGTCGTGCGCGATGCGCTCGACCTGCTGCGCCGCTCGCCCGGTCCGCTGGCCGCGTGCCTGCCCGACATCGAGGCGATGGCCGACGACGCGGACCGCGCGGCGGGCGACAGCGAGGAGGGCACGCCGGCCGACGACCTGGCGCTGGTGGTGCAGCTGGCACGCGACCACCTGCGCCTCGCCCCCGACGCCTCGGCGCCCGGGTACGCATCCTGGCTCGCGGCCACGCTGCAGGCGGAGGGAACGGAACGGCGCCGCGACGCCGTCACCCTGGCCACGTTCCACGCCGCCAAGGGCCTGGAGTGGCCCGTCGTCCACCTGGCGGGGCTGGAGGACGGGCTGGTGCCCATCGCCCATGCCCGCACCCGCGAGCAGCGGGCGGAGGAGGCGCGCCTGCTGTACGTGGCGATGACGAGGGCCGAGGACGAGTTGCGCTGCACGTGGGCCGCCCAGCGGGCGGTCGCCGGCAAGGTGGTCGAGCGCCGGCTGACACCCTGGCTGGCGGGGCTGGCCGAGCGCCAGCGCGAGCGCCCGCCCGAGCCCTCCGGGCCCCCCGACGACTGGCGGGCCCGCCTGGCCGAGCAGCGGGCCGTGCTGGCCGGCGCGGCGCTGCCGCCCGTGCACCGCACGGCGGCGCTCGCCGCCCTGCATGCCTGGCGCGACGGCCACGCCCGCGCCGCCCGCGTCGAGCCGTCCGCCCTGGTCGACGACCACCTGCTGGAGGCCATCGCCGAGCGGGGGCCCGCGACTCGCGACGAGCTCGAGGCCGTCCCCGGCATGGGTAGGCTGCTGGCCGCCCGCGTGGGCGACGGCCTGCTGGCCGCGCTCGCTCCCCACCTCGACCGAGCCGGCGAGCCGGCCTGACCCCCGCCCCATGGATTTCACGGTCATCCAGGCCTTCGCCGCGAGCACCGACGCGGTCGCCCGCGCCTACGCCTCGCCGGAGCTGTACGAGCACCTCGTCGGGCTGCCCAAGCTGGGCGCGCCAGAGGTGATCGACTGCCGTGACGACAACGACCTCGTCCACCTGCAGGTCCGCTACCGGTTCGTCGGCGAGCTGTCGCCGGCCGTCACCGCCGTGGTCGACCCCCGCCGGCTCAGCTGGGTCGAGCACAGCACCCACGACCTGGCCGCGCACACCGTGCGCTACCGGCTGGTGCCCGACCACTACGCCGACCGCCTGCAGTCGTCGGGATCGTGCTCGATCGAGCCACAGAGCGACGGCAGCGTGCGCACGGTGACGGGCCGCCTGAAGGTGCGGGCCCTGGTCGTGGGAGGTGCGGTCGAGCGGGCCATCGTGTCGGGGCTGCGCGAGCACCTGGCCGCCGAGGTCGCCGTCGTCGAACGCTTCGTCGACGGCTCGGCTTGACCGCGCGCGCTCCGGGCGCGACAAGTGACCCATGGGTGATCCCCTCGACTTCGTCGACGAAGGTGGTTGGCCCTACCCCGACGAGGACGCCGCGACCCGGACACCCGAGCCGGTCGACCTGCGGTCCGACACCGACGACGACCTGGTCGCCCTGCACGCGCTCACTCGCCGGGCGCTGGGACCGCTGTCGGACGACGAGCGGGCCGTCGTGGCCGCCCGCTTCGGCCTCGACGGCCACGACCCCATGACCATGGACCAGCTGGGACCGGCGCTCGGCATGTCACGCGCCCGCTGCCGGGCCGCCCTGTCGAGCGGCCTGGGCAAGCTGCGCACCATGCTCGGCGACGATCAGGCCTGATCCCCGCCGGGCGGGCCGAACGCCTCGTCGCGCCGGCGCTGCATGTCGGCCACCTTCGAGAAGTCGATGGCGACGAACAGACCCTCGCCCTCGGCGCACAGGCGGTCGCCGGCGTGCAGCGTCCCGTGGGTGAAGGTCTTGCGCCCGTCCACCTCGACGACCCGGGCCTCGAACGAGAGCTCGGTGTGCAGCGGCGTGGGGCTGCGGTAGTTCACGGTCAGCCTGGCGGTCATGCCCGGCCGCCCGGCCAACGACTGGGCCGACCCGAGGACCTCGTCGAACGCGGCGGCGATGTAGCCGCCGTGCACGCAGCCGGGCGGGCCCTCGTAGGCGGCGCCGAAGGTGGCCCTGGCCCGCATCACGTCGCCGTCGCCCCACAGGTCGATGGGCGGGGCCAGAGGGTTGGCCCGCCCCAGCATCGGGCTGTGGTCGAAGAAGGCGTGAGGATCGCGGCCCGCCAGCGGCGCCTCGCCGAAGCCCTCGTAGAGCGACCCGCCCGGGAACGCGTCGAGCCGGTCGGCCAGCTGCTCGAGCTCGTCGGCGGCCGCGGCCAGCTCGTCGTCGGGCGCGGGGCTGCCGTGCAGGCGGTGGACGATGCGGCGCAACGCGTCGCCCATGCGGTGCATCTCCGCCCGCCGGGGCGACGGGTCGGTGGTGGCCGCCCGGCTGAGGAAGTCGGGCCACGTCGCCGACCCCGGCGCGGCGAACTCGGGGCCGGTGGGAGCTTCGGACATGGGGACCGTCCTAGCGCACGCCGGCCGGCGGTGCGACATCGCCGCCGGCGATGCCGACCTCGGTCGCGACGTCGACATCGACGAACACCGGGGCGTGGTCGCTCGGCTTGGGGCCCTTGCGGGCGTTGCGGTCGATCAGCGCCCAGGTCACCCGGTCGGCCAGGTCGGGCGAGAGCAGCACCAGGTCGATGCGCATGCCGCGGTGCTTGTGGAAGGCGCCGGCCCGGTAGTCCCACCACGTGAACAGGCGGTCGAGGCCCGGGTAGTGCTCGCGGAAGGCGTCGCGCAGGCCGAGCGCGGCCACCGCCTCCCGCTCGTCGGGGGTCACGTGTGTCGAGCCCTCGAACGCCGCCGGGTCCCACAGGTCGATGTCGCCGGGCGCCACGTTGAAGTCGCCGCACAGGGCCCGGGACGGCGCGCTGCCAAGGGCCGCGTCGTCGGCGGCCAGGTGGGCTCGCAGGCGGGCGAGCCAGTCGAGCTTGTAGCGGAAGTGCTCGGACCCCACCGCCCGGCCGTTGGGGACGTAGACCGACGACACCCGCACGCCGCCGCAGGTGGCTGTCACGAGGCGGGCCTGGTCGTCCGGCGGCTCGCCGTCGGCGAAGCCCGCCACCGGGGCCTCGAGCCCGACGCGACTCAGGATGGCGACCCCGTTCCAGCGGCCCTCGCCGTGGTGGACGCTGGCGTAGCCCCGGCCGTGGAAGTCGAGGGCGGGGAACGCGGCGTCGGTCTGCTTGGTCTCCTGCAGGCACAGCACGTCGGGACCGGCCGTGTCGAGCCACCCGAGCACCCGGTCGATGCGCTCCGCGGTCAGGGAGTTGACGTTCCACGTGGCGATGCGCACGGCAGCGCAACCTACCGGCCCTCCCGGCCTCAGCCGCCGGCGGCCTCGCTCACCTGGTCGGGCTGCGCCCCGCCGTCGTCGCCGCCCGCTGCCAGGGTGAGGACCTCGGGCGCGGCCGACGCCGCCACCTCGGTGGTCCCGGCGGCCTTCTTCGCGGCGGCCCTCCTCGCCGTGGACTTCCTGGTCCCGGACGCCGCCCTGGCGGACGCCTTCTTGTTCGACGTCTGCCCGGTCCCGGACGCCGCCCTGGCGGACGCCTTCGTGGCCTTGGCCTTCGTTCCCGTCGCCCTCCGCGTCGCCGACGCCGGCTCTTCCGTGGCCCTGCCCGCCGCGGCCTTCCTGGACGTCGCCTTCGTCGCCGCCCGCCCCCGCTTCGTCGGAGCCTTGTCCGCCGTCTCCTCTGCGGCCGCCGCCTCCGCGCCCTCGGCCGCCCCGGGGGCGTCCCCCGACGCCGACGCCGCCTGCCCGGTCGCGGCCTGCTGTGTCGCCGCCGGATCGGGCGCCGCCTGCCTGGCGGCCGCCTTCCTGGTCGGCACCTTCTTCGCCTGAGCCTTCTTCGCCTGAGCCTTCTTCGCCTGCGCCTCCTCCGCGTGAGCCTTCTTCGCCTGAGCCTTCCTGGCCGGCGCCTTCTCGGCCCCAGCCTTCTGCGAGCGGGCCCTCTCGGCCGGAGCCTCCGTCGCCGCTGCGGACCTCGTGGCGGCGGACCTCCTGCCGGCTGCCTTCCTCGCCGGCGCCTCCGGCGTCTCGCCGTCGGCACCGGCGAGGACGTCGGCCACCGCCTCGTTGCCGCTCGGGCCGGGCGCCGGCTCGACCAGCCCCGGCAGCGCCAGGTCGATGCCCCGGCGCGGCGGGTCGACGGCCACCACCACGAACCCGCGGGTCTCGCCGATCCGCAGCACCTCCTTGGCGCTGCGGGGCGCGGGGTGCGCCAGGTTGCGCAGCGGTACGTAGGCACGGGCGGCGCCCACCACCACGTAGGCGCCGTGCGAGCTGAAGCGCTCGATCTCGGCGTCGACCTCGCTGCCCACCGGGTGCTGTGCCACGAACTCGATGAAGGGCAAGGCCTCGTTGTAAGGCTCGACGCCCTTCGGCGCCCGGCCGCCGGCCGCCCCGCTGCGGTCGCCGGCTGGCGTCGCTGCGGCCTCGGGCTCGTCAACCGGCGCGACGGCCGCCGCCTCGGCCGCGACCTCTGGGGCGGCCTCCGGCGCAGCCTTCGCCCGGGTGCGCCGCTTGCGGGGCGCCGGGGACGGCGTCGAGGGCTCGGGGGCAGCGGCGGCCTCCGCAGCCTCCGCGGCGGCGGCCGCCTTGGCTGCCGCCTTGGTGACCTTTCGGGCATCGCTCTTGCGGGCCTCGCTGACCGCCCGCCGGCTGGTCGGCCCGCGGACAGGGGCACGGTCCATGAACACCCAGCCCACGTGGGGCACAGGCTTGCCGCCGATCAGCCGGCCCTTCTCGAACAGCCACGGGTACTCGCCGTGGAACTCCTGGAACGAGTCGTTCGACAGGATGGCCGCGTCGGCCCGGCGGGCGATCTGCAGGATGAAGGCGTCACCGCGACCGATGGCGCCGGCCGGCGGCGTGACCAGCTCGTTGGCGTTGACCGCGTCCTCGTAGGTCTGGCGCTCCTTGCGGTCGATGCGGTTGGGGAAGGTGGCGTCGACCACGACCGTGACGTAGGCCGGCGAATACTCCTCCACGAAGGCCCGCACCGCCTCGTCGAGCTGGGCCAGGCTGGGCGCGTCGCGGCCCTCGGTGGCGATGTTGGACCCGTCGACGACTACGTGCTTCACCTTCATGGCAGCCTGCATTCAACCAAACGAACCGGCGAGCCCGGCGGACGCTGCGGCTACGGTGCCGAGCGATGACCGCCCTCACCGCCGAGGTCACCGACCTGCTCCAGCACCTCATCCGCAACGCGTGCGTCAACGACGGTACGCGCGGATCAGGCAGCGAAGTCCGCAGCGCGGACCTGCTGGCACGATACTTCGACGGCTCGGGGGTCGATGTCGAACGCTACGAGCCCGCACCCGGTCGCACCAGCCTGGTGGCCCGCATCGAGGGGCGGCGACCGGAGGCGCCGACCCTGGTGCTGATGGGCCACACCGACGTGGTGCCGGCCAACGCCGACGGCTGGCGGCGCGACCCGTTCGGCGGCGAGCTGGTCGACGGCGAGGTGTGGGGCCGCGGCGCCATCGACATGCTCAACCTGACCGCGTCGATGGCGGTCGCCACCCGGCGGCTGGCCGACGAGGGTTTCCGGCCCGACGGCACGCTCATCTACCTGGCCGTGGCCGACGAGGAGGCGCTCGGCGCGTACGGTGCCGACCACCTGACGGCGCACGAGGCCGACGCCGTGCGGGCCGACTACGTCGTCACCGAGTCGGGCGGCATCCCGGTGGCGGGGGGCGACGGCGACCTGCGGCTGCCCGTGCTCGTGGGCGAGAAGGGGTCGTGCTGGTGCACGCTGCGGGTGTCGGGCACCGCCGGCCACGCGTCGCTGCCCTTCGAGACCGACAACGCCCTGGTGACGGCGTCGCGGGTGGTGCAGCGGCTGGCCGAGCACCAGCCCCGCACCCACATCCACGAGACCTGGCGTCGATTCCTCGACGGCATGGCGCTGCCCGACGAGGTCACCGCACCGCTGCTCGACCCCGATCGCCTGGTGGGCGCCCTGTCGGACCTGCCCCCCGGCATGGCCCGCCAGTTCCACGCCTGCACCCACACCACCATCGCCCCCACCGTGGCGCATGGGGGCACCAAGACGAACGTCATCCCCGACCGGATCGACCTGCAACTCGACATCCGCACCCTGCCCGGCCAGGCACTGGCCGACGTGCAGGCCATCCTCGACGACGCCCTCGGCGACCTGGCCGACCGGGTCGAGATGGTCGAGGCCCACGACGACCACTCGACCGAGTCGCCGGCCGACACGCCCCTGTGGGACACGCTCGCCCGGGTGACCCAGGCCTTCTACCGCGGCAGCCACCTGGTGCCGATGCTGAGCGTGGGGGCGACCGACGCCCGCTTCTTCCGCCGGCTGGGCACGACCGCGTACGGCTTCGGTCTGTTCAGCGAGAAGCTCACGTTCGAGGACTTCAGCCGCATGTTCCACGGCGACGACGAGCGGGTCGACGTCGAGTCGCTGCGCCTGTCCACCGAGCTGTGGCAGGCCGTCGCCCGCGACCTGCTCACCGACTGACGAGCGGAGCCCGGCAGCTCGACGGCTACCCGCCCACGGTGGCGGGCGTCAACGACGTGGCGATGCGGTCAGGGACCGTGCGGTCCGGGTCGTTCCACGGGTTGAGGTACGTGAGCCTCCACAGGTCGGCCCCCACGGCGAGGAAGTAGTGCCGGCCGGTCACGTCGACCCCGGGAATGGTGAAGTCGAGCCACCCGATCTCGCCTGCGGGAGACGTGAGGCGTCCGTCACCGCCCGCGACCATCCCCTGCGGGTCGGGCACCGTCCGGAGACCGTCGATCGCCTCGGCCAGCCCCACGCCACCCGCGCCGGGGATGATCCGGACGGTCACGTTCGTGGGCATCCCTGCGAAGTTCTCCCTCGTCGTGTCGATGGCGATGGAGTGGCACTCCGGGCACTGGTTGTTGGTGACGAGCTGGATGCTCGGCTCCAACGGAGGCGGGGTGGCACGGCTCGTGTAGAGCTGGCGGGCGATGGCGGCAGGGTCGCCCGCGAGCGACGCGAACGCCCAGGTCGCCGGCAGCTCGAGGGAGAACGCGCCATCCCCGGCCTGCACCGGCTGCCAGGGAGGCACCGTGGTGGTGGGCGTGGTGGTCGTGGTCGGCGCGGCCGACGTGGTGGCGCCGTCGGTCGCCTCGTCGGCCTCCTCGGTGGCGGCCTCGTCCTCGTCCTCGTCGTCGTCGTCGACGCCACCGGCGCCGCTCGTCAGCACAGCGAGGACCACCGCCAGCCCGATGATGAAGGCCCCTGCGGCCACCCGCGGCCAGGACCGGCTCGCCGACCGGGCTCCTCCGGCGGGGCCCCGGCCGAAATCGTCGCCGTCGTTCGACACGCCGCCTGCCGGCGGGGCCAGGCCGTCTTCGCCCATCGTCGGCAAGCTAGCGGCTGGGCCGCACGGACCGCCCGGCCAGCCCTCGACCGGCGCGGACGACCCGCCGGCTCGGGCGCCGGCCGCACCGGGACCTAGGCTCGACGGACCATGCCCGTGCGTGCCGTCATCTTCGACTTCGGCGGGGTCATCCTGAGCAGCCCGTTCGAGGCGTTCGCCCGCTACGAGGCCGACAACGGGCTGCCGCCAGGGCTGATCCGCCGGCTCAACGCCTCCGACCCCGACACCAACGCATGGGCCCGGCTCGAGCGCAGCGAGGTCGACCTGGCGGGTTTCGTCGAGCTGTTCGAGGCCGAGGCCAGAGCGGCCGGCCATGTGGTCGACGGGCGCGAGGTGCTGGGCCTGCTGGCCGGGCAGCTGCGGCCACGCATGGTCGAGGCGCTGCGGCGCTGCCACGACCGGCTGAAGACGGCCCTGCTCACCAACAACTTCGTCGCCGCCGCGCCCGACGAGGTCGGCGCCGGCGCCGCCGAGGCCGGCAGGCGGGCGGGACCGATGGGCGAGGTGCTCGACCACTTCGACGTGATCGTCGAGTCGAGCCGGGTGGCGCTGCGCAAGCCCGACCCGGCCATCTACCGCCTCGTGTGCGACGAGCTGGGGGTGGCGCCCGCCGAGGCGGTGTTCCTCGACGACCTCGGCGTCAACCTCAAGCCCGCGCGGGCCATGGGCATGACCACGATCAAGGTCATCGATCCCGACCGGGCCATCGCCGAGTTGGCGCAGGTCGTCGGCTTCCCGCTCGCCTGACCCGTCCGCCGACCCCGTCGATCACGAGCGCCGGCCGTGCAGCTCACCCGAGGTCGCGGCGCATCACGACCCGGCGCGGGGACGGTTCGGCGACGCAGGTGAAGCCGCAGTCGGCGAACCGGCGCTGGCGCCCGACGTAGTCGTCCGGCGACCGCTGGTACCCGTCCGTGATCGGGAAGCCCTCGACGGCGGTGGCGCCGTGCGCCTCCGCCTGCTCGACCGCAGCGGCGAGCAGCGCGGCCGACACACCCGAGCGACGGTGGCCGACCCGCACGAAGAAGCACGGCAGCAGCCACACGTCGTCGTCCTCGCTCGGGTCACGGTCCTTCAGGATCCGGGTGCGCGGGCCGATCGCCCGCTCGTAGCGCGAGCGCGGCCCGGTGGCGAGCCAGCCGACCGGCGTGTCGCCCTCGTAGGCGAGCAGGCCGAGCGGGAGGCCCGCGTCCCGGGCCATGGCCTCGAACGCCCGCCGGTTCGCCCCGGTGCGCCAGCCCGCGTGCACCGCCTTCGCCGGGCTGATGAACCACATGCACCAGCAGCCCCGCGTGGTGGCGTTGCTCTCGAACAGGTCCGCCAGGTCGTCGAGGCGATCCCGCGTCACCGGATGGATCTCCACCCGACAAGCATCGCGAACGACGAAGGCCCGCACCTCGCGGTGCGGGCCTCCTTCCCTGAGGCGGGATTCGGGACGACCGGGGGGAGCCGGCGCTCGGAGCCGGGCCTCAGCCCGTCGCCTGGAGCGACTCGTACTCCTCGCCGGTGTCCTGCCAGTCCTCGAACTGGATGACGCCCATCTCGGTGAACTTGGTGCGCAGCCAGCCGTCACCGGCGTCGAGCAGGCCCAGCTTCTTGCAGTTGGGCACGATCTTGCTGAACAGCATCTGCTGGAACATGCCCCGGCCCGGGTCCTGCAGCACCATGGGCAGGATCTCGGCGGGCTTGATGCCCATGCGGTCCCACACCTCCTGCTGCAGGAAGCGGTCGCGCATGCGCACCGCGGCCTCGAAGGCGAACTCCTGGCGCTCGCGCAGCTCGGCGTCGGACAGCCCGGCGTAGTACTCCTTCAGCGACAGCACCCCGAAGGCCACGTGCCGGGCCTCGTCGGACATGACGTAGCGCAGCAGCTGCTTGAGCAGGGGGTCGGGCGTCATCTGCGTCATGAACCCGAAGGCCGCCAGGGCCAGTCCCTCGACCATGATCTGCATGCCCAGGTAGGTCATGTCCCAGCGGCTGTCGTTGATGATGTCGTCGAGCAGCAGCTTTAGGTGGGCGTTGATCGGGTAGTAGCCGTTCTGCTTCTCCTGCAGGTACTTGGCGAACACCTCGACATGGCGGGCCTCGTCCATGACCTGGGTGGACGCGTAGTACTTGGCGTCGATCCACGGCACCGTCTCCACGATCTTGGCGGTGCAGATGAGCGCGCCCTGCTCGCCGTGCATGAACTGCGACAGCGTCCAGTTGTCCATCTCGATGGACAGGTTGATGAAGTCCTGCTCGGTGAACTTCTCGAGGGGCGTGCCGGTCACGTCGGTCTCGAACTCGGCGAACTGCAGGCGCTGGAGGGCGGCGTTCTTCTCGAGGTCGACGTCGGTGTCCCAGGGCAGGTCGGTCTCGCCGTTCCACTGGGCGTGCTTGGCCTTCTCGTAGAGCTTGTTCAGCGCCGGGCGCCGGCCCTTCTCGTAGTCCCAGGTGAAGATCGAGTCGGCGTTGTCCTCGACCACGTGGATGGCCTCGTCGACATCGGTGTTGCTGACCGAGAGGATGGCCTCGAGGTCGTTGATCTCGGCTCGGCCGATGATCTCGGCGTTGGCGGAGTACTCGTCGAGCGCCATGTGACCCCCTCGGTCGTGGCTCGTTGGGCGACAGACCGGCCGCCCAGGGGTGATAACGACCATTATCGACGAGGGGGCGAAAGAACGGAAGGTCGGCCCTTGTGACCTTGGTCACCGGCGCCTCACCCGACGCTGAGCGCGGCGTCGAGGATCGCCTCCTGCTCCTGCACGTGGATGGTGTGCGAGCCGGTGGCGGGGCTGCCCGACTCGTAGCGGCTGACCCGCACCACCATGTGGGTGCCGGCGAAGCGCTCGGCCAGCCGGTCCTGGGCGAACGACCAGGCGCCCATGTTGGACGGCTCCTCCTGGAGCCACACGATCTCGCGGGCGCCCGGGTAGCGGGCCACGGCCTCGGAGATCTGGTCGTAGGGCCACGGGTACAGCTGCTCGACGCGCACGATGGCCACCGGCGCGCCCCGCTTGTCTCGCTCGCCCAACGCCTCCTGGCCCACCTTGCCGGAGCAGAGCACGATGCGGCGGACCGCGGCAGGGTCGGCGACCGACGGGTCGTCGACCACCTCGCGGAAGCTGCCCCGGGTGAGCTCGTCGATCGGCGACCGGGCCACCTTGGCCCGCAGCAACGACTTGGGCGTGAACAGCACCAGCGGCTTGCGCAGGTCACGGGCCATCTGCCGACGCAACACGTGAAAGTACTGGCCCGCGGTGGTGGCGTTGCACACCTGCAGGTTGTCCTCGGCGCACAGCGTGAGGAAGCGCTCGAGGCGCCCGGAGCTGTGTTCGGGCCCCTGCCCTTCGTAGCCGTGCGGCAGCAGCATGACCAGGCCCGAGGTCTGGTCCCACTTGTCCTCGGCCGCCACGAGGAACTGGTCGACGATGGTGCTGGCGCCGTTGACGAAGTCGCCGAACTGCGCCTCCCAGCACACCAGCGCGTCCTTGTTGGCCACCGAGTAGCCGTACTCGAAGCCCATGGCCGCGTACTCGGACAGCAACGAGTCGTAGATCCAGAACTTGCCCTGCTCGGAACCGAGGTGCGCGAGGGGCGCCCACTCGCGCCCGTTGGTGTGGTCGACGAGCACGGCGTGGCGCTGGCTGAACGTGCCCCGGCGGGAGTCCTGGCCGGCGAAGCGGATGTCGGTGCCCTCGAGCAGGAGCGAACCGAAGGCCAGCGCCTCGGCCGTCGCCCAGTCGACCTCGCCCTCCTCGCGCACGATCTTGTCGCGGGCCGCGAACTGCTTGGCCAGCTTGGGGTGGACGTTGAAGTCGTCGGGCCAGCCGCCGAGCGCGTCATAGATGCGGTCGAGCACCACGCGGTCGACGCCTGTCGCCACCGGGGGCAGGCAGCCCACCGGCGGGGGCGGCTCGGCCGCCCGCAGGGTGGACGGCGGCGCGGACTGACGGGTCTCGTCGAGCGCCTGCTGCAGCTTGTGCTTGAAGTCGTCGAGCGCCTGCTCGGCCTCGTCGATGCTGAGCTGGCCCCGCTTGACCAGCGACTCGGTGAACAGCTTGCGTACCGACCGCCGCGCGTCGATCTTGCCGTACATCAGCGGCTGGGTGTAGCTGGGGTCGTCGCCCTCGTTGTGGCCGTAACGGCGGTAGCTGACCAGGTCGATGACCACGTCCTTGTGGAACCGCTGCCGGTAGGCGTAGGCCAGCCGGGCCACCCGAACGCACGCCTCGGGGTCGTCGGCGTTCACGTGGAAGATGGGCGCCTGGACGATCTTGGCCACGTCGGTCGAGTAGATGCCCGACCGGGCGGCCTCGGGCGTCGTCGTGAAGCCGATCTGGTTGTTGACCACCACGTGGATGGTGCCGCCCACCCGGTAGCCCTTGATGTCGCTCATGTTGAGCGTCTCGGCCACCACGCCCTGGCCGGCGAATGCCGCGTCGCCGTGCATGAGGATGGGGAGCACCGAGTAGGCGTCGGGGAGGTTGATCTGGTCCTGGCGGGCCCGCACCATGCCCTCGACCACCGGGTCGACGGCCTCGAGGTGGCTGGGGTTCGCGGCCAGCTCGACCTGGATCTGGTTGCCCGACCGGCTCTGGAACTTGCCCACCTGGCCCAGGTGGTACTTCACGTCGCCCGAGCCCTGGACGGCGGCCGGGTCGACCGTGCCCTCGAACTCCTTGAACACCTGGTCGTAGTTCTTGCCCACGATGGTGGCCAGCACGTTGAGCCGGCCCCGATGGGGCATGCCCATGATGGCGCCGTCGAGCCGGTCGTCCGCGGCCGCCTCGAGGATGGCGTCGAGGATGGGGATCAGGCTCTCGCTGCCCTCGATGCCGAACCGCTTCTGGCCGACCCACTTGGTGCCCAGGAACTTCTCGAACGCCTCGGCCGCGTTGAGCCGATCGAGGATGTAGCGCTGGTCCTCGGCGTCGAGCTGCTGCTGGCTCTGGCTCTCGACGTGCTCCTGGATCCAGCGCTGCTCGTCGAGGTCCTGGATGTGCATGTACTCGATGCCGATGGTGCGGCAGTAGGCGTCGCGCAGCACCCGGAGGATCTCGCTGAGGGCGGCCTTGTCGCTGCCGCCCAGGCCGCCCGTGAGGAACTCGCGGTCGAGGTCCCAGATGGTGAGCCCGTAGGTGGCCGGGTCGAGCTCTGGCGCCATGCGCGGCTCTTTCCAGCGCAGCGGGTCGAGGTCGGCGATCAGATGCCCCCGCACCCGGTACACCCGGATGAGCGTCGCCACCGCCATCTGCTTCTCGAGCGCCGTGTGCTCGCTGTCGATCGGGTTGACATCGCGCCGCCACTTGATGGCCTCGTAGGGGACGCCCAGGCTGGTGAAGATGTCGTCGTAGAAGCCGTCGGCCCCGAGCAGCAGCTCCTCGACCCGCTTGAGGAAGACGCCCGACTCGGCGCCCTGGATGACCCGGTGGTCGTAGGTCGACGTGAGGGTGATGGTCTTGGACGCGCCCAGGTCGGCGAGCATGACGGGGTCGGCGCCCCGCCACTCGGCCGGGAAGTCGATGGCCCCGACGCCCACGATGACGCCCTGGCCGGGCATCAGGCGGGGCACCGACTGCTTGGTGCCGATGGTGCCCGGGTTCGTGAGGGTGATGGTGGCGCCGGCGAAGTCATCGGGGCTCAGCTTGTTGGAGCGGACCTTGCGGATGATCTCCTCGTAGGTGCCCCAGAACGCCCGGAAGTCGAGCGTGTCCGCGTCGCGGATGACCGGGACGAGCAGGCTGCGGCTGCCGTCGGCCTTCTCGAGGTCGACGGCGAGGCCGAGGCCGACGTGCTCGTGGCGGATGACGCGGGGCTTGCCGTCCGCGCCCTCGACGAAGGTCGAGTTCATGCGCGGCATGGTCTCGTCGATGGCCCGCACGATGGCGTAGCCGATGATGTGGGTGAAGCTGACCTTGCCGCCCCGCGTGCGGCCCAGGTAGCCGTTGATGACCTTGGAGGCGCCGAGGTTGGCCAGCAGCACGGGGTCGGCCCCCCGCCACTCGGCCGGGTAGTCGATGGCGCCGACGCCGACGATCGTGCCCTGCCCCGGCAGGAGGCGCGGCACCGACTGCTTGGTGCCGATGGTGCCCGGGTTCGTGAGGGTGATGGTGGCGCCGGCGAAGTCATCGGGGCTCAGCTTGTTGGAGCGGACCTTGCGGATGATCTCCTCGTAG
>DASSCS010000012.1:0-18314 GCA_035697515.1 Acidimicrobiales bacterium
TCGACGACCGCCCGGCGGGTCGGATCGGCGAGCACCTTGAAGAGGCGGTTCAGGTCGGCCACTTGAGGCATGTACCCAACCCAACCATCGAGCAAAGCTTAGGTCAATACCTAAGTATGAGCGCTCGGCCCACCGCTCCCGGGGCGAGTCCCGGTCGCCGCTTCAGCGTCGCGCCGCGGAAGCTCCACGACGACGGTGACCGAGCACGCCGTCGGCCATGGCGTCCGCGAGCCAGGATTCGTAGCGTTCCCAGGTCCAGCCGCGTCGGTGGACGAGGCGGATCATCGTTTCTGGGGCGGTCAGCGCCCAGAGGATGTCGGCCGCTTCGTCGACGGTCAGGCCGGGGGCCAGACCGAACCGGTCGGTCACATGGCGGGCGACGGCGGCCGTTCCGTCAGCCCGCTGCTGGTCGATCGTGGCCGCCAACGCCCGAAGGTCCGGGTTGCCCGCCTCGGCCAGGATCGTGGCCACCAGCGGAGCGGCCCGCTGGCTCAACTCGCGGCTGAGGGCGGCGTAGCGGGCCAGGCAGCGCCGCGCATCGCGCTCGGTGAGCATCGCCTGGAACGTCGACCGCTCGGCGATGGCGACGGGGGCATCGTCGCCAGCCAGTGTGGCGTCGTACACCGCGGCGAGCACGGCGGCCTTGTTCCCGACCGAGTTGTACACGGTCTGGACGCTGACGCCGGCGGTGCGGGCGATGGTCTCGATCGTGGTGCCGGCGTAGCCCTGCGTCAGGAACAGGTCGTGGGCCGCGCCGATGATGCGCCGGCGGGTGAGCCGGGCCTGATCGTCGCGTAGCGGACTCGTGTACGAGCGGTCGGGGGTTGTCACGTCACCGGCGATCTGTTAGAAGAGAATTCCAGTGGTTTGAAGGTTACTCAATCGAATAGGGGAAGACAACCATGAACCAGATCGAGCGCGCCGCCCGAGCACTCGTCGACGCCATCAACGACCGTGACCTCGAGCGCATCCGCGACCTCGTGACCGACGACTTCGTCGACCACGGTGCTCCGCCGGGCCTCGTGCCACCGGGCCCCGACGGCTACATCACCGTGATGGAGTTCGTCACCGGCGTTCTCCAGCTCCGCTATGAGATCCACGAGGTGGTGGTCGCCGACGATCGCGTCGCCTTCCGGGCCACCGGGCACGGGGTGCACCGCAGCGACCATCTCGGCGTCCGCGCCACGGGACGGCCATACGCCATGCCCAGCATGCACCTCTACCGGGGCGACGGCGATCGGCTGGCCGAGCACTGGGGCGTGCGCGACGAGCTGAGCGTCCTCTACCAGGTCGGCGCGCTGACCCCGGGGCCGCTGCCCTCCCTCGCCTTCGAGTGAGCGGCAAGCGGGCGGGCAGCGAAGGGTGCGGGCGATCGATCCCGTCATCCCGCCGACCGGTCCGGGGCGGGTGCACGACCGTCCGAGCCTCGTGCGCGCTCACGCACCGGTCAGCAGCACGGCGGCACCGGTCACCCGGTCGGCGGCCAGGTCGGCCAGCGCCCGGTCGGCGGCGTCGAGGGGGTAGGGCGTGGTCGCCACGTGCAATCCCAGCCGGCCGGCCAGGGTGAGGAACTCCTCGCCGTCGGCCCGGGTGTTGGCCGTGACGCTGCGGACCTGGCGCTCCTGGAAGAGGTGCCGCTGGTAGTCGAGCGGGGGGACGTCGCTGAGGTGGATGCCGGCCACCGCAAGGGTGCCGCCCCGATCGAGGGCAGCGAGCGCAACGGGGACCAGGTCACCCGCGGGGGCGAACAGGATGGCGGCGTCGAGCGGCTCGGGCGGTTCGTCGTCGGCGCCACCGGCGGAGTGCACACCCAGCTCGAGCGCGAGCCGCTGCGCCTCGGCCGACCGGGTCAGCACGTGGACGGTCGCCCCCTCGGCCAGCGCCACCTGGGCGGCCAGGTGGGCCGACGCCCCGAAGCCGTAGATGCCCAGCCGGCCGCCCGGTGGCACCTCGGCACGGCGCAGCGACCGGTAGCCGATGATGCCGGCGCAGAGCAGCGGGGCGGCATGCTCGTCGTCGAAGCCGGCGGGCAGGCGGTAGGCGTACGCCTCGTCGACGACCGCCCACTGGGCGTAGCCGCCATCCGCGTCCCACCCCGTGAAGCGCGGCTCCAGGCACAGATTCTCGCGCCCCCACCGGCACCAGCGGCAGCGCCCGCACGTGTGGCGTAGCCAGGCGATGCCGGCCCGCTGCCCGACGACGAAGCGGCGGCAGCCGTCGCCGACCGCGTCGACCGTCCCGATCACCTCGTGCCCGGGCACGGTGGCGGGCCGTCGAGGAGGGAGATCGCCCTCGGCCAGGTGGAGGTCGGTCCGGCACACCCCGCAGGCCGACACCCGCAGCCTGATCTCGCCCGGCCCGGGATTGGGGATGGGGCGCTCGACGGCGGTGAGCGGACCGGTGGCGAGGGGGCCGGGCGTGTCCACCACCCAGGCGGTCATCGTCGTCATGGACCGAGCATCCCCGGCCCCGGGCGGCGCGCGCCAGGCCGAGCGCGCCGACGACCGGGGCCCGCCGACCCGATGGGCCGGCATGCGTGTCTCGCGTCGGCGGGGGCCGTATGCTGTGGAGGTCTGGAATCCCGCGCCAGGAAGCGGTGGGGCCAGCCTGGGTCCAAGGCAGGCTCGAAGATGCCAGACAGGACGGACGACCTCCCCCGGTCTCCGAGTCCCGGGGGTGCGGCGCGAGGAGCGTCGCCACAGCTATGGATGAGGCCACCCGAACGCTGGAGGCCGCTGCGTGGGCGGCGGTCGACGGCATTGCCACAAACGAGCAGCTGAGCCTGCTGGAGGCGAACCCGTTCGCCTGGCGGCGCGCGCTCGATCGCCTGCTCGACGAGACCGAGGACCACCTCGACGCCGTGCTCGAGAGCGAGGGCCCCGGGCGTGAGCAGGCCGTCGCCGACCTCGAGGCCGAGCTCGACCGGCTCGAGGTCGCCTACGACCGGCTCACCGGCGCCTCCGAGCCCGCGGCCGCGGTGCTGGTGGCGCCCGACCCGGCCGGCGAGGTGCGGTTGCAGGCCTCGTGGTCGGCGGGTGAGATCGTGGTCTGGGCCGCCGGGCCCGAGGCGCCCCCCGCCACGCACGACGAGCTGTCCGACCGCCTCGAGCGCATCGGCGGCCCCGCCGTCGGGTGGAACCAGCACCGGGGGGTGCCGCTGCCCACGGGCGTGCGCGCCGCCGCGCTGTCCATCCCCGTGGCCGACGCGCTCGGCTGGCTCGTGGCCGTGGGCGGCGGGTTGGGCGGCGACGGCGTGGGCTCCAGCGTCACCTGGCTGGGCCGGGTCGCGGTGGCGGCCGTGCGGCTGGTGGCCCGGGGTGCCGTGGTGCCCTCGGTGCGCACCAACCGGCGCTCCGACAACCGCTCGCTCGACCTCAACGTGCGCTGGGTGCCCGCCGACCTCGACCGCGACGACGTCGAGGAGCTGGCCACGGCCATGCCGGGGCCGGTCGTGGCCCTCAACCGGGCCGACAGCAAGGGCGTCACCGTCGAGGTGCTACGGGCCGTGGTCGACGCCATCGTCTCCGACGCCGCCGCCCGGCTCGAGCTGTCGGCGCCGCCGCCCGTGGTGCGCACGGTGACCGACGTCGCCGAGGCGGTCGTCACCCGCCTGGACGGCTCGTCCTTCGCCGCCCCCGTGGCCGCGGGCGCCGAGGTGGCCAAGCGGCTCGACCGCTGGTCGAAGCCGGTCACCGGCGCCGGGCGGTCGCGGCTGGTGGTCCAGCTCGACCCGCCCGACTCGGGCGAGGCCTGGTTCCTGCACGTGCTCGGCCGGGGCGCCGAGGGCGGGCTGCTGCCCATCGAGCTGGCGCTGACCGACAGCAAGTCGACCAAGCCGCTGGCCGACGAGATGACGCGCCTCGAGCGCATCCTGCCGGTGCTGTTCCGGGCCGGTGGCCAGCGCCGCGGCCAGGTGTACCTCAACCAGGACGAGGCGTGGGAGCTCATGACGGTCACGGGCGCCACGCTCGAGGCCGCCGGGTTCGAGGTGCGGGTGCCGTCGCTGTCGCGTCGCAAGCCCTCGCCGTCGCTACGTCTGTTCACCGAGCCCGCGGGCGACACGGTCGTCGGTGCGCACCAGCTCAGCGACGTGCGCTGGTCGGCCGTTTTCGACGACGTCGAGCTGACCGCGGCCGAGGTCGCCCGCCTGGCCATCGAGGCCCGCCCGCTCGTGCGCTCACGGGGGCGCTGGGTCGAGCTCGACCGGGCCGACCTGAAGGAGGCGGCCGCCGCACTGGCCGAGCGGTCGGCCACGACCCAGCTCACCGGGGCAGAGATCCTGCGCTTCGCAGTGGGCCTCGAGGGCACGCCGCTGGCCGGCGGCGTCACCGTCGAGGGCACGGGCTGGGCCACCGACCTGCTGCACCGGGCCCGTGAGGCGCCCACCGAGCCGGTCTCCCGTCCCGAGGGGTTCGTCGGGCAGCTCCGCGGCTACCAGGCCGAGGCGCTGGCCTGGCTGGGCTTCCTCGACACCGTCGGGCTGGGCGGCTGCCTGGCCCTCGACATGGGACTGGGCAAGACCCCCACCGTGCTCGCCCACATCGCCCGCACCCGCACCGACGACGGCGGGCGCACCGCCCTCGTGATCGCCCCGCCGGCGGTGGTCGGCAACTGGGCGGCCGAGGCAGCCAGGTTCACGCCCCAGCTCCGCGTCGTCGTCCACCACGGCGCCACCCGCGCCACCGCCGACGAGCTCGAGTCCGAGGTGGCGGGGGCCGACATCGTCATCACCACCTACGGCACCGCCGTGCGCGACATCGACGCGCTGGCCGAGCACCACTGGGACCGGGTCGTCCTCGACGAGGCCCAGGCCATCAAGAACCCCGCCAACGAGACCGCCCAGCAGCTCCGACGGCTCAGCGCCCGCACGCGCCTGGCCCTCACCGGCACGCCGGTCGAGAACGGCCTCGGCGACCTGTGGGCGATCCTCGACTTCGCCAACCCCGGCCTGGTGGGCGGCCGGCCGGCGTTCATCGCCCAGCTCTCGGGCGAGGGCGAGGCTGCGCTGCGGGCGCTCAACGGCATCCTGGTGTTCCGGCGCACGAAGTCCGAGCCGGTGGTGGCCGCCGAGCTGCCCGACCGCATCGACGAGCTCGACCACTGCAGCATGACCACCGAGCAGATCGGCCTCTACCAGGCGGTGCTCGACAAGCTGGTCACCACCACCGTCAGCTCCGAGGAGGGCGGCGAGCCCCGGCAGGGCGCCATCCTCGCCGCCATCACGGCCCTCAAGCAGATCTGCAACCATCCCGCCGCCTACCAGGACGACGGCCGTCCCCTGGCCGGCCGGTCGGGCAAGCTGGCCCGGCTGGAGGAGATCGTCGAGTCGGTGTTCGCGGCCGGCGAGCGCATCCTGGTGTTCACCCACTTCGCCGAGTGGGGCAAGCGGCTGGCCGACCACCTCACCGAGGTCACCGGCATCCCCATCGCCTGCTACCACGGCGGCCTGGCCCGGGGCGCCCGCGACCGGCTCATCGCCGACTTCCAGGGCGGCGAGGGGCCCGGGGCACTGGTGCTGTCGCTCAAGGCCGGCGGCACCGGGCTCAATCTGACCGCCGCCAGCCACGTCGTGCTGTACGACCGCTGGTGGAACCCGGCCGTCGAGGACCAGGCCCGCGACCGGGCATGGCGCATCGGCCAGACCCGCACGGTCGTGTCGCACCGCCTGGTGTGCCCGGGCACGGTCGACGAGCGGGTGGAAGAGGTGGTGGCCGGCAAGCGCCACATCGCCGACCTCGTGCTGCCCAAGTCGAGCTCGTTGTCCGACCTCGATGCCGACCAGCTCAGGGTGGCGCTCGGCATGCGGCCCGACGCCCTGCTCACCGAGGACATCACCGAGGACGCGGCATGAGCGGCAGCAACGGCAACAACACCAACGCCAGGCACCAGCAGCAGCCGCGGCGCAAGCAGCAGGGCCAGGGGCAGGGCCGGCGCCGTGGGGCGAAGAAGTCCCGCGCCAAGCAGAAGCCCCTCGACCTGTGGCGGCCCGTGCCGCCGCTGCCCGAGGTGCAGCCCATCGTCCCGGCCGGCGACCCCACCGCCCTGGTGCGGTCGCTGGGCGAGGCTCCTCTGTCGGTCCCCGGCGCCCCCGCCGAGATCACCATCGCCACCGTCGTCGACCGGGCCGCGGGCCTGGCCATGGCGCTGGCGGCCGCCGGCGGCCTGCTGGCCGACCCGTCCGAGACCGACGACGAGGGCTGACCCGGTCGGTGGAACCGCTTGGCTGGGCCATGGCCGTGGCGCTCGAGTGGGCGTCGCGGCCGGTCCGACCGGCGAGCGCGGTACCTCCCGCCGGTTCCTGGTGCCGGAACGGTTGCTGGGCAACCACTCCCGCACCAGGAAGACCGCCGCCGGGCCGGCCGCGTCGTCGGCTCAGCCGGTAAGGGCGGGCTCGCGGTCGGCGGACGTTGACGGGCCCGGCTCGTCGTCGCTGCCGGTCAGGCGGGCGCCGCCCTCGACGTCCAGGTGGGGCAGGCGGCGGTCGAGCCAGCCGGGCAGCCACCAGTTGCGCTCGCCCAGCAGCCTCATGGTGGCCGGCACGAGCACGATGCGGACGACGGTCGCGTCGATGAGCACGGCGGTGGCCAGGCCCAGGCCGAACATCTTCACCACCGGGTCGTCGCCCAGCACGAAGGCGCCGAACACGCTGATCATGATGAGGGCGGCCGACGTGATGACCCGGGCGGTGGCGGCGATGCCCTCGACGACGGCGGTGTCGTTGTCGCCGTGCCGCAGGTGCTCCTCGCGCACCCGGGACAGCAGGAACACCTCGTAGTCCATCGACAGCCCGAACAGGATGGCGAACAGCATCATCGGCATGAACGACACGATCGGCACGGTCTCGGCGACGCCGAACAGGTCCTTGAGCCACCCCCACTGGAACACGGCGACGATCACGCCGTAGGCGGCCCCGATCGACAGCAGGTTCATGGCCGCGGCCTTGAGCGGCACGGCGATCGAGCGAAACACGACCATGAGCAGCACGACCGACAGCCCGATGACCGCCCCGACGAACCAGGGCAGCCGGCTCGACACCTGGTCGGACATGTCGATGAACACCGCGGTCTGGCCGCCCACGTGCACCTCGGCGCCGGTCGTCCCCGCCAGCGCCTCGGGGATGACCTGGTCGCGCAACCGGTGGACCAGCTCGGTCGTGCCCTCGTGCTGGGGTGCGGTCGTCGGGATGACCTGCAGCACGGCGGCCGTGCCCTCGGCGTTCGGCCGCAGGGGCGCGACCGCCTGTACGCCGCGGTCGTCCGCAACCGCGGCCGTCAGCGGGGCCAGGTCGTCGACCGTGGCGCCGTCCAGCTCGACCGACAGCACCAGCGGTCCGTTGAACCCGGGACCGAAGCCCTCGGCCACCAGGTCGTAGGCCCGGCGCGTGGTCGTCGACGTGGGCCCGGCGCCGTTGTCGGTCATGCCCAGCCGCATGCTCAGCACCGGGGCGGCCAGCAGGACGAGGACGGCCACGCCGGCGGCCAGGTAGCGCCACGGGTGGGCCGAGACCTGCCGCCCCCAGCGGTGCCACAGCGACTCGCGCCGCGCGAGGCCGGCGCCCGCCCGCATGCCCGGCAGGCGGATGGCGTCGATGCGGTGGCCCGCGAAGCCCAGCAGCGCGGGCAGGAGGGTGAGCGCGATCGCCACCATCACCGCCACGGTGAGGGCGGACATCAGGCCCATGAGCGTGACGGCGGGAATGCCGGCGATGGCCAGCCCGCAGATGGCGATGACCACCGTCGCCCCGGCGAACAGCACGGCCGCGCCCGAGGTGGCGATGGCGCGGCCTGCGGCCTCGTCGACCGGCAGGCCCAGTCGCAGGTTCTCGCGGTGGCGTGTGACGATGAACAGGGAGTAGTCGATGCCGACGCCCAGCCCGATCATGGCGGCGAGGGTGGGGGCGACCGTGTTGACGTCGACCAGCGCGGCGACGAGGGTGATCAGCCCCATGCTGGTGGCCAGGCCCACGAGCGCGACGCCGATGGGCAGGCCCATGGCGATCACCGACCCGAACGCCACCAGCAGGACGACCACGGCGACCAGGATGCCGATCAGCTCCTGGCCGGAGGGCTCGTCCTGGGTGGCCTCGGTCGGCAGGTCGCCGCCCAGCTCCATGCGGACCGCGCCGGCCTCGTTGGTCCGGGCCATGGTGGCCTCGAGCCGCTCGTAGGCCTGGTCCCGGATGCCCTCGGAGGGTCGGTCGTAGCGCACCTCGGCGTAGGCGACCCGGTCGTCGGGTGACCGCTGCAGCCCGCCCACGGCGCCGACATGCGGCTGGGCCGCCACGTCGGCGAGGGCGGCATCGACCGCCGCGGCCGTGCCGGCGCCGGACAGCGTGCCGTCCTCGGCGGCGAAGACGAGCTGGGCCGACGTGCCGGCCGCCGCGGGGAACTCGTCCTCGAGCACGTCGTGCGCGCGCTGCGACTCGACGCCCGGGATCTCGAAGGCGTCGGTCGTTCGCCCGCCGCCGACCTGGGCGGCGGCCATCACCCCCACGGCCAGGAGGGTCCAGACCAGCACGGTGAGGCGGCGGCGACGGGCGGAGGCCCGGCCCAGTCGGTACAGGAAGGCGCTCATGCCAGCCAGGGTGTGGCAGTACAGTGCCAGTTGTCAAGAGACTGCCAAACACTATTGTTATGACACTCGGCACATGACCGGTACGAGGCACTCGACTGACAGATGGCACCGCGGGGCATACTTGCCGTGTGAAGAAGGTCGTCGATGCAGCGCACGGGCTGCGCGAGCGCAAGAAGGCCCGCACCCGCGAGGCCATCATCGACGCCGCCCTCGAGCTGTTCGAGCGCAAGGGGTTCGAGGCGACTACCATCGAGGACATCGCGGCGGCGGCCGAGGTGTCCCCCCGCACCTTCTTCCGCTACTTCGAGTCGAAGCCCGAGCTGATCATGGCGCGCAGCGCCAGCAAGGAGTCGCGGATCGGCCCGATGCTCGCAGCCCGGCCCGCCGGCGAGGAGCTGCTCGACGCGGCGCGCGAGGTCGTCCGGGCCGAGCTCGACGACCACCTCGCCGATCCCCTCCTCGTGCGCGAGCTGCAGGTGATGCTGACCACGCCCAGCCTGCGGAAGCTGGCCCGTGAGCACTTCTACGAGGAGGAGGCCGAGCTGGTCGACGCCGTCGCGGGCCGCCTCGGCCTGCGCCCCGACGACCTCGAGGCCCAGGTGACAGCCACCATGATCGCATCGGCCATCTGGACCACCACCAACCGGTGGGTGGCACACGGCGCCGACCCCGAGCGGCTGGAGCCGATGCTCGACGAGGCGTTCGCCATCCTCGCCGACGGCCTGGCCTCCGGGACGCGGTCGCGGCGGCCGGCGCGCTAGACCGGTTCCGCCGCGAGCCGACCACCGAAGGGGACCACGCATGGGCACCAACCAGCGGGCGCAGATCACGATGACCGACGACGAGGTCGCCGCCTTCGTCGAGCGAGGGCGGACGGCCACGATGGCCACCGTCGGTCCGACGGGCGCTCCCCACGTGGTGGCCATGTGGTACGCGGTCATCGACGGGCAGATCTGGTTCGAGACCAAGGCCAAGTCGCAGAAGGCGCAGAACCTGCGGCGCGACGACCGGATCACCTGCATGATCGAGGACGGGCTCACCTACGACACGCTGCGGGGCGTGTCCATCGAGGGCCGAGGCGTGATCGTCGACGACCCCGAACAGCTCTGGAACATCGGTGTGAGCGTGTGGGAGCGCTACACCGGCCCCTACACCGACGAGGCCCGACCGCTGGTCGAGACGATGCTCACCAAGCGCATCGCGGTGCGCCTCGACGCCGAGCGCGTGCGCTCGTGGGACCACACCAAGCTGAGCCTGCCCCCCATGCCGGTCGGCGGCACGACCGCCCCCTGACCATCCAGCCTGCCCGCACCGTACGGGCTCTCGCACTGTTGCGCCGTGGCGTATCGTGTGCGCAGCGCGGTTGATGGGGTGACACCGCGCCCGATGGGACGGGGACATCGATGGAACTCGAGCCTGGCGACGAGCCGTCGCCGGACGTGTACAGGACGATCGTCGAGACGGCCGTCAATCCGTTCGCGATCATCGACGATCGGGGTGTCATCCGCTGGGTGGGCCGCTCGATCGAGGAGCTGCTCGGCTGGCGGCCCGACGAGCTGGTCGGCCGGTCGATGGAGACGATCATCGCCCCCTCGTCGCTGGCCGACGTGCTCGAGTCGTTCCTGCAGTTCCAGGCCCTGTCCGAGCGCGTGCACTACCCCCGCGGCGGCGTGGGCCAGCCGGCCGACCTGATCTGCCGTGACGGCACCACCACGCCCTGCAGCGTGGTCGCTGCCACCCGCCAGCGCACCGGCCTGCCGTACTTCGCGGTCGTGGTGCGCCGGGCCGGCTACGAGCTGGCGCTCGACAACGCCCTCGAGGCCATCGCCAACCACGCTCCGGTCCACGACGTGTTGAGCCACCTGGTGGCGGTGCTGCAGCAGTCGGTGCCCCGGTGCGTCGCCTCGATCGGCGACGAGTGGCAGGGCGACCGCTTCCTCGTGACGGCCGGCGACGCGGTCGAGCTGCTGGCCGCGGGGCCCCGCTCGCCATGGGCCCGTGCCCTCGAGACCGGCGAGGACGTCGAGTGCGACACGCTCGACGACATCCCGCCCGGGCTGGCCGATCGGGCCCGGGCCCACGGCCTCGCATCGTGCTGGGCCCACCCGGTCAGCGTGCCCGGCGCCGGCCCGGTGGCCGCCCTGGTGCTGTGGCGGCCCCTCGACGGCAAGCTCACGCGCTTCTCGTGGCGGGCCATCCACCGCGTCGGTCGCCTGCTGCGCTTCACCCTGCAGTGGGAGCGCAACCACCGCGCGCTCGCGTTCGCGGCCTCGCACGACACGCTGACGGGGCTGGCCAACCGCCCGGCGTTCGTCGGTCGCCTCGCCGAGATCGCCAAGGCCGCCGAGGGCGAGGCGTCGGTGCTGTTCCTCGACCTCGACCGGTTCAAGCCGGTGAACGACGAGCTCGGCCACCTGGCGGGCGACATGGTGCTGCGGGTCGTGGCCGACCGGCTGTCGGGTGCACTGCGCCCTGGCGACCTGGTGGCGCGCATCGGCGGCGACGAGTTCGCCGTGCTGTGCGAGCGCGTCGGCCGCGCCGACGTCGAGTCGGTGGCCAGGCGGCTGATCGACGCGGTGGCGGTGCCGATCGTCCTCGACGACGACCACCGGGTGGGCATCACCGTCAGCGTCGGCGTCACCGAGCTGGGGGCCAGCGAGCCGCCCGACGCCATCCTGGCCCGCGCCGACGCCGCCATGCGCGAGGCCAAGACGTTGGGCCCCGGCCGCTGGGCCGGCTCGCCCGCTCCCGTCGCCTGAGCTCGTCCCTCCGCCCGCTCACCCTGCGCGCGGGCGGGCGGCGAGCGCAGCGAGGATGGCCTCGGTCACTGCGGGCGGCGGCTGGTCGCCGTCGACCGTCACCAGCGCGTCGCGGGCGAGGTAGTGGTCGAGCAGCGGCTCGCTCTCGTCCCGGTACACCTCCAGGCGCCGGTCGATCACCGCCGGGTCGGCGTCGTCTGTCCGCCCCTCCTCGGCCCGGCGCCGCAGCCGGTCGTGCACGACCCGGTCGGGAAGGGTGATCAGCACGGCGAGGTCGGGTGGGGCGAGGGGCGACCCCGCACGCTCGACCATGAGCGCCTGGGCCAGCGTGCGCGGGAACCCGTCGAGCACGTAGCCGCGGCGGGCCGCCGGGCCGTGATGGTCGAGGGCGGCGGCGACGACGGTGACCATGAGGTCGTCGGGCACCAGGTCGCCCCGGTCGAGCAGCGCGGACACCCGCCTGCCCAGCCCGGTGCCGGCGGCCACCTCGGCGCGCAGCACGTCGCCGGTCGACACGTAGGGCACCCCCAACCGCTCGGCGATGACGAGGCCTTGCGTGCCCTTGCCCGAGCCGGGCGGTCCCACGAGGACGAGGCGCACGGGCGCCAGCATGTCAGCCGGCGTAGCCCCGTGGGTTGTCACGCTGCCAGCGCCAGTGGTCGGCGGCCATCTCGTCGAGGCTGCGCTCGGCCCGCCAGCCCAGCACGTCGTGCGCCAGCGACGGGTCGGCCCACGAGGCGGCCACGTCGCCCGGCCGCCGCTCGACCACCTTGTAGGGCAGGTCGCGGCCCACGGCCCGCGAGGCGGCGGCGATGACGTCGAGCACCGACGACCCCTGCCCGGTACCCAGGTTGACGGCCGTGAGGCCAGGCAGCTCGGCCGCCCTGTCCAGCGCGGCCCGGTGCCCGAGCGCCAGGTCGACCACGTGCAGGTAGTCGCGTACGCCCGTGCCGTCGGGCGTGGGATAGTCGTCGCCGAAGACCCGTACGAACGGGTGGCGGCCGATGGCCACCTGCATGACGTAGGGCATCAGGTTGTTGGGGATGCCGTCGGGATCCTCGCCCAGCCGTCCGCTGGCGTGCGCACCCACCGGGTTGAAGTAGCGCAACGCCAGCAGGTGCCAGCGATCGTCGCTGGCGGCCAGGTCGACGAGCATGTCCTCGATCATCAGCTTGGTGCGGCCGTAGGGGTTGGTGGCCTGGCGGCGGGTCGACTCGTCGATCGGGACGCGCTCGGGGTCGCCGTACACGGTGCACGACGACGAGAACACCAGCCGTCGGACGTCCGCGTCGTCCATGGCCTGCAGCAGCGAGGCCGCGCCGCCGACGTTGACCGAGTAGTAGCGCAACGGCTGGGCCACCGACTCGCCCACCGCTTTGAGCCCGGCGAAGTGCACCACCGCCTCGACGCCCTCGTCGCGAAGCACGGCCGTCAACGCGCCGGTGTCGCGCACGTCGAGGCGGTGCCAGCGCAGCTTGCCGCTGCCGGGCGCTTGCTCGGCGACGCGCTCGAGGGCGACCGGGCTGCTGTTGGAGAAGTCGTCGACCACCACGACGTCCCACCCGGCGCCGAGCAGCTCGAGCGCGGTGTGGCTGCCGATGTAGCCGGCGCCGCCGGTAAGCAAGACGGTTCCTGTCACCCGACAACGGTGGCACACCGGCCAGGTGGGGCACCCCATCGGCGGCGCGCCGTCGGACGCCGCGCCCGTTGGGGCCGGGCCGCTCGCCCCCGGCGTGCGACCCGCGTACCGTCGCTCCGACCACCGCCGCGCCGAGGGAGCCCGCCATGCCCGCCGTGCCCGACCGTTACGACGCCTTCCCCCACCTGCGCTTCGACCGCCCCGCCGGGCGGGTGCTCCGCATCACGCTCGACGGGCCGGGCCTCAACGCCGTCGACCACGACGTGCACCGGGAGCTGGCGGACGTGTGGCTGGCCGTCGACCGCGACCCCGACACCCACGTGGCCGTGCTGCAGGGTGCGGGCCGGGCGTTCTCGGCCGGCGGCAGCTTCGAGCTGCTCGACTCGCTCATGTCCGACTACGCGGTGCGGGCCCGGGTCATGCGCGAGGCCCGCGACCTGGTGTTCAACGTCATCAACTGCGCCAAGCCGGTGGTGTCGGCCATCCACGGCCCGGCCGTGGGCGCGGGCCTCGTGGCGGGCATCCTGGCCGACGTGTCGGTCGTGGGACGGACGGCCCGCATCATCGACGGCCACACCCGCCTGGGCGTTGCGGCCGGCGACCACGCCGCCATCTGCTGGCCGCTGCTGTGCGGCATGGCCAAGGCCAAGTACTACCTGCTGACGTGCGACACGCTGACCGGCGAGGAGGCCGAGCGCATCGGGCTGGTGTCCCTGTGCGTCGACGACGACGCGGTGCACGAGCGTGCGCTCGAGGTAGCGGTGACGTTGAGCGAGGGGGCGCAGGCGGCCATCCGCTTCACCAAGCAGACCCTCAACAACTGGTACCGCGCCCAGTCGGCGATCCTCGACGCCTCGCTGGCGTACGAGTTCTTCGGCTTCGGTGGCCCCGACGCCCGCGAGGGCCTGGCGTCGCACACCGAGAAGCGATCGCCGCGGTTCGAGGGCCCGACGGGCGAGTGACGGGCCCGCCGGGGCCGCCCTGGCCCCGGGGAACTCGCTGCCCGCCGCGTGGGGGTGGTTCGTACACTCCGGCGCATGGTTGACGCGACCGTCCGCAGGGTGCTGGGCACCTGCCACCACGACTGCCCCGACTCGTGCGGCTGGGTGGTCACGGTCGAGGACGGCCACGCCGTCCGCCTGCGCGGCAACCCCGACCACCCGTACTCGCGCGGCGAGCTGTGCCCCAAGGTCAACCGGTTCCTCGACCGGGTGCACAGCCCCGACCGCGTCCTTCACCCACTCGTCCGGCAAGGCGCCAAGGGGAACGGCGACTTCGCCCGGGCGTCGTGGGGCGACGCGCTCAACCTGGTGGCCGAGCGGGTCGGCGGGGTCGTGCGCGACCACGGCGGCGAGGCCGTGCTGCCCTGGTGGGACGCCGGCACCCAGGGCCTGCTGCAGATGTCGTCGCTCGACCGCCGCTTCTTCGCCCGGCTCGGCGCCTCGCGGCTGTCCGGTGCGCTGTGCGGCAACGTCGCCTCGGCCGGGACGGCCTCGACGCTCGGCTCGGGGCGGGCGGCCGATCCCACCGACGTGCGCCACGCCCGCCTGGTGCTGCTGTGGGGCACCAACACCCGCCTGACCAACCGGCACCTCTGGCCCTTCGTCGAGGAGGCCCGGGCCGCCGGCGCCACGGTCGTGGTCGTCGACCCGATGCGCACCATGACCGCCGAGGCCGCCGACTGGTTCGTGCAACCGCTGCCGGGCACCGACGTGGCGCTGATGCTCGGCATGATGCACGTGCTCGTGCGCGACGACCTGATCGACCACGACTACGTCGACAGCTACACGCTGGGGTTCGACGAGCTGGCCGAGCGCGTGGCCGCCTGGACGCCCGAGCGGGCGGCGGCGACGTGCGGCATCGAGGCCGTGGAGGTCGAGCGGCTGGGGCGGGTGTACGGCACCACCACGCCGGCGTTCATCCGCACGCTCATCGGCGCCGAGCACCGCGAGCACGGCGCGATGTTCTTCCGCACGCTCGCCTGCCTGCCCGCCCTCACCGGGTCGTGGCGCCATCGGGGCGGCGGGCTGGCTCGCAGCGTGGGCGCGTGGGCGGATGCCAACGTCGACGACTCGGTGTTCGACGCACCCCGGCTCGAACCGCCGGGCGGCCGCCGGGGCGTCAACATGAACCACCTGGGCCGGGCGCTCACCGACCCGGCGCTGGACCCGCCGATCAAGGCCCTGTTCGTGTGGAACGGCAACCCGCTCGTGTCGGTGCCCAACGCGGCGGCGACCCGCCGGGGGCTCGCCCGGGACGACCTGTTCACGGTGGTGAGCGAGCAGTTCCTCACCGACACGGCTCGCTACGCCGACGTGGTGTTCCCGGCCGCCACGCAGATCGAGCAGACCGACGTCGTGGCCGCCTGGGGCCATCTCTACCTCGGCTGGAACGAGGCGGCCATCGCCCCGCTGGGCGAGGCGGTGCCCAACACCGAGCTGTGGCGGCGGCTGGCCGGGGCGATGGGCTTCACCGAGCCCGAGCTGTTCGAGGACGACGAGTCGCTGCTGCGCAGCGCCCTGCGGGGCGTCGACCTCGACGAGCTGCGGGAGCGAGGTTTCGTGCGCCTGTCGCTCCCCGAGGACCTGCGGCCCTACGCGGCGGGCGGCTTCGCCTCCGCCAGCGGCCGGGCGGAGCTCTACAGCGAGGCGTTGGCCGCTCGTGGGCACGACCCGCTGCCCGCCTACGAGTCGGCGCCCGAGGGCGTCGACGGCGACGCGGCGGTGGCCGGGCGCTTCCCCCTCGCCCTGCTCACGCCGAAGATGCACACCCGCTTCCTCAACAGCTCGTACTCGCACCTGCCCAAGCACGGGCCGGCCGAGGGCGGGCCGTTCGTCGAGCTCGACCCCGCCGACGCGTCCGCCCGGGGCATCGCCGAGGGCGACCGGGTGCGGGTATGGAACGACCGGGCGACCCTGACGCTGCCCGCCCGCGTGAGCGCCCGCCTGCGCCCCGGCGTGGCGGCCGTGCCGTTCGGATGGTGGGCCGACGACCACGGCGAGCCCGCCACGGCCAACGCGCTGACCAACGACGCCCTGACCGACTGGGGCGGCGGGGTGGCCTTCCACGACACCCGCGTCGAGGTGGCTCCCGCCGGATGACCCCGCCGGCTCACCCGCCGATCGTTCGCCCGCTGGGTGACGCCGCGACCGACCGGCTGCACCTGCGCCGCATGCGGGCGGACGACGTCGACGCCCTCGCCCCGGTGTTCGCGAAGGACGGCGTCTGGCGCTTCCCCTACGGCCGTGGGTTCACGCGGGCCGAGACGAAGGCCTTCGTCGACGCCCAGGTCAGGGACTGGGACGAGTGCGGTTTCGCCTGCTGGGTGGCCGGCGAGCGCGACGGCGAGAGAGTGGTCGGCTTCGTCGGGCTGTCGGTCCCGCGCTTCCTGCCCGAGATCCTGCCCGCGGTCGAGGTCGGCTGGCGGTTCGATCCCGACGTCTGGGGCCGCGGCTACGCGACCGAGGGCGCGACCGCCGCGTTGGACGAGGCGTTCGGCACCTTGGGACTCCATCAGGTGTGCTCGGTGCCCCAGGCCGACAATCGTCCCTCGGTGCGGGTGGCCGAGCGCCTGGGCATGCGGTTGGCCCGGACCGTGACCATCCCGGCCAACGAGCGCCGGGGCGCGCTGGTGGGCGCCCTGTTCGAGGTCACCGCCGCCGAGTGGCGGGCCCGCCGGGCGACGTAGAGAGCGACGTCGGTCACGGGGGCGGGGTCGGGCGTGGCAGTCTGACCGCATGTCTGGGGCCGGGTGGGCAGCCGTGACCGTCGACCGCATCGACCCCTCGTCGTGGCTGGTGCTGGCCACAGGGGTGGCGGCGGCGCTGGCGGTGGTGGTCGACGGGGTGTGGCGCTGGGCCCGCGGCGTCGTCACCATCGCCCACGAGGCCGGCCACGCCGTGGCGGCGCTGGCCACGGGTCGTCGCCTGACCGGCATCAGACTGCACGCCGACACCTCGGGGCTCACGGTCTCGGTGGGTCGGCCGCGGGGCCCCGGCATGGTCGTCACGGCCGCGGCCGGCTATGTCACCCCGTCGCTGGTGGGGCTGGCGGGGGTGGCGCTGCTGGCGGTCGAGCAGGTCACCGTCATGCTGTGGGCCGCGGCCGCGGTGCTGCTGGCCATGCTGGTCATGGTGCGCAACGCCTACGGCGCTCTGACCCTGGTGGTCACCGGGGCCATGGTGGTGGGCGTGTCGCTCTACGGCTCGGCCGACGTGCAGGCGGGCTTCGCGTACGCCATGACCTGGTTCCTGCTGGTGGGCGGCGTGCGGCCCGTGGGCGAGCTGCGGCGCCAGCGCCGCTACCAGCCCGGCGCGCCCACCGATGCCGACACGCTGGCCCGCCTCACCCGGGTCCCGGGCTCGGTGTGGGTGGCGCTGTTCGGCCTCTTCACCCTCGCGGCACTCGCCGTCGGTGGCTGGCTCCTGCTCACCTGAGCCGCCACGGCCGCCGGGGCGGAGGTCCTTCACCCCTCCCCGCCCGCGCGCCAGCGGGCGGAGGTCCTTCACCCCGCCCCGCCTGCGCGCCAGCGGGCGGTGAAGCGGCGCATGGCGGCGTCGACGCCGGCACGGTCCCCGGTCGCCAGCAGGTCCAGCAGCATGCCGCGTGTGACCGCGAGCATCAGCCGGGCCTCGTCGCGCGCGTGGGCGGCCGGCGTCCCCTGCGCGACGAGGATGTTCGCCACGGGATCGAGCCAGGCGTCGATGGCGTCCTCGAGCAGGCCCTGCGCATGCCGGCGCCCCTGGAGCGCCTGGGCGTACACCTCGAAGAACAGTCGCTCCCAGGGCCACAACGCCTCGTCGGCGAAGTGGGCCCACAGTCGCTCCAGCGCCTCGGGGGATGACAGGTCCACGTCCTCGGCCAGGGCGGCCACCTGGGCGCGCTGGCGGGCCTCGACCGTGCGGACGATCTCGGTGAGCAGCGCCTCCTTCGACCCGAAGTGGTAGATGAGCATGCGGTGGCTCGTGCCGAGCGCGGCCGCGAGCTGGCGCAGGCTCAGGTCGCCGACGCCGTGATGGGCGGCGTGGTCGACCGCGGCCTCGAGCAGCCGCTCCCGGGCGGAGTGCCCCGGCGCACCCTTCGAGCCGGGGCGAGGCTGTGCCGTTGACATGTACCGTATGGTACACGTACCGATTGGTACAGATGGGAATCACAGGAGGAGACCGATGGCACGTCAACATGTCGAAGCGACCGGCTGGTCGCCTGCACCAACCAGCGCCGTGTACCGGCTGCTGGCCGACGTGGCCACCTGGCCGAGCTGGAGCGGCCACAAGACCACCGAGCTGGTCGAACGGGGCGAGGGCGACGGCGTGGGCGCCGTCCGCATCCTGCGCCGCGGCGGC
>DASSCS010000013.1:0-8192 GCA_035697515.1 Acidimicrobiales bacterium
CACGGCCGCATCATCGCCCGGGGCGACGCCCGCAGCCTGAAGCGCCAGGTGGGCGGCGACAACATCGGCGTCACGCTGGCCGACCCCGCCCAGCTCGAGGCGGTCGCCGGCCTGCTGGCCGGGTGCACAGACCTGCAGCCGGTGATCGACCGCCCGCTGCGCACGGTCACCGTGCCCACCGGCGAGGGCGTGGGCGGACTGGCCACCGTCGCCCGGACGCTCGCCGACGCCGGCATCACGGTCGAGGACCTCAGCCTGCGCCAGCCCACGCTCGACGAGGTGTTCCTCACCCTCACGGGCGAGGCCATCGACCACGAAGACGACGACGTTCTCGAGGAGACGCGCGCATGAGCGCAACCACCGACACCCTCACCGCCACCAACGGCGCCGGTCGCGACGGCGACGGCAACGGCCAGGTCGCCGAGGCCATCGCCGGGCCCGCCACCGAGTTGCACCGGCCCCGCGGCGTCGTCCACGACGCCTGGGTGATCGCCCGCCGTGGCCTGGTGCACATGAAGCGCCAGCCCGAGGCGCTGAGCGACGCCACCATCCAGCCCATCATGTTCGTGCTGATGTTCGGCTACGTGTTCGGCGGGGCCATCGCCGTGCCGGGTGGCGGCAGCTACCGCGAGTTCCTGATGGGCGGCATCATGGCCCAGACCATCGTGTTCACCGCCTTCGGGGTGGCCATGAGCATCGCCAACGACCGCAAGAACCAGGCGGTCGACCGCTTCCGCTCGCTGCCGATCGCCAAGGGGGCGGTGCTGGGCGGGCACGCGGTGGCCAACCTGCTCAAGTCCCTGCTGCCCATCGCCATCATGTCGGTCAGCGGCCTGCTCATCGGCTGGCGCATCCACAGCAGCGTCGTCGAGGCCCTGGCCGGCTACCTGCTCATGGTGGCGTTCGCCTTCGCCATGATCTGGGTCGGCGTGTTGCTCGGCAGCCTGGTGGGCACGCCCGAGGGGGTGCAGGGCATCGCCTTCGTGGCGCTGTTTCCCATCACCTTCATCGCCAGCACCTTCGTACCGGTGGCGTCGATGCCCGGGCCGCTCAAGGCGGTCGCGCAGTGGAACCCGGTCACCACGCTGTCGGACGCGCTGCGCGAGCTGTTCGGCAATCCCAACACGCCCACCCAGGCGGGCGACCCCTGGTCGATCGCCAACCCGGTGGCCTACACGTGGCTGTGGATCATCGGCATCATCGTGATCTGCGCCCCGCTGGCGGTGCGCATCTACTCCCGCAGCATCGCCCGATGAACGCCGGGGGGTCAGGGCTGCGGCGGCCCTGACCCCCGGGTCAAGTTCGCCGCTAGCATCGCCGCGGTGATCGTCGACACCTCCGCCGGCAAGGTCCGGGGCATCGAGAAGCGTGGCGTGTGGCAGTACCGCGGCATCCCCTACGCGCGGGCCGAGCGGTTCCGTGCGCCCCGGCCCGTCGAGCCCTGGTCGGGGGTGCGCGACGCCTCCGAGTTCGGCCTCATCGCCCCCCAGAACCCGTCGCCGACCGAGGCGATGCTCGGCGCCCAGGACCGCCCGTCGGGCGAGGACTGTCTGGTGCTCAACGTGTTCACCCCCGGGGCCGACGACGCGGCCCGGCCGGTGATGGTGTGGATCCACGGCGGGGCGTTCGTGGCCGGCTCGGGCAACGTCGTCTGGTACGACGGCTCCAACCTGGCTCGCACGGGCGACGTGGTGGTGGTGACGATCAACTACCGGCTGGGCGCGCTGGGCTTCCTGCACCTCGGCCATCTCGACCCCGACCTGGCCGGCTCGGGCGCCAACGGCATCCGCGACCAGGTGGCCGCGCTGGCATGGGTGCGCGACAACATCGCGGGGTTCGGCGGCGATCCCGGCCGGGTCACGATCTTCGGCGAGTCAGCCGGCGGCATGAGCGTGGGCACCCTGCTGGGCACGCCCGCGGCCGCCGGGCTGTTCCACGGCGCCATCGCCCAGAGCGGCGCGGCCCACCACAACCACCTGCCGGAGGTGGCCGAGTGGGTGACCGGGGGCTTCCTCGCCGCGCTCGACCTCTCCCCCACCTCCGCCGATGCTCTGACAACCCTGCCCGTCGAGGACATCCTGCGGGCCCAGGCCACCATCGAGCAGCGGGTCCAAGCCGACGGCCAGCGCGACGAGGGGCCGGGGGTTGGTGCGCTCACCTTCCAGCCCGTGGTCGACGGCGCCGTGCTCCCCGCGCCGGCCGTCGAGGCCGTGCGGGCCGGCAGCGCCGCCGGCGTGCCCCTGGTCGCGGGTACCAACGCCGACGAGTGGAACCTGTTCCACCTGCGGGCCCGCATGAGCGGGCCCCTGTCCGAGGACCAGGTGCGGCGCCGCCTGGCCCGCCTGGTCGGCGCCGACCGGGTGGACGACGTGCTCGGCGTCTACCGCCGCGCCCGGCCCCAGGCCGACCCCGACGGGCTGCTGTGCGCCGTGATGACCGACCACGTGTTCCGCATGCCCGCCATCAGGCTGGCCGAGGCCCAGGCCGCGCACACGCCCCAGGTGGCGATGTACCGGTTCGACCTGGGCTCGACGGCCATGGGCGGCGCGCTCGGCGCCTGCCACGCCATCGAGGTGCCGTTCGTGTTCGACAACCTCGACCGGGGCGGCGTCGACCTGCTGCTCGGCGGGCTCGACGACGGCAGCCGCGGGCTGGCCGGCGCCGTCGCCCGCGCGTGGACCGCCGTCGCCCACACCGCCAGCCCGTCCCACGACGGCCTCGTCTGGCCCGCCTACGACATCGAGCGACGCCTGACCTGCGTGCTCGACCGGCACCCCACCGTCCAGGCCGATCCCGACGCCGAGACCAGGGCGGTGTGGGACGAGCTCGCCCCGGCCACCGCTCCCCCACCCTCGTAGACTGACGCCCACACCGATCGGGAGCGCGCCATGTCTGACCGCCAACCGCACCGCCTGCCCGAGTTCTCCTCGCCCGACGAGGAGCGCACCTACATGAAGCAGCGCATGGCCGCAGCCTTCCGGCTGTTCGACCGGTTCGGCTTCAACGAGGGTGTCGCGGGTCACCTGACCGGCCGCGACCCCGAGCATCCCGAGCTGTTCTGGGTCAACCCGTTCGGCATGAGCTTCGGGCTGATCCGGGCCCGTGACCTCATCCTGGTCGATCACCAGGGCAAGGTCGTCGAGGGCGACTGGCCGGTCAACACCGCGGCGTTCGCCATCCACAGCCAGATCCACGCCGCCCGGCCCGACGTCAAGGCCGCCGCCCACACCCACTCGCCCTACGGGCGGGCCTTCTCGACGCTCGGGCGCACGCTGGCACCGCTCACCCAGGACGCCTGCGCCTTCCACGGCGACCACGCCCTGTTCGACGACTTCACTGGCGTGGTGCTCGACATCGAGGAGGGCAAGCGCATCGCCCACGCGCTCGGCACCGGCAAGGCCGCCATCCTGCGCAACCACGGGCTCCTCACCGTGGGCACCTCGGTCGACGAGGCGGCCTGGTGGTTCATCACCATGGAGCGCTCGTGCCACGTCCAGCTCATGGCCGAGGCGGCGGGCGACCCCATCGTCATCGACGACGAGACGGCGGCGCTGACCGCCAGCCAGGTGGGCTCGCACCTCGCCGGCTGGCTGAGCTTCCAGCCGCTCTACGACAAGATCGTCGCCGACCAGCCCGACCTGCTCGACTAGGCGTGGGCCCGCCCCGCCGACCGCTCACCGCCGGGAGGACCACGCCGTGGCACGCGTGACGCCCATCGGCACCAAGCTGCAGGAGCACCGCGAGCAGGTGCTGCGCCGGCTGCTCGCGGCCCAGAACGCCGACGACACGGCGGCCGCGCTCGCCTGCTTCGACCATCCCCGCTACGAGCTCATCGGCAACCAGCGGGTGTATGACGGCGACGCCGAGGTGCGGCACTACTACGCGGTCACGCGCCGCTACTTCCCCGACCTGAGCTTCGAGGTGATCGAGGTGTACCACGCCGACGACGCGGTGGTGTGCGAGCTCTGGATGACCGGCACCCACCTGGGCTCGGGGCCCGACTTCGAGGCCACCGGACGGCGCTTCCGCTGCCGCACGGCGGTGATCTTCAGCTTCGTCGGCGAGCGTCTGGTGGGAGCGCGCGTCTACTACGACACCGGCACCATCGCCCGGCAGCTCGCCTGATCAGCCGAACACGGGGCGCAGCGGCATGGCCGCGTCGCCGTCGTCGGTGGTGGGCGTGGCCAGGATCTGGTGGATCTGGGTGCGGCCCTTCTCGAAGTTGACGGCCGAAGCGGCCATGTAGAGGCGCCACACTCGGGCCCGCGCCTCGCCCACCTCGTCGACCGCCTGACCCCAGGCCGCCTCGAGGTTGGCCACCCAGCGGCGCAGCGTCAGGGCGTAGTGCTCGCGCAGGGCCTCGAGATGGCGCACCTCGAACCCCGACTCCTGCACCAGGGTCGAGACCCGGCCGACCTCGTGCAGCTCGCCGTCGGGGAACACGTAGCGGTTGATGAAGCTGCGCCGGGGCAGCCGGGCCCGGTGCCCGGGCGGATGGCTGATGCCGTGGTTGAGCAGCCGACCGGCTGGCCGCAGCAGCGAACGCAGGCGCCGGAAGTACTCGGACAGCCGCGCCTCGCCGACGTGCTCGAACATGCCGATCGAGCTGACGGCGTCGAAGGGGCCGTCGTCGACGTCGCGGTAGTCCTGCACCCTGATCTCGACGCGGTCGGACAGGCCCGCCTCGACGGCGCGCTTCTCGGCCAGCTCGGCCTGGCGCTTCGAGATGGTGACGCCGACCGCACGCACGCCGTGGTGCTCGGCGGCGTGCAGCACCATGCCGCCCCAGCCGCAGCCCACGTCGAGCAGCCGCATGCCCGGCTTCAGGCCGAGCTTGGCGCAGATCAGCTCGTACTTGTTGGCCTGCGCCTGCTCCAGCGTGTCGCCGGCGTCGTGGAACACCGCGCACGAATACGTCAGGCTGGGGCCCAGCACGAGGCGGTAGAAGGCGTTGGACACGTCGTAGTGGTGGCTGATCGCCGCCGCGTCGCGGGCCGGGCTGTGGCGCCGCCCGTGCAGCCGAGCCTCCTCCTCCGGCGGCGCCAGGCGCCGCACCTCGCGCCACCCGCCCAGCTCGGACACCAGGCGCAGCATGTCGCGGGGCGCCAGCCGGACGTGCTCCATCCGGTCGCGCAGGTCGAGCAGCGCCCAGATGTCGCCGTCGATGTCGAGGTCGCCGGCGACATAGGCCCGGGCGATGCCCAGCTCGCCCGGTGCGGTGATGATGCGGCGCAGCGCGTCGGGCGAGCGCACCACGAGCGTGGTCGGCGCGTCGTCCGGGCCGGCGGTGCTGCCGTCGTAGGCCTTGACGGCGAGCGGGATGTCGCCACCCAACACGTCGTCGACGAACGGTGCCAGAGCCATCTTCCCACCCCCAATGATCGGGTTGCTCCGAGGCTACGGCTCCTGTCAACCACTCACGATGGATTCTCGGCCGTCCGACCCCGAGGACCGGCCGGCCCGCACGGCGCCGCCCCGTCAGCCCGCCGGGCGGTAGAACGGGGTCGGGACCACCCGGGCGGGCGCGTGCATGCCGCGGATGTCGACCACCACCTCGGCCCCCTCCCCCACCTCGGGGGGCAGGAAGGCCAGGGCGATGCCCCGGTGCAGCGTCGGCGACACGTTCCCGCTCGTCACCACGCCGGCGACCTCGCCGGCCACCAGCACGCGGCAGTCGGCGCGGGGCGGGCGGCGGCCGTCGACCTCGAGGCCGCGCAGCAGGCGGGTGACGCCCCGCTCCCGCTCGGCGGCCAGGGGACCGTAGCCCTGGAAGTCGCCCTTCCCCCAGGCCACGACCCACCCCAGCCCGGCCTGCAACGGGGTGATGCCGGGGCCCAGCTCATGGCCGTGCAGGGGCAGGCCGGCCTCGAGCCGCAGGGTGTCGCGGGCGCCCAGGCCCGCCGGCGTGACGCCGGTCGCCACCACGGCGTCCCACAGGGAGGCGGCGTGCGCCCGGGGCACGGCCAGCTCGACGCCGTCCTCGCCCGTGTAGCCCGTGCCCGCGACCACGCACGGGTGGCCCAGCACCTCGACCTCGGCGACGGCCCGGCGGGCGACGGCCGCGGCCCGCGGGGACACGGAGGCCAGGCGGTCGCGCGCCTCGGGTCCCTGGACCGCGAGCACCGCCCGCTCGGCCGTGACGTCGCGGCCGGCGACGGCCTCGACCACCCGGGCGGTGTTCGAGGCGTTGGGCATGACGTCGAAGCGGTCCTCGTCGACCCACCACACGATGATGTCGTCGAGCACCGAGGCGTCGTCCGGGTCGAGCAGGTGGGTGTACTGGGTGCGCCCGGCGGCGATCTTCCCCAGGTCGTTGGTGAAGGCGGCCTGGAGGCGGTCGAGCGCCCCGGGGCCCGTGACCCGCACCGTGCCCAGGTGGCTGACGTCGAACACCGCCGCCCCGGCGCGGCACGCCTCGTGCTCGGCGAGCGTGCCCGAGGGGTACTGGATCGGCATCTCCCAGCCCCCGAAGGGGACCATCTTCGCCCCCAGGGCACGATGGCGGTTGTCGAGCGGCGAGGTGTGCAGCGTCACGGGCGCCGAGGCTAGTGCCGCGCGCCCGCCCGCCGACCAGGCGGGACCGACTGTGGGACCGCCGACGCGGGCGGTGTGTCAGCGGCGGTTGTCGGCCAGGTCGGCGGCGTCGCCGGGGGCCGGCGCCGCCGCCGGCTCAGGAGGGAACAGCTCGACGATCGCCGCGTCGACCTGGCTCTGGACCCCGTTCAGGGCCAGCAGGTTGAGCACGCCCTGGCCCTGGTAGCGGTTGACCACGTCGACCAGCTCGTCGTTCTCGCGCACCAGTACGGCGCTGTGGCCGGAGATCACCAGCTTGGCCGTCGACAGGTCCTCGCCGAGCTGGTCGCGCAGGTAGCCGAACGCGGCCCGGATGTTCTCGAGCTTGATCCCGTCGTCGAGCAGGGTCTTGACCAGCTTCAGCTCGAGCAGGTCGCGGTAGCTGTAGCGGCGGCGCGAGCCGCTGCCCTGGGCGTCGGCCAGCGACGGGCGGATCAGGTTCGTGCGCGCCCAGTAGTCGAGCTGGCGGTAGCTGATGCCGACGATGTCTGCCGCCTTCTTACCGCTGAACGACTCGACGGGAGAGTTCGAGATCTCGCTCACAAGGGGTCTCCTGGCTGCGGTGGTGACATCAACGGAATTACGCCGATGTCACGAGCGAGCAGGCTACGTCGCTCGCAGCCGCGGGTCAACGGCGAGGGTCCTGCGGCGGCCGCAGGTCAGTGAGGCCGGGAGCGCGAGCAGCGGCTCAGAGCGCGAAGTCTTCGGGATTGACGTGGTCGATGAAGTCGCGGAACTGCTCGACCATCTGCTCGGCCTGCTCCTCGTCGGGCTGCTCGACCCGTCCCGCCTCGTCGAGCACCTCCTCCTCGGCGAAGATCGGCGAGCCGATGCGGATGGCCAGCGCGATGGCGTCGGAGGGCCGGCTCGACACCGTGCGCACCTCGCCCTGGGCGCTGAGCACGATGTCGGCGAAGAACGTGCCGTCGCGCAGGGCCGTCACCGTGATGCGCTCGACCCGGGCGCCCACCTCGTCGAGCAGGTTCTTCATCAGGTCGTGGGTCATGGGGCGCGGGGTCTCGATGTTCTGCATCGACAGGGCGATGGCCTGGGCTTCGGGCGTTCCGATGAAGATGGGAAGCACCCGCCGCTGGCCTGCCGTCTCGCGGAGGATGACCACCGGCGTCCGGGTTGGGCGCTCTGGAGCTTCGACGCTCACGAGTTCCATCTCGACGACCATCGTCCGCAACCCTACTCCCCCGCGGCCCGATTTTCGCCGGACCTCTGGTGCCAGCCGGCCCTCAACCGGGGGGGATGTGGTCGCGCAACCCCCGCCTGAGCAGCACGCTGCGCATGTCGTCGCCCAGCCGCATCAGCTCGGCCACCGTCTGCGTGGCGCGGCGCTTGGCGTCGGGGTTCCGCTGCTTCAGGAGGGGCAGGACGATCTGCTCGAACAGGCCGGCCTCGCGCTCGACAGCCACCTTGTAGCTGCGGATGTGGCGCGCCTCGATGCCGTGCTCGAGGAACCCGGCCGCCGTACGGGCGATGATCAGGTCGTCGCCGTCGTAGTAGCTGGCGTCGCCGACCGTGTGCGCCTCGATGAGCCCGTAGCCCTCGAGCTCGCGCACCGCCCGGGCGGGCAGGCCGCTCGCCTGGACCAGCTCCTCGACGGTCAGGCT
>DASSCS010000014.1:0-26970 GCA_035697515.1 Acidimicrobiales bacterium
CACCGACTCCATCGGCCGCGACGTGTTCAGCCGGGTGGTCTACGGCGCCCGGGTCTCGCTGCGGATCGGCATCCTCGCCACCGCCATCTCGCTGGTGATCGGCGTGCTGCTGGGCGCCGTCGCCGGGTTCTCGGGGGGCACGACCGGCACCCTGATCATGCGGCTCACCGACGTGTTCCTCGCCATCCCCTACATCGTGCTGGCGGTCGCCATCGCCACCGTGCTCGGGCGCAGCGAGAACTCGATCATCATCATCATCGGGGTGATCGGCTGGACGAGCATCACGCGCATCGTGCGGGCGAGCTTCCTGTCGCTCAAACGGCTCGAGTACGTCGAGGCGGCGACCGCGCTGGGCTTCTCGCGCCTGCGCATCATGTTCCGGCACATCCTGCCCAACGCCCTCCAGCCCATCATCATCTACGGCACGATCGCCATCGGCAGCGTCATCCTCACCGAGGCGGCGTTGTCGTTCGTCGGCGTCGGCCCCCAGGACCCCACGCCGGCGTGGGGGAAGATGGTGGCCGACGCGAAGAGCAGCCTCACCAACGCGCCCCACATGCTGTTCTTCCCGGCCGGGGCGATCTTCCTGACCGTGCTGTCGTTCGTCTTCGTCGGTGACGGGCTGCGCGACGCACTCGACCCGAAGCTGAAGTGATGGCCTCGATTCCGGTGACCACGTCCCCCTTGGTGCCCACCGACAGGGACGTGCTCCTGTCCATGCGCGACCTCCGTGCGGGCTTCTCGACCGACGACGGCTTCGTCCGGGCGGTCGACGGGGTGTCGTTCGACGTGCGGCGCGGCGAGGTGCTGGCGATCGTCGGCGAGTCGGGGTCCGGTAAGTCGGTGACGGCCATGTCGATCCTCGGCCTCCAACCGACGCTCGAGGTGGCGGAGGGCGAGATCCTCTGGAAGGGTCGCGACCTGCTGACGATGCCCGAGGTCGAGCGTCGGCAGGTGCGGGGCAAGGAGATCGCGATGATCTTCCAGGACCCGCTCACCGCGCTGAACCCGGTGCACACGGTCGGCCGCCAGATCGGCGAGATGGCACGCATCCACGAGGGCCTCGACAAGAAGCAGGCCAAGGAACGGGCGGCCGAGATGCTCGACCTGGTCGGCATACCCGAGGCCCACAAGCGGGCCGACATGTACCCGCACGAGTTCTCGGGGGGCATGCGCCAGCGCGCCATGATCGCCATGGCCATCACCTGCAAGCCCGACCTGCTCATCGCGGACGAGCCCACGACCGCGCTGGACGTGACGGTCCAGGCCCAGGTCCTCGAGGTGCTCGTCGGCATCAAGGACGAGATCGACTCGGCCATCATCCTGATCACCCACGACCTCGGTGTCGTCGCCGGCCTGTCCGACCGCGTGCTGGTGATGTACGCCGGGCGCGCGATCGAGGTGGGCACGACCGACGAGATCTTCTACGAGACGCGCCACCCGTACACGCTGGGCCTGTTGGCCAGCCTGCCCCGCCTCGACGACTTGGGTGACGAGGCGCTGGTGCCGATCGTCGGCTCGCCCCCCTCGTTGATCCGGAAGCCCTCGGGATGCTCGTTCCATCCCCGCTGCCGGTTCGCCCGGGTGCCCGGCAACTGCGACAGCGACGATCCCGCCCTGCGCCTCGTGGCCGGTGACGCCCACATGGCGGCCTGCCACTACGCCGAGGACCTGACCGAGGTGACGATCGACAAGTTGCGCTCTTCGATCGACGTCGACGCGTTGACCGAGCTGAGCGACCGCGAGTTGTACGGCGACACCTCCGTGCTCGAGCTGGAGGACGAGGCCGTCGTCGGCGACGTCGCCGTGGCCGAGGGCGCAGCCCACCCGGGCGTGACCGACTTCGCGGAGGACCAGGTCGATCACTGGCCGGCCGACAGGCCACGAGATGATGAGGTGGCGCCGTGACCGACGTCGCGAGCGAGGTGGCCGAGGCGCCACAGGATGGTACCGGGCGGCTCCTGCGGGCCACGGGCCTCGTCAAGGACTTCCCCATCAGGGGCGGCGTGTTCAGCCGTACGGTCGGCTACGTCTCGGCCGTCGCCGGCGTCAGCTTCGAGGTCGGCAAGAGCGAGACGCTGGGGCTCGTGGGAGAGTCCGGCTGCGGCAAGTCGACGACGGGCCGGATGCTGCTGAACCTGATCACCCCCACGGCCGGATCGGTGCTGTTCGACGACCAGGACATCAGCCACATGAAGGGCAAGCGCCTCGCCGAGATGCGCCGGCGCTTCCAGATCGTCTTCCAGGACCCGTACGCCTCGCTCAACCCACGGATGACCGTCGGCGCGATCCTCGGCGAGCCCCTCAAGGTGCACTTCGGCCTCGATCAGAGCGCGATCGACGACCGGGTAGCCGACCTGCTGCGCACGGTCGGCCTGGCCCCCGAGCACACCAACCGCTTCCCCCACGAGTTCTCGGGCGGCCAGCGGCAGCGGGTGGGCATCGCCCGGGCGCTGGCGCTCGAGCCCGAGCTGATCGTGCTGGACGAACCGGTCTCGGCGCTCGACGTGTCGATCCAGGCCGGCGTGGTCAACCTGCTGCAGCGCCTGCAGGACGAGCTCGACCTCGCCTACGTGTTCATCGCCCACGACCTGTCGGTGGTGCGCCACATCTCCACCCGGGTGGCGGTGATGTACCTCGGCAAGATCGTCGAGACGGGCGACCGGGCGCAGATCTACGAGCACCCGGGGCACCCCTACACCCAGGCGCTGCTGTCGGCCATCCCGCTGCCCGACCCCGAGCGAGAGCGCAGCCGCGCGCGCATCATCCTCACGGGCGACGTGCCCAGCCCGGCCAACCCGCCCTCGGGGTGCCGCTTCCGCACCCGCTGCTGGCGGAAGCGCGAGCTCGAGGAGGCGGGCGTCGACACGTCGGCCTGCGCCGAGCAGGAGCCGGCGCTCGAGATCCGGTCGTCGAGCGGGCTCGACCACCCGGTGGCGTGCCACTTCGCGAAGCCGCACGCCGTCGTCTAGCCCGCGTCCTACCCCGCCGCGCAGATCGACCACATGCGGCCGGGGATCGTGTAAGAATCGGCCAGCGTCGCCGCCGTTCGACGGCCAAGTTGCGTCTCTCTCGCGGCGACATCGACAGCACATCCAAGGGGAGAACGATGAGACGGCAGCGACTTCGCTGGTTAACCCTGTTCGTCGCGTTCGGTCTCGTCGTCGCCGCCTGCGGGGGCGACGACGACGACGAGTCGGGCGGCGGCGACACCGAGGAGGCCGACTTCGAGGCGGTCGCCATCGACGAAAGCGCCCAGTGCGGCACCGAGGAGTACGCCGGCAACCTGGCCGGCATCGAGGCGGTCGACGAGCTGACCGTCCGGTTCACGTTGTGCAACCCCGACGTGGCCTTCCCGGCCAAGGTGGCGTTCTCGGCCCTCGGCATCTTCTCGGCCGAGCAGCTCGAGGAGACCGGCGGGGCGCCCATCGACGCCCCGATCGGCACTGGCCCCTACAAGCTCGAGGCGTGGGAGCGCGGCAGCCAGATCGTGCTGACCGCCAACGAGGACTATTGGGGCGACGCGCCCGCGGTTCCCACCGTCGTGTTCCGGTGGAGCGCCGAGTCGGCCCAGCGCCTGGTCGAGCTGCAGTCCGGCAGCGTCGACGGCATCGACAACGTGGGCACCGAGGACTTCCCGACCGTGGCCGACGACGCGAGCCTGCAGCTGCTCGAACGCGACCCGCTCAACGTCTTCTACCTCGGGTTCAACGTCGACAAGCCGCCCTTCGACAACGAGATGCTGCGTCAGGCCATCGGCTACGCGATCGACCGCGACCGCCTCATCGAGAACTTCTACCCCGAGGGCTCGCAGGTCGCCGACCAGTTCCTGCCGCCCGGCATCAACATGTACGAGGAGGGCGCCGAAGGCTTCACCTACGACCCGGACAGGGCCCGTGACCTGCTGGCGCAGGCGGGCTTCGCCGACGGGGTCGACCTCGGTGCCCTCAGCTACCGGGCCGAGCCCCGCCCCTACCTGCCCCAGCCGCCCCAGGTGGCCAGCGACATCCGCGACCAGCTCGCCCAGGTCGGCATCACCGTCACCCTCGACGAGCAGGAGTCCGGGGCGTTCATCGACAACGCCAACACCGGCAACCTGAGCATGTACATGCTCGGGTGGGGCGCCGACTTCCCGGATGCCACCAACTTCTGGGACTTCCACTTCGGCGAGGGCGCATCGCCGCAGTTCGGCACCGGGTTCCCCGACCTGCACGAGGTGCTGGCCGACGCGGGCTCGACCACCGACGAGGACGAGCGCGCCGAGCTGTACGCCGAGGCCAACGGGCTGCTGTTCCAGCACGCCCAGGCGCTGCCGATCGCGTACGGCGGCTCCGCGGTGGCGTTCAAGGCCGAGGTCGAGGGCGCGCACGCCAGCCCGCTCTCGAACGAGCAGTTCTCGGCCATGTCGCTCGAGGGTGCCGACCAGCTGGTCTGGATGCAGAACGGCGAGCCCTCGGGCCTGTACTGCGCCGACGAGACCGACGGCGAGGCGCTCCGGGTGTGCGAGCAGATCAACGAGTCGCTGCTCGCCTACGAGGTGGGGGGCACCGAGGTGGTGCCGTCGCTCGCCGAGGACTACGAGTCCAACGACGACCTCACCGAGTGGACCTTCACGCTGCGCGAGGGCGTGACCTTCCACGATGGGTCTGCCCTCGACGCCGGCGACGTGGTGGAGAGCTACCGCATCCAGTGGGATGCGGCCGATCCGCTGCACGTCGGGCGTGACGGCCTGTTCACGTACTTCGAAGCCCTGTTCGGGGGCTTCCTCAACCCGCCGCCCCCCGAGGAGGGCTGAGCCACACCTGACGATGGGGGCCGGTGCCCGGCGCGCCGGCCCCCGTCCACCTCAGCCATGCTGCGATTCACCGTCAGGCGACTGATCAGCTCGATCCCGGTGCTGTTCGGCATCCTGCTCGCCACGTTCGTCATCGCACGCGTCATCCCCGGCGACCCGTGCCAGGCTGCGCTGCAGGAGCGGGCCACGCCGGACGCGTGCGCCGACTTCAACGAGCGCTACGGGTTCAACGACCCGATGATCGTGCAGTTCGGCGGCTACGTCGGCGACGTGCTCAGCGGCGACCTCGGCGAGTCGATCCGCCTGCGCCAGCCCGTCACCGACCTGCTGGTCGAGCGGCTGCCGGTGACGCTGCAGCTGTCGCTGGCGGCGCTGCTCATCGCCGTGGTCGTCGGCGTGCCGCTGGGGGTGCTGGCGGGCACGCGCCACGGCTCCAAGACCGACGTGGCCACCATCGTCGGCGCCAACCTCGGGGTGTCCATCCCCGTGTTCGTGCTGGGGCTGATCCTGCAGTACGTGTTCGCCAAGCAGCTCCACGGCACCCCGTTCGAGCTGCCACCGTCGGGCCAGCTCACGGCCGGCACCATCCCCGAGCCGTTCTACGAGGTGTGGGGCATCGGCGAGAACACCCTCTTCGAGTTCATCAGCAACATCGACCTGGTGAACGCCGTGCTCATCTGGCGGTGGGACATCTTCTTCGATGCGCTGCAGCACCTGATCCTGCCCGCACTGGCGCTGGCGACCATCCCCATGGCCGTCATCGCCCGCATGACCCGCTCGAGCCTGCTCGACGTCCTGGGCCTCGACTACGTGCGCACCGCCCGGGCCAAGGGGCTGCGCGAGCGCATCGTCATCGGCCGCCACGCGCTGCGCAACTCGCTGCTGCCGGTGGTCACCATCATCGGCCTGTCGCTCGGCACCCTCGTGGGCGGCGCCATCCTGACCGAGACCATCTTCAACATCACCGGCGTCGGCAAGACCCTGTTCGACGCCATCTCCGGGCGTGACTACTTCGTGGTGCAGGGGTTCACCCTGGTCGTGGCCATCGGCTTCGTGCTCATCAACCTGATCACCGACATCGTCTACACGTTCCTCGACCCGAAGGTGCGGGTGAGCTGACGTGGCCATCGAGGAGATCCCGCTCTCCGAGCAGGCGGCGGCCGAGATCCCGGTGGTCACGGGCGGCCGGCAGCGGGGACTGTGGCGCGACGCCTTCCGCCAGACCCTGCGCAAGCGGTCGGCCAAGGTGGGCGTGGTCATCCTGGCGCTGCTGTTGATCATGGCCGTGTTCGCCCCGCTGATCGCCCCCTACGGCGAACGCGAGGTGCTCATCGCCACCGAGGGGCTGGAGCCCCGCACCGAGCCGTGCATCCACGTGAGCGTCGCCTGGATCCCCGACGTGCCGGTCCTGCGCACGGTCGAGAGCTTCCTCGAGTCGAACGGCTTCTCGTGCCCGTCGGACGAGCCCCAGCACCTGATGGGGCTGGACGGCAACGCGCGGGACGTGTTCAGCCGCATCGTCTACGGGGCCCGCATCTCGCTGGTCGCCGGCATCGGGGCGGTCACGTTCGCGGTGGTGATCGGCACCGTCATCGGGTTGATCTCGGGCTTCGTCGGCGGCCGCACCGACAACGCGGTCATGCGGGTCATGGACGTGCTGCTGGCCTTCCCGGCCCTGCTGCTGGCCATCGCCATCGTGACCGCCCGGGGCCCGGGCCTGTTCAACGCCGTGCTGGCGGTGTCGGTGGTGACCATCCCCGTGTACGCCCGGGTGGTGCGGTCGCGGGTGCTGTCGGTGCGCGAGCAGGACTTCGTGGCGGCCGACCGGGCGCTCGGCGTGTCCAACACCCGCATCCTGGGCCACCGGGTGCTGCCCAACTCGCTCACGCCGCTGGTGGTGCAGGCCACCCTCGGCGTGGCGACCGCGGTGCTCGAGCTGGCCGCGCTGTCCTTCGTCGGCCTGGGCGGCGACCCCGACCAGGCCGAGTGGGGGCGCATGCTGGCGCTCGAGCGCAACCAGCTCTTCTCGTCGCCCCACCTGGTCTTCTACCCGGGCCTGATGATCATGCTGAACGTGCTGGCCTTCAACCTGATCGGCGACGGCCTGCGCGACGCCCTCGACCCCCGGCTCAACCGATGACCGGCCCGACCGACCGTCCGGTGCCCGACCCCGACCCCGCGGCCGCCGCCGCGCCCGGCGAGCCGCTGCTGCGGGTGCGAGGCCTGCGCACCTGGTTCTTCACGTCGGCGGGGGTGGTCAAGGCCGTCGACGGGGTCGACCTGGCCGTGCGGCGGGGCGAGATCGTGGGCCTGGTGGGCGAGTCGGGCTCGGGCAAGAGCGTGACGTCGCTGTCGGTGATGCGGCTGGTCGACGAGCCCGGCCGCATCGTGGACGGGTCGATCACCTTCGACGGCGAGGACCTGCTGGCCGCGTCCAACGCCGAGATGCGGGCCCTGCGGGGCAGCCGCATCGGCATGATCTTCCAGCAGCCCATCTCGTCGCTCAACCCGTCGTACCGTGTCGGCTACCAGATCGCCGAGGTGTACGAGGCGCACGAGGGCCTCAAGCGGTCGGTCGGCTGGGAGCGGGCGTACGAGATGCTGGCCAGGGTGGGCATCGCCGAGCCCCGGCGCCGGGCCCGCGCCTACCCGCACGAGGTGTCGGGCGGCCAGGCGCAGCGGGTCATGATCGCCATGGCGCTGGCCGGGCACCCCGACCTGCTCATCGCCGACGAGCCCACCACGGCCCTGGACGTCACCATCCAGTCGCAGATCCTCGACCTCATCCTCGACCTGCAGGCCGACCTGGGCATGAGCGTGGTGCTCATCACCCACGACCTGGGCATCGTGGCCGAGGTGTGCGACAGGGTGGCCGTCATGTACGCCGGCCAGATCGTCGAGGAGGCCGCCACCACCACGCTGTTCCGCGACCCGAAGCACCCCTACACGGTGGGGCTCATCGGCTCGGTGCCGGTCATCGGCCAGCGGCGCGACCGGCTCGACGTGATCCCGGGGCGGGTGCCCGACCTGATCGACCTGCCCGGCGGCTGCCGCTTCGCGCCCCGGTGCCGGGCCCGCGAGGAGCACGGGCTCACCCGATGCTTCGAGGAGCTGCCCGCCCTCGTCGAGGTGACCCCGGGCCACACGGTGCGCTGCTTCCTCCACAGCGACGCGGCCGAGGCGCCCGCCGAGGTGGCCGTCGAGGTTGGCCGGCGATGACGGGGGTGACCGCAGCGACCGACGGCGTGTCGGACGCGCCCGTCACGCCGCTGGTGTCGGCCCGCGGGGTGGTCAAGGCGTTCCCGGTGCGGGGCGGTACCTTCGGCCGGGTCGAGGGCGTGGTGCGGGCCGTCGACGGCGTCGACCTCGACGTCTATCCGGGCGAGGTGCTGGGCCTGGTGGGCGAGTCCGGCTGCGGCAAGTCGACGCTGGGTCGGGTGTTGCTCGGGCTGCTCGAGGCCGACGAGGGTACGGTCACCTTCGACGGCACCGAGGTGCACGCGACAGGAGGCCGCCGCCAGCGGGAGCTGCGGCGCGACATGCAGATCGTCTTCCAGGACCCGTTCTCGTCGCTCGACCCCCGGGCGACGGTGGGCGACTCCATCGCCGAGGGCCTGCGCGCCCACGGCACTCCGGCGCGCGCCCGGCAGGAGCGGGTGCGCGAGGTGCTCGACCTCGTCGGGCTCGAGCCCTACCACGCCCAGCGCTACCCGCATCAGTTCTCGGGAGGCCAGCGCCAGCGCATCGGCATCGCCCGCGCGCTGGCCGTCGAGCCCCGCTTCCTGGTGGCCGACGAGCCGGTGTCGGCGCTCGACGTGTCGATCCAGTCGCAGGTGCTCAACCTGCTGCGCGACCTGCAGGCCCGGCTCGACTTCACGCTGGTGTTCGTGGCACACGACCTGGCGGTGGTCGAGCACCTGTGCAACCGGGTGGCCGTCATGTACCTGGGGCGCATCGCCGAGGTCGGGAGCCGCGACCGGGTGTTCCGCAGCCCGCAGCACCCCTACACCGAGGCCCTGCTGGCGGCCATCCCCGTGGCCGACCCCGAGCGGCCCCGCCAGCGCACCCGCCTGAAGGGCGAGATGCCCAGCCCGCTCGATCCCCCGCCCGGCTGCCGCTTCCATCCCCGCTGCCCGATCGCCGCCACGGGCGTCTGCGACGTCGAGACACCCGTGCTGCGGCCCGCCGGCGACGACCCGGCCCACCTGGCCGCGTGCCACCTGCGCACCGGCGACCACCAGGACCTGGTGCCGACGCCGAGCCGGCGCGGCTCGGGGCGCGGGTGGCAGGGTGGGCGGCGCTGACCGCGGCGGCTTCGCCGGGAACCTGTGTGACGGGCGTCCCGCCCGCTAGCCTGACGCCCCGGTTCGCGACCCAGGAGACCCCGACCCCGTGCTCACCGCCATCACCGTCGTGCTCAACGTGCTGTCGTCGTTGGTGCTCATCATCCTGGTGCTGCTGCACAGCGGCAAGGGCGGGGGCCTGTCCGACATGTTCGGCGGGGGCATGGGCGCCAGCGCCATGGGCTCCACGGTCATGGAGCGCAACCTCGATCGCATCACCATCGTGTGCGCTTTGATCTGGAGCTTCACCGTGGTGGCGCTGTCACTGATGCTCGGCTGACCGGAGGGCGACCGTGAGCATTCTCGGCACGCGGGTCGTGCGGGTCGAGGACCCGCGGCTCCTGACCGACGGCGGCACCTACGCCGCCGACCTGATCGACCCCCGGCTCGCCGGTGCGGTGCACGCCACCTACGTGCGGTCCACCGTGGCCCACGCCCTGCTCACCGCCGTCGAGGTCGAGGCAGCCCGCAGCCTGCCGGGTGTGGTCGACGTGGTCACCGGGGCCGACGTCGACCTGCCGGCCATCCCGGGCATGGCCAACCCGGCCATGGCCCGCCACCTGCTGGCCCGCGACCGGGTGCGGTTCGTGGGCGAGCCCGTGGCCGTGGTGCTGACCGAGCGGGCCGAGCAGGGCCCCGACGCGGCCGAGCAGGTCGTGGTCGACTACGAGCCCCTGCCCGCGGTGATCGATCCCTTCGTCGCTCTGGCCGACGACGTGGCGGGCGACGCGGTGCTGTTCCCCGATGTGGGGACGAACGTGGTCGGCGCGTTCGGCGATCCCGACGCCGCCACCGCGCCCGGCGGCCCACAGGCGTGCGAGATCGTGGCCCGCCAGCGCATCGTCAACCAGCGCCTGGCCGCCTGCCCGCTCGAGGTGCGGTCCTCGGCCGCCACCTGGGTGGACGGCCGGCTGGTGATGTGGTGCTCGACGCAGAACGCCCACGGGCTCAAAGAGGCCCTGCGCGGCACCTACGGCCTCGACCGGTCCGACATCCTGGTGATCACGCCCGACGTGGGCGGCGGCTTCGGCGCGAAGATCGGCGGGGCGCCCGAGGACCTGCTGCTGGCGCTGCTGTCGCGGCGTTGCGGTCGCCCGGTGCGGTGGGTCGAGACCCGCACCGAGAACATGCAGGCCATGGTGCACGGGCGGGCGCAGGTGCACGACGTGGTCATCGGCGGGCGGGCCGACGGCACGATCGAGGCCTACCACCTGGGCATCGTCGCCGAGGCCGGCGCCTACCCGGGCATGGGGGCGTTCCTGCCCATGCTGACCCGGATCATGGCGGCCGGCACCTACGCCATCCCCTCGGTCACCTCCGACGCCCGGGTGGTCGTCACGCCCACCTCGCCCGTGGCCGCCTACCGGGGCGCGGGCCGGCCCGAGGCCACGGCCGCCATTGAGCGGGCCGTCGACCTGTTCGCGCTCGAGTCGGGGCTCGACCCGGCCGAGGTGCGGCGCCGCAACCTGGTGCCCCGCTTCGACGAGCTGTACCAGTCGGCCAGCGGGGCCACCTACGACTGCGGCGACTTCCCGGCCGCCTTCGAGCGGGTGCTCGCCGCGGCGGGCTACGACGAGCTGCGGGCCGAGCAGCGCCGGCGGCGCGAGCGGGGCGACACCGTGGCGCTGGGCATCGGCCTGTCGACCTACGTCGAGGTGACGAGTGGGCCCACGGCCGGCTCCGAGTTCGCCCGGGTCGAGGTGGTGCCCGTCGGGGCCGGGGCCGAGCCCGGCGGACCGGTCGCCGGCGACGGCGCAGGGCCCTCGGCCGGGGTCGAGGTGGTGGTGGCGACGGGCGTGTCGCCCCACGGCCAGGGACTGGCGACCGCGTTCGCCATGCTGGTGGCCGACGAGCTGGGCGTGCCGGTCGAGGCGGTGCGCGTGGTGCACGGCGACACCGACGTGGTGCCGCGGGGCACCGGCACCTTCGGATCGCGGTCGCTGCAGCTGGGTGGATCGGCCGTGCGGGGCGCGGCGCTGGCGGTCGTCGACCGGGCGCGGGAGGTGGCCGCCGACCTGCTCGAGGCGTCCGCCACCGACGTCGTGCTCGACGCGGCCACCGGGCGGTTCCACGTGGCGGGCACGCCCGCCGTGAGCCACGGTTGGGCCGAGGTGGCCGCCGCCGCGGCGTCCGGCGGGGGCGCCGGGCTCGGCGCCGAGTTCGACTTCTCCACCACCCAGCCCACCTACCCGTTCGGCGCCCACGTGGCGGTGGTCGAGGTCGACACCGAGACGGGTGACGCCCGGCTCGTGCGGCTGGTGGCGTGCGACGACGCCGGGCGGGTGCTCAACCCGCTGCTGGCCGAGGGGCAGCGCCACGGCGGCCTGGCGCAGGGCGCGGCCCAGGCCCTGTTCGAGGAGATGGCCTACGACGCCGACGGCAACCCCATGACCACCAACTTCGCCGACTACGCCATCCCCTCCGCGGCCGAGCTGCCGTCGTTCGAGCTGGTCGACCACGAGACGCCCACCTGGGTCAACCCGCTCGGCGCCAAGGGTGTGGGCGAGTCCGGCACGATCGGCTCGACGCCGGCGATCCACAACGCGGTGTGCGACGCCGTCGCCCACTTGGGCGTCCGCCACATCGACATGCCCTGCAGCCCCGAGCGGGTGTGGCGGGCCATCCGGGCGGCGACCGCGAGCTGAGCGCCGAGCCGGCCGCGAATTCGGCCACAACTCGGCGGCGCGGTCGGATCCGGGCGATAGTGTGTCGCCTGTCACAGAGGGGCCTCGGGGTCGTGTGCTCCGAGCGCGCACCAGGGAGGGCATCGTGCAGATCACCCTGTTCGTCAACGGCGAGGAACGGTCGAGCGATGTCGAGCCTCGCCGCCTCCTCGTCCATCATCTGCGCGACGACCTGGGGCTGACCGGCACCAACGTCGGCTGCGACACCTCGTCGTGCGGGGCCTGCACGGTGCTGCTGGACGGCGAGTCGGTCAAGGCGTGCACGGTCCTCGCCGTGCAGGCCGACGGTCGCTCGGTGACCACCATCGAGGGTCTGGCGGCGACCGCGGCCGACGGCGACGGGGCCGGGCTGCACCCGATGCAGCAGGCGTTCCACGCCGAGCACGGCCTCCAGTGCGGGTTCTGCACGCCCGGCATGGTCATGGCCGCCGTGTCGCTGCTCGAGGAGAACCCGCAGCCCACCGAACAGGACGTGCGCCTCGGCCTCGAGGGCAACCTGTGCCGCTGCACCGGCTACCACAACATCGTGCGGGCCGTGCTCGCCGCCGCAGGCGACGAGGTGTCGGCATGACCGCCACCGAGTCCCCGTCGACCGACGCGGCGTCGTCGGGCGTGATCGGCCAGCGCCTGCTGCGCAAGGAGGACGCCCGCCTCCTCACCGGCGAGGGCCGCTTCATCGACGACCTGCAGATCCCCGGCGCGCTGTGGATGGGCATGGTGCGCAGCCCCTTCGCCCACGCTCGCATCGGCAACATCGACACCAGCGCCGCCGCGGCCATGCCCGGCGTCCGCCACGTGTTCACCGGCGACGACCTGCACGACGCGTGGATCGACGCCATGCCCTGCGCGTGGCCCGTCACCGACGACATGAAGGCGCCACCGCACTGGCCGGTCGCGCGCGACAAGGCCTGCTACGCGGGCGACATCGTGGCGGTGGTGGTGGCCGAGAGCCGCTACCAGGCCGCCGACGCGGTCGACGCGGTGGTGGTCGACTACGACCCGCTCGACGCCGTGGTCGACATCGAGGACGCGGCCAGCGACCGGGTGGTGATCCACGAGGACCTGGGCACCAACCGCAGCTACACCTGGACCCTGTCGCCCGACGCCGAGGCCGTCGACCGGGCCTTCGCCGAGGCCGCCCACACGGTCAGCGAGCGCTACGTGCAGCAACGGCTCATCCCCACGGCCATGGAGCCCCGGGGCGTGGCCGCGGTGCCTGGCGTGTACGGCGGTGATCTGACGGTCTACTCGGCCACTCAGATCCCCCACATCCTCAAGATCATGATCGCCGCCACCTGCGGCGTGCCCGAGCACAAGGTCCGGGTGATCGCGCCTGCGGTGGGCGGCGGCTTCGGCTCGAAGCTCAACGTGTACGCCGAGGAGCTCATCGCCGTGACGCTGGCCCGGCGGCTGGGCGTGCCCACCCGCTGGACCGAGGGCCGCACCGAGGCGGCGACGTCGACCATCCAGGGCCGCGGGCAGGTGCAGCACATCGAGCTGGCCGCCGACGCCGAGGGCAAGGTGACCGCCGTGCGGGTCAAGCTGCTGGCCGACATGGGCGCCTACATGCAGCTCGTCACGCCCGGCATCCCCCTGCTGGGGGCCTTCCTCTACCACGGCGTCTACGACGTGCCGGCCTACCACTTCGAGTGCACGGGGGTCTTCACGACCTGCACGCCCACCGACGCCTACCGGGGTGCCGGGCGGCCCGAGGCCACCTACGCCGTCGAGCGGGCCATGGATGCGCTGGCGCGCGAGGTGGGCGTCGACGGGCCCGAGATCCGTCGCCGCAACTACATCGCGCCCGACAAGTTCCCCTACGAGTCCATCGCCGGGCTCACCTACGACTCGGGCAACTACGAGCCCACGCTCGACCGCGCGCTCGAGCTGGTCGGCTACGACGACCTCCGGGCCGAGCAGCGGCGCCGGCGCGAGGCGGGCGAGACCAAGCACCTGGGCATCGGCGTGACCACCTACGTCGAGATGTGCGGCCTGGCGCCCAGCCGGGTGCTCGCGTCGCTCAACTACGGCGCCGGCGGGTGGGAGGCGGCCACCGTGCGCATGCTGCCCACCGGCATGGTCCAGGTGGTCAGCGGCTCGACGCCGCACGGACAGGGGCACGAGACCTCGTGGTCGCAGATCGTGGCCGACCGCCTGGGCATCGACCCCGACCACGTCGAGGTGCTCCACTCCGACACCGCCATCAGCCCGATCGGCATGGACACCTACGGCAGCCGGTCGCTGCCGGTCGGCGGGGTGGCCGTCGCCATGGCCACCGACCAGGTCATCGCCAAGGCCCGCACCATCGCGGCCCATCAGCTCGAGTGCGCGGAGGACGACCTGGAGCTCGTGGCGGGCGAGCTGCGGGTGCGGGGCACGCCGTCCAAGTCGATGACGCTCCAAGAGGTGGCCTACGGCGCCTTCACCGCGCACGACCTGCCCGACGGGGTCGAGCCCAATCTCATGGCCCAGGTGACCTACGACCCGCCCAACTTCGTGTTCCCGTTCGGCACGCACGTGGCCGTGGTCGACATCGACGAGGAGACCGGCCATGTCGAGCTGGTCGACTACGCCGCGGTCGACGACTGCGGGCCGCAGGTCAACCCCATGATCGTCGAGGGGCAGCTGCACGGCGGCATCGTGCAGGGCGTGGCGCAGGCGCTGTGGGAGGAGGCCGTCTACGACGACGACGGCAACCTCCGCAATCCCAGCCTGATCGACTACTGCGTGCCCAGCTCGGCCGAGGTGCCCAGCATCAAGCTCGACAACACGGTGACGCCCAGCCCCAGCAACCTCCTGGGCGTCAAGGGCATCGGCGAGGCCGGGACCATCGGCTCGGCGCCCACCGTCATCAACGCCATCGTCGACGCCCTGGCGCCGCTGGGCATCACCGACATCGCCATGCCGGCCCATCCCGAGCGGGTGTGGGCCGCGATCAGGGACGCCCGAGCGACCTCGGGCCCGGCAGGGGAGGGGGCGCCGTGATCCCGGCACCGTTCGACTACCAGCGAGCGACCTCGGTCGACGAGGCGATCGGCCTGCTCGGCGAGCACGGCGACGACGCCAAGCTGCTGGCCGGCGGCCACTCGCTGCTGCCGCTCATGAAGCTGCGGCTGGCGGCACCCGCCGTGCTGGTCGACATCGGCGGCATCGGCGACCTGTCGTTCGTCGAGGACGGGGGCGGCACCGTGCGCATCGGTGCGCTCACCCGCCACCACGACCTGGCCACCTCCCAGCTGGCGCACGAGCAGGTGCCGCTGTTGGCGCACGTCGCCGGGCAGATCGGCGACCCCCAGGTCCGCCACCGCGGCACGGTCGGCGGGTCGATCGCCCACGGCGACCCGGCGTCCGACCTGCCGGCCGCGCTGCTGGCGCTGCGGGGCACGGTGGTGGTGCGGGGGCCGGGCGGCGAGCGCGAGGTGGCGGCCGACGACTTCTTCACCGGCTTCCTCGAGACCGCGCTCGGTCCCGACGAGGTGCTCACCGAGATCCGGGTGCCGGCCGTGGCCGGCGTGGGCTGGGCGTTCGAGAAGTTCAACCGGCGGGCCCAGGACTGGGCCATCGTCGGGGTCGCCGCCGTGCTGTCGAACGGCTCGGGCGGCCCCGGGGTGGGGCTGGTCAACATGGGGTCGGCGCCGCTGCGGGCCGCCGGCGTCGAGGACGCACTGCGCTCGGGCTCCTCCGCGGCCGACGCCGCGGCGCGGGCCGACGAGGGCACCGAGCCGCCCGACGACCTCAACGCCTCGCCAGAGTACCGCCGCCACCTGGCCCAGGTCCTCACCCGCCGCGCCCTCCAGACGGCGGGCGCCTGACCGTCCCGGCGCGGGGGCCGGCCGGGGCCCCCCGCCGGCGTGCCACGACACCGTGCCGGCGCCCCCCGGCGTGACCCGTCGAGGGACGCCGTTGCGCGCCTCGGCTCGTTCCGGCGTCCGTTCGTTGCGTCTTGCGCGACATGTGGACGCCGGTTCGGCGCGCGTCCGGTTCCGGCGTCCGTTCGTTGCGGTCGCCGCGACGGGTGGACGCCGGATGGACCGGGCCAGCAGCGATCAGGCCGGGGTGCCGACGTCCGCCGGGAGGGGTCGACGGCGACTCGCCTCGTAGGCTGTGCCCATGGTTGACCCGGCTCTGCCCGCCGACGCCGACGCGTCCGTGGCCTCGCAGGTCCCCGATGTCGACGCGGTGGTGGCGGGCTTGGCGGCGTACGACTACCTGGCCGACGTGGGCCTCGCCACGGCCGTCTTCCTGGCGCTGCGGCTGCAGAGGCCGCTGTTCCTCGAGGGTGATGCCGGGGTGGGCAAGACCGAGGTGGCCAAGGCCCTGGCGGCGTGGACCGGCGGCCGGCTCGTGCGCCTGCAGTGCTACGAGGGCATCGACGCGGCCCAGGCCCTGTTCGAGTGGGACCACGCCCGCCAGCTCCTCCACCTCCGGGCGGCCGAGGCGGCGGGCCGGGCCGAGGCGGCCGGCGTCGACGCCCTCGAGGGCGAGCTGTACGACGAGCGGTTCCTGGTGCGCCGGCCGCTGCTGCAGGCGCTTTACACGCCCGACGGCGCGGCACCGCCGGTGCTGCTGATCGACGAGATCGACCGGGCCGACGACGAGTTCGAGGCCTTCCTGCTCGAGCTGCTGAGCGACTGGGCGGTGACCATCCCCGAGCTGGGCACGGTGCGGGCGACCCACCCGCCGGTGACGGTCCTCACGTCCAACCGCACCCGTGACGTGCACGACGCCCTCAAGCGCCGCTGCCTGTACCACTGGGTCGACCAGCCCGAGGTCGAGCGGGAGGTCGCCATCGTGCGATTGCGGGCGCCCGAGGTGGCCACCGACCTGGCCCACCAGGTGGCGGTGGCGGTGGGCGAGATCCGCCGGCTCGGTCTGTACAAGCCGCCGGGCATCGCCGAGACCATCGACTGGGCGCGGGCGCTGGCGCTGCTCGGCGGCGACGGGCTCGACGAGCTCGCCGTCGATGCCACGCTCGGCACGGTGGTCAAGTACCGCGAGGACGCCCAGCGGGTGCGCGAGCACGGCATCGGCGCGCTCGTGCGCGAGGCGGTGGCCCGCGGTGCCTGACGGCACGGCGTGGCCCGACGGCCTCGGGGTGCGGGGCGGCGTGCACGTCGAGCGGGTGCGCACCCTCGGTCCCGCAACCGTGGTCGACCTGGCCGCCGAGGGCGTGGACGAGCTCGCGGTCGAAGTGGTCGTCACGCTGCGCCGGGCGGGGGTGGAGGTGCCCACGGGTGCCACCGTCACCTATGCGCGGGCCCTGGCGCTGGCCGGGTCGTCGCCCGTCGGGGCCTACTGGGCGGGCCGGGCCACGCTGGTGCGCCGCCCCGAGGACGTGCCCGCCTACGACCAGGTGTTCGGCCACGTGTTCGGGGGTATGCGGCTGGCGGAGGTGGTGGCGGTGCCCCGCCCCGTCGAGGTGCAGCTCGAGGTCGAGGCCGACGAGCCCGCGGCGCCCGACGACGCCGCGACCGAGCCGCCCGACGCCGACGTCCAGACCGTCCGCTATAGCGCCACCGAGGTGCTGCGCCACCGCGACCTGGCCACCTGCACCGCCGACGAGCTGGCGCAGGCCCACCGCCTGATGGCCGACCTGCGGGTGCGGGCAGCGCAGCGGCCCAGCCGCCGCCGGCGTCCGGCCGCGGGCAGCGGGGGAGCGCTCGACCTGCGCCGCACCGTCCGCCGCTCGCTGCGCACCGGCGGCGAGGTGCTGCGCCCGGCCCGCGACGAGCCCGGCGAGCGGCCCCGCCGGCTGGTGCTGCTGGTCGACGTCAGCGGGTCGATGGAGCCCTACGCCCGGGCCCTCGCCCGGTTCGCGCATGCCTCGGTGGCGGCCCGGCGGCGAGGGCAGGTCGAGGTGTTCGCCCTGGGCACCCGCGTCACGCGCATCACCCGCGAGCTGGCCACCCACGACCCCGACCTGGCCTTGCGCCGGGCGGCGGGCGCCGTGTCCGACTGGTCGGGCGGCACGCGGCTGGGCGACGGCATGCGCCGGTTCAACGACCGCTGGGGCGTGCGGGGCCTGGCCCGGGGTGCCGTGGTGGTGGTGCTGTCCGACGGGTGGGACCGGGGCGACACCTCGGTGCTCGGCGACGAGATGGCCCGCCTGCGCCGGGTCGCCCACCGCGTGGTGTGGGTCAACCCGCTGAAGGCGTCGCCCGGCTATGCGCCGCTGGCGGGGGGCATGGCCGCGGCGCTGCCGCACGTCGACGAGTTCGTCGAAGGGCACTCGATCGCATCGTTGGAGGCGCTGGCCGACGTGGTGGCGCGATGAAGGAGCCCACGAGATGAGCAAGGGGACGACATGAGGGACCTGCTGGACGATCTCGACCGCTGGCGTGCCGAGGGGGTGGGCGTGGCCGTCGCGCGGGTGGTCGATCTCGACGGCTCGGGCCCGCGGTCGCCGGGCGCGGCCATGGCGGTGAACGAGCGGGGCGAGGTGGTCGGCTCGGTGTCCGGTGGCTGCGTCGAGGGTGCGGTGGTGACCGAGGCACTCGAGGTGCTCCGCACCGGCGAGCGCAAGGTCGTCACCTTCGGCTACAGCGACAACGAGGCCTTCGCCGTGGGCCTGACCTGCGGCGGCACCATCCACCTCTACCTCGAGCCCCTCGACTGGTGACCGCCACCACCGTGTACGACGCCCTCGCCGCCGCGGTGCGGAGCGAGGAGCCGGTGGCGCTGGCCACGGTCATCGCCGGCCCCGGCACGGGCGGCAAGCTGCTGGTGCGGCCCGGCCAGCCGGCCGTGGGGTCGCTCGGCGACCCCGACCTCGACCGGGTCGTGGCCCGCGACACGCTCGGCGAGCTGGCTGCGGGCACCACCGCGGTGCGCCACTACGGCGAGCACGGCGAGGCCCGCGAGGCGGTCGTGGCGGTGTTCGTCGAGAGCTTCGCGCCGCCGCCCCGCATGCTGGTGTTCGGCGCGGTCGACTTCACCGCGGCGCTGGTGAAGGTGGCCAAGGTCCTGGGCTACCGGGTGACCGTGTGCGACGCCCGCGAGGTGTTCGCCACCCGCGCCCGGTTCCCCCAGGCCGACGAGGTGGTCGTCGACTGGCCCGACCGCCTGCTCGGCCGCGTCGGCCCGACGTTGACGCCCCGCGACGCGGTGTGCGTGCTCACCCACGACGCCAAGTTCGACGTGCCTGCTCTGGTCGCCGCCCTCGCAACCGACGTGGGCTACGTGGGGGCCATGGGCAGCCGGCGCACCCACGCCGACCGGGTGGCGCGGCTGGTCGAGGCCGGGGTCGACCAGGCCGGGCTGGCCCGCATCCGGGCACCCATCGGCCTCGACGTCGGGGCCCGCACGCCCGAGGAGACGGCGGTGTCGATCTGCGCCGAGATCATCGCCCAGCGCACCGGGCGGGAGGAGGCACGCCCCCTGCGCGACGCCGAGGGGCCCATCCACTGGCAGGGGCAGGCCTCGGCGTGACCACGGCCGCCATCGTGCTGGCGGCCGGCGGCGGGTCGCGCTTCCGGGCGTCGGGCGGCCAGTGCCACAAGCTGCTGGCGCCCTACCTGGGGCGCACGGTGGTCGAGTGGTCGATTGAGGCGGCCGCCGCGGCCAACCTCGACGCCACCTACGTGGTGCGGGGGGCCACCGACCTGCCCGTCCCCCCGCTCGCCGCCAGCGCGGTGCGGTTCGTCCGCAACGACCGCTGGAGCGAAGGCATCGCCACGTCGATGCAGGCCGGCATCACCCGGGCCCGCCGCGACGGGCATGCCGCGGTGGTGGTTGGCCTGGGCGACCAGCCCCTGGTGCAGACCGAGGCGTGGCGGCTCGTGGCGCAGGCCGGCACCAAGCCGGTGGCGGTGGCGACATACGAGGGCGTGCGGGGCAACCCGGTGCGGCTGTCGTCGATGGTGTGGCCGCTGCTGCCCACCACCGGCGACGCCGGCGCGAGACTGGTGATGCACCGGAGGCCCGACCTGGTGGTGGAGGTAGCGTGTCCTGGCCGTTCCGCCGACATCGACACGGTGGACGATCTGGCCGAGTGGAGCTGACCCCGGAGGGTGGCGATGGAGCTGACCAACGATTTCCGCGTGGGTGTCCCGGTCGAACGGGCGTGGCAGGTGCTCACCGATGTCGAGCTCATCGCTCCCTGCATGCCGGGCGCCCAGCTGCAGGAGATCGAGGGCGACGAGTTCCGGGGGGTGGTCAAGGTCAAGGTGGGTCCCATCACCGCGCAGTACAAGGGCAAGGCCACCTTCGTCGAGCGTGACGACGCCGGCCACAAGGCCGTGCTGCGGGCCGAGGGGCGCGACACCCGTGGGCAGGGCAACGCCAACGCCACCATCACCGCCCAGCTGACGCCCGACGGCGAGGGCACGGCGGTGTCGGTGGTGACCGATCTGACGGTGACGGGCCGGGTGGCCCAGTTCGGGCGGGGCGTCATGGCCGACGTGTCGACGAAGCTGCTGGGCCAGTTCGCCGACTGCCTCGAGGCCAAGCTCGCCGCGGGCGAGGTCGGCGCCGGCGCCGCCTCGGCGGGTGGCGCAGCCGCCGCATCGGCCGGTGCGGGGCCCGAGGCCGGCCACGGCCCGCTCGACATCGCGTCCGAGGGCGCCGCCGCCAGCCGCGAGGTCGAGGCGGCGGGCGAACAGGCCGCGGCGGCGGCGAACGGCGCTCGTTCCGATGGCGACGGCGCGCCGCCGACGGCCTCGTCGTCCGGTGTCCGGGTGATCGACGCGCCGGAAGCCGAGCCCGTCGACCTGATCGACGCGGCGGGCGCACCGGTCGCCAAGCGGGCGCTGCCGGTCGTGGCGGGGTTGACGGTGTTGTGGCTGCTCAGCGTCTTCCTGCGCCGTCGCCGGCGCAAGCGCTGAGCCCTGCCGGCGGCGCCGTTCCCGATTGGGCGGCCTGCGCCGTCGCGCTAGAGTGTTCCCCCTTGCTCGGCCCGCCGGGCAGCCACGTCGGAGTGGCGGAATTGGCAGACGCGCTAGGTTGAGGGCCTAGTGTCCGTTAAGGACGTGGGGGTTCAAGTCCCCCCTCCGACACGAACCCCAAGTACACGGCCACCTGCGCCGACATGCACTCTTCGGTCCGGGTGGTACGGGGGCTCCAAAGTCGCTGACCGCAGCCAGGGCCTCGCAAGTGATGGTCTCGGCAGGCCTACGGACCATCGAGTCGGCCGAACACCACGTCAAGCGTCGGCCACGGAGGACCCGCGCGCAGCATGCTCAGGAGCTCGCGCCCGGCTCGGTTCCCGTTCGGAAAATGATCGCCCGGCTCCCAACGCCATGCGGCGACCATCGCGAGAACGAGCTGCCGACAGTTGCGGAGCAGCGCGTGATCGACGCCCGGGTAGTGCTCGCTGACCGTCTCGGGGACATGGGCGAGATCGAACTCGACGGGCCCGCGGCAGCACGTCTCGAGGTCGACGAACAGCGGTCCGTTCGCGGTGCTGAGCACGTTGCCTGGGTGCGGCTCGCCGTGAAGCAGCTGCTCGGCGGCGCCGCGGTCGCGAATCACTCGTCGCAGCCGTCGCAGTGTGCTGGTGAGCACCTCGCGGTCCGCGTCGGCGAGCTCCGGCGTGAGGTCACGACTCGTGACGAGCTGTTCGGCTCTCGCGACTCGTTCCGTGAAGCGCGGCGTCGAGACATCGAGCTTGCGCATGCCGGCGTGCAGGCGCTGAAGCGCGTCGGCGTAGGCGGCTGGTGAGAGTTCAGGGGTCGCCGGTTCGTAGTAGGACCACAGCGTCACCGCGTAGCCGTCACGCTCGTACACACGCGGCTCCACGCGAGGGTCGAGAGCGCCTGCCGGGGATCCGACTTCGGCGAGCCGTTGAGCAAGCTCGACTTCGAGTGTTGCAACCTCACGCCCGATGTGGGCGACTCGGGCAAAGACGTCGCACGGCAGCAGCCGCAGCGCGAGTTTGTTCGAGTTGTGAAGAACGATCGCGTCGTCAGCTGGTAGGTCGAGCGCGACGGCGATCGAGATCGCCGCGTCGATCGCACGCGAGACGTCGGATGACTCCACCGTCGAATCCTTGCATCGGGAGGGGCAGGTGAAGAGCGAGATATGCGCCGTTCTCCGTCGCTATCGGCCGCCCGCGATCGGGTGATCAGTGCGGTCGCTCGGTGCGGGACATCGGCACGTATGCGCGTCGTCAGGCAGGCGGTCCGGGACAGGGTCTGCCAGGCTTCGGGACATGGCGTCGGTGCGGGCGCTCGCCGCAGCGAACAACGCTGAGTGGTGCGACCTGGTCTGCCGGACCCACGGACTCGATCCCGTCTTCGACAGGGATGCGTGGACGAGCCGAACTCGGACGCCGCCGTTCTACCCGGACGCGGTGACGCTGGTACCTGAGCTCTCCGTTCCAGAGCTCCTCGACCGCGTCGACGGAGGCGCCGGCTGTTCGATCAAGGACAGTTTTGCCTCGCTCGACCTGACCGCGTTCGGGTTTCGAGTGCTGTTCGACGCGGAGTGGATCATGCGAGAACTGCGCGGTGGTCGAACCACCCCGTCGAAGGCATCGTGGCGCGTCGTGCGTGACCCCGACGCCTTCGAGACGTGGAAGCGTGCTTGGCAACGGGACGTCGGGGTACCGAGTGTGCTCACCGCCGATCTGCTCCGCGAACGATCGGTGTTCGTGCTGGCAGGGCACGTCGGTGACACGTTCGTCGCCGGAGCCGTGCTGACGCGCACCGAGTACGCGGTCGGCATCTCTAACTTCTTCGCGGACCCGGGAGTTAGTGCTGCGAGCTGGGACGGTTGCCTGGCGTTGGTGAGCACACTGTTCGCTGACGCAATGCTCGTCGGCTACGAGTCAGGCGACGCCCTCGATGCAGCACGAGCACACGGCTTCAGCGTCGCCGGACCGCTTCGTGTTTGGGTTCGCGACAGGTGACGACGGGCGAAGGTCCAGTTAGCTCGTCCCCGAAGTGCCGGTTGAAGCGCCAGGTATTGCCGGCTCGTGCTGGCGAGTAGCCAGCCGTAACGACTGATCGGCGCGCCTCGGTCTAAGCAGGTTTGGCCGCCGGACGGCCGCCAGCTACCGGCACCTCGGTGCGCGATCAGGCTGACGGTCGAGGGTGTCCGACGCGATCACTGGCAGCGAAATGCAAGCATGAGTCTGACCAACGGGAGACCGGATGAGCAGCTTGGACGTTAAGGGTGATCTGCACGACTACCTGCGGGGCGCACGCGACACATTGGTGTGGAAGCTGGATGGACTCGGTGAGTACGACGTTCGACGGCCGCTGACGCCGACGGGTACGAACCTGCTCGGCCTCGTCAAGCACAACGCGGCGATGGAAGTCATGTACTTCGGTGAGGTGTTCGGCCGGACGCCCGATGTGTCGCTCCCGTGGCTGTTGGACGGTGCCGAGCCCAATGCGGACATGTGGGCAAGGCCGGAGGAGACGAGGCAGCGGATCGTCGAGCTTTACCGGAGCACCTGGGAACTCACCGACGCAACGATCGACGAACTCCCGCTGGACGCCCTTGGACGAGTGTGGTGGTGGGGAGACAGTCCGGTCACCCTCCACCGCGTTCTCGTCCACGTGACCTCTGAGACGCAGCGTCACGCGGGTCACGCCGACATCATCCGCGAATCCATCGACGGCTCAGCCGGCTTCCTCAGTGGACACGACAGCTTGCGCATCAGCGACCCCGCCTCATGGAAGACGTTCCACGACCGGATCGAAGAGGCAGCCCGGCTCGCGGACGGCGACTGATCATTAGGGGCGTCCCGAGAGCGCTTGTTCCGGGCGCGCCGACTATTGCCGGCTCGCACGGCGAGGGTCCACGGGAGATCAGGAAGACTGGAGCAGCGCCCTCCACTTCGGAGCCGCCGTGACCGGACCCCGTGGATCGGCACTTAGGTGTGGTCAGGGCCCTCCTCGGCTGTAGAGAGCGCGATGCTCGTGGCGGACCTCGGGGCGACGGTGCGCCGGCGACGATCATCGACGTCGGCAAATAACCTCGCGGTGATGCGCATACGCCACCTGGACGCGAGCGACGTGTCGTTGATCGCACGCATCGATCGGTCCGAGCACGTCGACGTGCAGTACGCGGTGCGTGACGGCCAGCTCGTCGAGGCACCGGTGTTCATGGAGGACATCCCGACGTGGCCCGACGACGGAGGCGAGCACTCGATCACGAAGATGCTCAAGTTCTGCACGCCGATCGTCGAGGGCGGCGCAACGCTCCTCGGCGCCTTCACCGACGACGACGAGCTCGCCGGGCTCGCGATCGTCGACCCGACCTTCGAGCCGCCGCTCGCATGGCTCGCCTTGCTGCACGTCAGCCGGCCGCACCGGCGAACCGGCGCCGCCACCGCGCTGTGGGCGGAGGCGGCGCGCCTCGCGAGCGGCGCCGGCGCGGCGTCGATGTACGTGTCGGCAACGCCGACCGGATCAGCGGTCGGCTTCTACCTCAGCCAGGGGTGTCGCCTAGCCGATCCCGTCCACCCCGTGCTCTTCGAGCACGAGCCCGAGGACATCCACCTCGTCTGCGAGTTGCGGCAGCCCTAGCCGTGCTGGATCGCGTGCCGGGTTGGTCCCGTCCTGGGCCTCGCGATCCTCGTCCCGCCACGGACTGCCGTGCCCGGTCTAGCGCATCGTGGTCCTGGGATCGGCGTGCGAAGCGGCCTCTTGCACATCGCGGTGCGGGACCCTGGCGTCGAGGGCGGCCGTGATGAAGGAATGCCGCAGGCCATGGCATGTCTCGTTCGTGACGGAGCCGGGCCGAGCCAGGCGGTTCAAGCCCAGCTCGATGATGTGCCGCACCTGTCAGCGCACGAATCTGCCGAACTCGCCAGACGTCAGTCGCGCTGAACCGGCGATCTGAAGCACGTCTACGACCCAGTCGGGCCACGCAGAGCGGCGATCTGCTCGGCTGCCGGTCAGAGCGTCGTGTACCGACCGCGTCGCCCATAACGCGCGTCCCCACACCACGCCGCGCGGCGTCACCGAACGCGGGTGGGAGTCCCAACGCGCCTGCAAACGCATCGGGCGTGCCAGGAAGCCTGGCGGCGTGCGTTCCGAGTCGCGCCCATCGCATCCAGAGAGCAGATCGGTCTGGCGGCTCCCAGTGGACCCGCCGACTCACGCGGTGGGGTCGAGCGGTGGGTGCTCGAGCACGCGGGGTTGGTACTCGACCAGCTGGATGCGGCCGTCGAAGGTGCGGTTGTCCGTCATCTCGAGGGCGACGTCCGGGTAGCCGTCGTAGATGCGTTCTGCTCCCGTGGCGCCGGTTATCACCGGGAACATCACGACCCGGAAGCGGTCAACGAGTCCGGCTCGCAGCAGCGACCGGCACAGACTGATGCTTCCGATCGTGCTCATGAGGCCCGAGCCGCCCTCCTTCATCGCCCGGACCGATTCGACCGCGTCATCGCGCACGAGCGCCGAGTTGGCCCACGTGAGCGGCGCCTCGAGAGAGGTGGAGAACACCACCTTCGACGCTTGCGTGAGTCCGTCGACGGAGGCCTCCTCGTCGGCGTTGAACTCGTCTGTTCCCGCTGGGGTCTCTCCGGCCGCGAAGCCCGACATCAGCCGGTAGGTGTTCGCTCCCATCAGGTACGTGACCTCGGGTTGCTCTTCGAGCCAGGCAAGGTACTGGGGCCCCTGGAGACCCCAGAAGCCGGGCCAGCCCTCCGCCGACGCGTAGCCGTCGAGGGAGGTGATGAAGTCGACGAGGAGTTCTGACATGTTCGTGTCCTTGTCCTTGGATGTCAGGTAGCCGCCCCTGCCTTCGCTACCACGGCGGCATGAGGTTGGACGAGGGGGCGAGTCGAGAACTCATCGCGAGCCCACCTCCGAGTCGCCGATGTGGACATGGCAGCGATTGCCTGGCGGGCGTCTGCGGCATGACCCTTCCGGGCGATCTAGGCGCGGATGGCCACGCCACGAGTGCGCTTCTCCGGCGCCGGAGAAAGCTCACTTCTCCCACGGTTCCGCACATCCCGTACCGCGCCCACGGACCACACTCCGTAGCTGTCGCCGTCGGGAAGGTGCTGGTGGAGGTGGCGGCCCTCGCCGGGCCCGACCGGGTGACGGCCCGATGGTGCGGGGACGGGTGACCGACGCCGGCCCGGGGTTCCGGGAGGACCAGCTGGCTCAGGTGTTCGAGCGGTTCAAACGGGTGGGTGACTCCCGCGGCAGCGGTCTGGGGCTGTCCATCGCCCGCGACCTGGTCCGGGCCCATGCGGGCACGATCGGCGCCAGCAACGGTCCCACCACCGGCGGCGCCTCGGTCAGCTTTCACCCTGCCCACCTGAGGCTGCGACCGGCTTCACCCCGCGACCGTCCGAGCCGCGAACGTGCCATGCCATCCATCCGATCGTGCGCGGCCCTCCCTCCTCCGGATCTGCGGGCGCGAACGACCCACAGCGAAGAAGATGGCGACCGCCAGGAGGTGGACCTCGAGCGTCAGGCAGGAACCGGGACCGCACAACGCACGGTAGAAACCGCGGTGGAAATCTGGCCGTGGAGACATGGAACAGCCCTCCTCGAACCGTCGACAAGGGCCTCTGAGGTCAGTCGTGCACGCGGTCGAGGTTGGCGCGGATGAACTGGCCGGCCTTCGCGAGAGCCTCGTCGGCCTCGTCGAGCATGCCGGCGAACCCGACGAACACATGTGGGACGTCGGGTGTGACCTCGAGCGTGACGGGAACGCCGTCTGCGGCGGCCCGGGTTGCGAGCCGGGTGGCGTCGTCGAGAAGGACCTCGTTACCGCCGACCTGGATCAGTAGGGGGAGCAAGCCGTGAGGTCGGCGAAGACGGGGCTGATGCGATCTCGTCGGCCAGGTCGTGGTCGGGCGCGTAGTTGCCTGCGCGGCGACGGAGCCCGTCTGGGCTGACCGAGGGGTCGACATCTGCCTTGGTGGTCATGCTGGCGCCGGTCGTCGTCAGGTCGGCCCATGGCGAGGCGACGTAGATGGCCGCGGGGAGTGGTCGTCCGGTGGCGATGATCGTCAGGGTGGTGGCGAGGGCGAGCCCGCCGCCGGAGGACTCTCCGACGAGGACGACGTCGTCGGCGGGGGTGCCGTCGTCGAGGAGCGCCTGGTAGGCGGCGACTGCGTCGTGCAGGGCTGCCGGGTAGGGATGTTCGGGCGCGAGAGCGAAGTCGACGGACACTGCCCGCGTGCCGGATCTGCGGGCCAGTTCCGATGCCAACCTGGCCGACAGAGCGGCGGACCCGAATG
>DASSCS010000015.1:0-3035 GCA_035697515.1 Acidimicrobiales bacterium
CGGGCTCGGGTTCGTCCAACCCCTGCCCTGGACGGCCCCGGACTTCTCCACCCTGGAGGCCGAGATCCGCTCGGTCTTCGGCGACGACGACGTCATCACCCCCGGCGACGTCAAAGGCCGTTCCTCCAGCCTGGCCGACGCCGTGCGCAAGGGCCGCTGGCCGACCCTGGACGAGTCACGTGGCCAGGTCATGTTCATGCTCGACGACAAGGGCACCAAGCGCGATGCCTACCGGGCCCAGGTTCCCGACGTCGACGATCGGCTCGTCTTCGTCGACGTTCCCCCGACCGATCCCGACGCCGCGGTGATGGTCGTCAACGACCCGATCGGCGACGGCGCCCGGATCCGCGAGCTGGTGGGCGAGGGCTTCATCGTCCGCACCCGGGCGGACGCCGACACCGTGCAGGCCCGCAGTGGGGACACCACCATGCGCGACGCCGCGTTCGCGAGCGGCGCCCAGTACGTGTCGACTGACTACGTCTTCCCCGAGGACCGGTTCGGCACCGGGTACGTCGTCGACCTGCCGGGGGACGGCGCCGCCCGCTGCAATCCCGTCAACGCCCCGACGCGCTGCAAGAACGCCGATCTGAGCGGCTGACCGACGCCGATTCCCTGGGCGTCCCGTCCGCCTCAGGGAAATCCCCGATGGCGGTGTCACTCCGGCCCGACCCCGACCACCACCCCTGATGGTGTCGGTCTGCCGACCGACCCTGTCACACCTAGCCCGTACAGTTCGTCAAAACAGGGGCCGGGGGGGTAGGAGCGCGGCGGCACCTACCCCCCGGGTCCGCGGATCGTGGCTCACACCAGGCGGCGGTCGGTGGCCCAGCGCGTGAGCTCGTGGCGGCTCGACAGTTGGAGCTTGCGCAGCACCGACGACACGTGGGTCTCGATCGTCTTGGTCGACACCTGCAGCCGGCGGGCGATCTCCTTGTACGTATAGCCCCGGGCGAGGAGTCGCAGCACCTCCCGCTCGCGCGGCGTCAGCTGGTCGAGCTCAGGATCGAGCGACGCGCCCGGGGGAAGGTCGCCGGCAAAGGCGTCGAGCACGAACCCCGCCAGGCGGGGCGAGAACACGGCGTCACCCTCGCGCACCCGCTCGACGGCCGCGGCGAGGTCGTCGGCCGAGATCGTCTTGGTCACGTAGCCCCGCGCCCCGGCGCGTATGACCGCGATCACGTCCTCGGCGGCGTCGCTCACGGACAGGGCCAGGAACACGACCGCCGGGTCGGTCTGGTGGACCGCTTCGATCACGGCCCGTCCCCCGCCGCCCGGCAGGTGGACATCGAGCAGCACCACATCCGGCCCGGTGCGCCGGATGCCCTCAACGGCCGATTCGACGTCGACGGCCTCGCCGACGATGTCGACCCGGCCTGCGAGCTCCGTGCGCACGCCGGACAGGAACAATCGGTGGTCGTCGACCAGGAACACGCGGGTGAGCGGTGTCGGTGTCACGGCGACTCTGCCCCCGGCGTCAGCTCGAATGTCACCTCGGTGCCCTCGCCGGGTGCGCTGTGCACGTGGGCGCGGCCACCGTGGCGGGTCATGCGCCGCACGATCGAGTGCGTGATCCCGCGCCGGTCGCCGTTGACGGTCGCCGGATCGAACCCCCGGCCCCGGTCCCGCACGAACGCTTCGATCCTGGCATCCCCAACAACCTCGGCGTATACGGATACCTCCTCGGCCCCGCTGTGCCTGGCCGCATTGAGGACCGCCTCGCGCACAGCCGCCACCAGGGCGTCGACGTGCTCATCGACGGGACAGTCGCCGACGACCACGACGTCGACCGCCACCCCGTGGTCGGCCTCGACCTCGTCGGCGACACCGTCGAGGGCGGTGGCCAGGGTGGCGGGAGCATCCGAAGCCGACGATCGGCGGCCGTCGTACAGCCAGGCTCGCAGCTCCCGCTCCTGCCGCCGGGCGAGGCTGCGTGCCTGCTGGGGCGCGTCGGCGTGCCGCTGGATGAGCGCCAGGGTCTGCAGCACCGAATCGTGCAGGTGGGCGGCCATGTCGGCCCTCTCCTCGTTGCGGATCCGCTCCCGCCGCTCCTCGCCGAGCTGGCGCACCAGGCGCGCCACCCACGGGCTGAACAGCAGCGCACCGCCGAGCACGGTGGCCAGCACCGCGATGCCGACGTTGCCGACCGCGGCCAGGGCGCCGTTGGAGGCGAGGAAGAGCGCGATCCCCGTGATCAGCAGGCCGGCGCCCACCAGCACCCGGGCCCACACCATCCAACCGCCGCGGAAGGCCTCGACGGGGTTGCCCGGCAGCCGTGTCGCCGCCTCCCGCCATCGGGCCCGATCGCTGTCGCCGGCGCGGGCCAGGACCAAGCCGACGCCGGTGGCCGCCACCGCCGCCGGCCAGACGACCTGGTCGGGAAAGAACGGCGTGACCCAGCGGACCAGCAACAGCGTCCCGAGGGTGATGCAACCGACGGCCAAGGCGAGCTCGCTGGTGCGCTTGGTGCCGGGCCCGGCGCCCTCGCCGGTCGCCTGTTCGGTGGTCCCCGCCGCCTCCTCAGGGAGGACCGCCCAGGCCAGGAGGTACACGAGCAAACCTGCGCCGTTGGCCAGCGCGAGGATGGCGGCCGCCAGCCGCACGACGATGGGATCGACGCCCAGCCATCGGGCGACGCCCGCGCAGACACCCGCCACCATGCGTTCGTCGCGGCGGCGGACCAGGCCCTGCGGAAGGCCGGCGATCGGTGGTCGGGGAGGCGAGCCCATTGGTCGGGTTCGGGTGCGCCGTCACGTGACGGGCACCGTCCATGATGGCAACTACGCGGCGAGATCGCCTCCGGGGAGCACTCGGGGACATCCCTGATTGTGACCCAAGCGCCTCGTCCCGATGATTGGGCCATGGATGTCCCTCCCGACGCGCCGCCGCGGCCCGAGGATCGATCCGCCGGACCCCGGCCGAGGCGCCTGGTCCGCGAGCCCGACGACCGCAAGATCGCCGGCGTCTGCGCCGGACTGGCCGACCGCCTCGGGGTCGACGTCTCTCTGGTGCGTCTGGGCGCCGTGGTCCTCGCGATC
>DASSCS010000016.1:0-11326 GCA_035697515.1 Acidimicrobiales bacterium
CCACGCGGGTGCGGCCGGCGACCCGGGCGGGCGAGCCAACGGGGCAGGCGGTGCTCACCCCGCGACGGCGACCGGGGCCGCGGCTGTCGGCGGCCCCGGCGCCGTCGGCGGTGCACGCAGCGGGGGAGACATCCCCGCGGCCGCCAACCGCTTCGTCGTCGGGCTGCACGAGGTCCCGCTCGCCGATGCGGCCCCGCCGGCCGACCGGATGGTCGGGGTGAGCGGTGGCGGGCGCGTCGCCGCGACCCTCGTCGACGAGCTGACCGCCCGCGGCGTCCCCGCGACCGCGGCGGACGCCACGAGCGGCGGCAGCGCCGGCACGGGCCTGCTGGTCGTGGCCGACCTGCTGGCCGGCACGCCCGCCGGCCCTGCGGGCAGCGAACCGCTCGACGCGCCCGGGCTCTACGCCCGCCTGCGTCCGGCCCTGCTCGACACGGACGGCGACGTCGTGGTGGTCACGCCCCTCGGCGGCGGGCTCGGCATCGACCCGCCTGCGCCGCTCGGCGACGGCGCGGTCGTGCCCATCGGCGCCGGGGCCCGCGGCCTGGTCAAGACCGCAGCCCTCGAGTTCCCCGACCGGAGCATCCGCCTGGTCGACGTCGATGCCACGGCCCCCGTGGCCGACATCGCCTCGGCCGTGGCCGACGAGGTGGCGGGCGTCCGCGACTGCTCCCCGGTCGAGGTCGGCTGGCGAGCCGGGGTGCGCCGCGCCCCGCATCCGGTCGTCCGGCCTGCGCCCGTGGCGGCCGGGGCCGCGCCGCCGCTGACGGCCGAATCAGTCGTGCTGCTCACGGGTGGTGCCCGCGGCATCACGGCCGAGGTGGCCCTGGCGCTGGCCCGCGCCCACCGGTGTCGCCTCGAGCTCGTGGGGCGGTCCGCACTGCCGGTCGCGGACGAGGCCCCCACCATCGCTCCCTGCCCCGACACGCCGGGGCTGCGCGCCGCGCTGGTGCAAGCGGGGTGGCGCGAGCCGAGGGCCATCGAGGCCGAGTGCCAGCGTCTGCAGGCCGCCCGCGAGGTGCGGGCCACGCTCGCCGCGCTGGCCGACGCCGGGTCCGAGGTCACCTACCACCAACTCGACGTGCGCGACGCCGATGCCCTGGCCGCCACCGTCGCCGGCGTCTACGAGCGGCACGGCCGGCTCGACGGCGTGGTCCACGGTGCGGGCATGCTCGACGACCACCTCATCGCCGACAAGACGCCCGACGCGTTCGCCCGCGTTTTCGCGACCAAGGTCGGAGCTGCCGGCACCCTGCTCGGGAGCATCCGCGCGGCGACGGCCGACGGCGGCTGGGCGCCGCCGGCTCTCGTCGTGCTCTTCGGCAGCATCGCCGGGGTGTGCGGCAACCGCGGCCAGGCCGACTACGCCGCCGCCAACGACGCGCTGGACGCCATCGCCGCCGCCAACCAGGGGGTCGCGGGGCGTGTCGTCGCTCTCGACTGGGGACCGTGGTCACCCGCCGCCGGCATGGTGTCCGGCTCCCTGGCCAAGCTGTTCGAGGAGAGCGGCATGGGGCTCATCGACCTGAGCGACGGCACGTCGGTGGTGCTCGACGAGCTGGGCGCCGGGGCAGGTCCTCACCAGGTGGTGGTGGCCCGGTGCTCGCCCGAGCTGATGGCGGCCTCGCTCGGTCACGGCCGCCACGACGCGACGGTGGGAGCCGTGCCCGGTGGCAGCTGAGCGGAGCCGCCTGCGGCGCGGCGTGGCCGCCGGGCTGTGGGCGCTGGCCGCGGCGCACGTGGCGGAGGCGCTCGCCCTCCGGCGCCGGGCGGCCGCGCTGCCCGCCCTGCCGCGACCCGGCGAGGTGCCGGGCCGGCCGCAGTCCAGAGCGGAGGCACCGGCCTTGGTGGTCCAGCCGTCCGGGGTGTCGCGCCGTCGGCCGCCGGCCCTGGCGGCGACGGTCGGGTCGGAGGCCGGTGCGGAGGCTCCCGCCCGGGTCGTGGGCCGGGCCGGCGTCACCCTCGCCCCGGGCGTCGGGGCCGCCGCCGCCCGGGAGATGGCCGCCACCGGCCTGGCCGTCCTCGACCTCGTGCCGGCCCACCTGCCCGCCGAGCCGGCCATCCGGCTGTTGCGACGGGTGGCGCCCGACCGGTTCACCCGGGCGTGGCTGTACGCCCCGGGCGGCGCCCATCAGGCGCTCGCGCTGGCGCCGTCGCTGGCCGGGCGGAGGAGCGTCGACGAGGTGCCCACGGACGTCCGGGGGCTGGCCCGGCTGACCGTGCGGGCCCAGCGCCACGCACCGCGGGCGGCGGGAGTGCGGGTCACCGACCTGGTGGGCGCCGTCTGGCCGTCGCCGGCCGACCGCTGGGCCGAGATCGAGGAGTCCACCGCCTTCGCCAGACCCGTGCTCGCTCTGGCGCCCGTGGTGCTGGCGGCGCGCGCCGCCCACCTCGGGGCGCTCACGGCCGGGGTGCTGGTGGCGCCGGCCGCGGGGGTGGCCGCGGCGCTGGCCTGGTCGTGCCAGCCCGCCCTCGTGTTCGGCCGCCGGGGGGTGCCACCCCACGCCCTGCGGCCCCCGAGACTCCTCGCGGCCGGCGCTCTCCGCCTGCCCGGCGCGTGGGCCGACGAGGTGCGGACGGCCGTCGCCGGGTGGCGGGCGGCCACGACCGCCCGGCCGCCGGTCGCGGCGGCGTCGTCGTCCCCTCCCGCGCCGCCGGACGGCGACCTGTTCGACGACCCGGTGGCGCACTGCCCGTGGTGCGGCTCGGGCGGCCTGGCCGGGCGCCTCGACACCACGGACGTGACCCGGCGCGTCCCGGGGCCGGTCCACCTCGACGAGTGCACGGCCTGCGGCCACATCTTCCAGAACCCGGCGCTGTCGGCGGCGGGCCTGGAGCGCTGCTACCGCGACCTCTACGACGGCGAGGGCGACGAGGCGGCCGAGGCCGTGTTCGCCGCCATGCGCCCGGCGTACGGGCGCCGGATCGAGTCGATCGCCCGCTGGACCGCCCCCCGCGCCCTGCTCGACGTCGGCACCGGCCACGGCCACTTCTGCCTGGCGGCTCGCCAGTGCTGGCCGAAGGCAACGGTCGACGGGCTCGACCAGAGCACCTCCATCGACGAGGCGCAGAGCCGGGGCTGGGCCGACCACGGCTACCGGGGGGCGTTCCCCGACCTGGCCGGCGGGCTGTCCCGTTCCTACGACGTCGTCACCATGGCGCACTACGTCGAGCACACCCGGGAGCCCCGCCGCGAGCTGGCCGCGGCGGCCAAGGTGCTCGAGCCCGGCGGGCACCTGATGATCGAGGTACCCGACCCCGAGTCGCCGTGGGCCCGCCGCCTCGGCCGCTGCTGGAGCCAGTGGGTGCAGCCTCAGCACCTGCACTTCGTGCCGTGCGCCAACCTCGTGATGGCGCTCGAGGACGGGGGTTTCGACGTCGTGTCGGTCGAGCGGGCGGCCGCGCACCTCGGCGGCAACCTCGTGCTCGGCCTGGGGCAGGCCGTCGAGCGCCTCGTCCCGAGCCCGCACCTGTCAGGCCCGCTGCCCTCGCCGGCGCGCCCGGCGGCCGGCTACAGCGTCCGCCGCGCCGCGGTGCTGGCCGCCGCCGCGCCGGTGGCGACCGTCGCCGCCGTCGCGGACCTCGTGGGCGACACCGTGCTCCGCCGGGCGGGCGGCAACCGACCGGGAGACGCCTACCGGGTCGTGGCGAGGCGGCGGTGAAGCCACGCCGCGTGTTCCGGGCCGGCCTGTGGGGGCTGGCGGTCGTCCACGTGGCGGAGACGGTGGTGCTGCGGCGGCGTGCCCGGGCCCTGCAACCGCTGTCGCCGGAGCTTGGACCTGCATCGCCGTCGGCAGCGGCGGACCCGGACCGTGCGCGGCCCGTGATCGCCGCGGTCGCGGGAGCCACGGTGGACGAGGCGACGCTCGACGGCGCGGCGCAGGTCATGACGAGCGGTGACGTCGCGGCCGTCGACCTCGTACCCGCCCGGCTGTCGGCAGGTCGTGCCCTCCGCCTCCTGCGCCGGGTCGACCCCGGGCAGCTGCGCGCCGATCCGTTCCAGGCCCCGGGCGGCGCCCACGAGGCCGTGGCCCTCCACACCGATCTGGCGCGGCGCATGGAGGCGGCGGCCGATGCCGCCGAGCCGGGCGTGGCCGGGCGACAGGCACGGGGCGACCTGGTCCGCCTCACGCGGGCCGCCCAGCGCCACGCCCCCGCAGCCACCGAGGCGCGCGTCGCGCGGGGCCTGCGCGCCCCGCGGTTCACGGCGCACGACCGCTGGGTCGAGCTCGATGAGCTGACCGCGTTCGCCCGGCCCTACGGCGCGCTGGCCCCGGTGCTGGTCGGCGCGGAGACGGCCCACCTCGCGGCCATGGTGGCCGGACTGGCCCTCGCACCGCTCGCCGGAGTCGCCGCGCTGGCGACGTGGAGCGCCCAGCCGGCGCTCGTGTTCGGCGGCCGGGAAGACGACCGGCCGGCGCTGCAGCCTCCCGCCCTGGCGATTTCGTGCGTGCTGCGCGTGGCGCAGGCCTGGCGCGACAACCTGGCGACCGCGGCCGCCGGCTACCGGGCCCACCGCGACGCGCCCCCGCGACCAGCGCCGCTGCTCCCGCCCGAGGACGAATTGTTCGAGCCGCGCCGCACGACCTGCCCGTGGTGCGGCGAGGGCCCGCTGGAGCCCCGCGTCGACACCACCGACGTCATCCAGCACAAGCCCGGCCGGTTCCACCTCGACGAGTGCCGGGCCTGCGGTCACGTGTTCCAGAACCCTGCGCTGTCCCTGCCGGGCCTCGACCACTACTACGCCGAGTTCTACGAGGGCGACGGGGCCGAGACGTGGGAGGTTGTGTTCGCGGGCATGGGCGCGTCCTACGCCGAGCGCATGGACGTACTCGCCCGCCTCGCGACGCCCCGGGCCTGGCTCGACGTCGGCACCGGCCACGGGCACTTCTGCCTCGCCGCGCGGCAGCGCTGGCCCGAGGCCACCTTCGACGGCCTCGACGTCAGCGAGTCGGTCGACGAGGCCCAGCGCCGCGGCTGGATCGACCGGGCCCACCGGGGCCCGTTCCCCGACCTCGCCGACGGTCTGCCCCGGTCGTACGACGTGGTGAGCATGCACCACTACCTCGAGCACACCCGCGAGCCCCGCCGCGAGCTCGCGGCGGCGGCCAAGGTCCTCGAACCGGGCGGTCACCTCGTGATCGAGGAGCCCGATGTCGAGTCGCCGTGGAGCCGCCGCCTCGGCCGCTGGTGGCGCTGCTGGTTCCAGCCGCAGCACCAGCACTTCGTCACCTGCGCCAACCTGGTCGCCGCCCTCGACGACCAGGGCTTCGACGTGGTGTCGGTGCAGCGGGGTCCCGCCGGCGAGGGCCTGGACGTGGCCTCTGCCGTCGCGTTCTGGGTCAACGGCACCGCCCCCACCCGCGCGAGCCGCTGGCTGCCGCCGCCCACGGCCCGGCGCCGCGCCCGGCGGGCGGCGACGGTGGCCGCGGCGGTGCCGCTGCTCGTGGTGGCGGCCGCCGTCGACCTGGTCAAGGACGCCTGGGCGCGCGGCCCGGGCAGCGCCGCGCCCGGCAACGCCTACCGGGTCGTGGCCCGCCGCCGCTGAGGGGCGCGGGGCACGGGCTGCCGGGCCCCGCCCCTGGCGCTGACGCGCGCGGCCCCCCTGCGGCGTGTGCACCGGGTGGCTCAGGACCCCCAGGCGTCGCCGTCGGCGGTCCAGGCCACGGCGTAGGGCGGGGGGTCGGGGATGCCGAGCCGACAGGGCACGACGTTGACCGGCCGGGGCACCGCCCCCACCTCGGCGGCCGGGTTGCGCGTGGCGATCGAGGCGGCAACCTCCCGGGCCACCGCGTCGGGGTCGGCGCCCGCGGGCACCTCGCGGGCCTCGATGTCGCGGTACCGGCCGTCGCCCAGCGCGACGACCGCCATCCAGCTGAGCGGGCACACGGTCACGCGCGGGTCGTGCCCCGCCGGCGTGCGGTCGCAGTCGACGCGGTACCGGTGCTCGCCGTCGGCCACCAGCCGGACCTCGAACGGGAAGCACTCGAGCCCGAACCGGTCGCGCAGCCAATGGCGGTACGTGTCCTTGGCGGCCACGACGTCGATGAGCCAGCGGCGCTGCTCCAGCAGGTTCATGCGGTCGTAGCCGGCCCGCTCGGTGCGCGACAGGAAGCGACGGGCGGTCAGGTCGCGGGCCTGGCCCGTGGGCCAGCGCTCGCGCACCGAGGCCCAGCCGCCCGGCTGCGGCTCGGCGACGTCGTTGTTCCCGGGATCGTGGTGGACCGGCTCCATGAGCTCGTCGAGGTGGAACAGGATCGACGTCCAGCCCCGCACCTGCGACAGCAGCGTGCCGTCGGGCAGCACGAGTACGCCGTCGGCCCTGATCAGATCGCGCTGCACCTCGACCACCCGGATGTCGCACCGCACCGGGGTACCCGGGGCCGGCAGCGGGCCGAAGTGCTCGACGCCGAGCACACCGGTGGGGAGCGCCGCCTCGCCCACGCCGCCCCGGTCGATGGCCCAGTAGGCGATGAGCTTGCCCAGGTTGTCGAGCAACGACCCGGGCGTCGCGAGGTGGGTGAACTCGCCCAGCAGGCCGTCGTCGCCCACCGGGCCCATCGACGGGATGCCTTGGAAGCCGGGGCCGTGGAACATGAGCCGCTGCTCGAACATCTCCGCGGCCGTGTGCCGCGTGGGCCGCGGCGCCACCAGGGGCGGGTCGTCGTAGCGCGGCGCCGGTCGGTACCGGCCGACCCGCACGTTGGCCCGGCAGTAGGGGCCGAGCGCGACGCCGAGCACGTCGTCACCCCTGGGCACGACCGTGATCTCCAGGTCGATCGGGTCGGAGATGTCGAGCCAGCGGAAGTTGCGCACCCCGAAGACCTCGACGACGTCGCGCCCGCCGGCGTAGTCGGCGACGATGTCCTCGATGAGCTGGAGCTGCGTCGTCATCGCCACGATGGGGAAGCGGTCGTAGACGTCGGGCCAGCCCTCGGGCGCCGGGTAGAGGGTGTGGTCGATCGTCTCGGGCATCGTGGCGAGCGACAGGCGGCGCACGATGGTCGTGGCGCCGGCGGGCCACGGCAGTGCCCGGGGCCCCGGTCCGTCCCAGGGCCCAGGCGGTGGCCCGGACGGAGCGGGCGACGGTGACGGGACCGAGTCGGGCACGGCTGCCTCGCCGGCGGGCGCGCCCGGGGCCGCGGCGGGGTCGAGGCGGGCGAGGAGGGCCGAGATCACATCCTGGCTGGCCCGCGCGGCGGCCGCGACCATGCCCGCCGCCCCGATGAGCGGCAGCGGTGCCGCCGCGGGGGGAGCGGAAGCTCCGGCGACGGCGGAGGTGGCAGCCGGTCCCTGCCGCGCGGGCGATGCCGCCACGCCCCGCGGGCGCGTGCGCCCGGGCCGGCGCGGCGGCTCCGTGGCAACGGGGCGGGGCAGGGCGAGGGCGTCGGGGCGCAGGTCGAGGCCCTCGACCCACAGCGCCGTGAGGGCCCGGTGCACCTGGCCGAGGGCGCTGTGGCGGGCCGCCAGCAGGGGCACGGCCGCGTGGTCCACGCCGTCGAGCGTGTCGTTCACGAAACCCGTCAGGCTGCCGGTGCCCATCTGGACGAACACCCGCACGCCCGCCTCGCGGTAGAGCCGCTCGACCATCGGCCGGAACCGCACCGGCTCCATCAGGTGGCGCAGGTGCAGCTCGATGACGTCGTCGCGTCCCGCCGGGTAGGGCGCCAGCGTCGTCGCCGACCACAGCGGGATGGCGGCAGCCGTGATCGCCATGGCCTCGAGGTGGGCGCGGAACTCGCGGGTGCTCGCCGCCATGGCGGGCGTGTGGAACCCCGACTGGAAGCCCAGGCGGTAGCCCAGGACGCCCCGGTCGCGCAGCCGGGCGATCGCCTCGTCGACCACGGGCGGGCGCCCGCAGACGATCGACTGGCCGGGGGAGTTGTCGTGCGACACGACGATGTCGTCGAGCTGGTCGACCACCGGCTGCACGGCGCCGACGCCGGCCGCGAAGGCGGCGAAGTCGAGGTCGGGCAGGTCGACCTCGGCCAGGTCGACGACGCTCAGCAGCTCGTCGATGTGGTCGCGCGGCACGATGCCGGCCGCCACGGTGCCCGACCACTCGCCGATGCTGTGGCCCGCCACGGCGGCGGGTTCCACCCCCAGGTGCCGCATCACCTGGTCGAGGAACACGCCCACCCGCACGATCGACGCCGACCGGTGGGCGATGCTGTCGTCGGCCAGCTGGGGGGCCGCCACGCCGGTGCGGGCGCCGAGGGCCGCGAGCTCCGCGGCGTCGACGGCGAAGGCCGGCTCGACGCCGGGGAACAGGAAGGCGACCGTACCGGTGCGGGCCAGGCCGGCGGTGCTGTGCCAGATGTCGCCGCGACCCTGCCAGCGCACACCCTCGGTCAGCAGGCGGCGCGCCAGCCGAAGCTTGCGCTCGTCGGGGTCGGCGATGCCCAGCCGGGCCGGCCCCTCGCCCGGGCCGGCCGGGTCGTCGGTCGGACCCCGCCCGTCGAGCCGGGCCGCGAGCTCGCGGTCGTCCTCGCCCGCCAGCCACCACAGGCGGGGATCGTCGCCGGGGGGCATCAGCGCTCGCCCGCCGTCGCCGCGGGAGCCGCGTGGCTGCGGATGATCTCGCCGCCGGTGGCGATGATGTCGTCGAGCACCCGCAGGTACTCGGCCACCACGGCCAGCTCGCCCGTCGAGGGCGCACCCGCGGCGCCAGCGGCGCCAGCGGCGCCCGCGGGCGCTGCGGCGGGGTCGGCCAGGCGGATCCTCGGCGCCTCGCCGGCGGGGCGGAGGCCCTTGGGCAGGGGATCGCCGGCCGCCGTGCGGACGAAGTGGCCGTTCACGATCCATCCCGGGCGCCGCGGCGGCGAGTCCCAGCGCTCGGGCCGCGAGCCGCGCCCGGCGTGGAGGGCGTCGAGGTCGACGGGCAGCCCCGCCACCACGAGCCGGGCGACCGCGTCCACCAGCGTGACGAGGCCGTGCTCGCCCGGGCGGTCGGTGACGACGGCCACGTGCGGTCGGCCGTCCAGGGAGGCGGCGGCGACGTCGGCGAGGCCCTGGGTCGGACCGACCTCGACGAACACCCGCACCCCGGCGTCGTGGAGCCGGCGGACCTCGTGCGCCGTGCCGTCGCCGGCGGGGACGGTGTGGTCGGCCCGGACGCCGAGCGCCGCGAGCGTCGCGGCGACGGCGGCGCGCACCGCCGCCACGCCCGGGCCACCCGCCTGGGCGCACAGCTCACGCCCACCGTCGAACACCGCGGGCGGCCACAGGGCGCCGGCAAGCCCGGGGTCGATGCCGCCTGCGGCGCGCACGCCCGGGAAGGCCACCAGCACCTCGGCGCCCATGCCGGGACGCGCCGCCGAGGCGCCGGGAACCAGGAACGCGACCCGCGGGACCGCAGGGACGCCGACCAGCGGGAGCGCCGGCGCGCGGTGCACGCCGGGGCCGTCGGCGCCCGACCGGGCGGCCGACACCTTGGCGGCCAGGTCGGCCAGGTCGCCGGCCACCAGGGCGAGGCGGACGGGCCCCTCGCCGGCGGCCGAGACGCTGGCGGCGATGTCGCGCAGCACGGTCCGATCGGCCTGCACGGGCGGCTGCACCTCCTCGTCGAGGCGGGCCGCCAACTCGTCGAGGCGGGCGCCGACCGCGTGGTCGGTCACGCCCCGGAAGGCGAACAGCTCGGCCGGCCACCGGCACCGCCCGGCTGCAGGCTCGACCGGGTGGTTCGCGAGCAGCGCGTGGAAGTTGGTGCCGCCGAAACCGAACCCCGACACCGCCGCCACCCGCCGCTGACCGAGCCAGGGGCGCGCCTGGTCGAGGAACACGAAGGGGCTGCTGGTCGCATCCCAGGTGGGGATCGGGCGCTCGATGTTCAGCGTGGGCGGCTGCACGCCGTGGTACACGGCGCGGGCGGCCTTGATCAGCGAGGCGATGCCCGAGGCGCACTTGACGTGCCCGATGTTCGACTTCACCGAGCCGAGCACGACCGAGCCGGGGACGGCGCCGGCCTCGGTGAACACTTCGGTGATGGTGCCCAGCTCGATGCGATCGCCGGTGGGGGTGCCGGTGCCGTGCGCCTCGACCAGGCCCACCTCAGTCGGCGACATGCCGGCGTCGGCGTAGGCGCGGCGTACGGCTTTGACCTGGCCCTCCTGGCGGGGCGCGGTCAGGCCCAGGTGGCGCCCGTCCGACGAGCCGGCGACCGCCTTGACCACCGCGTACGTGCGATCGCCGTCGCGCTCGGCGTCGGCGAGGCGCTTGAGCACCAGGCAGCCGGCGCCCTCGGCGAGCGTCATGCCGTCGGCGTCGGCGTCGAAGGGCCGGCACCGGCCCTGGCGCGAGAGCGCCTGGGCGGCGCTGAAGCTCACGTAGTCCTGCGGGCCGTTGTGGAGGTCGACGGCGCCAAGCAGCACCAGGTCGCTCGACCCGCCGGCCAGCTCGTTGCAGGCGATGTCGAGCCCCACCAGCACGGACGCGCAGGCGGAGTCGACGGTCAGGTTCTTGCCCCCGAGGTCGAGCCGGTTGGCCACCCGCCCGGCGATGACCGAGGTGAGCACCCCGGGCAGCCCGTCCTCGGTGAGCTCGGGGAGGAAGGCGTCGAGCTCCGCGGGCAGGTCGGCCAGCGGCACGCCGTGGGTGCGCAGCAGCAGCCGCAGCAGGAACCCCGCCGGCAGGTCGGACGCGCCGCCCGACCCGGTGGCGACCACCACCGAGGCCCGGTCGCGGTCGAACCCGCCCGCGCCGTAGCCGGCGTCCTCCAGCGCCCCGGCGGCGACCTTCAGGGCCATGAGCTGGGCGGGGTCGATGCTGGCCAGGCTGGCCGGGGGGATGCCCCAGCCCAGGGCGTCGAAGCCCACGTCGGGCACGAACCCGCCCCACTTCGACACGGACATGGGCTCGCGGCCGGCGTCGCGGCGGGGGCTGTCGTGGTCGGGGTCGTAGTGCGCCGCCTGCACCCAGCGCGACTCCGGCACCTCGGCCACCGAGTCGACGCCGTCGACGATGTTGGCCCAGAACGTCTCGACGTCGCCCGCGCCCGGCATGACGCACGCCATGCCCACGATGGCCACGTCGCGCACGCGCGGCCCGCCAGCCTCGGCGTGCCCGTCCGTCGTCGGCATCGATCGCGGACCCCCATCCCTCGAGCGTCAAGAGCAGCAAGGCAGCTGCCGCTTACGGTCAACATAAGCCAGATCGTCGTCGCAGTTGTCAACAACGTGGCACGGCTCTAGTGTCTGCACCAGCTGAGGGAGCCACAGGGGGAGACGCTGATGACACCGTCCGGGGCCACCCGCACCGATCCGCTGTACCGGGAGGTGCGCACGACCGTCGAGACCTCGATCCGCGAGGTGGTGGGCGACTGGTACTA
>DASSCS010000017.1:0-32083 GCA_035697515.1 Acidimicrobiales bacterium
GCCTGCCCCAGGGGCAGGACGTCGCCGCCCTCACCATCGACGCCGACGACGACACGTGGGCCCGGCTCGAATCCGTCCGGCCGACGCTGCTCGCCGCCGCCCGCGCCGGCGAGGTGCGGCGCGGCCCGGCCGAGCGGTCGACCGTCGTCGCCGACCTGCGTGTGGACATCGCCTGACCGGCCGCACGGAGGCCCAACGGGCCGCACGGAGGCCCGACGGGCCCGGGGTCAGGGGGCGGGCGTGGGCTCGACGGCAGGGAGCAGGCGCAGGTGGGAGCGCCCGGATCGGATGCCCGGCTCGGTGCCCGCGCCGTCCTCGCCCGCGCCGGCCGCGGGGCGGCGCCCGTCGCCCCGGCGCCCGGCGACGGCATCGGCCGTCGGCCCGGTGCCCGATGCCGCGGCCCTGCCAGCGGCGGCGCCGTTGCCGGCGCCGGCGTGCACGCCCAGCCGGCTGCGCACCACGGTGCCGTCGCCGGGCCGCGACTCGACGGTCATCTCGCCGTGCCCGAGGGTGGTGAAGAGTTGCATCGAGGCCAGGCCCGACCCGCCGCGCACCCGGCGGGCGTCGAAGCCCACGCCGTCGTCGGCCACCTCGATCACCACCCCCGCGGGGTCGTCGACGGCGCCGATGGCGACGTCGACGGTGGTGGCGTGGGCGTGGCGGGCCGCGTTGAGCAGCGCCTCCTGGGCGATGCGGTAGACGATGGTCATGGTCGGCCGGTCGAGCTCGAGCGCGGGGTCGACCGTCACCCGCACCAGCGGGCGCTCCGCCGCCGTGGCCCCGCCGTCGAGTTCGGCGGCGTAGGCCCGCAGCGCCGTCGACAGCACGTCGTCGCTGTCGGGCCGGGGCTCGCGGCTGTCGGGGCACCCGCCGGCGGCGAGGGCCGGCGGCCGCATGGCCACGAGCAGGCGGCGCAGCTCCTCGGCCCGGTCGGTGAGGTCGCCCTGGAGCTGGGCCAGGGTCTCCCTGACCGCGGCGGCGGTGGCTGGTGGCAGCGAGACGTAGGCGGTCTGGACGATGGTGCCCAGCGACGACAGCGAGCCGATGGCCTGGCTGTGCAGCTCCGACACGGTGCGGCGCCGGTCGTCGTCGAGCGCTCGGACCATGCTGGCCAGCAGCCGGCGGCGCTCCTCGGCCATGCCCGCCAGCTCGCCCGACAGGCGCTGGGCCTCGCGGCTGAGCAGGGCGTGGCGCACGGCGTTGAGCACCACCACGGCCAGCAGCACCACTGTGAGGTAGACGACGCTCCACGCCTCGCCGTGCCACACGAGCACGTAGGCGACAAGCAGCGGCAGGACCACGGCGCTGATCGTCGGCATGGGGTTGCTGCGCCGCACCTGGCGCTCGACCGGCAGGCGGGCCAGCCCACCGGAGACGACCCGGTGCGCCCACAGCGGCAGCGCCATGACCAGCGCCATGGTCAGCGTGTGCACGCCCACGAACACCGGCAGCGGCAACTCGAGGTGGCCCACCACGTGCGCGACCTGCAGCGAGGCGTTGACGCCGAACGCCCCGGCCAGCACCACGCCGAGGCCCTGCGTGATCCGCTCGGCCCGCGGCACGCGGGCCAGGTTGACCAGCGAGGTGTACAGCCCGGCCGGGATGAAGGCGATGAACAGCGCGAAGGGCACCGCGAAGGCCTTCTCGGACGCGGCGATGAGCGGCTCGGCCGCCAGCAGCACGCCGGGGGCGCTGAGCACCACCAGCGCCATGGTCGAGTCGATGACGTCGACCGAGGCGTCGCGCCGGCCGGCCTGGGCCTGCAGCATGAGCACCGACGCCGACACCCACAGGGGGGCGCCCGCCACCAGCAGGATGGCGTCGACCAGCAGCAGCGCCGGCGAATGCAGCAGCACGCCGGCCACCGCGGCCGCGCTGGCGAGGACGCCGGGCACGCACGCCAGCGCCCAGCGCCGCCAGAACAGGCGCAGCGGGGCCGGGCACTCGCGCTGCACGCGGCGGGCGATCAGCACCGTCCCGGCCAGGAACGGGGCGGTCGCCACGCCGTGCGCCAGCAGGAAGCCGTCGCGGTCGTCGGTGGTGGCCGCCGCGAAGGCGACGACGGCGATGCCCGTGGCCACGATGCATGCGGCGGCGAGCAGGCGGGCGCGGCGCGGGTACACGAACGTGTCGGGAGCCGGCTCGGCCACCGCAGCCGGCTCGGTGGTCTGATCGTCCGCGCGCGTCGTGCGTCGGTCCGGCGACATCACGGCATCCCCCTCCCGATCTGGCGCTGCCCGATGGTACCCGTCGCGCGGGTCCCTTGCTGAAGTTGACGTCGACGTCATGTCAGTGGCCGGGGAGAGCGCCCCAGCCCCCGCGATCTCGCCCGCATCCCCGGTTGCCCCCGGCCACCGTTCCCGCGCGGAGAACGCGCGAAACGCGGGAGGCGCCCGGCTACACCACGTTGGGCACGGCCACGGGCGGGCCGTCGGGTGCCGCGGCGGTCGCGCCCGCTGCGGCTCCGGCCGCGGCCCTGACGCCGGTCCCGGTCCCGGCAGCGGCCGCGGCCGGCGTCGTGCGCAGCAGCAGGTAGCCGAGCACGCCCGACACGGTGCTGCCGGTGAGGATGCCCACCTTGGCGGCGTCGGTCGCGGCCGCGGTGTCGAACGACAGGCTGGCCACGAAGAGCGCCACCGTGAAGCCCACGCCCGCCGCGGTGGCCAGCCCCAGCATGTGCCGCCACGTGGTGCCGCCGGGCAGGCGCCCGATGCCCAGGCGCACCGCCAGCGCGGTGGCCCCGAGCACGCCCACGGTCTTGCCCACCACCAGGCCGAGCATGACGCCGGCCGTGACGGGCTCGGACACGACGCCGCCCAGCGCGTCGCCTGTCAGGGCCACGCCCGCGTTGGCCAGGGCGAACACCGGCACCACCACGTAGGCCACCCAGGGCGACAGCGCCCGCTCGAGCCGCTCGAGCGGGCTGGTGCTGAACATGGCCAGCCGGGCGATCTCGGCGATGGTCTGCTCGTTCTCGGCGAACTCCGCCCGGGTGAGCACGCGGTCGTAGTACGCGGCCTCGACCCTGTTGGCGACCCGCCGGGCCTCGGGCGGGAACAGCCGGGGTGAACGCAGCGGCCAGGCCGGCGTGAGCAGGCCCAGCGCCACGCCGATCAGGGTGGCGTGCACTCCCGATTCGAGCAGCGCCAGCCAGGCGAGGGCTCCCACGGCCAGGTAGGGCGCCAGGCTCTGCACGTCGCCCCGGCGCAGGGCGAAGATGACCGCCAGCCCCACCCCGGCGCAGGCCAGCCAACCCCACGACAGGGCGCCGGTGTAGAACGCGGCGATCACCACGATGGCGCCGATGTCGTCGGCCACGGCCAGCGTGAGCAGGAACACCTTGGCTGGCAGCGGCACCCGCTTGCCCGCCAGCGTCACGACGCCCACGGCGAAGGCGATGTCGGTGGCCATGGGCACGGCCCACCCGTCGGCCCCGGGCCCGCCGGCGTTGAGCGACCAGTAGATGGCGGCCGGCACCACCATGCCGCCCAGCGCCGCCACCACTGGCAGCGCCACGGCGCGCACGTCATGCAGGTCGCCGTGCACCACCTCGCGCTTGATCTCCACGCCCACGAGCAGGAAGAACACGGTCATCAGCGCGTCGTTCACCCAGGTCTGCAACGAGAGGTGGTCGAGGTGGATCAGGTCGCCCAGCTCGACGCGCAGCGGCGTCTGCCACACCTCGGCGTACGACGCGGACCAGGGCGAGTTGGCCCAGGCGATGGCCACGATCGCGGCCGCCAGCATGACGATCCCGCCGGCGGCCTCGTGGCGCATGATGCGCTGCAGGGGCTGCACCACCGTGCGGGGCACGTAGCGGTCGGACTCGCTCCAGGGCTCCTTGAGGGGCATGCCGGGCACGACCACTCACTTACGGACTACCGGCCGCGAGGGCAACCCGCACCGCCCCGGGTTCACGATGCGTTCACGCGCCGCAGCACCACCGCACCCACCGCGGCGGCAAGCACCGATGCGGCCAGGATGCCCAGCTTGGCCTGGTCGGCCAGGGCACCGTCGGTGAACGCCAGCCCGGTCACGAACAGCGACACCGTGAACCCGATGCCGGCCAGCCCGGCCATGCCCACCACGTGCTGCATGGTCACGCCCGGGGGCAGGACGCCCAGCCCGAGCCGGCGCCCCAGCGCGACGGCGCCTGCCACCCCCACCGTCTTGCCGACCACCAGCCCGGCGACGATGCCCAGCGTGACGGGCGAGGTGGCGGCGTCGGCCAGCGCGCCGGACGAGACCTCGACCCCCGCGTTGGCCAGGGCGAACAGCGGGACGACCACGAAGCTCGTCCACGGGTGCAGCAGGTCCTGCAGCCGCTCGGCGACCGGCACCGACTCCCGGATGCGGAACGAGATGTCGCGCACTTCGGCGGCGCTGACCGCGGTGTCGCCCGACAGCTCGCCGGCCACGCGGTCGGCGTCGACCTCGGGCATCAGCGGGTGGGCGGGCGTCAGCAGGCCGAGCGCCACGCCGGCGATGGTGGCGTGCACGCCCGACTCGTGGGTGGCGAACCACACCGCCACGCCCAGGACCGCGTAGACGGGCATGTACCGCACCCCCCGCCACCGCAGGAGGGCCACCAGGGCAAGGCCACCGGCGGCCGCGAGCAGCCAGCGCGGCTCGATGTCGGACGCGTAGAACGCAGCGATCACCACGATCGAGCCGATGTCGTCGACGATGGCCAGGGCCAGCAGCACGACCTTGAGCGCCGCCGGCACCCGGCTTCCCAGCAGGGCGAGCACCCCCAACGCGAAGGCCACGTCGGTGGCCATGGGGATGGCCCACCCGTCGGCACCGGCTCCGCCGGCGTTGAAGGCCACGTAGACGGCCGCCGGCACCACCATGCCGCCGGCCGCGCCGATGGCGGGGATGGCGGCCGCCCGCAGCGAGGCGAGCTGCCCGCCCACCACCTCCTGCTTGATCTCCAGGCCGATGACGAAGAAGAACAGCGTCATCAGCCCGTCGTTCACCCAGTGGCGCAGGTCGAGCTCGAGCGAGTGGCCGGCGAGCGAGACGCCCGCCTGCGACGACCACAGCTCCGAGTAGCTGTCCGACCAGGGCGAGTTGGCCCAGGCGAGGGCCATGATCGTGGCGGCGAGCAGCACCACGCCGCCCGCAGCCTCGACGTGCAGGAATCGGCCGAGGGGCCGGGCCACCGAGCGGGCCAGCATGCGGTCGCTGCCCAGCCAGGTGGAGGTGGAGATGGGCACCGAGGAGGCTCCGGAGGGTCGGCGGACGGACTTGCCGACCAGACTTCCCGGCGCACCGGGCCCGATGGTCGCGTCCCGGGGCGGGCGGGCACAAGGCCGAGGTCCGCCGCGCCCATACGGTCGCGGGCCGGTCGTCGATGCGGGGACCCGCGACGTACCCGGCGTCAGATAGGCGAAAGCAAGTAGCGACACAGGTGCAACCGTCGTCGAGCACACCCGAAACAGCGCGCGCGTACCGTCCGCCGTGTGACGGGGCGCGCCCTGGAAGCTGGCCCGGGAACGGTCCACGGCCCGGCCGCCGACGGCGATGTCGCGGTCGTGCACTGGCCGGCCGAGGCGGCCCACCGCGACGACCTGGTGGGGAGGGGCCTCCCTCGACTGCTGGTGGTGGCCGATGGTGAGGCGCCGCCCGTCGCCGCCGACGACCTCGAGGACTGGGTGCGCGGCGGCGATCCCGTCGAGCTGTACGTCCGCAAGGAGCGCCTGCGGCGACGCAAGGCGGCGCGGGTGCCGGCGGTGCTCGACGCCGACGGCCTGTTGCACCGGGGCACCCGCTGGGTGGCCCTGTCGCGCCGCGAGCTGCAGGTGGCGACGCTGCTGCTCGACCGCTCGGGCAGCCTGGTGGCGCGGGCCGACCTGCTGGCCGCGGTGTGCCCGGGTGCGACGAGCGACGACCGGCGCCTCGTGGGCTCGCTGATGCGCCGCCTCCAGCGGCGCATCGCCCCGCTGGGCATGCGCGTGCACACCGTCCGGGCTTCGGGCTTCCTGCTCGAGATCGGCGAGCTGCCGCCCTGACGGCGTGCCGGTCAGATCGGCGTCAGGAACCTGCCGCGTCGGCGCAGCTTCGTGGCCCGAACGCGGCACGCGATCGCACATCGGGGTTCATCAACGGGACATGGACGCGTGACAACCCGTCAATACGTTCACGCTCGGGTCAGACACCGCTCTGATCTGCGATTTCGGGACGTCGTTGAAAGGAACGCACACCCATGTCCGTTGGCTCTCATCTCCGAGGGGGTGCCGGGCCGTCGCCGGGGCGGAAGGTAGGGATCGGGCTGGCCATCGCGGCCGCGCTGATCCTGGCCATGCCCGGGACGGCCGGTGCCCAGGACATCGACCCGGCCGAGGCGGTGACCTCGCTCGGCCAGCAGACCAACCTGCTGTGGATCGTCATCGGCGCGGTGCTCGTCGTCTTCATGCAGGCCGGGTTCGCGCTGGTCGAGACCGGGTTCTGCCGCGCCAAGCACGCGGCCCACGTGGTCTCGACGAACTTCGCCATCTTCGGGCTCGGCTTCGTCGGGTTCTTCCTGGTCGGCTACGCCTTCATGTTCGGCGGCTACAGCTACGTGCTGCCCGGCTACGACTTCGGCTACACGCAGCCCCTCGGCGACGCGCTGATCGGCAGCGGCAGCTGGGTGTTCCTGTGGCAGGGCGGCTTCGCGCTGTCGGGCGACGCGGTCGTCAGCTCCGGCGGGGCGGCCGTCATCGGCTTCTTCCTCTACATGGTCGCCTTCATGGACACCGTGGCCACCATCCCCACGGGGGCGATGGCCGAGCGGTGGAAGTGGAAGGCGTTCGTGGGCTGGGGCCTGTTCTGCGGGGCGATCTACTACCCGATCTTCGGGGCGTGGACCTGGGGCGGCGGCTGGCTCGCCAAGACCTGGGACTCGCTGAGCCTGGGTGCGGGCTACGTCGACTTCGCGGGCTCCGGCGTCGTGCACACCGTGGGCGGTGTGGCCGCGCTGGCAGGTGCCATCGTGCTCGGTCCCCGCATCGGCAAGTACAACGCCGACGGCACGGCCAACACCCTGCCGGGCCACCACATCCCCATGGCCATGCTGGGCTGCTTCATCCTGCTGTTCGGCTGGTTCGGCTTCAACGCCGCCTCGACGCTGGCCGCCACCGACGTGCAGTTCGCGGTGGTGGCCACCAACACCGCCCTCGCCGGTGCCTTCGGCGCCGTGGTGGCGATGTTCGTGATGATGCGCAAGACGGGCAAGCCCGATCCCGGGATGATGGTCAACGGCATGTTGGCCGGCCTGGTGGCCATCACCGCCCCGTGCGCCTTCACCAGCCCGGCGTGGTCGGCCGTCATCGGCAGCATCGCGGGCGTGCTGGTCATCTACGCGGCCGAGTTCATCGAGCGGCGCCACGTCGACGACCCGGTCGGCGCCATCGCCGTGCACGGCGTGTGCGGCACCTTCGGCGTGCTGGCCGTGGGCATCTTCGCCAATGGCAGCTACGGCGGCGGCTGGAACGGCTCGGACGTGACAGCGGTCGAGGGCGTGGTGGCCGGCGAGTTCGGCCAGCTCGGTGCGCAGGCGCTGGGCGCGGTGGTGCTGTGGACCGTGATCCTCGGCGTCGCCTTCGCCTTCTTCAAGATCCAGAACGCCCTGATGGCGGGCGGCATCCGCTCGGAGGAGGCCGACGAGCTCGCCGGCCTCGACCTCCCCGAGATGGGCGCCATGGCCTACCCCGAGTTCGTCGAGCTCGACGTCGTTGCGATGCGGACCGGGGGCATCAGCCCCACCAACGAGGAGCCGGACCCCGACAAGGTCCCGGTCTGACCCGACCGGAAGGCGGGCGCGCCACGGCGTGCCCGCCTTCGGCGCGCCCGGCGGCGCCCCGCAGGGCGGTCAGTCGGTCGACCGCTCCATGGCCGCCTTGGCGCGCCGGGCGGCCGTGCGCCGCTTCCACATCTTGAGCTTCCAGTGGCGCCGGCGTCGGGTGGACGGGCGCGCCCGCGTCGGGTCGTGGTGGCGCTCGGCGCGGAAGCCGACGCCCGGCTCGACGATGTCGTCGGGCTCGGCACCGCCCTGGATCTGGCCGGCAACGTCGGCCAGAGCGGTGTTGACCCGGTGACGCTCGGAACGAGCCTGGACCCGACGCTCCTCGTGGTGCGGGAGAACGACGTCGGTCGTACGGTGACGGTTGCTCATCGATGCCCTCTCTCGAAAGAGTCGACAAGGTGGTAACGCAACTACTGCTCCGTACGCCGCGACCGTAGCCGGGCGGCTGGGTACCTGTCTCGGGGTCGCGGACATCGGTCCGTGACCTGCTGCGACGGTGCACCCGCGGGCCTCGGAGCGCGTCGAGGTCGACCTCGCCGGCCGAGTTGACAGTGGCGCCGCGATGGTGTTGCGCTCTTGGCCCGGTGGTGTGCCGGGGGGCTGTGGCACCATCGCGGGGCAGATCGCGGGGGAAGAGGCGGCATGCTGGAGCGCACGACACGATGACCGCCACCGACACGCAGGGCGCCCCCACGGCCCCCGAGAGCGAGCGCGACGGCACCGCGGTCGATCGGGCGGGCACGGGCCCGGGGGCGGCGCTGCTGAGCGAGCGCCTCGTCGGACGCCTGGCCCTCGCATTCACCCTCGCCCCCTTCCTCGTCGCCGCCGTCGCTCTGCTGGTGACGGTGGGCGGCGACTACCAGCCCGTGTCCGACCACGCGCTCACCGAGCTGCAGGTGCGCAGCGTCGGGCGCGACGAGGTGCTGCTGGGCCTGTACTCGCGCGGCGACTGGAACCATCCCGGCCCGGCGGGCTTCTACCTGCTGGCGCCGTTCTACTGGGCCACCGGTGGCATGTCGGCGAGCATGAACATCGCCACGCTGGCCGTCAACGCGGGCGCCGTGGCCGGCATGGCGCTGCTGGCCCGCCGTCGGGGCGGCACCCCGCTGATGCTGCTCACGCTGCTGGGCTGCGCCCTGCTCATGCGCATGCTGGGCGCCGACTTCCTGCAGGACCCGTGGAACTGCTTCATCACCGCGCTGCCCTTCGGCCTGCTGATCTTCCTGTCGTGGGCCATGTGGGGGCGCGAGGCGTGGGCGCTGCCCGCGGCGGCCGCCCTCGCCACCTTCCTCGCCCAGGTGCACGTGGGCTTCGTGGCCCTGGCGCCGCCCCTCGTGGCCTGGGGCGCCCTCGGCCTGGTGGTCATGACCGCCCTGCTGCCCGACCCGCAGGACCGGGCCCGGAGCGTCCGCCGCATCGCCAAGGCCGCGGCGCTGACCGTCGGCGTGCTCGCGGTGGCGTGGCTTCCGCCGGTCATCGAGGGCATCAGGCACTCGCCCAGCAACATCGCGTCGATCGCGCGTTGGTTCCGCCACCCTGACGAGGACGCGCACTCGCTCGCCGAGGGCTGGCGGGTGATGACCGGCCAGTTCGGCGGTGCGCCCGAGTGGCTCACGACCAAGCGCGACTTCACGCTGGTCGGTGAGTCGCCCTTCATCTCGTCCGCCCCGCTGCCCTGGCTGCTCGTCGTCGTCGCCGCCGCGGCCGTGGTGCTGTGGCGGCGCCGCGTCGACGGCGCCCGCGCCCTGGTCGCCACGACGGGCCTGGCGCTGGTGGTGGGCATGGTGGCGGTGGCGCGCACCGTGGGGCCTGCATTCGACTACCGGCTGCGCTGGACCTACCTGCCTGCCATGCTGGGGGCGGTCATCGCCGGTTGGGCGGTCTGGACGGTCGTCGCCGACCGCTGGCCCCGGGTCGGGGCCCGGCTGCTGGCGCCCGGGGCGCTGGTCGCTTTGGCCGTGCTCGGGGCGGTCAACGTCGTGACGGGGGCGACGGCCGGCACACCGCAAAACGGCAACCACGACGCCATGGCGTCGATCACCGACCAGGTGCTCGACGGGGTGGACGACCGCGACGGGACCGTCCTCGTCACCGACGCGTTCCACTCCGGTGCCTGGTACGCGCGGGGCCTGGTGCTGCAGCTCGAGCGGCGGGGCGTCGACGTGGGCGTCGAGCCATCGCTGGTGCACGAGTACGGCCGGCACCGGGTGGCCGACAGCGCGGACGTGGGCACCGTGCTGGTCGTGACGATGGACGACACGGTCGAGGACATCGCGGCCCGGCCCCACATGCGGCAGGTCGCCTCGTGGAGCGCGCTGCCCCCCGACGAGATGCAGGCACTGCTCGACGAGCGCGAGCAGCTCGACGTCGACCTCGAGGCCGCCGCCGGCGACGCCGACGAGTGGATGGCCATCCAGGAGCGCCTGCACGAGATTCCCCGCGAGCTGACCGGCGGCACCGGCGCGATCGCCTACCGCGTCGCGGTGTTCGTCGACGAGTCGTTCCGCCCGGCGCCAGCCGCGGGGTGAGCGGCGCCGATGGCCGATCCGCGTCCGGAGGCCAGTAGCCTTTCTGCCGTGCAGAACGTGGCCACCGTCCCCCGACCGGCCGCCGACGTCGCCGTGCGCCGCCTGCTCCGCATTCCCGAGGGGCAGACGGCCAGCGTGGGCGCGGCGCAACGGGCCTTCTCGACCTCTGTGCTCGTCTCGGCGATCCGGTGCACCCTCACCTACCTGGTGCTGCCGTTTCTGGCGCCGGCGCTGGGGCTCGCGGCCGGGGTCGGGCCCGCCATCGGCATCCCGGTCGGCGTGGTGGCCATCGCCTGCAACGTCATGACGATCCGGCGGTTCTGGGCCGCCGACCACCGGTGGCGCTGGGCCTACTCGGCGCTGTCGCTCACGGTCATCGCACTGCTGGTGGTCCTGATGGTCCGCGACATCGCCACCCTGGTGGGGTAGCCGGCCACCGTGCGCCGGACCCTGCTGCTGGTGCTGGGGTTCGCCGCCGTCGCGCTGGGCACGGTGGGCATCGTGGTGCCCGGCCTGCCCACCACCGGGTTCTTCGTGCTGGCCGCGGCGTGCTTCGCCCGGTCGAGCCCCCGCTTCGAGCGCTGGGTGCTCGACCTGCCCACCGTGGGGCCGATGGTGCGCGACCACCGGGCGGGGCTGGGCATGCCCCGCCGGGCCAAGGTGGTGGCCATCGCCATGATGCTGACCGCCTGCTCGCTCAGCTCGATCGCGCTCGGCTCGCTCGTCGCCGGGGCCGTCATCCTGGCGGCCGGGGCGGTGGGCACCTGGTACGTCGGCTGGCGCGTGCCCACCAGGGAGATCGAGCTGGCCCGCCGGGCCGCCTCCGAGGGTCAGCCGGTGTAGGCCGCGGCCTGGGTGGCCACCAGGTCCTCGATGTCGCCCATGGCCACGTTGGCGTCGACGAGGTGCATGCCCCACTCGGGGCTGAGGTCGCCGCCGATGTCGTCGGTGCGGGGGTCGGACGGGTCGGCGTCGACGGTCAGCTCCAGGTAGCTGAAGCCGCCCTCCCTGACGCACGTGCCCTCGACCAGACCCGGGTAGGTCACCCACGGCGTGGTGATGTCGTCGGCGGACGCGGCAGCATCGTCGGCGAACGGCTGAGCCGGGGCGCCGCCCAACAGCGCGCCCTCGGGCTGGTCGAGGTTGAAGTAGGGCTGCAGCGGCGCCGGGCCGCCGCCGGCCACGTCGGCCGGGTTGACGCACGCGGCCGTCGTGCCGTCGCCGTCGCGGGCGAAGAAGCTGGTGCCCCCTGGCGGGCTGGTCGAGCGGAACGAGGCGTACGACACGACGCAGCCGGTCTGGTCGTCCCGCTCGCACAGGGGCACGTTGTCGAAGGTGCCGCCCACGACCTCACCCTCGGGCACGTGCACCGTCGATCCCAGCAGGTAGGCCGCCACGAGCCGGTCGCGCAGCCGCGGCTCGTCGTCGATCTCGCCGTCGATCAGCCGGGTGAGCATGCCGGCGCCCTGCGAGTGGCCGACCAGGACGAAGCCGCGACCGTCGCTCTCGTTGGCGATGTCGTCCTTGAACGCGTCGAGCACGTCGCCGTAGGCGACGGCGGGCGGGTCGACTCCTTCGGTCTCTTCGGCGCCTCCGGCGATGACCGAGATGGTGAGCTGGCGGTACAGGGGGGCGTACACCCGGCAGGTCGACGACAGGCGGGCGACCTGGTTGTAGACGGTGGCGATCTCCGCGGGCCCGCCGGGGTCGAAGTCGCTGTTGGGCCCCGGGTCGGCGCTGGTGGTGGGGTACACGTAGAAGCAGTCGACCGGCGGGTCCTCGGCCGTTTCGTGCTCGATGACGTCGATCGTGCCGTCGGCGGCCACGGCCGTGGCGTCGAGGTCGCGGCTGCACACGTCGTTCTCGATGCCCGGCTTGCACAGCCAGTGAGCGTCGCCGGCGTAGACCTCGCTGCTGTAGCCCTCGTAGCCGGCGGGCAGCTCGAGCTGCGGCCGGGCGTGCCCCTCCCCGGCCGCCGCCTCGTCCTCGGCTGCGTCGGCTGTGTCGGCGCCGCCGCCGTCGTCCGACGAGCAGGACGCCGCCAGCACGGCTGCGCACAGCGCCACCGCGGTCCGCCAGCCGCCTATCACCCGAGTCGACATGGCTCCCCCAGAAGTATTGACCTCTCCGTCAACAGCACGGTAGCGGGTGCCGAGTTGCCGGCGGGGCGCTGTCTCCGTCCTCGCCGTCGACCGTGGCGGCCCCCTTCTCCCGCCCGTGCCGGAACCTCGGGAGCCGCCGGTAACGTGCGGCCGTCCGGGGTGCGGTGCCCGCGGACCGGTCGACGGAGGTGCGCGCCATGGTGGTCCCCCTGCCCGACCCGGGCGATGAGCTGGTCGAGCGCCCGAGCGCGGCAGAGGCCCGCATCATCGGCATCGCCACCGCCTCGGCCGTCGCCCCCGCCGGGGGGCTCACCGACGTGCAGCGGGTGCTCATCGAGGCGATCTGCCTCGCCATGACCGACCACCTCGTGATCCTCGGCGACTACCGCCCGCTGACCGCGCACGAGTACGCCGAGGCGTTGCGGCGCAGGAACCTGCAGTTCCGCACGCGGGGCGTGCAGATCATGGTGCTGTGCGCCCTGGTGCTGCGGCCGCTGCCGCCGGAGGTGGCCGCCCGGGTCGAGCGCTTCGCCCATGCCCTCGGTGTGGAGGAGGGCATGGTGGGCGTCGCCCGCCGCTTCGCCGAGGGGACGCTGGGACTGGCCGCCGTCGACTTCGAGCGCAACGGCTACACGGCCGACTGGGGTCGCGACGACCGCGACGAGCTGCACACGTCGCGCTCGCTCGCCCAGGCCTGGGACCTGTCGGTCGACGATCCCGTCCTGGCCGCGAAGTGGGCCGAGCTGGGGTCGTTGCCCGTGGGGACGCTGGGCCGGGGGGTGTCGCAGCTCTACGGGGCGCGGGGCTTCGGGTTCCCGGGCTCGCCGGGCTCGGCACCGCCGCTGCTGGCCCAGCACGACTGGGTGCACGTGCTGGGCGACTACGGCACCACCGTCGAGTCCGAGCTCGAGGTGTTCGCCCTGATCGCCCGGGCCAACGACGACCTGCGGGCCTTCTCGCTGCTGGCGATGGTGGTGTCCCTGTTCGAGACGGGTTACCTGCGCACGGGCGCCGGGCTGTTCGAGTACGACGTCGGCCACCTGACCGGCGCCTCGCGCGGGCGCGACATGGCGGCCCGGATCGCCGACGGCATGAGCCGCGGCGCGTGGTGCCACGACAACGTGACCGGCGACGACAGCGTCGACTTCCTGCGCGTCGATTGGTTCACCCTGGCCGACCTGCCGGTGGACGAGGTGCGCGAGCGGTTCTGCCTGCGCCCGAAGTCGGAGGTGGCGCGACGTGCCGGGTCCGCCGGGCCGTGGGAGCCGGGCGGGATCAGCCCCTTCCAGCTACGGGCCGGGCGGGCTGCGGCCGAGCGCGAGAACCGGCCCTACGACTCCTTCGGCGCCGAGCCCGCCTGACCGGCACGGCGCTGGGCGTCGGTCACGTCCGCCGCCGGGCGCCGCCACGTCCGGGGCGGGTGTCAGCCGCCGCCTCCGCCGCCGCCACCGCCGCCGCCGTCGTCCCGGAACTCGCAGGCCTCTCCGTCGCCGTCCCGATCGAGGTGCGGGCCGTAGCCGGGGTCGCCTCTGTGCAGGGGCAGCGCACCCGCCAGCCAGGCCTCGAAGCAGTCGCGGTAGCGCACCTCGTCGGCGGTGGGCGGCGACGGCGGCACGGTGGGCGGCGGCACGATCGGCGGCGAGGTCGTCACCGTCGTGGGTGGCACGGTCGTGGTGGTCGGGCGCACCGTGGTGGTCGTGGTGGGGACGGTGGTCGTGGTGGCGACCGTGGTCGACGTAGTGGGGACGGTCTCGATGCTGATGGGCTCGCGCGCGGCGGCCTGCTGGGGGTCGTCGTCCCCGCGCAGCATCAGCGAGACCCCGACGACAAGGGCCAGCACCAGCGCGCCGGCCACCACGTCGGCCGTGATGCGGGCCCACAGCGGCGCCGAGCGGTAGCGCCACGCGGCGTCGGCGGCGGCCGCCCGGACCGCGGCGACGAGGCCGGCGAGCCCGGTCGCCGTGGCCACGTGGCCGCCGGGCCGGCCGTAGCCGTAGTCGGCCGCGATGCCGCCCGCCTCGCGCTCGTCGCCCGCGTCGCCGTAGCCGTCCTCGCCGTACCCGTCGCCGATGTAGCCGTCCTCGCCGTACCCGTCGCCGGTGAGGCCGTCGTCGTCGCCGACGTGGGCGTACCCGTGCGGGCCGTGACCGGGCGGGACGGAGGGTGGCGGCTCGAGGAAGGGGGGACGGCGGAGCGGCGGGGGAGTGACGGGAGGGGCCGGCGGGCGCGCGCCGGGGCCGCGTGGCGACCCGCCCCCGTACTCCTGCCACGGCCCGCTCGGGTCGCCCATCGTTGACTCTGCCCCAACTGCCGCCCAGTGGTCGCGGCGCTGCCCGCGTGCCCGGTGAGATCGCCGGTCAGCGTACCTGCACGGGTCGGGGCGTGTGCCCATCGGCCCGCGGGGCGGTGGCGGCGCAGACGGGGTCGTTGCCAGGCGACGAATGACATCGCTAGGATTTGGCGCGCTTGAACCCTGTCTGGGGGTGGGGGCAGGGTCCACACGGAGGCCATGGTCGACATGGATTGGAAGAGAGCATTTGGAATCGTGGCGGCTGCGTTCCTCTTGCTGTCCCTGTGGAACAACCCGTCCGGTACGGCCAATGCGTTCGGCGACTTCCTGGGCACCGTCGGCAGCTTCCTCGAAGATGCCATCGACAAGTTCACCGAGTTCTTCCGGAGCCTGACCGCGTGAAGCTGCCCCGGCTCCGGCGTGCACAGGACGCGTACGCCGGGTCGGACGGCCCCGCGGCCGCCGCCGGCACCTATCCCGCGGCCACCCCCACGCCGCAGCTGGCCGCCGAGCGTCGCGACGGCCAGCCCATCGAGCGCCCGCCGAGCCGGCTGCGTCGGATCGGGACGTCACTGGCCGAGACGCGACGGCGGGTGCTGCCGCTCCCCGACGAGGTCATCGACCAGTACCTCGGCCACGGCGAGCGCATGATCCACAACGATCACCCGTCGTTCCGAAGTTTCGTGGTCGAGAACACGCTGCTGTTCGCCGGGTTGCTGGTCGTCGCCGTGCTCTTTCTCGGCATCGGTTTCAACGGATCGCTGCTGGGCGCGGGCATCCTGTTGCTCATCCTGAGCGTGGTCATGCTCGTCCTGGTGCTGAAGCGCCTGGGCGACCGATACACCAGCTACGTCGTTACCGACACGCGCATCATGCGCATCTCGGGCATCATCAGCCGGCGAGCCCACTCCATCCCCTGGGTCCGTGTCACCGACCTCACCATCGAGCAGTCGTTGGCGGGCCGCTTGTTCGGGTTCGCCACGCTGCACATCGAGTCCGCCAACGAGGATTCCGGCCTCCGCGACCTCGAGGGCGTGAGCGATCCGCTGCAGTTCAACCAGTACGTGGTCGACATGGTGGTCGCCAAGCAGGGTGCCACCGAGCCGATCTGGGAGCGGCGGGGCGAGCCCGCCCCGGTTGCATCCCAGCGTGGCCTGCGGGGCATCCGGGCCTCGCGGCGCCGGCGGGCCACCGACCGGGACGACGACGGGCGCACCCGCACCGAGGGGCAGCCCGTCGCCGCGACTGCCGACCGGCGCCGGGTGTCGGTGTCCGGTGCCGGCAGCAGGGCCGGTCGCGCCCCCCAGGGCTCGGGCGGCGAGGCCGGCGAGCCGACCGAGGCGGTGGAGTCCGACGAGGACGAGATCGAGCGCCTCGACGCCGAGACTTTGGCCCGGCGCCTCCGCTCGTCCGGGCCCGACCTGCCCTGGCGCGACTGACGGCGCACGGCCCGACCTGCCCTCGCGCGACTGACAGCCGACGGCCCGACCCGCCCTGGCGCGACTGACGGCTCGCGGCCCGAACCGCCCGGCTCGACTGGCAGCCCCGGGCCGCGGCCGCCGCCGCACCCGGCCGGTCGCTGCTCAGGTCAGGGCGCGCTCGTTCAGGCCGGTGAGGCGCTCGCAGGTGTCGAGGTACTCGGTGACCAGGCGCTGCACCACGTCGGCCGTCCGCTCGACCCGGTTCATCTGCCCCACCACCTGTCCGACCGGGTTGAAGTTCACGTCCCGGGCCGCCTCGGGGTAGCGGTGCCCCCGCTGGACGGCGTCGAGCGCCACCATCATCTGCAGGGGCATGGGCAGGGTGCCGGGCGAGTCGGGGCCCTCCCAGGCCTCGGTCCAGTCGTTACGCAGCATGCGGCACGGCTTGCCGGTGAACGAGCGCGAGCGCACGGTGTCGTGGCTCGTGGCGTCGATGTAGGTCTGCATCTGCGCCGGAGGCACATCGGCCTCCTCGACCGTCAGCCACAGCGACCCGGTCCAGGCACCCTGTGCGCCCATGGCCAGCGCCGCGGCCACCTGGCGCCCGTTGCCGATGCCGCCCGCCGCCAGCACCGGCAACGGGCTCACCGCGTCGATGACCTGGGGCCACAGCACCATCGAGGCGACCTCGCCGCAGTGGCCGCCGCCCTCGGTGCCCTGGCACACGACGAAGTCGAGGCCGGCGTCGCGGTGGCGCAGCGCGTGGCGGACCGAGCCGCACAGCGCGCCGATCAGGCGCCCGCTCTCCTGCACCTGGGCCACGACGTCGGCCGGCGGCGTGCCGAGCGCGTTGGCCACCAGCTTGGCCTTGTCGTGGCGCAGGATCGCCTCGACCTGCGGCGCGGCGGTGGTCGCCGTCCAGCCCAGCAGCTCGTGATGCTTCTCGTCCTCGGGCACCTCGGGCACGCCGTGGTCGGCCAGCACCTTCTTGCCGAAGTCGCGGTGGCCCTGGGGGATGTGCCTGGCCATCTCGGCCTCGAGTTCCTCGGGCGTCATGTCGTCGATGTCCATACCCTCGTAGCGGGAGGGGATGACGATGTCGACGCCGTAGGGCAGGTCGCCCACGTGCTCGTCGAGCCAGGACAGCTCGACCTCCAGGTCCTCGGGGCTGAAGCCCACGGCGCCCAGCACCCCCAGGCCGCCGGCCCGGGTGACGGCGGCGACCACGTCGCGGCAGTGGCTGAAGGCGAAGATCGGGAACTCGATGCCCAGCTTCTCGCAGATCTCGGTGCGCATGGTCGGTGTCTCCAGGTGTCTCGGTTGGTCTCGGGCGTTCTCTTCGCGGGAGCGGCCGCCCCGGCGACCGTTCCCGCGGGGAGATCGCTAGGACGGGGCCGGTCGTGGGGCGGGGAACACGACCTCGGCGGTGGCGGCCGCCCGCCGGGCGACCCGGGCTTCGCGGTCGTCGTCGCCGAGCAGCATCTCCTCGAGGAACACGGCCAGCAGCTGGCCGGTCACCACTGAGGTGACCGCCGCCCGCCCGGGGGTCGCTGGGTCGGCGCCCAGCTCGGGGAACAGATCGCCGAGCCAGCGGTCGACGGCCTGCTCCAGCAGCCCGGACAGGCGGCGGGCCTCGGCGAGCGCCACGGCGTGGTCGCGCAGGCTCTCGCCGATCAGCAGGCGCCACAGCCGCAGCTCGCCCAGCGACTGGGTGGCCAGCTGGGCGAAGAACCGCTCGAGGCGCAGGGCCGCCGGCAGCGCGGGGTCGACCGGCAGGTCGAGGTTGCGCAGGCCGGCGTCGTAGTGCCGCTCGCCGACGATGGCCCCCAGCAGGTCGGACTTCGACCCGAAGTAGTGGTACAGGGTGGCGATGTTGAGCCCGCAGGCCGAGGCGAGCTGGCGCATGGTCATGCCCTCGACGCCGTGGGCCGCCATCAGCTCGGTCGCCGCCGCCAGGATCTGTGCGCGCTTGGCGCGGCCCTGCGGCGCACGATCCGTGGTGATGGCGGTGGCAGCGGCGGTGGAAGCGCCCCTCGACATGCGGCGCAGCGTAGACCGATCAATCGCTTGATCGGGAACCGGCCGCCGGGCGGGCCGGTACGGTGCGGCCGTGCTGTTCCCGCAGCGGTTCCACGCCGGGCTGGCCGACGGCTCGGTCACGCTCGCCTTCCGCCGCTGGCGCCGGCAGGCGGCCAGGGCGGGCGGCCGCCAGCGCACGCCCGTCGGCGAGCTCGCCATCGACGCGGTCGACGAGGTTACCGTCGGCGACATCACCGAGGCCGACGCCCGCCGGGCCGGCTACGCCGACCTCGACGAGCTGCTGGCCGAGCTGGCCCGCCATCCCGACGGCACGCTCTACCGCATCGAGCTGCACCTCGCCGGCGCCGACCCGCGCATCGCCCTGCGCGAGCAGGTCGACCTGCCCGACGGCGAGTGGCGGGCCGTCGCCGCCCGCCTCGCCCGCCTCGACCGGTCGAGCCGGCACGGCCCGTGGACCGCGACCGTGCTGCGTCTCATCGCCGACCGCCCGGCCGTGCGCGCGGGCGACCTCGCCGCATCGCTCGGCCGCGCGACCCAGCCGTTCAAGGTCGACGTGCGCAAGCTCAAGGAGATGGGGCTCACCGAGAGCCTGGAGGTGGGCTACCGCCTGTCGCCCCGGGGCCGGACGGTGCTCGACCGCCTGTCCGAGGCCGAGGGCTGAGGTCCCACGCCGGCACGGCCCAAACCCCGGTGTTCTCTTCGCGGGATCGGCCGCTCCTGCGGCCGATCCTGTGGGAGGATCGCGGGATCGCCGGGGTCAGCGGCCGAACATGGCGAGCCACTCGCGCTCGCTCGTGGGCTTGAACACGAAGTTCCACTTGCGGGTCTCGCCCATGGTGGCCGAGGGCTCGGCCGAGTAGAGGTGGCCGGGGAACAGCACCGCGTCGTCGGGCACCTTGGCCAGCTTCTGGGTCAGGCTCTCGTACAGCTGCGCTGCGTCGCCGCCGGGCAGATCGGTGCGGCCGCAACCCTCGAGGAACAGCGTGTCGCCCGACACCAGGTAGCGCCCGTCGACGAAGAAGCACTGGCTGCCGGGCGTGTGCCCGGGCGTGTGGATCAGCTCGATGCCCACGTCGCCCACCGTCACCACGTCGCCGCTGTCGTGCCGCACCAGGTCGGTGTCCCCCGCACCGGTGACCCGCTGCACCCACGGCGCTTCGTCGCGTTGCACGTGCACCGGCACGGGGTTGAGCGTGAGCAGCTCGCGCACGCCGCTGATCCGGTGGCCCATCATGTCGCCGCCCACGTGGTCGGGGTGGTAGTGCGACGCGAGGGCACCGGTGACCTTCATGCCGTCGGCTGCGGCCACGTCGAGGACGCCGCGCACGTCGTAGGCGGCATCGACCACCACCGCCTCACCCGTCGCCCGGTCGCCGATGAGGTACACGAAGTTCACCATCTGCCGCGCCAGCGGATCGGTGCGGGCGATGTCGCGCCCGGCCAGCAGCTGGCGGAAGTACAGGCGGTCGGGGCGATCGGCAGGATCGGCGGAGCTCACGGCCGTCGAGGCTACCGTCGCTGGCCTCGGCGGCACCCTGTCCGCCGGCCACGGCCGAGAGCCCGCACGCTCACCGGTTTGCCTGCGCCCGAGCCGAGCCGGGAGGGTGGGGCATGGTCGCGCTCGACGCACCCTCGCCCCTCGACCGCACGTCGTTCGATGCCCTGAGCCTCGACGTGGGTGGCGTGCTGGTGCTGCCCGACCAGGGGATGCTGGGTCACGCCCTCACCCGGGCGGGCATCGCCCACGTCCGGGGCCGCTTCACCGACGGGCACTACGTCGCCATGGCCGCGGTCGACCGGGCGGGCGCACGCCCCGAGCGCTTCCGTGAGTACGCCGACGCCTTCCTGCGCTGGGTCGGCGTGCCCGACCACCAGGTCGACGAGGCGCTGGCGGCGCTGGCCCCCGTGCTGGGGGCGCCGATCTGGCACCAGCCGTTGCCGGGAGCCCGCGCCGCGCTGGCGCGGCTCGCCGCCGCGGGCGTGCGGCTGGCGGTGACGAGCAACAGCGACGGAAGCGTCGCCGACACGCTGGCCCGGTACGAATGGGTGAGGGTGGGCGAGGGGGCGGGGGTGCCGGTCGAGCACATCTCGGACTCCGGCGTCGTCGGCGCTCACAAGCCCGACCCCGCCATCTTCGAGGCCACCGCCGCCGGGCTGGAGCTGCCGCTCGACCGCATCTGCCACATCGGCGACGCCGGCGGCTTCGACGCCGATGGCGCCGCCGCGGTCGGCATGCTGGCGGTGCACGTCGACCCGCTGAACCTGTGCCGGTCCGACCACGTGCACGTCGACTCTCTCGCCGGCTTCGCCGAGCGACTGCTCGGCCCGGTCGCCGGGGCGAGCGCGGGCAGCACCGATTGACCCGACGGTCAAGGCGTCCTACCGTCCGCCCGGTGACGACACCGAGCGACATCACGGCGGTCGACGTGCACATCGACCTCATGTGCCCGTGGGCGTACCAGTCGTCGCTGTGGGCCCGGACGGTGCGCGAGGCGACCGGGCTCGAACTGCGCTGGCGCTGGTTCAGCCTCGAGGAGATCAACCACACCGAACCCAAGAAGCACCCGTGGGAGCGCCCGTGGGCGTGGGGCTGGTCGCTGCTGCGCATCGGCGCCTGGCTTCGGCGCGGCGAGGGCGGTGGCGCCGGCGACCGCCTGGGCGACGCCGCGGCCGAGGACGCCGTCGACCGCTGGTGCGCCGCGGCCGGGCGGGCGCTGCACGTCGACGGCCGCAAGGTGCACACGCCCGAGGTGGCGCGGGCCGTCCTGGCCGAGGCGGGCCTCGACCCGGGCGCGGTCGACGCCGCCGTCGACGACCCGACGACGCACGATGACGTGCAGGCCGACCACCGCCGGGTCACCGACCTGGGCGGGTTCGGGGTGCCCACCCTTGTGTTCCCCGGCGAGCGGGCCATCTTCGGCCCCATCGTGCGCGAGGCGCCCGCCGACCCGGCGGCCGCGCTGCGGCTGTGGGACCTGGTCACGGGATGGCTCGAGTTCCCCGCCCTGTACGAGATGCGCCGGCCCAAGACCGCCGACGACTGGTCACGGATCGGCGACCGCTTCGCCCCCTACCTGTCGGCCCGCGACTGGCCCACCATCCAGCGAGAGGTGCTCTGAGGGTGACCATCATCGACCGCGACAGCATCGTCGCCGTCCTCGACGAGCAGTTCGACGCGATCCTCGCCCTGACCGGCGACCTGGACGACGGCGACTGGGGCCGGCCGACGGCCTGCCCGGGCTGGTCGGTCAAGGACAACCTGAGCCACGTGGTCGGCACCGAGGCGATGCTGCTGGGGCGCGACAACCCCCAGGTCGACCTGCCCGACGACCTGGCCCACGTGCGCAACGACATCGGCCGCTTCAACGAGGCCTGGGTGCAGTGGTACCGCCCCCGCCCGCCCGCCGACGTCGTGGCCGACCTGCGCCAGGTCATCGACGAGCGCCGCCAGGCCCTGGCCGGCATGGACCAGGCCGCGTTCGACCAGGACTCGTTCACCCCGGCCGGTCCCGACACCTACGGCCGGTTCATGCGCATCCGGGTCATGGACATGTGGACCCACGAACAGGACATCCGTGAGGCGGTCGGCCGTCCCGGCCACCTCGACGGGCGGGCACCGGCGACGGCGCTCGACGAGGTGTCGGCGGCGCTGGGCTACGTGGTGGGCAAGAAGGCGGCCGCACCCGCGGGCAGCACGGTGCGCATCGAGCTGACCGGGCCGCTGGCGCGCCGCATCGACATCGAGGTCGGCGACCGTGCCCGGGTGGTCGATGCCATGGGCGGCGAGCCGACGACCACACTCACCGTGGCTGGCGACCACTTCATGCGGCTGACCGCGGGCCGGGGGGCCGACCCGGCTGCCGTGACCGTCGAGGGCGACGCCGCGCTCGGTGAGGCGGTCGTCGCCAACCTCGCCTACATGATCTGACGGCTCGCCCGGGGTGGGTCGAACATGACGTGGGCGTCATGGTTACCAGGTCGTAGGCTTCGGTCTGCGTGGGCTTCACCGACCGGTTCAAAGAGGCTGCCGAGGCGGCTCGGGCAAAGCTGACCGAGCACGGCGTCATCGACGACGCCGACGCCATCCACGGCGTCCACGCGGTCGACCCCCACCCGCACGACCTCGAGGTGGCCAAGCAGGCCATGGCGCTCGGGGCACCCGACCCCTACTCGCTGATCACCCACGACGAGGTGGTGGCGCTGACCGGCATCCCGGTGGGTGGCCCGTCGCTCACCTACGCCGACGACGACCTCGGGGTGCGCTTCGACGCCCAGGACGGGCACCGGCGGGTCTGGTCGTTCGGGGTCCACGCAGGGCACGCGGCCGACGAGGCCAGCCACTTCGACCCGGTGAGCTGGTTTGCCTGGATGGTCGAGCTCATCGACGATCCCGAGCCGATCGACGACTTGGGCGACGCCGCCGTGTACGGCCGCGGCCTGCTGTACGTGCGGGGCGAGGGGCGGGCGTTCTACGTGCTCATCGACGCGCCCGACGGCTCGCCGGCCAAGCTGTGGGCCACTGCGCTGGCCCGGCGCGTCCTCGAGCGGCTGCGCTCCGGCGAGGCCGGCTAGCGGGTCGTCGGGGGCCCGGCTCGTGGCAGTCGAGGTCAGCGAGCGCGGCCTGGCGTTCTCGTCGCCCAGGGGCCGCTGGGTGCTGGCCAGCACGGTGCTGGGCTCGGGCATCGCCTTCCTCGACTCGACCGTCGTCAACGTCGCGCTGCCCCACATCGGCGACGACCTCGACACCGGCGTCGGCGGCCTGCAGTGGGTGCTCAACGGCTACCTGCTGGCGGTGTCGTCGCTGATCCTGCTGGGCGGCTCGCTGGGCGACCGGTTCGGGCGCAAGCGCGTCTTCCAGATCGGCGTGGTGGTGTTCGCCGCCGCCTCGCTGCTGTGCGCGGTCGCCCCCAACGCGCCGATGCTCGTGGCCGCCCGCGTCGTGCAGGGCATCGGCGGGGCGCTGCTCACCCCCGGCAGCCTGGCCATCCTCGAGGCCAGCTTCCGTCCCGAGGATCGGTCGCGGGCCATCGGCGCCTGGTCCGGGCTCAGCGGCGTGGCCTCGGCCATCGGGCCGTTCCTGGGCGGATGGCTGGTCGATGCCGCGTCGTGGCGCTGGATCTTCCTCATCAACCTGCCGCTGTCGCTGTTCGTGGTGCTGGTGGCGGCGCGGCACGTGCCCGAGTCGTTCGACCCCGACGCTCCCCAGCACATCGACGCGTGGGGGGCGCTGCTGGTGGCCGTGGGGTTGGGCGGTCTGAGTTGGGGGCTCATCGCCGCGGGCGAGGCGGGCTGGGGCGCGGTGAGCGTGTGGGCGTCGCTCGTGGCGGGAGCGGCCGGTCTGGCGGGGTTCGTGGTGGTCGAGCGGCGCAGCCCCGATCCGATGGTGCCCCCGGCGATCTTCGCCTCGGCCCAGTTCCGGGCGGCCAACCTGGTGACCGCGGCGGTCTACGCCGCGCTCGGCGGGGTGTTCTTCCTGCTGGTCGTGCAGCTGCAGAACGTGCTCGGCTACTCGGCGGTCGAGGCCGGGGCGGCGACCTTCCCCATCACGGTGCTCATGCTCGCCCTGTCGGCCCGCTCGGGCGCCTTGGCCGCCCGCATCGGACCCCGGCTGCAGATGACCGTCGGACCGCTGCTGGTGGCGGCCGGCACGCTGCTGATGACCCGCATCGATGCCGGCGCCTCGTACGTGGCCGACGTCCTGCCCGGCGTGCTGGTCATGGGGCTGGGACTGGCGACCACGGTGGCGCCGCTCACGGCCACGGCGCTGTCGGCGGTCGAGGACCGCTACGCGGGGGTGGCGTCGGGCGTGAACACCACGGTGGCCCGGGCCGCCCAGCTCGGCGCCGTGGCCGCTGTGCCGCTCGCCGCGGGTATCACCGGGGCGTCGTACCTCGACCCGGTCCAGTTCTCCGACGGGTTCCGGGTGGCGATGATCATCACCGCCGGGCTGTCGCTGGCCGGGGCGGTGGTCGCCGCGCTGCGCATCCGCAACCCCGAGCGAGTGCCCGAAGCGGTGGCCGAGGCCGTCCCCGCCCCGGCCGTGCCGGCCCGCTGGTTCTGCGGGGCCGAAGGCACGCCGCTCCAGACCTGCCCCGGCTCGTCCGCGGGTGACGACGGCCCCCGCCGCAGCGACGACCGCGCCGCCTGACCCGCCTCGTCGCACCCCCGGACCGCCGAACTCGAGGCGATCGCGCCCCTCCCGTTGCGCTGATGCCCCGAGCTCACCGCCGACCGGGCTGCTCGCCGAGACCGGGTCAGGCGGGGCGGTCGTCGTCGTCCGGTGCGTCGCCGGTGGGCGGAGCGTGCTGGCGGCGGGCCTCGGCTTCGGCCAGCGACACGACCTCACGCAGCGGCACCCGGGTGGTCCGGGCCACGTGTGCCGCGTCGTCGTGCTCGACCTTGACGCGGCCGGGGCTGACCTTCACCCGCACCGGCAGCCCGGCGATGTCGACAGTGCCGGCCGAGCGGCTGCGGGGCCAGCGCTGCAACGTCGAGCCGCGCACGCCCAGCGAGCCGGTCTCGGCGCTCAGCGTCGCGGCCACCCGGGCGACGAGCGCGGCGTCGCTCAGTGCGCTGACCACGTGGGCGGGCCGACCCTTCTTCATCACCACGGGCGTGACCCAGGCGTCGTGCGCCCCGGAGTCGAGCAGCGCGGCGATCGCGTGGGCCAGGGCCTCGCCCGTGGCGTCGTCGACGTTGGCCTCGAGCAGCACCACCGGTTGCCCGGGGACGACCCCCACCTGCCCGACCTGGCCCGCCGGCCCGTCGCCGGGCCCGTCGGCCGTCAGCGCCCGGCCCACGACGACCTGCACCGCGTTGGGGCGGCCGTCGATCTCGCGGGAGCCGGCGCCGAACCCGCTGGCCTCGACCTGCATGGGCGGCAGCGGCCCCCAGCCCGAGACCGTGGCGGCCAGCAGCGCGGCACCGGTGGGCGTGGTGAGCTCCATGGCGATGTCGACCCCGTGGGTGGGCGCGCCCCGCAGCAGCTCGACGACGGCGGGCGGGGGGTTCGGCAGCAGCCCGTGGGCGGCGCGCACCATGCCGGTGCCGTTGGCCACCGAGCTGGCCCGCACGTCGTCGATGCCCAGCACCTCGAGCGCGGCCGCGGTGCCGACCACGTCGACGATCGCGTCGAGTCCGCCCACCTCGTGGAAGTGCACCTGCTCGGGCGGGCGGCGGTGCAGCCGACCCTCGACCTCGGCGAGGGCCCGGAAGGCGGCCAGCGCCCGCCGGTTGACCCGCTCGGGCAGTCGCGCCTCCTCGACCAGACCGGCGATGTGCGCGGCCGTGCGCACGACGCCCGTCTCGGCGGCGTGCACCTGGATGTGGGTGGCGGCGATGCCGCAGCGCAGCACCGGCTCGACGTCGAGCGACCACCCGCCGACCGGCAGCCGCGCCAGCATGGCCCGGACCTCGCCGAGGTCGGCGCCGGCGTCGAGCAGCGCGCCGAGTGCCATGTCGCCGGCGATGCCCGAGAAGCAGTGGAACCAGGCGATCGTGGGCGCGGCCCGGATGTCGCCGGCGGTCACTTCAGCATCCTGAGGACGGCGCAGGCAGCCCCGAACCCGTTGTCGATGCCGACCACGGTCAGGCCCGCGGCGCACGAGGCCAGCATCGCCAGCAGCGCGGTGACGCCGCCCAGGCTGGCGCCGTAACCGGCGCTCGTGGGCACGGCCACCACCGGCGCGGGGGTGATGCCGCCGATGAGGCTGGCGAGGGCGCCCTCCATGCCGGCGATCACCACCACGGCGTCGGCGTCGGCCACCACGTCGGCCGAGGCCAGCAGCCGGTGCACACCGGCCACGCCCACGTCGGTCAGCCGGGCGGGCTCGAGGCCGTGGGCCGAGAGCGTGGCGGCGCACTCGTCGGCGACGGGCAGGTCGGCCGTGCCGGCGGTGGCCACCACCACTCGCTCGGCGCGGGGGGCCGCAGGGCGCCAGCAGACGGTGGAGAGGGCCGAGCCGGTGCGCTGGCCGCCGGGGTTGCGGTCGAGCGCGGCCGCCACCTGGGCGTCGTCGGCCCGTGTGAGCAGGACGGGGCCGGGCCCGGGCTCGGTCAGCAGCTCGGCCACGATCTCGGCGCACTGCTCGGGCGTCTTCCCCGGGCCGTACACCGCCTCGGCCATGCCCTGGCGCAGCGTGCGGTGGTGGTCGACACGGGCGAAGCCCAGGTCGACGAAGGGCAGCCGTCGGAGCCGTTCGAGGGCGTCGTCGGTTGTCACCGCGCCCACCTGCACGGCGTCGAGCAAGCGGCGCAGCGCGGCCTCGTCCACGGTGACCAGCATGCTCCGTCGCCGGCCGCGGTGCCGAATGCGAGGAGGTTGGGAGGCGGTCGCGGCGTGACGGGTCACGTGACGGTTGACACGCCTTTGGTTTGTAACCTATACAAACAAACTATGAGCGGAAGACGCGACCACGGACCCTTCGCTCGGCGAGGCGAGCGTCGGCGCAAGGCCGTGCCCGGCGACGCCCGCCGGCACAACCGGGCCCTCGTCCTGCGCACGATGTTCCGCCACGGCCCGCTCAGCCGGGCCGACCTCGCCCGCGAGACCAACCTCACCCGCGTCACGACCAGCGACCTGGCCACCGAACTGCTGGCGGAGGGGCTGGTCGAGGAGCTGGGCACCCGGGTCGACCAGGGCCGGGTGGGGAAGCCTGCCACCCTCCTCGGCGTCGTCTCCGACGCCCGCCTGACCATCACGCTGGACCTGAGCGACGACGAGCGGTTCCGCGCTGCGCTGGTCGACCTGGCGGGCAAGGTCCGCATCCGCCGTACGGCCGAGCGCGACGGCCGGACGGGCGACGCCGCGCTCGACCTGGCCCGCTCGCTGTGCGTCGATCTGGCCGGGGCCGCCGACCGCCCGCTGCTCGGCGTGGGCGTCGGCAGCCCGGGCGTCGTCGATCCGCGGGGCACGGTGCTCGAGGCCCCCAACCTGGCCTGGCACGGCCTCGACCTGGCGGCCGGGCTGGACACCGGGCTCGGCGTCCCGGTGCACGTGGCCAATGACGCCAACGCCATCGCCCTGGCCGAGGTCGGCCTCAGCGACCCGCCCGAGCGCAGCCTCTTCGTCGTCAAGGTCGGCCACGGCGTCGGCGCCGGGCTGGTGCTCGACGGGCACCTGGTGGTGGGCGACCGGTTCGCGGCCGGCGAGATCGGCCACGTGGTGGTCGATCCGAACGGCGAGGCCTGCGCCTGCGGCCGCACCGGCTGCCTCGAGACGGTCATCGCCGCCCCCCGCCTGCGCCGCCGGTCGGGCCGGGGCGACGCGGTGGCCGAGCACACGGCCGCCGGCCATCGGTTGGGCGAGGCGCTCGCGCCGGTCATCAGCACGCTCAACCTGCGCGAGGTCGTGCTGTCGGGGCCGCTCGACGTGCTCGACGAGACGCTCCGGGCCGCGGCGCTCGACGCCATCCGCGCCCGCACGATGCCGGCGGTCGGCGACAACGTCGACCTCCGCTTCGGCTCGCTCGGGGAGGACGACGTCCTCCTCGGCGCCGCGATGCTCGTTCTCGATCGAGAGCTGGGCGTCGCATGACAAGCGCGACGGGTCCGCGGGCTCGCCGCCCGACGTCTGGGAGGACGACGTGAACACAAAGAAGCTTGCGGCCGCAGGGCTCGCGGGCGTGCTGTTGCTGGCCGCCTGCGGGTCTGACGACGACGACGGTGACGTCAGCGCCGGCGACTCGGGGAGCGACAGCGCCGAGCTCGAGGCGCCCCCCGAGGACACCGAGGCGACGTTGCGGGTGTGGCTCAACGGACCGGACACGCCCGACGAGATGATCGACCTGGCGAAGTCCGAGTTCGCGGAGCAGTACCCGAACGTGACCGTCGAGGTGGAACGGCAGGAGTGGGACGGCCTGGTCAACCGGCTCGACACCGTCCTGCCGACCGAGGACAGCCCCGACATCTTCGAGGTGGGCAACACCCAGGCCCAGTCGTACGAGGCTGCCGGCGCCATGGTCGACCTCACGGCCCACCGGGAGGAGCTGGGCGGCGACGACCTGGTCGACAGCCTGGTCGAGGCCGGCACCTACGACGACACCTTCTACGGCGTGCCGTACTACGGCGGCGCCCGCATCGTCGTCTACCGCAAGGACCTGTTCGAGAAGGCCGGTCTCGAGATCCCGACCACGCTGCAGGAGTTCGTCGAAGCCGGCAAGGCGCTCAAGGCCGACAACGCCGACGTGCCGAACTTCTCGGGCATCTACTTCCCGGGCCGCAACTGGCAGGCCACGCTGTCGTTCATCTGGGACGCTGGTGGCGACATCGCCGTCAACGCGGACGGCGAGTGGGTCGGCGAGCTCAGCTCCGACGAGTCGGTGGCCGGCCTCGAGACCGTGCAGGACATCATGCAGAACGCCAACGCCGCACCGGCCGACTCCGACGACGCCGAGGACTACCTCGACTTCTGCAACGGCGAGGTCGGCATGCTGATGGGTCCGGGGTGGAAGATGGGCCAGATCACGGGCGAGGACGGCTGCCCCGGCAAGTACGACGACGTGCTCGGCGCCTTCGCACTGCCCGGCAGCGACGGCGGCGTGGCTCCGTCGTTCCTCGGCGGGTCGAACCTGGGCATCTCGTCGAAGAGCGAGAACCCGGCCCTGGCGCTCGAGTTCCTCAAGGTGCTGACCAGCGAGACGTACCAGACCGAGTTCGCCGAGATCGGGCTCATTCCGGTGCGCAAGTCGCTGCTCGGCGAGGTGCAGGGCGACGAGGCCGCCCAGGCCCAGGCCACCGCGGCCGAGGTCACCCGCTTCGTCCCGTCCAGCGAGAACTGGGCCGACGTCGAGGGCGGCAACATCCTGCAGGACATGGGCACCGCCATCGCCGGTGGCGCCGACGTCCAGGACGAGGCCGCCCGGGCCGACGAGTCGATCGTCGGCATCCTCAACGGCTGACAGCGGCCGCCCCAGACATCCCACAGGTAGCAGCCAGGAGCGACCCATGACCGTCGTGATGCCCGAGGAGGGGACCGCACCGCTGCCGGCTCTCCCGGACGACCGGCGGTCATGGCGCTCCCGCCGCTCCCGTCGCTCCTCCCGACAGGGGCGCGACGGGGGCCGGCGGGGCGGCCTGCTGCCCTACGCACTGCTCGTGCCCACGCTCGTCGGGCTCGGCGCCGGCCTCGGCTACCCGCTCGTGCGGCTGGTCGTCATCTCGACGCAGGAGTTCGGGCGCGCCCAGCAGTTCGGGGCGCCGGCGCCCTACGTGGGCACGGACAACTTCACGGAGATCTTCGGCAGCTCGTACTTCTGGGACGTGCTCTGGCGCTCCCTCATCTTCTGCGCCGTCAACGTCGCGCTCACCATCGTGCTGGGCACGCTGCTGGCGCTGCTGCTCGCCCGGCTGGGTCCGGTCATGCGCACCGGCCTGTCGGTGGCGCTGCTGCTGGCATGGGCGACGCCCGCGCTGACGGCCACCATCGTGTGGCAGTGGATCTTCGACGCCCGCTACGGCGTCGTGAACTGGCTGCTCGTCCGGCTCGGCGCCGACTACGAGGGCCACTCCTGGCTGAGGCAACCCCTGTCCTTCTTCTTCGTCGGCACGCTGATCGTGGTGTGGATGGGCGTGCCGTTCGTCGCCTTCACCCTGTACGCAGGCATGACGCAGATCTCCCGCGAGGTGATGGAGGCCGCGGCCATCGACGGCGCGGGCGGCTGGCAGCGCTTCCGCGACATCACCTGGCCGGCGCTCAAGCCGATCTTCGTGGTGCTGGTCGCCCTCAGCACGCTGTGGGACCTGCGGGTCTTCACCCAGGTGTTCGTGCTGCAGCAGGCGGGCGGCATCGTGCGCGACACCAACACGCTCGGCGTGTACGCCTTCCGCCAGGGCGGCAGCGGCGACTTCGGCCTGGGCGCGGCGGTCGCCGTGGTGATGGTGGGGATCACGCTGCTGCTCACGCTGGTGCACCTGCGCCAGATGTTCCGCCAGGAGGAGGTGTGATGCCTCGCCCCCACCGGTGGCTGTGGAACGCGGTGGCCATCGCGGTGATGGTCGTCGTCGCCTTCCCCGTGTACTGGATGTTCGTGACGTCGTTCCGCGACAACAGCGACATCCGCTCGGCGCCCCGGTTCCTGCCGGTCGGCACGCTCGAGAACTACCGGTCGGTGTTCGAGCGCGACAACTTCTGGTCGTCGTTCGGCAACAGCATCCAGGTCACGCTGCTGACCGTGGTGCTCGCGCTGTTCACCGCGTTCCTGGCTGCGGTGGCCGTGTCGCGGTTCCGCTTCCGGGGGCGGGTCGGGTTCCTGGTGATCATCCTGCTCGTGCAGATGGTGCCGGCCGAGGCGCTGATGATCTCGGTGGTCAAGACGCTCGACGGGTGGAACCTGCGCAACTCGATCGCGGGCCTGACCATCACGTACGTGGCGTTCGTGCTGCCCTTCACCGTGTGGACGCTGCGCGGCTTCGTCGGGGGTGTCCCCCGCGAGCTGGAGGAGGCGGCCATGGTGGACGGGTCGAGCCGGCTGCGGGCGTTCTTCAGCATCACCCTGCCCCTGGTGGCACCGGGACTGGTGGCGACGGGCATCTTCGCCTTCATCCAGGCATGGAACGAGTTCACCTTCGCCCTGGTGATCATGGACAGGCCCGAGAAGGAGACCCTGCCGGTGTGGCTGCAGGCCTTCAACTTCGGCGCCCGCGGCACCGACTGGGGCGGGGTCATGGCCGGTTCGACGCTCATCACCGTGCCGGTGATCGTGTTCTTCCTGCTCGTGCACCGGCGGGTGGCGGCCGGCATGACCGCCGGGGCGGTGAAGGGATGACCGAGCGCAGCGAGGTCCAGCAAGCAGTGGCCGGCCCCGACCTGCGCCGGGCCGCGGCGGGCACCCTGCTCGCCTCGTTCCCCGGCGCCGAGGTGCCGGGCTGGCTGCTCCGCCGGGTCGCCGGCGGGCTGGGTGGCGTCTGCCTGTACGGGTCGAACCGCCGGGCCGACCCGACCGCGGTGGCGGCCCTCCTGCACGGTGCCCGGCACGGGGTGGTCGTGGCCCTCGACGAGGAGGGCGGCGACGTCACCCGCCTCGAGGCGACCACCGGCAGCTCGCTCCCGGGCACCGCCGCGCTCGGCGCGGTCGACGACGTGGCGCTGACCGCCGCCGTCGCCCGGGCCCGGGGCGACCGGCTCCGGTCGGTCGGCGTCGACCTCGACCTGGCCCCGTGCGCCGACGTCAACAGCGACCCGGCCAACCCGGTCATCGGCGTCCGCTCCTTCGGCGCCGACCCCGCGCTGGTGGCCCGGCACACGGCCACGTTCGTCACCGGCCTGCAGGCGGCGGGGGTCGCCGCCTGCGCCAAGCACTTCCCCGGGCACGGCGCGGTCGCGGTCGATTCCCACCTCGCGCTGCCGACGCTCGCCGCGCCGGCCCCTCTCCTCGAGGCCCGGGAGCTGGTGCCGTTCCGGGCCGCGGTCGCCGCCGGGGTGGCCGCCGTCATGCCCGGCCACCTCCTCGTGCCCGCGCTCGACGCCGAGCCGGCCTCGGTCAGCCGGCGGATCGTCGGCGACCTGCTGCGCGGCGACCTCGGCTTCGGCGGCGTGTCGATCACCGACGCGATGGACATGCGCGCGCTCGCGCAGGGGGCGGCCCAGATCGTCGACGCCATCGCGGCACTCCGGGCCGGTGTCGACCTGCTGCTGCTCACTCCGGATCGCGCCGCCCAGCGACGTCTCGAGGAGGGCCTGCGGCAAGCCGCCCGGCGCGGGCTCGTGCCGGCCGCGCACATCCGCTCCGCATCCGCGCGCATCCGGGCGCTGCGCCACTGGGCCGGCGGGTTCGCCTGGCCGGATCGTGACCTCGTGCGCAGCGCCGACCACGAAGCGCTCGCCGCGCGCGCTGCGGCACGCGCGATCACGCTCGTCCGGGACGATGCCGGCCTCATCCCGCTGCGCCTGGCGCCAGGCGAGCGCGTCGCCGTCA
>DASSCS010000018.1:0-28740 GCA_035697515.1 Acidimicrobiales bacterium
CCGGCGGCCCGGCCGAGCGACCACGTGCGGGTGGGTCGGGGCGACGACGGCGTGCTGCGCCTGCACCTCGACAAGCCCGCCAAGCGCAACGCCCTCGACGACGACATGGTCGCCACGCTGATCGAGCAGGTCGACGCCGCCGGGCGCGACGAGGCGGTGCGCAGCATCCTCGTCACGGCCGCGGGCGACCACTTCTGCAGCGGCTTCGACATCGTGGGGCGCAACCTGGGTGACTCGGGCGCGGCCCGGCCCCGCATCGGCTCGATCCAACGCCGGCTGCCGTCGCAGGCCCACCGGCTCATCCCTCTGCTGTGCACCACCCAGGTGCCGGTGGTGGTGGCCGCCCGGGGCTGGGTGGCCGGCATCGGGCTGCACCTGGCCGCCGCCGCCGACTTCCTGGTCCTCGCCGACGACGCCCGGGTGTGGGAGCCGTTCAGCCAGCGGGGCTTCACCCCGGACACCGGCGGCACCTGGCTGCTGCCCCGCCTGGTCGGCCTGCAGCGCGCCCGCGAGCTGCTGGTGCTGGGCACCGCGATCGACGGCGCCACCGCGGTCGCGTGGGGGCTGGGCCACCGGGCCGTTGCCGCCGCCGAGGTCGACGCCACGGCCGAGGACCTGGCCCTGCGGCTGGCCGCCGGCCCCACCGTCAGCCTGGGCCTGACCAAGTGGCTGCTGCACACGTCGGCCGAGCACAGCCTCGATCAGCACCTGCGCGACGAGGCCTTCGCCATGGAGCTGTCGAGCCGCAGCGAGGACTTCCGCGAGGGCCTCGCCGCCTTCGTCGACAAGCGCGACCCGGGGTTCACCGGCCGGTGATCGGGGGCCGGCTCGCCGTCACCGCGGGCACGCCCGCGGACGATGCCGTCGAGGCGGTGCGGGACTGGGTGCGCGACACCGTGCCGGCGGCCTGGCGGGCCGCCGCCGAGGCGGGGCGGCCGCTGCGCGAGGCGCGCAGCTTCGCCGAGTACCGGGCGTGGTACCCCGCGTTCGCGGCCTCGGGCCTGGTGGCGCCCACCTGGCCGACGGCCTACGGCGGCCTCGACCTGCCGCCGGCGCTGGCGCGCCGGCTGGAGCACGAGCTGGCGCCCTACGCGCTGGGCCGACTCAACCCGCTGGGGCTCAACCTGTGCGCGCCCGCGCTGTTCGCGCACGGCACACACGCCCAACGGCTGCGCTACCTGCCCCGCATCGTCGACGCCAGCGAGACGTGGTGCCAGCTCTTCAGCGAGCCCGGAGCGGGGTCCGACCTGGCCTCGCTGGCCACCCGGGCCGAGCGCGACGGCGACGGCTGGGTGCTGACCGGCCAGAAGGTGTGGACCACCTGGGCGCACGTGGCCGACCGGGCGGTGTGCCTGGCCCGCACCGACCCGGACGTGCCCAAGCGCGCGGGCATCACCTACTTCCTGGTCGACATGCACGCCCCCGGCGTCGACGTGCGGCCGCTGCGCCACATCACGGGCGAGGTCGACTTCAACGAGGTGTTCCTCGACGCCGTGCGCGTGCCCGACGACCAGCGGGTCGGGGCCGAGGGGGCGGGCTGGGCGGTGGCCAACGCCACGCTGTCGGGCGAGCGCCAGATGGTGTCGGGCGCCGGGTCGGGGGGCGTCGACCGCATCGGTGGATCGGGCGCCGACGCGCTGCTGGCACTGGCCCGGCGCACCGGCCGGTGGGCCGATCCGGTGCTGCGCCGGCGGGTCGTCGGGCTGTGGGCGGAGGAGCGCATCCGGGGTTGGACCAACGCCCGGGTGCGGGCCGGCCTGCGGGCGGGGCGGGCGCCGGGGCCCGAGAGCTCGATCGGCAAGGTGCACCAGGGCGACCTCAACCAGCGCATCCAGCTCGCGGCGTGCGACCTGCTGGGGGCCGCGGCCACGGCCTGGGACCCCGGCCCCGGGACCGGCGCCCACAGGCCGCCCCCGGAGGTGCGGGGCATGCTGCGCAGCCGGGCCAACACCATCGAGGGCGGCACCAGCGAGGTGAACAAGAACGTGCTGGGCGAGCGGGTGCTGGGCCTGCCCCGCGAGCCCGACCCGTTCCGCACGACGCCGTGGCGGAACATCCCCCGCTCATGACCGCCTACTCGTCGTACGCCACGCTCGACGTGCACCGCGACGGCCACGTCGGTTGGCTGGTGTTCGACCGCCCCGATCGCGGCAACGCCATGGACGCGGTGATGCTGGCCGAGCTCGAGACGGCCTGGCGCGAGCTCGACGCCGACGCCGCGGTGCGGGTCATCGTCACCACCGGCAACGGGCCCGCGTTCCAGACCGGGCTCGACGTCGCCCAGCTCGCGGCCGACCCGGCGGCCCTGCGCGAGCAGTCGCGCCGCACCCGGCGGGCCGAGCTGCGGCTGACCGCCTGGCACAACCAGGTGTGGAAGCCGGTCGTCGCGGCGGTCAACGGCGTGTGCGCCGGCGGGGGCCTGCACTTCGTCGCCGACGCCGACATCGTGATCGCCGCGTCCGACGCCACCTTCCTCGATCCCCACGTCTCGGTCGGCCAGGTGACCGCGTACGAGGCGATCACGCTGGTGCGCACCTCGCCCATGGAGCCGATCGTGCGGATGGCGCTGGTCGGCCGCCACGAGCGCATCACGGCCGAGCGGGCCCGCCAGCTCGGCATCCTGTCCGAGGTGGTCGACCCGCCCGGGGGGCTGCGCGAGCGGGCCCACGAGCTGGCCGCCACGATCGCCCGCAACAGCCCGGCGGCCATGGCGGCCACCAAGCGTGCGCTGTGGGGCGCGCTCGAGGTGGGCCTGACCGAGGCGTGCCGCCGAGGTGCGCGCGAGCTGGTGGGGCTGTGGGGGCATCCCGACCAGACCGAAGGGCCCGCCGCCTGGGCCGAGAGGAGGGAGCCGCAGTGGGCAGCTACGAGCACCTGATCGTCGAGCGCCGCGGGCCGGTCGGCTGGCTGGTCAACGACCGGCCCGACCAGCTCAACGCCATGAACGCCCGCATGCGCGACGAGTTCGCCGACGCCTGGCGCGAGCTCGACGACGACCCCGACGTGCGGGCCATCGTCCACACCGGCAACGGCCGGGCCTTCCAGACAGGGGTCGACGTGGCCGAGATCGCCGGCGACGGCGTGGGCATGGAGCGCTACCGGCAGAGCATGGAGGACTTCGACCTGCACTTCACCGCCTGGCACCAGGGGGTGGCCAAGCCGGTGATCACCGCGGTCAACGGCATCTGCGCCGGGGGCGGGTTCCACTGGGTGGCCGACGCCGACATCGTGATCTGCGCCGCCGACGCCCAGTTCTTCGATCCCCACGTGTCGATCGGGCAGGTGGTGTCGGTCGAGGCCATCGGCCTGATGCGCAAGATGCCGGTCGAGGCCGTCATGCGCATGGCGTTCGTGGGCCGCCACGAGCGGATGGGCGCGGTGCGGGCCTACGACCTGGGCATGGTCAGCGAGGTGGTCGACCCACCCGAACGGCTGCGCGAGCGGGCGCAGGAGCTGGGCGAGACCATCGCCCGCAACAGCCCGGCGGCCATGGCGGCGACGAAGCGGGCGCTGTGGGGCGCTCTGGAGGTCGGTCTCACCGAGGCGTGCCGGCGGGGGGCGCACGAGCTGGTGTCGCTGTGGGGCCACCCCGACCAGACCGAGGGCCCGGCCGCGTTCGCCGAGCGACGCGAGCCCCGGTGGCAGGCGTGACCACGGCCGGCGGTGGCAGTACCGGCGGGGCCGGCGCGGCCCGAGGCGTCAGCCTGGGGGACCTGTTGCCGCCGCCAGGCGGCGAGCTGTGCGTGCACGCGGCCGGGCGCGACCACAGCCGTACCGAGGTGCGCGCGCGGGTCGACGAGGTGGCGCGGGCGCTCGGCGACGCGGGCGTCGAGGCCGGCGCTCCGGTCGGGGTGCTGCTGCCGAGCGGCGCCGACGCCGTGGCCGCCCTGTTCGCGGTGTGGCGGGCCGGCGGCGTCCACGTGCCGCTCAATCCCCGGTTCACCGACACCGAGCTGACCCGGGTGCTCGGCCAGGTCGGCGCGGCCGCCGTCGTCACCACCGCGGGGCTGGCGTCCCGGGTTGCCGATCGGCCCACCGTCGTGCTCGACGGCGACACGGTCAGGGCCGTCCCCCGAGGTCATGGGTTCCGTACGGGCGAGCCCGAGGCAATAGGTCGCGCATACGGAACCTATGACCTCGACCTGCCCGAAACGGAACCCATTGCCTCGGCGGACCGCCCGGACCGCCCGGACACCGACGAACCCGGCGACTCCGGCGAACCCGGCGACACCGGCGAACCCGGCGAACCCGGGGAGTCCGGCGACTCCGGGGACGCTGGTGGGGGCCGTGGGGCCAATCGGCACGAGCGGGGCGTCGCCATCGTCTCGTTCACCTCCGGCACCACCGGCCCCCCGACACCGGTGCCGCTGCTACACGCCGCCGTGCTCGAGGGCATCGACCAGGTGCTCGGCACGCTGCGATCGCGTCCCGGCGGTGGGCCGCCGATGCCCAACCTGGTGCCGGTGTCGCTGTCGTTGTGGGCGGGCATCTACCAGGTGCTGTTCGCCTTCCGGGCCGGGGCCCCGGTCGTGGTCATGGAGGGCTTCGACACCGCCACCTTCGCCGGCCTCGTCCGCCGCTTCGCCATCCGCAGCACCGTGCTGCCGCCGGCCGCCATGGTCATGCTCGTCGACGACGAGCGGGTCGCCGACCTGGCGCCGCTGCGCTACGTCCGCAGCATCTCGTCGCCGCTGTCGCCCCTGCAGGCCCGGCGCTTCCGCGACCGGTTCGGCATCCGGGTGCTCAACGGCTACGGGCAGACCGAGCTGGGCGGCGAGGTCGTGGGCTGGAGCGCGGCCGACTCGACGGCGTTCGGCGACGCCAAGCTGGGCTCGGTCGGCCGCCCCCACGCCGGCGTCGAGGTCGACGTCGACGGCGCCACCGGCGAGCTGCTGGTGCGCATCCCCGGGCGCACCGACGGGTGGCACCGCACCGGCGACGTCGCCCGCATCGACGAGGACGGCTTCGTGTGGATCGAGGGTCGCGTGTCGGACATGGTCAACCGGGGCGGCCTGAAGGTGCACCCGGGCGAGGTCGAGGAGGTGCTGCGCCTGTCGCCCGCCGTGGCCGATGCCGCCGTCGTGGGCGTGCCCGACGACCGGCTGGGCGAGGTGCCGGTGGCGTTCGTGGTCGTGGCCGGGCACACCGGCGAGGCGGGCCAACCGGGTCAGGCGCACGAGGGCGGCCCGGCGGGCCGGCTCGACGAGGGCGAGCTGGACGCGCTCTGCCGCCGGCACCTGGCGCCGTACAAGGTGCCGGTGCGGTTCGAGCGGGTCGACGCCCTGCCCCGCAACGAGGCCGGCAAGCTGCTGCGGCGGGAGCTGGCGTGAAGCGCGCCCGGGTGGGGGTCGCCGCCCGCTGGGCCGAGGCCGCCCTCCCGCTGCTGCCCGCCGGTGAGCGACCGGGCTCGCCCGATCAAGGTGGGGCGGGCGACGACGAGGGCCGGGACGACTGGTAGTCGAACACCCACGACCGCAGCGCGACGAACCTCAACAGCGCACCGGTGCCGCTGGCGAGGGTGACGGCCAGCAGCTGGGGCCCGAGCGAGTCGATGCCGGCGAGCGACAGCACGCCCAGCGCCGCCAACGCCAGCACGAGCGGGACCAGGCTGAGGGCCGCGCCCACCAGCAGGTGCCGGTAGGCGCCGGCCCGCCCGCGCAGGGCGAAGGTGAGCCGCCGGTTGGCAGTGGTGTTGGCGGCGGTGCACGCCACCATGGCCACGACCACCGCCCCGGGCGCGCCGAGCGGGCCGCGCAGCAGGGCGAACAGGAGGCCGAACACCGCCGTGCTGACCAGCCCGATCGAGGCGAAGCGCACGAGCTGGCTCGACAGCCGGTCGCGCGCCTGCTCGGGCGGCGCCCCGGGCTGGGGCATGAACGCCTCGCCCCGCCAGAACCGGCCGAGCACCCGCAGAACGCCCCGGAGGTCGTCGGTCGCCGTGCGCACGACGTCGACCCGCGAGTCGGGGTCGTCGACCCAGTCGACCGGTACTTCGTGGATGCGCAGCCCGTTGTGCTCGCCCAGCACCAGCAGCTCGGTGTCGAAGAACCAGGTGTCGTCCTCGACCAGGGGCAGCAGGGCGCGGGCGGTGTCCGTGCGCATGGCCTTGAAGCCGCACTGGGCGTCGGAGAAGCCCACCCGCAGCACGCCCCTGAGCAGGATGTTGTAGCAGCGCGAGATCACCTCGCGTCGCGGCCCCCTGACGACCTGGGCCGCGGCCGCCAGCCGGGTGCCGATGGCGATGTCGCTGTGCCCCGACACCAGCGGGGCCACCAACGGCAGCAGGGCGTCGAGATCGGTCGACAGGTCGGCGTCCATGTAGGCGACCACCTGCGCGTCGCTGGCCGACCACGTGGTGCGCAGCGCGAGGCCCCGGCCCTTGCGGTCGAGGTGCACGGCCCGCACGCCGTCGAGCTCGTCGGACAGCCGGCACGCGATGTCCCAGGTGGCGTCGGTGCTGGCGTTGTCGGCGACGGTGACCACCCAGGCGAGCGGGAACCGCTCGGCGAGGTACCCGTGCAGCCGCCGTACCGAGGCCTCGAGCCCGGCCTCCTCGTTGTGGACGGGCACCACGACCTCGACGATCGGCGCGGGGCCGGGCTCGCCGCCCGCGCGGTCGGTCTCGCCGCCGCCCCCGAGCTCGATCTCGGGCCGCCGGGTGGCCTCGACGACCACCAGGCCCTCGAGCGTGCGCAGCCGAAGCGGCTGGAACTGCGGCGGGACGAGCGGGCCGGCCGTCGGGCGCGTCCCGTCGTCCGCGGGCGCCGTGGGAACGTGGACGCGGACCTCGTCGACCAGCCCGGCGTCGAGGAAGGGCTGGGCCAGCGGCTGACCGCCGTCGAGGAGCAGCGCTCGCGTCCCGGCTGCGTGCAGCGACGCGAGTGCGGCGGCGGCTCCCCCGTCGAGGTCGACCGGCTCGGGCGGGAACGCGCCCTGCCCGTGCACGATCCGGGTGCCCGTGCCGGGCAGTCCGTCGTCGCGCAGCACGGCGTCGAACTCGCGTCGGGGTGCGAGCTCCGCGGCGCGGTCGCGCGGCACGGGGGCCGGGCCGTCGGGGCCGAGGTGGTACGCCCAGGTGACCTGGGGGCGACCGCCGTGCCGGGCCGCCAGCCACGGTCCCAGCACCGCCAGCGCGTCATCACTCGCGGTGCCCACCTCGACGGCGATGCCGGCCGCCCGCAGCCGGTCGGCCCCACCACCCGGGTGCCCGTCGCCGTCGGACGGGTCGGCCGACGGGTCGGCCACGGCGATCACGACGCGGCGCACGCCGGCGTCGACCAGCGCCTCCGCGCACGAGGGCCTGGGGCCGTCGCGCCCGCACGGCTCGAACGTCACGACCACGGTGCCGCCGGCGGCGCGCTCGCCCGCGGCGGCGAGGGCCCGGGCCTCGGCGTGGGACGTGTCGCCCGGCTGCGTCGCGCCCTCGCCGACGACGCGGCCCCCCGCATCCAGCACCACGCACCCCACGGGAGGCGCCGGTCTCACCGCGCTGCGGCCGGCGGTCGAGAGGGCGACCGCACGCCGCATGGCGTCGGCCTCGACGCCGGCGGCGCCCTCGGCGGCCGCCGCCCTGCCGTGCTCGGCGCCCGTGGCCTGGGCGTTCTCGCCCGGCTCGGCGGGCCGGGAGCCCTGCCCACCGTCGCCCGGGCGCGGCGAGGGGGGCAGGGGAGGGTCGTCGGGGGTCATCGAGAGCGGGGCGGTCATGGCTGCGGGATGGCGGCCGCGCCGGCGTCGCGGGACCGGGTGCTGAGGTGCGCCGTCATGTCGTCTGCCGTGGAATGATGTCACGTCCACAGGAAGGAGCGTCCAACGTGAAGGTTCTGCAGGGCCGCGTCGCCGCCGTCACGGGCGCCGGGTCGGGCATCGGCCGGTCGCTGGCCGTCGAGCTGGCACGGCGGGGCACCCGCCTTGCGCTGTCCGACATCGACGAGGTGGGGCTGGTCGAGACCGTCGCCCTGTGCGAGGGCAGCGGCGTCAAGGTCACCTCGCAGCTGCTCGATGTCGCCGACCGCCGGGCGGTGCACGCGTGGGCCGACCGGGTGGTCGCCGACCACGGCACGGTCAACCTGGTCGTCAACAACGCGGGCGTGGCCCTGGTCGCCAACGTCGAGGACATGTCCTACGACGACCTCGAGTGGTTGATGAACATCAACTTCTGGGGCGTCGTGCACGGCACCAAGGCCTTCCTGCCCCACCTCAAGGCGGCCGGCGAGGGCCACATCGTCAACGTGTCGTCGGTGTTCGGCCTGGTCAGCGTGCCGTCGCAGTCGGCCTACAACGCCGCCAAGTTCGCCGTGCGGGGCTTCACGGACGCCCTGCGCATGGAGCTCGAGGTCGATCCGTGCGGCGTCTCGTGCACGACCGTCCACCCCGGCGGCGTCAAGACCAACATCGTCCGCACCGCCCGCATCCACGAGAACGCGGCCGATCTCACCGGCGACGCCGACCTGAGCGCCCAGTTCGAGAAGGTCGCGCTGACGAGCCCCGACAAGGCGGCCCGCCAGATCCTGGCGGCGGTCCAGGCCGACCGCCGCCGCACGCTGGTCGGCCCCGACGCCAAGGTGATCGACCTGATCGCCCGGCTGCCCGCCCGCCTCTACCAGCGCCTGCTCGTGCGCGGCGCCTCCCGCCGCACCGGCTGACCCGCCCATGGCGCCGCGGCTGGGCGGACGGATCGGCCAGGGCGGGTCGGCGGAGGTCTTCGCCTGGGACGAGGGACGGGTGCTCAAGCTGTTCAGGCCCGAGTACGACCATGCGGTCGAGCGCGAGGCGGACTGCGCGGGTGCGGTGAACCGGGCCGGCGTCGCCTGCCCGGCCGTGCACGGCGTGGTCGAGGTCGACGGGCGGCGCGGCATCGTGTTCGAGCGGGTCGACGGCCCCACGCTGCTCGACCAGCTCGTGCGAGGCGAGCGCGCCGCGCCGGAGGTGGGGCGCGTGCTGGCGGCGGTCCACCTCGCGCTGCACGAGGTCGAGGTGCCCGGCCTGCCCGACCTGGCGGCCGCCGTCGCGGCGCGGGGGCTCGCGTTCCCGCGCGGCCCGATCGTGTTCCACGGCGACTTCCACCCGGGCAACGTGATCGTCGGCGCCGACGGCCCCTCCACGATCGACTGGGTGAACGCGCACCGCGCGCCCCGCACCGCCGACGTGATGCGCACGGTCATGGCGGTGCGCTACCAGGCGCTGCGCGGCGACCAGCCGGGCGCAGCGCTCGAGCGCGAGCGCACCGCCCGGGCCCGCGTCCTCGACGCCTACCTCACGGCGTTCGTGGACGCGCACCCGACGATCGTCGACGACCTGGCGTTCTGGCTCACCCAGGCCGCCGCCTCGCTGCTGCGCGCCGAGCCGGAGAGCGCCGACGCCGGCGACCTGCGGGCGCTGGCGTGCGGCCGCCACGGCGAGGTCGAGGAGCCGGCGCTGCGGCGCCTCCTGCCCGCCTGAGGCGGACCTCCTCCTGCCCGCCCGCGGGAGGACCTCACGGCACGGGGGCCGCGGAGCGTTCATGGGTCGCGACCCAGCGGAAGGACCGCCCTATGACCACCACCACGCCCACGCGCCTCGACGTCGACAGCGACATCGCCCACCGCAGCGTCGACAGCCCGTTCGGGCCGCTGCTGTTGGCGGCCACGACGCGAGGGCTGGTGCGCGTCGCCTTCGAGCGCGAGGACCACGGAGCGGTGCTGGCCGCCCTGGCGTCGGTGGGCCCTCTGCGGGCCCGCTCGAGCCGGCGCGCCGACGACGCCGCCCGCCAACTCGACCAGTACTTCGCCGGAGAGCGCCGGGACTTCGAGCTGCCGGTCGACCTGCGGCTGGTCCGCGGGTTCCGCCGCACGGTGCTCGGGCACGTGCGCGACATCCCGTACGGCGCCACCGAGAGCTACGCGCAGGTGGCGTCGGCCGCGGGGAATCCCGGGGCGGTGCGGGCGGTGGGCAGCGCCTGCTCGCACAACCCGGTTCCGCTCGTCGTGCCCTGCCATCGGGTGGTGCGCCGCGACGGGACCATCGGCGACTACCTGGGCGGCTCCGAGGTCAAGGCCGCCCTGCTGGCCATGGAGGCGGCGGCGTGAGCGTCGTCGCCGCCGCCACCGCACGCCGACGGACGACGACGACGCTCAGCGACCGGGTCGACGGCCTCGAGTGGCCTCGCGTCGCCGCTGACCTCGACGAGCTCGGCGTGGCCGCCACCGGCGCTCTGCTCGGCCTGGACGAGTGCGCTGCGCTGGTCGATCTGTACGACGACGGCGACCGGTTCCGCTCGACCGTCGACATGGCCCGCCACCGCTTCGGCCGGGGGCAGTACCGCTACTTCGCCCATCCGCTCCCCGGCGAGGTGAGCGAGCTGCGGGCGGCGTTCTGGCCCCACCTGCTGCCGATCGCCCGCGAGTGGGCGGCCCGGCGGGGTCAACCGGCGCCCTGGCCCGACGGCTTCGGCGACTGGCTCGACCGGTGTCACCAGGCCGGCCAGCGGCGCCCCACGCCGCTCATGCTGCGCTACGGGCCGGGCGACTGGAACGCGCTCCACCGCGACCTCTACGGCGAGCTGGTGTTCCCGCTCCAGGTGGTGGTCGGCCTCGACCGCCCGGGCACCGACTTCTCGGGCGGCGAGTTCGTCGTCGTCGAGCAGCGGGCGCGGGCCCAGTCGCGGGCAACCGCCGTCGCCATCCCCCAGGGTCACGGGCTCGTGTTCGCGGTCCGTGACCGCCCGGTGCGCACCAACCGGGGCTGGGCCAACGGCCCGCTGCGGCACGGGGTCAGCACCGTGCGGTCGGGCCGGCGTCACGCGCTCGGCCTGGTGTTCCACGACGCCGAGTGATCGGCCTGGCAACGTGAGGGGCATGGGTGGGGACTACCCGGCCGACCGGATCGCCCGCGAGCCGGCGCCGCCGTACGAGGGCGAGGGGCCGTTCAGCCTGTGGCACTACAGCGAGGACCCCTCGCTGGGCGAGCTCCGGCCCCGGACCACGGCGACCCGGCCGGGCGAGCCCCCGCTGGTGTGGGCGGTCGATGCCCGCCATGCGCCGATGTTCTGGTTCCCCCGCGACTGCCCCCGGGGCTGCATCTGGCCGGTGTCGACAACCAGCCACGCCGACCGCGAGCGGTTCTTCGGGCAGAGCGGGGCGACGCGGGTGCACGTGATCGAGGCCGCCTGGCTCGACCGGGTGCGCGCCTGCCGGCTGTTCGCCTACCGGCTGCCGACCGGCTCGTTCCACCCTCACGAGGTCGGCGGCTACTGGGTCGCCGGCAGGCCCGTCGAGGCGGTCGAGCGGATCGAGTTCGGCGACCTGCTGGCCCGGCACGCGGCCGCGGGGATCGAGCTGCGGATCACGCCGACCATCTGGCCGTTCTGGCAGCGGGTCGTCGCCTCGACCGTCGAGTTCAGCGGTTCGCGCCTGCGCAACGCGTCCGACCCGGGGCCGGCAGCCGGGTCGTCGGAATAGACTGACCATCCGTTCAGGATGGTGAGGATGACCACGTCGAAGGTCGTTCCGCATCCGGGCCTGGTGCTGGCGTCGCGCGGGCGGCGGCGGGCGCGGCGCCCACCTACGTGTACGAGACGACGTGGGCGTCCGGGCACGCCGCTCGGCGCGGTGCACGGCTGCGACGTGGCCTTCGCGTTCGACGCCATCGACCACGAACGGGTGGCCATGCTGGCCGGCGGCCTCCCGCCGCGGTCGCTGGCCGACGACATGGCCGGTGCCGTCGCCCGGTTCGCCTCGACGGGCGCCCCGGGCTGGCCCGCCTACCGGCCGGACGACCGGCGGGAGATGACCTTCGACGTACCGTCGCGGGTGCGCGCCGACCCCGACCCGCTGGCGCGCGAGCTGTTCTCGCCCATCCGGTGACCGGGCGCCGCCGCGCGGAACGATCGGCGAACTCCGGCGGTACCGTGCACGGCCGGCAGCGATCACGGGGGAGGATCGTGCGATGCGATTCGGGTACCGCAGTGCGCTCGCGGGCCTCGTGGTCGTGTCCGGCCTCGCCGTCATGGTGGCCGTGCAGGCCGAGCCGTCCGACATCGGCGAGCCGGTCGACGTCGAGGCCCTGCCGGTGCTGGCCGAGAGCGTGCCCGGCCCCGCGCGGGCCGACGGGTGGATCGGCAGCGAGCGGCTGACCGCCGAGTCGCTGACCGGCTCGGTGGTGGTCTACGACTTCTGGACCTACTCGTGCGTGAACTGCGTGCGCACGCTGCCGTACCTGCGCTCGTGGTACGCCCGCTACCACGACGAGGGCCTCGAGATCGTGGGCGTGCACAGCCCCGAGTTCGAGTTCGAGCGCGACCCGTCCAACGTCGAGCGGGCGGTCGACGAGCTCGGCGTCGTGTGGCCGGTCGCCCTCGACTCCGACATGCGCATCTGGCACGCCTTCGCCAACCGCTACTGGCCCGCCAAGTACGTGGTCGACCGCGCGGGGCGGCTGCGCTACGTGCACTTCGGCGAAGGGCGCTACGACGAGACCGAGGACGTCATCCGCGAGCTGCTCGGCGTCGACGCCGACGCACCCCGGGCCGACGACGGCGGCGACGACCTCGACGCCCCGGAGCAGCCCCTCGACCAGACGCCCGAGCTGTACCTGGGCAACCTGCGGGGCACCACCGCCTCGCCCCAGGGCCTGTCCGACCCCGACGGCGACGGCACGCCCGGCGGCGCGGCCACCTTCACGGTGCCCGACGAGCTGGCCGGCGACAGCTTCGCCCTCGAGGGGCGCTGGGACATCGACGAGGAGTCGGCCACCGCGCTCGACCCCACGGCCGCCATCGTCCTGCGGTACCGGGGCACCGAGGTCAACCTCGTGCTGGCCGCCGGCGGCGCCGGGGCCACGGCGGTGACCGTCAGCGTCGACGACGGCGAGCCCCGGCAGATCGAGGTGACCAACCCCGACCTGGTCAACCTGCTCACGGACGGCCCCGCGGGCGAGCACACCATGCGCATCGAAGCCGGCGGCGCCGGGCTCGCCGCCTACGCCTTCACGTTCGGGTCGGGCTGACGTGGCCGGACGGGACGTGGCCGCCGATCCGGACACCCCGCCGTGCTGACCGACGCCGTCGCGCTGTTCGGGGCCGGCATCGCCTCGTTCCTGGCGCCCTGCGTCGTGCCTCTGGTGCCCGCCTACCTGGGGATGATCACGAGCGAGGCCGGCGCGGCGGGCGCCGTGCGGGTGGGCGCGGCCGGGTCTGGCGGGCCGGGCGGACCGGCCGGACCAAGCGCCGCGGTCCCGGCCGGTGGCGCCGTCCCCGCCGCTGGCGCGGTCCCCGCCGCCGGCGTCGCCGCCGACCAGCGGGCGCCGGCCAGAGCGGTCACGGCCACGCTCCTGTTCGTCGCGGGGTTCGCCCTGGTGTTCGCCGGGCTCGGCGTCGCAGCGGGGCTGGCCGGGTCGTCGCTCCAGTCGTTCCAGGACGGCATCGAGCGGGTGGGCGGCGTGCTGGTCGTGCTGTTCGGGCTGGCCATGCTGGGCGTGCTGCGGGGCCCGTTCGCCCGCGAGCGCCGGTTGATCAGGCGCCTGCCGTCCGGCGGCGGTCGCCTGCGGCCCGTGGTGGTGGGGGTCGCGTTCGGCGCGGCCTGGAGCCCGTGCGTGGGGCCGCTGCTCGGCGCAGCGCTGGTGGCGGCGGCCCGCACGGGCGACCCGCTGCAGGGCGGCGTCCTGCTGTTCGCCTACGCCTGCGGCATCGGGGTGCCGTTCGTCGCCGCGTCGCTGAGCCTGGCGTCGGCGCCCGGCGCCCTCGACCGGCTCAAGCGCATCGGCCCGCAGCTCGAGCGGGTGGCCGGCGTGTTGCTGGTTGTGCTGGGCGTGCTCCTGGCCACAGGCTGGTACCGCTTCCTCAGCTCGTACCTGGCGCAGCTCGCGCCGGCGTTCGGAGGCCTCTAGCGCGATGAGCCGCACAGACCGTCTCTACGCCCTCGTCGAGGAGCTGCGTGCGGTCAGCCCTCGCTACCGCACGGCGTCGTGGCTGGCCGACCGCTTCGAGGTGAGCGTGCGCACCGTCGAACGCGACCTGTCCGCCCTGCAGGCCGCCGGCGTGCCCATCTACGCGAGTCCGGGGCGGCGTGGGGGCTATGCCATCGACGCCACCCACACCCTCCCGCCGGTGAACCTGACCGCCGCCGAGGCCACGACGATCGCGGTCGCGCTCTCGAACCCGGGGTCGACGCCGTTCACCTCGGCCGGTCGCTCGGCGCTGCTGAAGATCATGGCGGTCATGGGCAGCGACGACGCCGCGGCCGCCCGGGCCCTGGCCGAGCGGGTGCGCCTCTACGAGCCGGAGCCGGACCCGCCGAGCGAGCCGGACGATCCCCCGCCGCGCGAGCCCGGCGCGGCGGGTGGGGCGACGGGCGCCCGGCGGGCCGTGGTCGAGCAGGCGATCGTCGAGCGGCGGGTGACCCGGCTCGCCTACGTCGACCGCCGGGGGAGACCCACCGAGCGGGTGGTCGAGCCGGTCGCCGTGGTCGGGCTGGTCCCCGACTGGTACCTGGTGGCGTGGTGCCGCCTGCGGGAGGACATCCGCTACTTCCGGCTCGACCGGGTGCTCGACGCCGAGCTCACCGACGAGGTCGCCCCCGAGCGCGGCGACGTCGAGATCGGCCCGCCGGGCTACGTCGGGCGCTCGCCCGCGTTCGACTGACGAGTGCCGCGGGTCGCCGACGCGCCGCGAATCACCGACACGGGGTTGTCGCCGGGCCCCCGCACGATGCCGGCCATGACATCAACCGACACTGCTTCCACTCTCGACCCCACCGCAGCCTTCCCCCAGGTGACCTGGTTCGAGGTGCACACGGCCGACCCGTCCGGCGCCACCGCCTTCTACGGCGAGCTGTTCGGCTGGACCTTCGAGCCGCTGGGTGCGGGCTACCACGGCTACCAGCTCATCTCGCAGGGAGAGGGGGCCGCCATCGGCGGCGGAGTCGCCGACACCGGCGGCCAGGGCCCGGCCACGGTCATCCCCTGCGTCCAGGTGCCCGACGTGGCGGCGACGGCCGCCAGGGCGGTCGAGCTGGGCGGCACGGTCGTGATCGAGCCCGACAAGACGCCCGCCGGGCTCACGTTCGCCTACGTGGCCGATCGCGACGGCAGCGTCTTCGGCGTCTGGTGCCCGCCGCCCGGCGGCTGACGACGGACGGGGACGAGCCGGCCGGCGGCCGATGAAACCCGGCCGGCCGGCTCGTCACCACCGCAAGCCGACGAGGAGGCACCGATGAGCACCCTGGACAAGCGGTTCACGGCAACCCTGGTGAAGAGCCCGAACGAGGGCGGGTGGACCTATGTGGTCATGCCGGGCTCGGCCGAGTACTTCGGCACGCGCGGGCTGGTGAAGGTGAGCGGCACCATCGACGGCCATCCGTTCCGCAGCTCGTTCATGGCGCTCGGAGACGGCACGCACAAGCTGCCCGTCAAGGCCGACCTACGCCGCGCGCTCCGGAAGGGCGAGGGCGACACGGTGCGCGTGCACCTCGTCGAGCGGATCGACTGACGGTCTGACGGGCTGGACCGACGACGACCGACGGTCCGGAGGGGCTACACCGCCGACGAGGTCGGCACCGCCTCGACCGCCGCAGTGGCGTCGACGACATCCGTCACGCCGCCGGGAGGGCGGGTGCCGTCGCGTCGGTCGGCCCGCCACAGCAGCGTGGCCACCGCGGTGACCGACGCACCCAGGCCGAGGATCGACCACGGGACGCCGAACGCGCCCACCAGCACGCCGGCCAGGCCCACGCCCCCCAGCTCGGCGCCGCTCGCGGCCACGAAGTCGGCCGACAACACCCGGCCGTGCGCCCGCTCGGGGCTCGATCGCTGCAGCACCGTGCGCGACGGGCCCGAGATCACCGCGGTCGCCACGCCCCACAGCGCCACGCCGACGAACGCCACCATCACCCAGGGCGTGCCGAGGTACACGATGGACGTCACGCCCGAGGCGCCGACGCCCAGCGCCACCCACTTGAACGACGCGAGCCGCTCGCCCAGGCGGGCCGCCAGCAGGCCACCGGCCACCAGGAACACGCCGAACGTCGACTGCAGCGCGGCGAACACCTGCTCGGAGCGCTCGAGCACGTCGCGCACGTACAGCGGCTCGGCCAGCAGGGCCATGCCGTAGAGCAGGTGGACGGCGAAGGTGCAGGCGACCGTGCGCCGCAGCGCGCCGGTGCGGGCGATGAGACGCCACCCCTCGAGCGCGTCGCGGAATCGCACCGGCGGGCCCTCGTCCTCGCCCTCGGCCAGGGCCACGGGCCGCAGCCGCACCATGGGCAGCACGACCAGGCCCAGGGCGTAGGTCACCGCGTCGAACACAAACGCTCCCCGGAACCCGAACGCGGCGATGCCCACGCCCGCCGCCGCCGGGCCGAGCACGATGGCCAGCTCGTCGGTGAGCGACACGAGCGCGTTGGTGCGGGCCAGGTGCTCCTGGGTGACCAGGCGGGGAGGCATCGACTGCAGCGCGGGCATCGACAGCGCCATGGCCACGCCGTGCAGGGCGCTGAGCAGGGCGAGCGTCTGGAAGTCGTCGGCCGAGAGCAGGGCGACCGAGGCCCCGACCCCGATGACCTTGGCCACCGCCAGGGTCGGCTTGGGCCCCAGGCGGTCGATGACCGTGCCCGTGACCGGTCCCAGCAGCACCCCCGGCAGGGCGAAGGCCACACCGAACAGCGACACGTCGGACGCAGTGGCGTCGTACTCGTACGCGGCATAGCCCCAGATGGCGACGATGGTCGCCCACGAGCCGATGGCGCTGAGCGCCTCGACCCCGAGGAACCCGGCGATCCGCGGCGAGAAGGGGGAGCCCGCCCGGGCCGACGTCTGTGCTCGCATACGGGGGCAACGTAGCCCCGTCATGTGAGTGCGTCATATAGTTTTCCCGTGCCCGATCCCGTCCACCGGCTGAGCGCACTGGTCACCGCCGTCGACGACCGCATCCGCACGGCCGTGGAGGAGTCCTCGGGGTTCGCCGGGCTGACCCCCGACGCCCTCCTCACCATCGGGCACGCCCCGGGTCTGCGGGTCGAGGACGTGGCGACGATGCTGCGCATCAGCCACTCCGGCGCGGTCCGCACCGTCGACCGCCTTGTCGATGCCGGCCTCGTCGAGCGCCGACCGTCCGCGGCGGACCGGCGCACGGTCGAGGTGTGGCTCACCGCGCCGGGCCGCCGCCGCCGGGACGTCGTCATCGCGGCGCGCAACCGCGCCATCGCGGACGCCCTCGCTCCCCTCGACCCCCCCGAGCGCGAGGCGCTGGGCGTCCTGGTCGACCGGTTGCTCGCCGGCCTGGCGTCGCGGCCCGGCGCCGACTACTCGATCTGCCGCCTGTGCGACCCGGCCGACTGCCCCACCGCCTGCCCCGTCGAGCAGGGCATCTCCGGTCGTGCCGGCTGACCTCAGGCGGGGAGCGCGGTCACGTCGGCCTGGTGGCCGTCGATCCAGACGCTGACCCCGCCCACGCCGACCGCCCGCCACGGGCCCCCGGCGACGCGCAGCAGGGCGGTGCGCTCGTCGACCTCGACCAGCGGCACGCCCGCCGGCGTGAGCTGCAGGGTGCGGTGCAGCTTGTCCTCGGACCAGGTGTCGGCCCGGGCCACCACCGCCAGGTGTGGCAGCAGGCCGAGACCCAGTGTGAACGCTCCGCCCCGCGGGTCGACGGCCGGGTCGCACAGCACCATCGCCCCCGCGCCCGACGCGGCCAGCACCGCCCCGCCGTGCCAGGCGGCGGCGATGGCGTCCCAGAGCGGGCTCTGCATGAGCACCGACCGCAGGTGCATGGGCGAGCCGTCCGACAGGTAGACGAAGCGGGCGGCGCGCACCGCCGCGGCGTTGGCCTCGTCCTGCGCCCCGCGGCGGTCGACCGCCATGACGGGTCTGACCGTCGCCCCCGCGGCCTCGAACCAGCGCGTCGCCCGCTCGACCACGTGGTCGGGGTGCTCGTACGCGGCCGCCGTGGGCAGCACCAGCACCTCGTTGCCGCCGCTGGCCTCCAGCAGCTCGCCGTCGAAGTCGCAACCGTCGCGCCACTCGCCGCCACCCACCAGGGCCAGGGGTCCGCTCATCCCCGCGACGGTAGCGAACGGCCGGCTTTGGCCGGCCCCGGTTACCGTCGGTAGCCTCCTTCGATGGCCATCGAACGTCTGGGCATCGTCGGATCCGGCATCATGGGCTCAGGCATCGCGGAGGTCGCCGCCAAGGCCGGCGTCACCGTGGTGCTGCGCTCGCGCAAGCAGGAGACGGCCGACACCATGGTCGTCTCGCTCGACAGGTCGCTCGACAAGCAGGTCAGCCGGGGCAAGCTCGACGAGGGCGAGGCCAAGTCCATCCGGGGCCGGGTCAGCGCCACCGCCGACCTCGATGCGCTCGCCGACTGCGACCTGGTGGTCGAGTCGGTCGTCGAGGACCTCGACGTGAAGAAGCAGCTGTTCGGCGAGCTCGACCGCATCGTCAAGGACGGCGCCATCCTCGCCACCAACACATCGACCCTGCCGGTGGTCGAGCTGGCGGTCGAGACCGGCCGGCCCGAGCGGGTGTGCGGCATCCACTTCTTCAACCCCGCGCCGGCGATGAGCCTGGTCGAGGTCGTCCGCACGCTGGTGTCGAGCGACGGGACCGTCGCCGCGGCCGTCGCCTTCGCCCAGGCCTGCGGCAAGGAGCCGGTGGTGGTCGAGGACCGGGCCGGGTTCATCGTCAACGCCCTGCTGTTCCCCTACCTCAACAACGCGGTGCGGATGCTCGAGAACCGCACCGCCAGCCGCGATGACATCGACGCGGCCATGAAGGGCGGCTGCAACTTCCCGATGGGCCCGCTCGCCCTGCTCGACCTGGTGGGCCTCGACACGTCGGTGGCCATCCTCGACGCGCTCTACAGCGAGTTCCGCGACCCCAACTACGCCGCCGTGCCGCTGCTGCGCCGCATGGTGGCGGCGGGTCACCTGGGCCGCAAGTCGGGCCAGGGCTTCTACGACTACGGGAAGTGACGCCGCTCCCCGGGGAGGCCACCGCTAGCGTCGGGACGTGACGCAGTTCCACTTCGAGCCGGGCTGCGACCTGCCCGGCCCCGTCCTCGACCGGCTCGCCTGGCTCGGTGCCGCCGGCGTCGACGCGTTCGTCGACCGGCGCGCGCACGACCTCGCCGTGCTGGTCGGCGCCCGCCGCGCCTGAGCGGCCCGATGCAGCACGATCTCGACCTCGACGGCGAGACCGAGGGCCGGCGCGAGCAGGTGGCCACCCTGGCCGCGTCGGCCCGCCGCGCCGGCCGGCGAGCGGTCGTCAGCGGCAGGTGGCTGGCCGACACGGTGGTCGACGTCGCCCCCCGCCTGCCGGTGCGCGACGCCGAGGCGCTCTCGCACCACCACGAGGGCCTGGCCGGCGACGCGCTGGCCCGGTCGATCGTCCGGGCGGCCGGGCGGGTGTCGGGCGGCATCGCGGCCACCGCGGGAGGCGTGATCACGGCGCAGGAGCTGTCGCTCGCCGGCCTGGTGCTGGTGCCCTTCGAGCTGGCGGCCGTGACCGCCCTGGTCGTGGGCACCGAGATCAAGCTGGTGGCCGAGCTGCACCACGTGGCCGGGCGCAGCCTGCCCGGGGGGCCGCCCCAGCGGGCCGGCGCCGCGGTGGTGTCGTGGATGTCGGGGCGGGCAGCGCCGCCCAATGCCGTGGTCGCCACCGTGCGGGGCGACGTGCTGGGCCGGGCCGGCCGCCGCCAGCTCGCCGACGCGCTGCGGTCCCGCTACCTGCGCAACCTGACGGCCCTCGGTCCGCTGCTCACCGGGGCGGTGGCCGCGGGCTACCTCAACCGGCGGGCGACCCTCGACATCGGCGCCCGCGTGGCCAGGGACCTGGGCCTGCACCCCTGACCTGCCCGAGCTCGCCGCCCCGCAAGCCCGCCCTGCCCTGCCCTGCCCGATCAGCGGGCGAGGTGGTCGACCGCATGCCGTGCGGCGGTGCCGATCACCGCGTCGGCAGGGTCCGGACGGGGCCGGCGACGGCCTAGCATCGGCCGCGATGGCACCACGGCCGGTCGAACCCCCGCCCGGCCGGTGGGCGTTCCCGACGGTCGACGGCGCCGACGAGGACGGGCTGGTGGGCGTCGGCGCCGACCTCGAGCCGGGGACGATCCTGGCGGCCTACCGGCGGGGCCTGTTCCCCATGCCGCTCGGCGCGGGTGGGCAGCTCGGCTGGTGGTCGCCCGACCCCCGGGCGATCATCCCGCTCGACGGCCTCCGGGTCAGCAGGTCGCTGCGCCGCAGCGTGCGCCGCTACGAGGTCCGTGTCGACACGGCCTTCGACGAGGTCGTCGAGGCGTGTGCCGACCCCGCCCGACCCCACGGCTGGATCAGCCCCGAGGTGCGCACGGCCTACCGCCGGCTGCACGGGCTGGGGTGGGCGCACTCGATCGAGTCCTGGACGGTGGCCGGCGAGGGCGGCGACGACGGCGACGACGACCACCGGCGGCGTCGTGACGAGCTCGTCGGCGGGCTGTACGGGCTGGCGGTCGGCGGGCTGTTCGCCGGCGAGTCGATGTTCCACCGCCGCGCCGACGCCTCGAAGGTCGCGCTCGTGGCCCTGGCCGGGATGATGCGCCAGCAGGGCGACCCGCGGGCCCTGCTCGACGTGCAGTGGCTCACCCCCCACCTGGCCTCGCTCGGGGCCGTCGAGGTGCCCCGCGCCGAGTACCTCGCCCTGCTGGCGCGGGCGCTGGCCGCCCCGTTGCCCGCGGCGTTCGGCCTTTGAGGCGCCACCGGTTGTGACCGACCGGTAGGCCGGGGGACCATGGAGCCATGAGCGAGCCGATGCTTCCCGAGCCCGACCGCCCGTGGCTGATGCGCACCTACTCGGGGCACTCGACCGCCAGGGCGAGCAACGAGCTGTACCGCAGGAACCTCGCCAAGGGGCAGACCGGGCTCTCCATCGCCTTCGACCTGCCCACGCAGACCGGCTACGACCCCGACGACCCGCTGGCCCGGGGCGAGGTCGGCAAGGTGGGCGTGCCGGTCGCCCACATCGGCCACATGGGCGAGCTGCTCGACGGCATCCCGCCGGGCGAGATGAACACGTCGATGACCATCAACGCGACCGCCGCGTGGCTGCTCGGCCTGTACGTGGCCAACGCCGAGCGCCGCGGGGTCGCCTCGACCGAGCTGCGGGGCACGACGCAGAACGACATCGTCAAGGAGTACCTGTCGCGGGGCACCTACATCTTCCCCCCGCTGCCGTCGCGCCGGCTGATCGTCGACATGGTGGCTTTCTGCACCGAGTGGATCCCCCGCTGGAACCCGATGAACGTGTGCTCGTACCACCTGCAGGAGGCGGGCGCGACCCCGGTGCAGGAGCTTGCCTACAGCCTGGCCACCGCGGTGGGCGTGCTCGACGCCGTGCGCGACTCGGGGCAGGTCCCCGAGGACCGCTTCCCGCAGGTGTTCGCCTCGATCAGCTTCTTCGTGAACTCGGGCATCCGCTTCGTCGAGGAGACGTGCAAGATGCGGGCCTTCGGCCAGATGTGGGCGCGCATCGGGCGTGAGCGCTACGGCGTCACCGACGAGCGGGCGCTGCGGTTCCGCTACGGCGTGCAGGTCAACAGCCTGGGCCTCACCGAGGCGCAGCCCGAGAACAACGTGCAGCGCATCGTGCTCGAGATGCTGGGCGTGACGCTCAGCCGCAACGCCCGCGCCCGGTCGCTGCAGCTGCCGGCCTGGAACGAGGCGTTGGGGCTGCCCCGCCCGTGGGACCAGCAGTGGGCGCTGCGCATGCAGCAGGTGCTGGCATTCGAGACCGACCTGCTCGAGTACCCCGACCTGTTCGACGGCAGCCACGTGGTCGAGGCCCGCACCGCCGAGCTGGTCGACGCCGCCGGCGCCGAGCTGGACGACGTTCTGGCGCTGGGCGGAGCCTTCGAGGCCATCGACGAGCTCAAGGGCCGGCTGGTGCGCAGCCACGCCGAGCGCATCCGCCACATCGAGGACGGCGAGCTCACGGTGGTGGGCGTCAATCGGTTCACCGAGACGGAGCCGTCGCCCCTCACGGCCGCCGCCGAGGCCGGGGGCCACATCCTCAAGGTCGACCCCGCCCTCGAGGCGCAGACGGTCGCCGAGCTGCAGGCCTGGAGGGCCGAGCGCGACAACGACGCGGTGAAGCGCTCGCTCGACCAGCTCCGCCAGGCCGCCGAGGGCAGCGAGAACATCATGGCCGCCACCATCGACCTGGCCCACGCGGGCGGCACCACCGGCGAGTGTGCGGGCGCGCTGCGCGAGGTGTTCGGCGAGTACAGGGCGCCCACCGGCGTGGCCGCGGCCGTGGGCGCCGGCGGCGGGTCGGCCGGCCTGGCCGCCATCGCCGAGCGGGTGCGGGCGCTGCCCGGCGGCCCGCCGCGGCTGCTCGTCGCCAAGCCGGGGCTCGATGGCCACTCCAACGGCGCCGAGCAGATCGCGGTCGCGGCCCGCGATGCGGGGCTGGAGGTGATCTACCAGGGCATCCGCCTGACACCCGAGCAGATCGCCTCCGTGGCGGTGGACGAGGACGTCGACGTCATCGGCCTGTCGATCCTGTCGGGGTCGCACCTCGACCTGGTGCCCGCCGTCGTTCGCCTGGTGCGCGAGGCCGGCGTCGAGGCCCCGGTGGTGGCGGGCGGCATCATCCCCGAGGAGGACCGCCAGCCCCTGCTCGACGCCGGCGTCGCCGCGGTCTACACGCCCAAGGATTTCGAGCTGGTCCGCATCATGGGCGAGATCGTCGACCTGGTGGCCGATCGGCCGGCATAGCCGTCCCCGTCAGTCGTCGTCGACGATGGTGGCGGTCGCCACCGGGTTGCTGACGCGGACGCCGCCGCTGGCCAGGGCGAACAGGTCGAACGTCTCGTCGTCCTCGGGGCGGCGATCGCCCCGCACCTCGACCACCAGGTCGACCGACGTGTCGCCGGCGGCGATGGTGCCGCAGGCGATGGTCAGCCGGTAGTCGAGCAGGGGCAGGGCGGTGCCCCCGGCGGGCGCCGCGCACACCAGCACGTCGGCGCCGACCGGGCGGCTCAGCGTGGCGGTGAACGTGGCGGGTGTCGTGCCGCGGTCGCCCTCGTCGACGCTCACGTCGCCGACGGTCAGCGCCGCCCGGCTGGCGAACCGGGCCACCTGCGGGTCGTGGTCGCTCAGGCCCCGGGGACCGTCGCCCGGGAAGTCGGCCGGCCAGCCGGCGTTGACGTGCGCGGCCCGGATCTGCACCAGGTCGGCGTGGAGGGCGTCGTTCACGAACACCTGGTCGAGCGTCTGCGCCTGACCCTGGAAGGTGTACGAGTAGGCGGCGGACGGCACGTCGGCCACCAGGTCGTCCCACAGGTTGTGCAGCCCGCCCTCGTACAGCGGCCCGAGCTGGTCGGAGGGGAACAGCGGGTCGCCGGGCGCGAAGGGGTCGTCGGGCCGGGGGAACACGTTGAGGTCGCCGCCGGTGGCCACCCGGGTGCCGGCATGGCCGGCCTCGATGGCGGCGACGATGGCGGTGTTGTAGGCGGCCTGCTCGGTGCGCTGGCCGACGCGGCCGTCGGGGCCGGACGAGAAGTGGTTGCTGATGGCCCACAGGTCGAAGGTGTCGGCGCTGCCGGGCGCGGCGGCCACCACGAACCGGGCCACCTGGGGCGCGCGGGTGAACACGTTGCTGCCGTCGGTGCCGGTCGAGCGGTCGACGTCGTCCGGCAGCTCGGCGTTGAGGACCTTGGGGTTGGACACGTCCGCGTTGTAGGCCAGGCCCGGGGCCCGGTAGTCGACGGCGGGCGTGGCGCCGAGGACCGGGTCGTCGTCGGCGGGCTCGGCCAGCGACACCCGGTCGGTGCGGAACAGGAAGGCCGACACGATGCCGCGGTCGTCGGCGCCGTCGCGGTCGTAGGCGGCGTCGTAGTCGCCCCCGCCGGCCGCGGCGATGGCCAGCGCCAGCTCCTGCAGCGTGTCGGGCTTGCCGTCCCCGTCACCATCGCCGCCGCAGGCGAGCGAGCCGTCGACCACCGAGCAGATGTCCTGGTCCTCGGCCTCCTGGGTGAGCAGGATGTCGGGGGAGTGGAGGTCGGCGGTGATCTGGGCGGCGATGTCGATCAGGCGCTGGTCGTAGAACTCCTGGCTGGCGGGCACGTAGTCGAACGGCGGGTCGACCCCGGGGCAGCCGAGGTTGCCGGCGAAGTCGCAGCCGTCGGTGGGGTCGTCGCGGAAGTCGTAGAGGTTCTCGAGGTTGTAGGTCGAGATCGCCACCTCGTGCCGCCGGTCGGCGGCGGCGGGCGGGGCGTTGAGCGACGGGTCGGTGCCGGCCGCGAACGCCGCCGCCTCGACCTGCACGCCGTACTTCTCGAACGAGAAGTACAGGCCGCCCACGGCGTCGGCGGTGAGGGTGTCGAACAGCCGCACCGGTGGCAGGAGGGTGGTGGAGTCGCCGCTCGTGGCCTTGACGCCCAGCGAGGCGAGCATGATGCGGTTGCCGTTGCCGTCGTCGAACAGCGGGGTGGGCTGGTTGTCGAGCGGGTGCGGATCGCGGAACACCCGGCGGGCGTAGGGATCGCTGCGCTGGAGCAGCGCGTCGTCAGGCCGGATGACCCAGACCTCGCTGTCGAAGGTCGAGGGGAACACGTCGCGGCCGCTGGTGGCGACGCTGCCGCCGGGGACGAGGATGCGCTCGCCCTCGTGGCGCTCCCAGTGGCGGTTGGCGTCGGCCAGGTCGGTCGGCGGCGCCGCCTCGGTCACCACCACGTCGGCGTCGGGGTCGAGGCCGGTGGCCCCGACGGCGACGAGCCGTGGGCTGCTGAGCTGGGTGAGGGCGAAGAACTCGGTGACGTTCCCGCGCAGCACCAGCTCGTCGCCGACCTGGGGCACGTAGGCGGGCCCGCCGTCGAGCCGCAGCAGGTTGGTGAACCCGCCCATGAACACGAAGATGCCGTCGGACGTGGTCGGATCGCCGTCGGCGGTGGCCGGCGTGTTCTGCAGGAAGATGCCGTTCTGCAGGTTGCCGGCCTGGCTGCGGGCCAGCGTCTTCTGCGTGACGACGCCGCGCACGAACACCTGCTGGCCCTCGAGCGGCGACTCGAAGGTGGCGCCGTCGGTGGTGTCGGTCACCGGGCCCTGCACCTCGCCGATGGTGCGGATGCCCTGGACGCCGACCGACAGCGTGCAGGTGGCGGTCTGGGCCGTGGCGTCGTCGTTGGTGGCCGTGACCGTGACGGCGTAGCTACCCGCCGGCACCGCGGCGTCGACGGTGATGGTCGCACTGGCCGTGCCGCCCAGCCCGGCGGCGGGGGTGAACGCCGTGCGGGTGATGGTGCCGGCCGCGGGGGCGGGGCTGACGTCGGTGACGTCGACGTCCACCACCGTGCCGTCGGGGTCGGTGGCCGTGACCACCCGGTTGGCGGCGGTGCCGGCCACGGTCGACAGCGCGCCGCCGCAGGTGACGGCGATCGGCTGGTTGCCGGTGCCGGGGTCGAAGGTGTGCGCGCCGAAGCCGTCGAACGTGTCGATCGGGAAGCCGTCCCACTCGGTGGCGGGATCGAAGGCGTCGGCCCCGTTGGTGTCGCCGGCGCTGACCGTGGCCTTGCGGCGGATGGTGTTGTCGGCGGTGCTGGCGTCGCCGGTGCCCCACTGGGTCCCCGGGTCGACGCCGACCTGCCCGATCACGTCGACGATCGGCCCTGCGGCGCCGCCTTTGCGCAGCACCACGGCGTCGTCGCCGTTCCAGTTGACGACCGTGATGGAGGTCAGATCGGCCTGGGCCAGGATGGCCGCGTTGGCGGTCGGGTGCGCCGCCACGAACACGTCGCCGTCGGCCACCGTGCCCGTCAGGGCTACCGACTGGCTGACGGTGGGCGAACCGTTGCTGTACAGCTCGAGGACGTAGCCGCCCGCCGCCAGGTCGACGGGTGCGCCGGTGCCGTTGAAGATCTCGACCGCCTTGTTGAACGACGAGCCCTCGATGTACTCCGAGAAGAACACATCGGTGGGCACCGCCGCACCGGCGGGCGCGGCCGTGCCCACGGCCGCGGCGAGCGCCGTGGCGGGCACGGCCACGGCGAGGGTGGCGACGACGGCGAGGGCTCGGCGCAGGCGCATGGGCACTCCAGGGCTCGGGGTACCGGAACGGTAGACCCTGCCGGCCTCCGCAGCGTGGCCAAGTGCTTACGGAGTCGCAGGCGCGATGAACATGGCAGCCGGCAGGCCGAGCTCGACCATGCGCATGAGCGGCGGAAGCACCCTCGCCGGCAGGCGCTCGTCGACCAGGACCCCCCACATGTTGCCGACGTCGAGCCGGTCGGCCAGCACGTCGAGGCCGTCTGCCCGGAGCGTGGCGGAACTCTCGCGTTGCAGGCGGTCGAACTCGGCGGCGTCGGCCGGGGTCGGCGCGGCGCTCGCCACCTCGACGGCCGTGGGGTCGTCCCGCCAGCGTGCCAGGGCGTTCGCCCCCTCCACGAAGGTCACGACGGCCGTAGCATCGCTCGGCCGCATGACCCTGTGGTCGCCGTCGAGCAGGCTGTGAGCGTCGTCAACGCCGACGCTCAGGCCGTGCCGCTCCAGCTCGAGGAGGAGCCCGTCAGCGTGGCCCTGGGGGAGCTCGAGGTCCTCCCAGCGGAGGAGGTAGCGGCCGTCGGGCCCCCCGCCTGGGGCGGTGCCCGCCTCGATCGCCCCGATGGTGTCCTGTGCCAGCAGTCCGATCACGCGCGACACGCTCGCGGCGGGGGGTTCGGCTGACGCCGCATCGAGGGTGAGCGCCGCGGCCCCGGCGAGCATGACGACGGCCGCCGCGGCCGTCGCCCGGGCCCGGAGCATCGCGAGCGTGCGCCCGCGAACACCCCGACGCGCGGCGGTGTCCAGGGCGGCCACGACCGCCGTCCACGCCGTGGCCACCGCGGCCACGATGGTCGTGCCCCACATCCAGAGCACGAGGTAGTAGATGGGCTGGCCCAGGATGCGGCTGGCCGACACGAGCCCGAGGACCAGGGCACCGCCCACCACCGCGTGCAGGCGGACGAGGCTGCGGTCGTGGCGGCGCCACGCGACCACGGCGGCCACCGCCCAGGCGGCCAGGAGCGCCAGACCTGGTAGTGGCGAACCATCCAGGGCCTGACGGGCGATGAGCAGCCCGCCGAGGTCGAGCCGCGTGAGCCAGATCTCGGCACCCTGCGCCACCCCGATCGGTCCGCGCGTGGGACGGGAGAAGCTCTCGCCGATGATCGCCAGGTTGCCCGGGGAGTTGGTGACCTGTTGGACGGCGACCGGTAGCCACAGCACGGTCAGCAGACCAGCAGACAGCCCGCCCCACACCAGAACGGGCCGGCGACGCGCCGGCTCCCGCCGTTTCCACGCGGTCACCGCCAGGGCGACACCCGCCCCAGCACCCATCCCTGCGACCAGGCCGGCGTAGGAGACGTGGGTCTGCAGGCAGAGCGTGCCCACCACCACGGCGACGGGCAGGAGCGGCAGGTCGTCGCACAGAACCGACCACACCGCGAGCAGGAACACGACCCACCACACGATCGGCAGGTAGGGGTTCCACGGTTGGGTGAGGGTCTCCGCCCCGTAGGCATGGGCGAGCAGCGCCAGGCCCGCGGCGGTGCCCAGCGCCACGCGCGGGCCGGCGCGGCGGGCGGCGATGGCGACAGCGGTCCCGAGGGCCACGACGTTGAGCACAGCCGTCGAGACCGTCAGCGCCCACGAGCTGGACCCGAACAGCCGGTAGACGGGTGCCAGTGCCCAGAAGCTGAGCGGCCCGGGATGGCTGCCGCGCTGCCCGAAGGCGTTGATGCGACCAGGCAGGCCGACGAGGGGCGGATGGGCCGAGCCGACGTCGCGGACGCGAAGCTCGGTCATCGCCAGGTCGCCGACCGGGTACCACTGCGGTCGGCGGAGTGCAAGGACCGCCGCGACCAGCGGCATCACGCCGACGACGAGGACGAGCGCGAGGACGACGATCAGCGTCGGCGCCCGCTGCGCCGGCGCTGCGACCGCCGCGTCCGCGGGCGTCGCCTCCGGGGCGTGGCCCGCTGAGGCGTGTTCGGCGGTCGGCGTGGACACAGCGGGCGCCAAGCTAGTTGCCCGCCTCGGTGGAGGCCCTGCGTGCCCGTCGCGTGCTGTGGCCGAGGGCTTCCGCTCCGGCCCACGCGCGCCGCGGGCCCACCAGCAGGCCGACCAGGACGACCACGCCGGCCAGCGAGAGCAGCCCGCCGGCGGTCACGGACGCGGGGCGGTAGCGCAGCTCGACGATGCTCTCGCCCTCCGGCACCGGGACGCCCAGGAAGGCGCCGTTGACCCGACGGACCGGCGCCGCATCCCCGTCGACCGTGGCACGCCAGCCGGGGTAGTACGCGTGCTGGGCGACCAGCCACCCTGGCGCGTCGCGCCGTACCCGGAGCCGGACGTGTCCGGAGGACTCGTCGAGCACCTCCACGTCGCCGGGCGCCGTGCCCTGGGCCGACGGCTCGGGCCCCGGACCGTCGACGATCGAGCGGGCGAGCGGCTCGAACCCGGGGTCCGTGACGGCGGTGAGGCCGTCACCGGTCGTGGGTGCGGTTGCCGCCGGCGACAGGTAGCGAGGCGCCGCGCCCGGCACCCGGAACACCCGCGCCGCCTCGACGTCGGCCACGAGCTCCAGCCCAGGCGCGTCGGTCCGGTAACCCTGCAGAAGCGGCGGCCCGCCCGGCGACGTCTCCGCGTCGCCGGTGCCCTGCACCTCGACGACCACGCGGCGCCGGCCGGCACCAGGCCCCGGCTCGGCGCCGGGGAGCACCGGCCCGTCGGGAAGCGTGAACACCGCCTGGCCGCCGCGGCA
>DASSCS010000019.1:0-31996 GCA_035697515.1 Acidimicrobiales bacterium
GTCCAGCTCGGTGCCGTTGCGCACCACGACGTCGGTGCCGGCGTTCACCTCGGTGAGCAGGTCGTCGAAGTTGGCCCGCAGCGTGTCGCCGAGCACCAGGGTGCCGGTCAGGAAGGCCACGCCGAGCACCACCGCCAGGGCGGTGCCGGCGAGGCGGCGGGCGTGGGCCCGCATCTCGCGCAGGGTGAGGGACAGCACGGTCAACCTCCCAGTGAGGACATGCGGTCGAGCACGGAGGCGGCGGTCGGGCCGTCGAGGTCGTCGACGATCCGCCCGTCGGCCAGGAACAGGGCCCGGTCCGCCACCGCGGCCGCGGTCGGGTCGTGGGTGACCATGACCACGGTCTGGCCCAGGTCGTCGGCGGCCCGGCGCAGCAGGCCGAGGATCTCGGCCCCCGACCGGGAGTCGAGGTTGCCGGTGGGCTCGTCGGCGAACACGATGTCGGGCCGGCCGGCCAGCGCCCGCGCCACGGCGACCCGCTGCTGCTGGCCGCCCGACAGCTCGGACGGCCGGTGCGCCAGCCGGTCGCCCAGGCCCACCGCGCGCACCACCTCGTCGAGCCAGCCGGGCTCGGATCGCCGACCGGCCAGCCGGTCGGGCAGCACGATGTTCTCGCGGGCCGACAGCGTGGGCACCAGGTTGAAGGACTGGAACACGAAGCCGACGCGGTCGCGCCGCAGCAGCGTGAGCTCCTTGTCGGAGAGGCTGCCGAGGTCGACGTCGCCGATCAGCACCCGGCCCTCGGTGAGGCTGTCGAGCCCGGCGACCACGTGCATCAGGGTCGACTTGCCCGACCCGGAGGGGCCCATGATGGCCGTGAAGCGGCCGGCCTCGAAGTCGACCGACACCTCGTCGAGGGCGATGACCGCAGTCGGGCCCGAGCCGTAGACCTTGGTGGCGCCGACGGCGCGGGCGGCGGCGACCCGGGTGGGGGCGGGCTGGGTGACGGTGCTCATCAGATCTGCTCCTTCAGGACGGCGCGGCGCTCGCGGTACTCGTCCGCGGTGATGTCGCCGCGGGCGAAGCGCTCGTCGAGGACCGACTGGCCCGCGTGCCGGGCCCAGGGCGGGCCACCGCGGCGGAAGCGGGTGACCACGAACGCGATGACCCCGACCCACAGGGTGAACCACAGGATCGGGAAGACCAGCCACCAGCCGGGACCACCGTCCCAGCCGTGGGTGTGGGCTAGCAGTGTCGTGAACATGTCCCGATCGTCCGCCCGTCGGCACGCGCGATCGTCCTCCGCCGGGATGCTTCCGGCCTACGACAAGCGTGGTACGCGCGCCCCGACGGGCCGGCGACCGATCGGCGGCCCGCGCCGGCCGCCGGGTGAGCCGGTCGGCGGGCAAGCCGGTCGGCGAGGCAATGAGTTCCACATCTCAAAGCCCGAGGCGATAGGTCGCGCATACGGAACCCATTGCCTCGGGCACCCCGGAACGGAACCCATTGCCTCGGGGAAGGGCCCGGAGCGGGACGGGTACGGGGCAGGGACGGGCCCCGGGGGGACGGTCGCCGGGCGGCCGGGAGGTCAGTCCGACCAGCCGGGGCGGACCAGGCCGGACTCGTAGGCGAACACCACCAGCTGGGCCCGGTCGCGGGCGGCGAGCTTCGTCATCGCCCGGCTGACGTGCGTCTTGGCCGTCATCGGGCTGACGAACAGTCGCTCCGCGATCTCGTCGTTGGACAGGCCCTCGGCCACCAGCCCCATGACCTCTCGCTCGCGCTCGGTGAGCGAGTCGAGCGCCGGCGAGGCGGGGGGCTCGCGGGTCTGGCTGGCGAACGCGCCGATGAGCCGGCGGGTCACCCCCGGCGACAGCAGAGCGTCGCCCGAGGCGACGGCCCGCACGGCCCGCAGCAGCTCGACCGGCTCGGTGTCCTTGACCAGGAATCCGCTGGCGCCGGAGCGGATCGCCTCGAACACGTACTCGTCCAGCTCGAAGGTGGTGAGCATGACAATGCGGACGTCGGAGAGGCGGTCGTCGCCCACGATCGAGCGGGTGGCGGCCAGGCCGTCGGTGCCGGGCATGCGGATGTCCATGAGGACCACGTCGGGCCTCAGCCGGCGGGCCTGGCGCACCGCCTCGTCGCCGTCGCCAGCCTCCCCCACCACCTCGATGTCGTCCTGGGCGTCGAGCAGCGCCCGGAACCCGGCCCGGACCAGGGCCTGGTCGTCGACCAGCAGCACCCGGATCACGTTCCGTCCCCCGCACGCTCGGACGTATCGCCTCCACTGCCGGAGGCAGCGCCGGACGTCCCGGCCCCGGTGGCGCCGGACGAGGGGCCGGAGGCAGCGCCGGACGTCCCGGCCCCGCCAGCGCCGGGCGAGGGACTGGAGGTGGCGCCGGACGAGGGACCGGAGGCAGCGCCGGAGGTGCCGGCCCCGCCAGCGCCGGGCGGGGGACCGGTGGTGGCGCCCGAGAGCGGGAGCCGGGCGCGGACTCGGAAGCCGCGGCCCGGGCGAGGGCCCGCCTCGAGCGAGCCGCCCAGTGCCAGGGCCCGCTCGCGCATGCCGGCGATGCCCCGCCCCTCCGACCCGCCTCGGCCCGCTCGGTCGGTGCGTTCGCCGCCGCGGCGGCCGCCGCCCGTGTGCCCCGGCGGGGCGAGCCCGCCCTGCCCGTCGTCGTCCACCCGCACCTCCAGCTCGCCGTCTCGGCCCTGCACCCGCACCGTCACCCGCGTGGCGTGAGCGTGGCGCACCACGTTGGTCAGCGCCTCCTGCACGATGCGGAAGGCGGCAAGGTCGACGCCCGCCGGCAGCCCGTCGACCGAACCCGGTCCCTCGACTCGCACGTCGAGGCCGGTGCCCCGGGCACGCTCGACCAGCGTGTCGAGGTCGGCCAGGCCGGCGGTCGGCGCCAGGGGGGCGGCCTCACCCTGACGCAGCACGTCGAGCACAGAGCGCAGCTCGCTTAGCGCCTCCTTGCTGGCGTCCTTGATGGCGGCCAGGGCCGGGCGTACCTGGTCGACGTCGATCTCGACCGTCGTCCCGACCGGTGCGCCGGCCGACGCGGCAGCGGAGGCACCGGCGTCCGAACCGGGGGCAGCGGCGCTACCAGCGTCCCTGCCGGAGGCACCAGCCACGGCGTCCCCGCTGGAAGCACCAGCCACGGCGTCCCCGCCGGAAGCACCAGCCACGGCGTCCCCGCCGGAGGCGCCCGCCACGGCGTTCGCGCCGGCACCGCCGGAACCGGGGGCGCCAGCGGCACCGGCGACGTCAATGCCGGCCGAACCAGCCGCGGCCGCGGCACGCTCGTCGATCAGGTGGAGCGCCACGCCGGCCCGCACGTTGATGAGCGAGATGTTGTGGGCGAGCACGTCGTGCAGCTCGCGGGCGATCCTCAGCCGTTCCTCGCTGGCCCGTCGGAGCGCCTCGTCCTCCAGGGCCTGGGCCCGCTCGGCCGAGCGCTCCATCCAGCTACGCGCCAGCTCGGTCACCACGGCCACCAGTGCGAGCCAGGCACCGAGGCCGGCCGCCAGGCCCCAGTTGGGCCACGGCCCGTCGTCGATCCGGGGTGCGATCCACGCCGCGGTCACATAGCCGAGCGCCAGGCCAGTCCAGGCGACGGCCCGCTGCCCCGTCATGGCCAGGTTGACGAAGGCGATGAGCAGGGACAGGGGCACCGGACCGTCCGGGTAGTCGAGCAACCAGTAGGTCGTGGTGATCGCGAACACGGTCACGTAGGTGGCCAGGGGGCGACGCCACCGCGCCAGCAGCGCGGCCGGACCGGCCAGCAGCAGGCAGATGCCGAGCACGTCCAGCGACCGGACGTCCGTCTGGTGCCCCGACGCCACAAGCGTGACGCCCACCTGCACGACGGCGACGAACAACGACACGCCCACCAGCCGCACCCGGTCGGGCACCGCGAACGCCGGTATGCGCGTCGGGGACGCGGGCGCGTGGTGGCGGACGGCGGTCACGCTCCGCACGGTAGGGCGCGGCGGGCGGGCCGTCATCGTCCCGGGGTCGTGCCCGCAACTACCGCGAGCGCGGTACGCGGCGGCGTGGTAGACGAGCGCGCCATGACCTCGGACGACGCGACCCCGCCCCGGCTGACGCCCGACGACCTGGTCGAGATCGAGCGGATCCGCCAGCTCAAGTACCGCTACGTCCGCTTCCTCGACACCAAGGCGTGGGACGACCTGACGGGGCTGTTCACGCCCGACGCCACGGCCTCCTACGGCGGCGGCGCCACCACGCTGGCCGGGCGCGACGCCATCATGGTGTTCCTCATCGGGGCGATGGCCGGCGAGGACATGCTCACCAGCCACAAGGTGCACCAGCCCGAGATCACGCTCACCGGCCCAGGCGCCGCAACCGGGATCTGGGCGCTCGACGACGTGGTGGTGCTCGGGGCGCTGGGCATGACCGTGCGGGGAGCCTCGTACTACGACGACCGCTACGTCACGGTCGACGGCGCCTGGCGCATCGCCCACACCGGCTACAAGCGCATCTACGAGGAGATCGAGCCCCGCCGTCCCGACCTGAAGCTGACCGCCAGCTGGTGGGCCACGGGCGGCCGCTCGACCCTCCAGTGAGCGGGCGACGGCCGGCCGACGGGCGGGGCGAACCACCCGGCGACCGGTAGGGAGAACCCCACCCACACGATTGCGGCCCGCTCCATGGCCCGGCGGGGCGGCCACGCTTACCGTGAGCGCTGTGATCCGCGACCTGCTCCGCCCGTGGCGAGAGGCGACCACCTGGTGGTCGCTCACGTTCGTGCTGCTCGACGTGGTGGTCGGCACCGTCGCCTTCACGGCGACGGTGGTTCTGCTGGCCACCGGCGGCGCCCTGCTCATCACCTTCCCGCTGGCGCTGCCGGTCATCTGGGCCCTGTTCGTCGGCTCGCGAGCCACGGCCGCCGCCGAGCGGTCGCGCATCGCCGCCCTGCTGGGCGTGACGGTGGCCGACTCCGTGCCCCCGCTGGCGTCGCGCAACCCGTGGGGCCGCCTGGTCGAGCGGGTCCGCTCGGGCGACCGCTGGCGGGAGATCGCCTACCACCTGCTCGCGCTGCCCCGGGGCATGTTCACCACCGTGGTCGCCATGACGACGTGGGGGGGCGCGGTCGCCCTGCTGTTCCTGCCCCTCTACGTGCGGGGGCTGCCGGGCGACGCCGCCGACTTCGGGCAGTTCGAGGTCTCACAAGGGCCGGGCACGGTGGCCGCGAGCTTGATCGGCCTGGCCGGGCTGGTGTTCGTGGCGCCGTGGGTGACGCGGGCGCTGGCCCGGCTCGACGTGGCCGTCGCCCGCTGGCTGCTCGGCCCCCGCCGCGGCGACGAGCTGGGCGAGAAGGTCACCCGGCTCGAGACCAGCCGGGCCGCGGCCGTCGACAGCGCCGAGGCCGAGCGCCGCCGCATCGAACGCGACCTGCATGACGGCGCCCAGCAGCGCCTGGTCTCGCTGGCCATGGGGCTCGGGACCGCGCGCGAGCGCATCGACAGCGACCCCGAGGCCGGGCGGCAGATGGTCGCCGAGGCCCACGAGGAGGCCAAGGCGGCGCTCAAGGAGATCCGCGACCTGGTGCGGGGCATCCATCCCGTGATCCTCGAGGACCGGGGGCTCGACGCCGCACTGTCGGCCGTGGTGGCCCGCTCGCCCGTGCCGGTCAGGCTCGACGTCGACGTGGTCGAGCGCCCGCCCGCCGCGGTCGAGAGCACCGCCTACTTCGTGGTGACCGAGGCCCTCACCAACGTGGCCCGCCACGCGCACGCCACCCGGGCCGCGGTTTCGATCGCCCGAGCCGGCGACCGGCTGGTGGTCGAGGTGCGCGACGACGGGGTGGGCGGCGCCCACATCGACGGCGGCACCGGGCTGCGGGGCCTGCGCGACCGGGTGACCGCCCTGGGCGGGACGATGCATGTGGTCAGTCCCCCCGGCGGTCCCACGAGCCTGCTGGTGGACGTGCCATGCGCATCGTGATCGCCGAGGACTCCGTCCTGCTGCGTGCCGGCCTGACCGGCCTGCTGGCCGACGCGGGCGAGGACGTCGTCGCCACCGTCGACAACGCCGACGACCTGCTGACCGTCGTCGAGCGGCACGGGCCCGACATGGCCGTGGTCGACGTGCGCATGCCGCCCACCTTCACCGACGACGGCCTGCGCGCCGCGCTGCAGATCCGGGCCCGCTGGCCCGACGTGGGCATCCTGGTGCTGTCGCAGTACGTCGAGGAGACCTATGCCAGCGAGCTGCTGGCCGACGACACCACCGGCCTCGGCTACCTGCTCAAGGACCGCATCGCCGACGTCGCCGACTTCCTCGCCGCCGTCCGCCGTGTCGGCCAGGGCGGCACCGCGCTCGACCCCGAGGTCGTCGCCCAGCTGCTGGCCCGCACCCGCCGCCGCGACCCGCTCGACCGACTGTCGCCCCGCGAGCGCGAGGTGCTGGGACTGATGGCCGAGGGCCGCTCGAACACCGCCATCGCCCGCGAGCTGGTGGTGAGCGACGGGGCGGTCGAGAAGCACGTCAGCAACATCTTCACCAAGTTGGACCTGCCACCCACCCAGCACGATCACCGGCGCGTGCTGGCCGTGCTGCGCTGGCTCGAGAGCTGAGGACATGACCGATGCGACGACTGTTCGACTGGCTGTCCACCACCGGCGACCGGATGACCGCCGGGGGCCTGCGCCTGCTCGCGGGCCGCGGGGTGCGCACGGCCTGGCTGATCGTCGCCAGCGTGGCGGCTGTCTTCATGCTGCTGACCGGCACGATCCAGGTCACCAGCATGATCGCCCACGAGGAGGCGACGGAGGTGCGCGAGATCGCCGCCAGCGGCATCACCAGCCTCGACATCGACAACGACGCCGGGGCGACGCGGGTGGTCGGCGTCGACGATGCCGAGACGATCACGGTGCGGGCGCGCATCAGCAACGGCCTGCGCAGGCCACACCACGAGATCTCCCGGGATGGCGGCACGCTGGTCGTGGAGGCGAGCTGCCCGATCATCGGCTCGCAGTGGTGCGAGGTCGACTACACCGTCGAGGTCCCGTCCGACATGGACGTCGACGCCGACGCCCGCGGCCACCTGACCGTCACCGACCTGACGGGACGGCTGCACCTCGACGCCGACCAGGGCAGCGCCGACCTGGCGCGGGTGGGCGGCGACATCACGGTGTCGGCCAGCCAGGGCAGCGTCGACGGGGTCGACCTCACCGCCACGCGAGTGCACGCCGAGGCCAGCCAGGGCAGCATCGACCTGGCCTTCGCCAGCTCGCCCCACGAGATCGTCACCGAGGCCAACCAGGGCAGCGTGACCGTCCTCCTGCCGGACGAGGAGGGCGTCGTCTACGCCACCCGGACCGAGGCGAACCAGGGCTCGGCGACCTCGGACATCAGGGAGGACCCGGCCAGCGATCGGACGATCACCGCCGAGGCCAACCAGGGCAGCATCACCATCACCTACGCCCCGTGAGCCGGAGGCGGGGCGGGCGGGAGGGTCGGGCTACGGCGTCCTGCCCTCGTCGTCGAGCTTGCCGAGCGCGTCCTTGGCGGCGTCCTGGCCCTTGTCGACGTGGTCGGCGTACTTGTCGCCGGTCTTGTCGTCGACGAAGTCTCCCGCCTTGTCGATGCCGCCCTCGGCCTTGTCGGCGTGTTGGCCGAACATGCTCTTGACCTTGTCCATGAAGCCCATGGCGATGGTCCTCCTCCGGGGGTGACCCGGTCGCGGGTCGCCCGCGCCCGACGTTCTACCGCACGGGCGAGGTTTCGTCGCCACCTGCGGCGAAGATGAGCCATGGCCAAGGCGTACTGGATCAACACGTTCCGTTCGGTGAGCGACCCCGACAAGCTCGCCGCCTACATCGAGCTCGCCGGCCCGGTGATGCGGGCGTCTGGCGGCAGGTTCCTGGCCCGCGGGCTGCCGGCCGCGGCGTTCGAGTCGGGCGTGGTCGAGCGGACCGTGGTCATCGAGTTCGACAGCGTCGAGGCCGCGGTGGCCGCCTACGAGAGCCCCGGCTACCAGGCGGCGCTCGCCGCTCTCGGCGACGGCGCCGAGCGCGACCTGCGCGTCATCGAGGCCCTGGCGTAGCCCGGGCGGCCGCCCGCCGGCGGGCCAGCGTCACGGGAAGGGTGGGGTTGTCCCCACCCCCGCGACGCCGGTCCGCTCCATTCACGCTGCGTGTCTCCGCCCGTACGGTCGAACCATGACTGCGAACGAGACGATGACGAGGCCGCCGGCGGCCCAGGCGGCCCCGGCGGCCCCGGTCTTCCCCCCGGCGGTGCGGGCCGAGGCGGCCACCAAGGTGTACGGCACGGGCGACACGTCCGTGCGGGCGCTCGACGACGTGAGCATGGCCATCCCCGCCGGGCGGTTCACCGCCATCATGGGCCCGTCAGGGTCGGGCAAGTCGACGCTCATGCACTGCCTCGCCGGGCTCGACACGCTGACCAGCGGCCGGGTGTTCGTGGGTGACGTCGATCTCGGCAGCCTGTCCGACAAGGAGCTGACCCGGCTGCGGCGCGACCGCATCGGGTTCGTGTTCCAGGCCTTCAACCTGCTGCCCATGCTGTCGGCCCGGGAGAACATCACCCTGCCCATCGACCTGGCCGGCCGCCGGCCCGACCGCGACTGGCTCGACCGGGTCGTCGACACGATCGGACTGCGCCCGCGGTTGAAGCACCGCCCCTCCGAGCTGTCGGGCGGCCAGCAGCAGCGCGTGGCCGTGGCCCGTGCCCTGGCCAGCCGGCCCGACGTGATCTTCGCCGACGAGCCCACCGGCAACCTCGACTCGCGCAGCGGCGCCGAGGTGCTGGCCTTCCTGCGCCGAGCGGTCGACGAGATGGGCCAGACCGTCGTCATGGTCACTCACGACCCCAACGCCGCCGCCTACGCCGACGCGGTCGTGTTCCTGGCCGACGGTCGCGCCGTCGAGCACATGTCCGAGCCCACCGCGGAGCGTGTCCTCGAGCGGCTCCTGGCCATCGGGAGCTGATCACGATGTGGCGAACCACCCTCAAGTCGATCGGCGCCCACAAGCGGCGCCTGCTCGGCACCTGCTCGGCCGTGCTGCTGGGCGTGGCGTTCCTGTCGGGAACGCTGGTGCTGGGCGACACCATGGGCGACGGCTTCCGCGCCATGTTCACCGAGGCCAACGCGGGCACCGACGCCCTCGTGCGCTCCGAGGTCGAGGTCGGCGACACCGACTTCTCCGAGCGGGGCACCCTCGACGCCAGCCTGGCCGACCGCATCGCCGCCGTCGACGGGGTGGCCGCCGCGGTGCCCCGCATCGAGGGCAGCGGCCGCATCGTCGGCGCCGACGGCGACCCGCTGGGGGGCAACGGCCCACCCACCCTCGCCGCCAACTGGGTCGAGGACGACCAGCTCAACCCGTACGACCTGGCCGAGGGGCGCGCCCCCGCCGCGCCGGGCGAGGTGGTCATCGACCGGGCGTCGGCCGAGTCCGGTGACCTGGCGGTCGGCGACACCACCACGGTGCGCACCCCCAACCCTGTCGACGTGACCGTGGTGGGCATCGCCACGTTCGGCAGCGCGGACAGCCAGGGCCCCGTCACGTACGCCGCGTTCACGAGCGAGTTCGCCGAGCAGGTGCTCATGGCCGAGCCCGGCCGGGCGTCGGGCATCGCCGTGGCCGCCGAGCCGGGCGTGAGCCAGGCCGAGCTGGTCGAGCGCATCGCTCCCGTGCTGCCCGACGGGGCCGAGAGCCTGACCGGCGCCGAGCTCACCGACGAGATGCAGGACCTGATCGAGGACGACTTCCTGGGCTTCTTCGAGACCTTCCTGCTGGTGTTCGCCGGCATCGCCCTGGTGGTGGCCGCGTTCAGCATCTACAACACCTTCTCCATCCTGGTGGCCCAGCGCAGCCGCGACGCCGCGCTGCTGCGGGCCCTCGGCGCCTCGCGCGGGCAGGTGCTGCGGTCCGTCGCCGTCGAGGCCCTGGTGGTCGGCGTGATCGCTTCGGCCGTGGGCATCCTCGCCGGGCTCGGGCTGGCCACCGGCCTGCTGGCCATGTTCGAGGCCCAGGGCCTGAGCCTGCCCGCCGCGTCGCTGGTGCTCTCGACCGACACGATCATCACGTCGCTGGCCGTGGGCGTGCTCGTCACGCTGGCCGCGAGCCTGGCGCCGGCCCTGCGGGCCTCGCGCGTCGCCCCGCTCGCCGCGCTGCGCGCCACCGCCGTCGACGGCTCGGCGGCCTCGTGGCTGCGGGGCGCGGCGGGTGTGGTGCTGACCGCCGTGGGCGTGGCCGTCACCGTCGCCGGTGCCACCGGGGGCACGGTGCCACAGGCCGGTCTCGGTGCGCTCCTCACGCTCGTCGGCGTGGTGGTGCTCGGCCCGATCGTGGCCCGGCCCGCGGCCTCCGCCCTGGGGGCGCCCCAGGCGGCCCGGCGGGGGATGAGCGGCACGCTGGCCCGGCGCAACTCGATGCGCAACCCCCGGCGCACCGCGAGCACGGCCTCGGCGCTGATGATCGGCGTCGCCGTGGTGTCGCTGTTCACCGTCGTGGCGGCCTCGATCAAGCAGTCCATCGACGACACGGTCGACGAGCAGTTCGCCGGCGACCTCGTCATCGTCGAGGACGACTGGGGCACGGGCCTGAGCACCGAGCTCGGCCCGGCCGTTGCGGAGCTCGACGAGGTCGCGACGGTCTCGGCGGTCGCCAACGCCCCGCTGCGGATCGACGGCGACGACACCGTCGCCACCGCGCTCGACCCCTCGACGCTCGAGTCGCTGGTCGACATGGGCGTGACCGAGGGCTCGCTGACCGAACTGCGCGACGACCAGGTCGCCGTGTCGGAGGAGTACGTAGAGGCGCACGGCGGGGCGCTCGGCGACGTGCTGCCTGTGACCTACGCCGACGGCGCGGCCGCCCAGCCGACGATCGGGGCCATCTACGCCGAGGACGACCTGCTCGGCGAGCTGATCGTCCCCCGAGCCGCCTACCTGCCCCACACCGCCCGGCCGGCCGACGTGGTCGTCATGATCGCCCTGGCCGACGGCGTGTCCGAGGCGGACGGCGAGCGGGCCATCCAGCAGGTGGCCGACGGACTCGGGGCGCCCGACGTGCAGACGGGCGAGGAGTACACCGAGGCGGTGGCCGGCCAGGTCGACCAGATGCTCAACGTGGTCTACGGCATGCTGGTGCTGGCCATCATCATCGCCCTCATGGGCATCGCCAACACGCTGTCGCTGTCGGTCCACGAGCGGACCCATGAGCTCGGCCTGCTGCGGGCCGTCGGGCAGACGCGGCGCCAGCTCCGGGCCATGGTGCGGGGCGAGGCGTTCACGGTCGCGCTGTTCGGCACGGTCGTCGGCGTGGGCCTGGGCCTGTTCCTTGGCTGGGCCATGGTCGAGGCGCTGGCCGACGAGGGCTTCACGTCATTCGCTGTGCCCACGACGTCGCTGGCCGTCGTGCTGGCCGTGGGTGCGCTGGTGGGCGTCGTGGCCGCGGTGCGCCCCGCCCGCCGGGCCGCGCGCTTGGACGTGCTGGACGCGATCGCGACGGAGTGACGCGACGGGTCGGCACGACCCGAGACACGGAGCGACGGTTCCCCCGGGGCCGGGTTCGGCACTGGCCGGGCCCGGCCCTGCTGGTCGCGTGGGCGGTGGTCGGTGGTCGGTGGTCGGCTACCAGCTGCCCCCGCCGCCGCCGCCGGCGCCGCCGCCCACACCGCCGCCACCGAATCCCCCGCCGCCGCCCCCGCTCGAGGAGGGGGCGGTGGCGGTCGACATGGTCGACATCATCAGCATCGGCCCGATGTAGGCGTAGCTGACCCCGGCCACGTCGGGCGGGATGGCGGCGGCGGCGACGGCGTTGCTCCAGCGGTCGATCTCGCCGAGCGCCAGGGCCCAGGCCGTGTACTCGCGCAGCACACCCCGCTTGGCGGCCTCCTCGGCGTGGTAGGCCTCGGAGCCCGCCAGGAAGCGCCGGAACGACTCGATGCGCAGCCATAGCGCCGAGCCGAGCGGCGTCCGGACGTGCAGCTCCCACGCCCCCAGCGCGGCCGCCAGCCCCGCCCCCGCCAGCACGCCGCCGGCCAGGGTCGCCACCAGGCCGGGGGCGCCCACCCGGGTGGCGGCCACGCCCCCGAGCACGGCCCCGGCGAGACCGACGACCACGGCCACGATGCCCAGCACTCGGGCCGCGGCGCGGCGCTGGTCGCCCCGGCGGTCCCAGAGGCCGCTGCTCTCGCGCCAGTCTTCGAGCCTGCGGCTCAGCTCGGCCCAGCCCGATGCGAAGTGCCGGTCGTAGGTGCCCAGGCTGATCTGACCCTCCCGGGCGAAGATCAGCTCGAGCACCCGCTGTTCGTCGGGCGAGGGCGTGGCGGCGCCCACGTAGCGGATGCTGTCGTCGTCGATGTCGATGACGCCCTCGATCGCGAGCTGCACCAGCCACGCCACCTTGTGTTCCTGGCGCACCTCCTCGCGCAGCACGACGCCACCGTGCGACGGGCTGACGCCGGGCGGGGGTGCGAACTCGGTGGTGGCCATCTCGGCCAGCTCGGCGGCGTCGACCCTGATCTCCGACACCGCGGCGTCGCCCCCCGGCGGCACCCAGCCGCCGTGCTCGGCGGTGACCGGGCCGGCGCCGACCTCGGCGGCGCCCGGGGTGGGCACGCCGGCGCCGGGGACGGGCGGCGGTGGAGGCACCCGCAGGGGCAGCGCGCCCCAGCGGTCATCGTCGCCGACGCCCAGCGCACCGCCGCCCCCGTAGGCGGCCTCGGTGGCGCCGCCGGGCGCGACCCGCTCGCGGCCGGCCCGCCGCACGAGCAGGGTCGCCGGGATGGCGGCCGCCGCCGCCGCGGCGGCGGCCGTGCCGGCCGGGGGCAGCAGGCCGGTGCTGGGGTTGTCGGGGCGCTCGGTGGGCGGCGCGGGCGTGGCGGGCGTGGCGGCGAGCGCCGCGCCGACCTGGCCCTCGATCGAGACGCCCTCGCCCGCACCCAGGCTGTCGACCTCCGCCACGACGTGCCCCGGCTCGACCACGTCGAGCTCGCACTCGTCGGTCGACCGCACGGGCCCCACGAAGCAGCCGGCGCTCGTCAGCTCGAACGGCGTGACCAGGTGCACCTCGACCTGGTCCATCCCGACGTCCCACTCGGTGCCGACCGACTCCCAGTCGACGGTGTCGCCCCGGCGGACGCCGGGCAGCCGGTACTCGATCTGGTAGCGGCGCCGCCCGTTCACCGTCGTGTCGGGGTCACCGATCCTGACCCGGATGCCGTCGAGCTCGGAGGTGATCTCCGTGCCGGCAGGTGCGTCCGGCGACGACACCGTCACCGGCGTGTCGACCGTCAGCCCCGGGATGACGCGGAAGATGCCGTGCTTGTCGGGCGCGACCGTGCCGAAGCTGTAGTCGATCACTTCGGTGACCTGGGCCGAACCGTCGTCGCCGAGCACGGCGGCGGTCCAGTAGCCGGTGATCCGCTCAGGGTCGCCGACCAGGCTGCCGCCGAACGCGGCCGCGCCGGCGACCAGGCTGCCGCCGGCCAGCAACGCGATGTTGATCCTGCGCCTCTGCTGCGTCCGCACGACCGACGACGGTACAGGCGGCGGGGCCGCGGGCCGCAGCCGGCTCCGGCCCGGCGCGCGGGTCAGTCCTCGCGCGGGGCGCGCACGACGACCACGGGGCACGGGGCGTGGTTCACGCACGCCATGGCCACGGATCCCAGGACCAGGCGCGACAGCCCACTCCGGCCGTGCGATCCGACGACCAGCAGGTCGGCGCCCTCGGACGCGTCGACCAGGGTCAGCGACGGGCTGCCGGGCAGGACCGTGCGCAGCACCTCGGGCGGCTCGGCGCCCACGTCGGCCAGCGCGCCCTCGACCAGCTCGTCGACCGAGGCCCGCGCCGCGGCGTCGACCGCCGCCTCGTCCACGGGGATGACCAGCGTGGCGCCGAAGGGCAGGGCGGAGACCGGCGGCGACCACGAGTGCACCACCTCGACCGCTGCCTGGCGCAGCACGCCCTCGGCCAGCGCCCAGCGCAGCGCCGCGGCGGCCTGCTCCGAGTCGTCGACGCCGACCACGATGCGCCGACGGGCTGCCCCCTCGCCACCCCGGGCGGGCTCGGCCTCGGGGGCGGGCGCGGCCGGGGTGGTCTGGGGATCGGTGCCGGGGTCGACGCTCATCACCGTTGGTCTACCCGATGGCAACCACCACCGGCCCAACCCTCGGCCCCGCGTGACATCTGGGGCCCGACGACAACGTGGTCGTGGCGAGCGGCCGGACGTGTTCCGCGTGCCGGTGCCCGCGGGCGCGTCGCTGGCGGTGGTCGGCGGCGCGCCGTGCGGACAGGTGGGTTTGACCGGGCCGAGGAGTGGCTCTCAGCATGGGCCCATGGGCGCACCTGACCTGGCCGGCATCGGGATCATCGACACCATGATCGGCTTCCCCGCCGCCGACATGCGCGATCTGTACTCGTTCATCACCCGCCAGACCAAGGACCGCGAGTCGCAGGAGGAGTTCCAGTTCCCGGCCGAGTACATGTTCAAGGACTCGCCGGACAAGCGCATCGAGGCGGGCGTCGACCCGGTGGGCGTCACCCTGCGGGAAATGGACCTGTGGGGTGTCGAGAAGGGTCTGGTCGGCGTGCACGGGGAGGGCGGGGCGCGGGCCGTGAAGCAGCATCCCGACCGGTTCGTGCCCTCGATCTCGGTCGACGCCAACAAGGGGATGGAGGCCGTGCGCGCCGTCACCGAGGCCTACGAGACCTGGGGCATCAGGGCCGTCGGCATGTTCCCGGCCGGGATGTTCCCCCAGGTGCCGATCAACGACAAGAAGATGTACCCGGTCTATGCCCGTTGCGCCGAGCTGGGCATCGCCGTGTTCGTGTGCGCCGGCATCCCCGGGCCGCGGGTGCCGTTCGCCTGCCAGCACGTCGAGCTGATCGACGAGGTGTGCTTCGACTTCCCCGAGCTGACCTTCGTGACCCGCCACGGCTGCGAGCCGTGGACCGACCTGGTCGTCAAGCTCATGCTCAAGTGGCCCAACCTGTACTACTCGACCAGCGCCTTCGCCCCCCGCTACTACCCGAGGGCGATCGTCGACTACGCCAACACCCGGGGCGCCGACAAGGTGATCTACGCCGGCTACTTCCCGATGGGCCTGTCGCTCGAGCGCATCATGGGCGAGCTGCCCGGCGTGGGCTTCAAGGACGAGGTGTGGCCCCGCTTCCTGCGCGACAACGCGGCGAAGGTCCTCGGCCTGACCTGAGCGTTCTCTTCGCGGGTTCGGACGCCCTGGCGACCGAGCCCGTCGGCAGATCTGGAGAGTGGCGATCCTTCTCGTTGATTGTCACATCCTCTCGGCACCATCGGGTGCATGGATCCCCTCCGCACGGTTCAACAGACGTGCGAGCGCCAGCTCGGACTCGTGCTCGTCGAGCAGGTCCGAGCCGCCGGCCTCACCCGGTCGGCGCTGCGCCACAGCATCGCCAGCGGCCGGTTCGAGCGGCTGACCCGCCGTGTACTCCGGGCCGGTGGCGCCCCGGCGTCCGACCGTCAGTCGGTGCTCGCGGCGGTGCTCGACGCGTCGCCACAGGCGTTCGCGTGCGGGGCGACCGCTGCGGCCCTGTGGGCCGTGCCGGGCTACCGCCTGACGCCGGTGCACGTGGCGAGGCCGGCCGGCCTCACGGGACGTCGCAGCGGGATGGCGGTGCTGCACGAGCTCGCCTGCCTGCGCGCCGACCACGTCACCGTGCTCGATCGGGTGCCGGTAATCCGGCCCGAGCTGGTGGTGCTGCAACTGTGCGCCAACGAGCACCCCGACCGCGCTGCGCGGGCGCTCGACAACCTGTGGAGGCGGCGCCTCACGTCGGGCAGGTCGCTGCGCTGCACGCTCGACGAGCTCGCCAAGCAGGGCCGCAACGGCACCACCCGGCCGAGGTGGTGCAGGCCGTCCGGGCCGCCCGCGGTCGCCTGCGCGAGGCGCGCTGATGGAGCGGCCCCGGCCGCCTTCTCTGCGCGGGAACGGTCGCTGGAACGGCCGAACCCGCGCAGAGAACGCGTCAGTGGGGGGAGCGCGGCGGTCAGGTGAGGATCGACGGGCGCTGGGGCCAGGCGATGTCGACGACGAGGCCGGTGTGGTCGCTCGCCACCCGGCCGGTCAGCGAGGCGTCGAACGCCAGCTCGGCCGACAGCACCCGCCCGGCGCCGGCGCGCCGCTGGAAGGGATCGCCCACGAACACGTAGTCGATGCGCTTGCGGGGCACGTTCATCGCCGCGGCGATGGGGTTGGTGCGCCAGTCCTGCGTGAAGCCGGCGCCGTCGCCCGCCACCCGCCACGCGTCCTGGTAGTAGGTCGTGCGGACGTCGAGGGCGGCCAGCGAGCACAGGAACCGGATCTCGTCGCTGTCGGGCTCGGCGTTGAAGTCGCCGCACAGGATGGCCGGCATCGCCTCGCGGGGCGTGCCGAACACCATGGCGTCGAGGTCGCCGCGGGCGGTGCGGATGTGGTCGTCGATGGCCACCACCTGGCAGGCGCGGTGGTGGCCGTGGTGGGGCGCGGCGGCCAGGTGGGTCGAGAACACGTCGAGCCCCGCGGTCCGCACGTGCAGCAGCTCCCAGGGCACGTCGACGGCGAACGGGTCGGTGCGGTCGTCGGGGGCGAGCGGCAGCCGGTGGTAGGCGTGGTCGTCGATGGGCCAGCGCGACAGCACGGCCGAGCCGAAGGCCAGGTCGGCGTCGGGCCACACGCCGGCGCCGAAGGGCGACCCGCCGAAGCGCCAGTGCCAGCCCGCGCGGGGCATGTGCTCGGCGATCCAGCCTGCGGTGTTGCCCTGGCCGGCGGTGGGGCTCTCCCAGACCTCCTGCAGGCACACGATGTCGGGCGTCAGGTGGTCGAGCCAGGCGACGACCACCTCGCGCCGCTCGTCCCAGCCCGGCTCGAGCAGCGACCCCGCGTTGAGCTGCGCCACCCGCAGCCTCCCCTCGGCCATGGCGCGACAGTAGGCCAGTCCCGCCCGGCGGCCGCACGCGCACGGCCCGCGTCTGCACGAGATCTCCACACGGCGCGCAACAGGCCTCCACGGTCGTTCCCTAGCCTGACCGCCGGTGACGACGGTGCTGGTGGTGGAGGACGAGCCGGCGATCGCGGATGCGGTCGTGCGGCGGCTCCGGAGCGAGGGTTTCGATGCCCGGTCGGCGGCCGACGGCCGCCAGGCGGTCGAGCTGTGCCGCCAGACCAAGCCCGACCTGGTGGTCCTCGACCTGATGCTGCCCGGCCTCGACGGCCTCGAGGTCTGCCGGCGCATCCAGGCCGACCGCCGGGTGCCGGTCGTCATGCTCACGGCGCGCGACGACGAGACCGACCTGGTGGTCGGGCTGTCGGTCGGCGCCGACGACTACGTCACCAAGCCCTTCAGCCCCCGCGAGCTGGTGGCCCGCATCCGGGCGGTGCTGCGGCGGGTCGCCGACGCGGCGGAGGGGGTCGTCCTGCGCCACGACGGCCTGGAGCTCGACCCCACCACCCGGCAGGTCCGCCTCGACGGCACGCAGGTGCACCTGACGCCCATCGAGTTCGACCTGCTGGCCCACCTGCTGGCCCGGCCCGGGGTGGTGTTCCGGCGCGAGCAGCTGCTCGCCGACGTCTGGGGCTACGGCGACGGGGCGGGTCCGCGCACGGTCGACTCGCACGTGCGGGCGCTGCGCCGCAAGTTGGGCGAGGAGGTCGTCCGCACCGTGCACGGCGTCGGCTACGGCCTGGGGGTGGCGCCGTGATGCGCCCGCCGCTCGACCGGTTCGGCTCCATCAAGCTCAAGCTCGGCATCGCCATCGTCGTGGCCGTGGGCGTCAGCTCGGTCGTGTCGTTCGTCGGCTTCCGCACGGGCGTGTCGATCTACCTGCGGCCGCTGATCTCGGCGGCGATCGCGCTGGCGCTGGTCCAGGTGCTCGCGCGGGGGATGACTTCGCCCCTGCGCGAGATGGCCGCCGCGGCGCGGCGCATCGCGGACGGCGACTGGAGCCAGCGGGTGACCGAAACCTCGGCCGACGAGGTCGGCGAGCTGGCCCGGGCGTTCAACGCCATGGCGACCGAGCTGGCCATGGTCGACCGCATGCGGCGCGACCTGGTCGCCAACGTGTCGCACGAGCTGCGCACGCCGATCTCGGCGTTGCAGGCGCGGCTCGAGAACCTGGTCGACGGCGTCGAGGAGGCCCGCCCCGAGCTGCTGCGCTCGATGCTCGACCAGACCGAGCGGCTCGGCCGTCTCGTGACGCAGCTCCTCGACCTGTCGCGGCTCGAGTCGGGGGTCGTGCCGCTGCGGCGCGAACGCCTCGACGCGGCCTCGATGCTCGACGCGGTGGCTGTCGAGGCCCGGCTCCACTCCCCCGGGCGCCGGGTCGAGGTCGAGGTGACCCCGCCCGACCTGCAGCTCGTGGCCGACCCCGACCGGGCCCACCAGGTGCTGGCCAACCTCACGGCCAACGCGCTGCAGTTCGGGCCGCCCGGCCGGCCGGTCCGGCTCACCGCCTCCGTCGATCCCGCGGCGGGGGTCGGAGCCGGCACGGCGGCCGGGGCCGGAAGGCAGGTCGGCGGCGGGGGCGGCGTCGTGTTCACGGTCAGCGACGAGGGGCCCGGCGTCAGCGAGGCCGACGCCGATCGCATCTTCGAGCGCTTCTACCGGGCCGACTCGGCCCGCCCGGGCAGCGCCGGCGGCGCCGGCCTCGGCCTGTCCATCGCCCGCTGGATCGTCGACCTGCACGGCGGCCAGATCCACGTCGACCCGAACCGGCAGACCGGCTGCACGATGGTGGTCCGGCTGCCCTCACAGAACGGCGGCCAGCCATGACCGACATCTCGCTCGGACCGCGCGCACCCGCCGCCGGCCCGGCCGGCCCCACCGGTCCCGCCGGTCCCGGCGGCCCCACCCACGTCGCCGCCCCGGCGGCGCGCCGGCTGGTGTGCCTCGCCCTCGTGACCGGCCTCATGCTCGAGGTCGGCCTGCGGGGCGGGGTCGCCAACGCGGCCGTCGCCGCCGGGCTGGTCATGGTCGTGGTCGCGCTGCTCACCGGCGGCCGGCTGCGCCGCGGCGAGGCGCGCCTGCTGGCGGGGGCCGCGGTCGCCCCCGTCGGGTTCCTGGCCGTGCGCGCCAGCCCGTGGCTCGCGTGGTCGAACCTGGGCGTCGCGGCGGCGCTGATCGGCGCGGCCGTGCTGTACAGCCGGTCGGGGTCGGTGCTCGACGCCACCCCGGGGCGGATGGTCCAGCGCGGCCTGGCGGGCCTCGAACGCGGCGTCGCCGGGCTGGCCGTCGTGCGGGCGGTTGGGCCCCGCCTGACGGCGCACGAGCGTCACCGGCTGGCGGGCCTGGCGCGGGCGCGGGTCGTGACCGTACCCGTGCTGGGCGCACTGGTCCTGCTGCTGGCGTCGGCCGACGCCGTGTTCGCCTCGCTGCTCACGCCCGACGTCGCGCTCGGCCCGGTCACCGGCCACGCGCTCCTCACGCTCATGCTGGCCCCGCTGGTGCTGGTCCTCGCCGCGGCCGCGTCGACGCCACTGTCCGATCACCCCCGCAGCGGCGGCTACGGCGTCGTCGAGGTGGCCACGATGCTCGCGCTCGCCGTAGCGGTGCTCGGGCTGTTCGTCGTCTCCCAGCTCGTCGCGCTCACCGATGCGGGACGGCGGCTGGTCGAGTCGGCCGGGCTCACGCCCGCCGAGTACGCGCGGAGCGGCTTCTTCCAGCTGTGCTGGGCCACCGGACTGCTGCTGGCCTTCCTGGCCCTGGTGCGGGCACTTGCCGGCCCCGAGGCGCTCGCGCACCCGCTCGTGCGCGGCCTCGGGGCGGCGGTCCCCGCGCTGGCCCTGGGGCTGGTCGTGGTGAGCCTCCGTCGGCTGGCGCTCTACGACCACGCCTTCGGGCTGACGATGCTGCGCCTGTGGGTGGTGGGAGCCGCGGTGTGGATGGGCCTGGTGCTCGTCATGACCGCCGGGCGCAACCTGGCGCCCGCCACCGGGCCGAGCTGGCTGGTGGCCGGCGCCGGCGTCGCGGCCGTGGTTCTGGTGCTCGCCGCCGACGTCGCCGACGCCGAGGCGTTCGTGGCCCGTCACAACATCGAACGCGCCCGCACCGGCGCCGAGCTCGACCTCCGCTACCTGGCCGGGCTGTCCGACGACGCGGTGCCCGCCATCGCCGCGGCCGGCCCGCTCGACGACGTCGCCGTCACGCCGGCGGCGCAGGACCGTGACGACCAACGGGACGGCCCGGTGGGATCGGCGGGGCAGCCCGGGCCCCTCGACGCGCTGAGGTGCGGCGACGACGAGCGGGGCGCGGCGGCGCTCAACCTGGCCGCGGCCCGAGCCGCCGAGGTGCGCCGCGACCGCTGCCCGGCCTGACGACCGGCCTGTCCCGGCGGTGCCGGGTCGCCGCCACCCAGCCGGGACACCGACGTCCGCCACCTGCGCCGGGCCCGCGCGCGCGTGGCCCGCACCCTGGTCGAGGGCCGACCGCCTGGCGTCGCCTGGTGAGCCGAGCGTCGCGTCCGCCATGCTCTACCGGCTGGCGAGAAGGTCGACGCCGACCAGGACACACAAGGGGAACGCGAGTGGACTCACGACGGAGCACGCGACTCGTTGCGGCGGTGTTCGCCGCCTCGATGGTCGTTGCCGGGTGCGGCGACGACGGCGACGAGCCGAGCATCCCGCAGTCGGGCGAGCGCGAGACCACCACCACCGAGTCGACCACGACGACCGACGCGCCGACGATCACCGGGGCCGACGGGTCGACGACGACCACGGCTGCGAACTCGGGCTCGGCCGCCACGACGTCGACGAGCAGCACGACCGAGGCACCAGCCGGCTGAGCCGGGGCCGGGGCGTGGGCGGATGACGCGCAAACGCGTGTTCCGCCGCTAGAGTCACCCGGTCACTTGCCGGCACCCCCGCCGGTAGCTGTCGGCCCAGAGCGCCGACGGGGCCCGTTCGAGATTCCTGTTCGAATCGGCCTGCCTGCCATTCGATCGGAGTCTCATGTCATCCTCGTTCGCCGAACTCGGCGTGCCCGCGCCCCTGTGCGCCACCCTGGCCCGCCGCGGCATCAACGAGCCCTTCCCCATCCAGGCCGCCACGCTGCCCGAGGTCCTCGCCGGGCGCGACGTGGCCGGCAAGGCGCCCACCGGCTCGGGCAAGACCCTCGCCTTCGGCCTCGCCATCGCCCAGCAGGCCGCGACCGCCGGCCCGGTCAAGCCCCGCCGCCCCCGCGCCCTGGTGCTGGTCCCCACCCGCGAGCTGGCCGCGCAGGTGCAGCGCGAGCTGTCCGCGCTCATCGACGAGCGCCGGCACGGCGCGGTGGTCACCGTCTACGGCGGCGTGGGCTACGGCCCGCAGCGCAAGCTGCTGGCTCGCGGGGTCAGCGCGGTCGTCGCCTGCCCCGGACGCCTCGAGGACCTGGTCGGCACCGGCGACGTCGTGCTCGACCGGGCCGACCTCGTGGTGCTCGACGAGGCCGACCGCATGGCCGACATGGGCTTCATGCCCGCCGTGCGCCGGCTGCTCGACCAGACGCCCGAGCGACGCCAGACCCTGCTGTTCTCGGCCACGCTCGACGGCGACGTCGACCAGCTCGTGAGGCACTACCAGCACGATCCCATCCGGCACGAGGTGGCCGGTGGCGAGGCCGACACCGCGGAGGTCGAGCACCTGTTCTGGAAGGTGCCCCGCGAGAAGCGGGTGGCGCTGACCGCCGACATCGTGAACCGCACCGGCTCGGCCATCGTGTTCACCCGCACCCGCCACGGCGCCGACCGCGTCGCCCGCCAGCTGGGCCAGGCCGGGGTCAAGGCCGTGCCCATCCACGGGCGGCGCAGCCAGGCGCAGCGCGACCAGGCGCTGGCCCAGTTCACCAAGGGGCGGGCGCCGGCGCTGGTGGCCACCGACGTGGCGGCGCGCGGCATCCACGTCGACGGGGTGGGCTGCGTCGTGCACTTCGACATGGCCGACGACCCCAAGGACTACGTGCACCGCTCGGGCCGCACCGGCCGGGCCGGCGCCACCGGCCTGGTGGTGTCGCTGGTGGTCGACGACGGGCACCAGGCCATGCGCGCGCTGCAGCGCCAGGTCGGCCGCACCGAGCCGTTCACCGACCCCGACCTCGGCCTGCTGGCCACGTCGCCGACCGTCAGCGGTGCTCGATCTGCGCCCGAGCCTGCGCTCGATCCCCGCATGGCGCGGGGCGCGGCGCCGTCGCCGCAGGCCGGGTCTGCGCCCACCGCCGAGCGCGAGGCCCGCGTCGGGTCGGACGTCTCGCCGAGTGGCGACACCATCGCCACCGAGACCGGGCGCGGGCGCCCGCGGCCGGGCCGGCGCGAGCGCCGCAGCGTCCGGAGCGAGCGCAGCGACCGCGCGGCGCGGCGTGGCCTCGGCGACCGCACCGACGGGGTCCGGCGAGGCGAGCGCGGCGAACGAAGCGGTCGGGACGGCTACGGACGCGGCCGCGCCGCCGGGCCGGTGTCCGGCACCGTGTCGAGCTACGACCCCGACCGGGGCTTCGGGTTCATCTCCCGCCGGGGTGGGTCCGACGTGTTCGTGCACGTGTCCGCGCTTGCCGGCAACCAGGTGCTCGAGACCGGCCAGCGCGTGCGGTTCGAGCTGGCGCCGGGGCGACGGGGCCAGCAGGCCCGCAACGTCGAGCGGGTCTCCTGACCCCCAGCGGCGCCCCACCGATGGGCGTCGTTGACCCGCAACGATCCGCTCCCGATCCGGCGTCCGTCAGCGTCGACACGACTGCTGAGAGACGCCACAGGGGATGCGCCACCACCGACGTCGCCGGCGATGTCCCGCGACGCGCGTTCTTTGTGACGTAGCGTGGCGGGCAACCGCGGGCGGCATCTCCCCGACATCGCCGCCCAGCAGGGGAGGTAGGACACGTGGACGACGATGCCGTGCTGCTCGAGGTCAAGGGAGGGGTGGCCGTCGTCACCCTCAACCGACCCGACCACCACAACGCGATGGGCGATGCGGTCGACGCCCTCTTCTTCCGCTATCTCGACCTGCTGCGCACCGACCGTGACGTGCGCGTGGTCGTCTGGCGGGGCAATGGGCCTTCGTTCTCGGTGGGCCGCGACATGGCCGAGCTCACCGACGCGCAGGACCATGACGGCGACCTCGAGAGTGGCCACGAGGGCGGCGGCGACGAGCCGCACCGCGCCGACCCGGCCGGCGGGCGGCGGCGCGACGTCCGCATCCCGCGGCGCCACGAGTTCGGGGCCAGCGACTTCGAGCTGCTCGACCGCACGCAATGGGCCACACGGCTGCTCTACGGCTTCCCCGTGCCGATCATCTGCGCCCTCAAGGGCTGGACGCTCGGCACGTCGTTCGAGCGGGCCCTGCTGTGCGACGTGCGCATCGCCGCCGAGAGCACCAAGCTCGCCCTGGTCGGCGTCGACCACGGGGTGATCCCCGACGCCGGGGGCGTGGCCAGGCTGTTCGAGATCGGCGGCTCGGCGCTGGCGCTCGACCTGGCCCTGACCGGCCGGCGCATCGACGCCGACGAGGCCCTGCGACTGGGGCTGGTGTCGCAGGTGGTGCCCGACGACGACCTCGACGAGGTGGTGGCCGAGCTGGCGTACGGCATCGCCGAGCGACCGCCACTGGTCACCCGGCTGGTGCGCGAGCACGTGACCGCCCTGGCGGCGCCCGGGGTGCAGGGCACGCTCGCGCGCGAGCTGGTGGGCCAGTCGATGGTGCTGGGGTCGCACGACTTCCACGAGCAGTACCAGGCCAGGGCCGAGGACCGCGAGCCGCGCTACGAACGACGCTGACGCAGGGTCGGCGCACCGGTACGCTGCGGCCATGGCGTACGGGGGCGACGGCAGCCAGGTTCCGCTGCAGGACGACGGCAAGAGCACCGACGTGCGGAGGGCGACCCGCTTGGCCGTCCTCGGCATCGTGGTCGTGATCGCCGCGGTGTTCATCGCGCAGAACAACGACCGGGTCCAGCTCGACTTCCTCATGGTCGGGGTGCGCACCCGGGTGTGGGTCGGGATGCTCGCGACGCTGCTGCTCGGCGCGGTGCTCGGGCAGGCGGCCGAGGTGCTGTGGCGGCGCCGCCGGCGCAGCGACGACTGACAGGACCGCGCGGGTCGACCCCCGTCCGACCCGTCCGAGGCGGGCGGACCGACGGCCACGGAACGGTTCGCCCGGCGCCGGGCCGCTAACCTGACGCTCCGTCAGATCCGTGCCGCTCGGCACGCTCGACCGAGGGGAGGCGGGCCATGGGACTGCTCGAGGGCAAGGTGGCGCTGGTCTCGGGCGCCGGCCCGGGGCTGGGCCGGGACGTGGCGCTGGCCTTCGGGCGCGAGGGCGCCACCGTGGTGGTCGTCGCCCGCACGGCCGAGCGCGTGGAGGCACTGGCGGCCGAGATCGAGCAGTCGGGCACAGCCGCGCTGGGCCTGCCGCTCGACATCACCGACGCCGAGCGGTGCCGGTCGGTGGTCGACGAGGTGGTCGAGCGGTTCGGACAGCTCGACATCCTGGTCAACAACGCCTTCGACGACGGCGACCACCGGTCGTTCCTCGACGCCGACCTCGGCCGGTGGCGCCGCACCATGGACGTCAACTTCTTCGGCACCCTCCAGCTCACCCAGGTGGTGGCCGGGGCCATGGCCGACCGCGGCGACGGTCGCATCGTGATGATCAACACGATGTCGACGGTGCGCATCCGCCCCAGGTTCGGGGCGTACACGGCGTCGAAGGCGGCGCTCGCGGCGATCACCAAGACGCTGGCGGCCGAGCTGGGGCCACACGGCGTTCGGGTCAACGGCGTGCACCCCGGCTACATCTGGGGCGACAGCGTCGAGGCGTACTTCGAGCACCTGGCCCGCAGGAAGGGCATCAGCCCCGAGGAGCAGTACCGCGAGGTGGCGTCGGAGACCGCGCTCGGCTACCTCCCGCCATCGGCCGAGATCGCCGAGGCGGTCGTGTTCCTCGCGTCGGACATGTCCAAGCCGATCACGGGCCAGGCGCTGGGGGTCAACGCCGGGCAGTGGTTCCAGGGCTTCTGATGGCGGGCACGCGTCGGGGGCGGCGGCGTGGCTGACCTCGTCGGGCGCACCGCGCTGGTCACGGGAGGGTCCCGGGGCATCGGGCGGGCGGTGGCCGACCGGCTGGCCCGCGACGGTGCCCGGGTTGCCGTCGTCGACATCGACCCCGGCGACGCCGGCACGGGCCCCGGCGGCGGGGACGCCGACACCGGCGCCACGGCGGCTGCGCCGGGTGAGGGCGCGGTCGTCGCGGTGCTCCGGGCCGACGTGGCCGACGCCGGGGCCATGACGGCGGCGGTCGAGGAGGCGGCCGAGGCGCTGGGCGGGCTCTCGATCCTGGTCAACAACGCGGGCTTCGGCTCCGCCAAGCCCCTCGACCGCTACACGGACGACGAGTGGGCCCGCCTGGTCGGCGTCAACCTCACCGGCGTGTGGCACGGCATCCGGGCCGCGGTGCCGCGGCTGCGGGCGGCGGCCAAGGCCGGAGGCGTGGCCGCCAGCATCGTCAACATCGCCGGCACGACGGCCTCGCGCCCCACCCGGGGCGAGGGCCCCTACGCGGCGGCCAAGGCCGGGGTGGTGGCCCTCACCCGGACGGCCGCCCTCGAGTACGCGCCGGCGGTGCGGGTCAACTCGGTGTCGCCCGGCTACATCGCCACCCGCCTGACCCGAGCCGTGGTCGACGACGACGAGCTGAGGGCACGGGTCGAGCGCCGGATCCCGCTGGCACGCATCGGCCGGCCGGACGACGTGGCCGGCGTGGTGGCGTTCCTGTGCTCGGACGATGCTGCGTACCTGACGGGCCAGGACCTGATCGTCGACGGCGGCGCCGTCCTGCCCAGCCACCAGTCCGACGACCTGCTCAAGGCGCTGCTCGACCGCTGGCGCTGAGCGGGTGGTCGCCGCGGTCTCGACCCGCGACGGCTCAGGTCGGATCCGACGTCGCCGCCACGTCGCGGACGCGGATGTCGGTGACGCCGGACGGCGTCTGTGGTGGGGGCGAGGCCGAGGCAGTGGTGGCCGTCGCCGCCGCCGCGCACCGGGCACCGACGCACCGCCCCAGCGACTGGTAGGCGTCGAACGTCTCGCCGCCGAAGAGCTGGTCGGTCGTCGGGTGGACCGGGAAGCGGTCGTCCTTCGTGGCGTACGCCCGCACGTCCCACGGCGCCGTCGCCGTCACGAGCGCCTTGCCGTACACCAGCCGTCCCTCGGTGCCGTCGGGGTAGCGGATGGTGCCCGTCACGTGGTCGCAGGCGTTGGCGCCGTCGGCGACCCGGCCCATCTCGGACGGGTCGACGTCGATCGCCACGTTCAGCATCGTCGCGGCCAGCGCCACCGCCTCGCCCAGGGTCGAGAACCGGGTCGTCGAGCCACCGGCGGCGTCGAGGCACACGATCGTGGTGCAGCGGCGCCGGAGCAGCTCGAGCAGCCCCAGGTTCTCGACGTGGCCGCCGTCGGTGACGTACAGGAACTTCGACCGTACGCGGTGCCGGCCCATGACCTCGTACAGCAGCCGCACCTGGCGGGGGTTGGCGGGCAGGGCGCGCCCGGCCTCGGGCGAGCAGCCGGCGGGCATGTTGGCGGGGTTCGGCAGCCAGACGCCGAGGCGCACGTTGGTGAGCGCCAGCAGGAACCGCAGCGGCGCCCGGGTCATCTTGCCCATCGACGGGGCGACGGCCGCACCCGACATGGCCACCGCGGCCGACAGCGTGATGTCACGACGGCGGCGGGTGCCGACCCGACCCTCGTAGTCGGCGGTGTCGACCTCGAGCGGTCCGTACGCCTCCGTGTCGAGCTCGACCTGCGTAGGGTGGAGCAGCCGGCGCCGCCAGCCCGCCATGCCGGGGACGACCACCGGGTCGGGATGGCCGATGCGGCTCGGGCTGAACACGAAGCTCAGGCCGTTGCGGCCGGGCGCCGTGGTGCCGGGGTCCGACACGTTGACCGCCGCGCACACCAGCAGCTCGGGGAAGGCCGGACGTCCGGGCCGGCTGCCGGGGAAGCGGTCCGGGGCGAACTCGCTGAGCGTGAGCGGCACCTCGTAGGGCAGCAGCGTGGCCTTCCCTCCCGGCGTGCCGTCGGCCACCCGTACTGCGGCGAACGTGCGCGACAGCCGCCACTTGTAGAACGGGTGCAGCGACCACGAGGTCACGTCCGCGAACAGGAGCATGACCAGCGTGAGCAGCGCCATCACGGCCCACACCACCAGCTCGACCCTGCTGGGCCGAGCCGCCTGGGCGCCGCCGTTGAGGATGAACAGCGCCGCGGCCGCCAGCGCCACCGGCCCGACCAGGCTGCCGAGCACCATGTTGGCCACCCTGCGCAGGCCACGCGACAGGCGGGCGGTCCAGTGGGTCGCCTCGGACACCGCCCGCGCCCCGGCCCACGCGACCCAGCGCAGCGGCCGCGCCACCTGCACCACCAGGGCGACGACAGTGGCCGCGGCGCCCGCCGTGGCGATGAAGCCCAGGTTGGCGGCCCCCTTGTCGCTCGACGAGCCGGCGCCGGTCGCCTCGCTGACCGGCCCGGTCTGCGGCTCGCCGCCCAGGACGTTGCGCGTGAACACGATCAGCTCGGGAAGCACGACCGTCACCAGCCCGAGCGCCGCCCCGGCGACCACCAGCACGACCGCCAGCCGGCGTAGCGAGTGGCGCAGCGGCCAGCCGGGCTGGAACATGCGCACGAGGATCCCGAGGGCGACGCCGGCCAGCGCGATGCCGCCGGCGGCCAGCGCCCAGCCCGCCTGACCGGTCAGGCCCACCTGGTCGAAGCACCCGGCACCCTCGGCGGCCTCGGCCGCCAGGCCCGGCGTGCACTCCTCCGGCACCCGCAGTGCCGGCTGCCACGCGGCGTACGCCCAGCCCAGCGGGCGCGCGACCGTCCACAGCAGCGTGGTGAAGAAGATGAGGTTGGCGAACAGGCCCACGACCGCGATGGCCACCACCTGGAGCGTCTCGAGCAGTCCGTCGGTGAGGTACGAGCAGTGGTTGCGCACCCAGCGCTCCTCGGGCGACCCGGGCGCGTAGGCCGGCTTCTGCGCCAGCAGGTCGGGGTCGCTGTGGCGACCGGCGACCGCGTAGGCGGAGGCGATGTAGGCCCCGCCCGACACGGCCGACAGGTAGTCGGCCCGCCGCAGCAAGCCGGCATCGTCGAGCGACTGGAGCGCGCCGAGGTTGAACGCGGCCGACCGCAGTCCGCCACCCGAGCAGCTGATGCCCAGCCGCTCGCCGGCCGCCTCGTCGCCCGCGGCGCCTCCTCGGGCGCCGTCGCCCCGGTCCCCCGGTGTCGATGCCATCACCCAGGTAGATCCGGCTGACGCGCCGCTGATACGTCGGGCCTGGTATCTGGCGGGGGGCCACGGCACTCTCTTGGGTGGCGCCGGGTGGCCCCGACGAGGGCGGAGGGCAGACCGAGACATGGAGGACCTCCCGGCCCGAAGGGGCGAGGCGTGGGAGCACGATCCCGGTCCGCCGCGCAACCGGCGCTGGGCCCGCATGTTCGCCGAGGCGCCCGACTACCGGGCGCTGGGCACCGCACTCGGCGGCGGTGACGACGCCGGTGACGGCGGCGATCCGGCAGGCGAGCGGTTCCGCTGGCACTTCGGGCCGGTCTTCTACCGGGGGCGGCTGGGCGACGACCAGGTGAAGGTGCTCGTGGTGGGCCAAGACGGTGGGTCGGACGAGGCCCTCGCCCACCGCTCCTTCGTGGGCGAGTCGGGCACCCGCGTGCAGCACCTGCTGGGCCACCTCGGCATCACCCGGTCGTACCTGTTCCTCAACACGTTCGTGTACTCGATCCTCGGCCAGTTCGGCGGCGCCCTGGAACGCCTGGCGCTCGATCCGGCCTCGCCCGTGGCCCGGCACCGCAACCGCCTCCTCGACTACGCGGCCGCACGCAACGACCTGCGCCTGATCATCGCCGTGGGGCGCGCCGCCCGCGAGTCGGTGCTGGCATGGAACCGCTGGCGGGGCGGCACCGGCGACGCAGGCACGGGCGAGCTGCACCGGCTCGACGGGCACGCGTTGGGGCCGCAGGCGCGACTGGTCGACGTGGTGCACCCCGGCGCGGCCGCCCAGGGCAGCGAGGCACTGGCGGGCGTGACGGCGTCGTTCGCCGCCGCGGCCGAGCGGGTGCTGGGCTGGGCGGGCGACGATCCGGGCTGGCTCCCGCTCGACCGCGACGGGCGGCGGGGCGGCGTCGGGACCTTCCGCTACGACCGGGCGCCGATCCCTCTGCGGGACCTGCCCTTCGGGACCACCCGGCGGTTGGGGGCGGGCGGCACCGTCACCCGGCGGGGGGGTGGGCGGAGCATCGAGATCGGCCCCCCGGCGCGGGCGGCCGAGCCGACGACCGGGCCCGGAGCGGAGCCGCCGCACGCACCGACCACCGGTCCGGCTGTCGAGCCGACGACCGGGCCGGGGGCGCAGGCCGCCGACGCCCGGCCCACGTTCCCCACCGAGCCGGCGGGCGGCCCCGACGGCTACGACGGCGACGTCGGCGACCTGCCGTGGGAGCCGCCGCGGTCGGTCATCGAGTACGACCGCGGCCCCAGCGCCTCGCTGGCCCGGCTCCTGGTCGGCAGCGCCGGCCTGGCGTGGCCCGACTTCGCCGCCCTCGGCGTGCCGGGCGCGTCCACCTACGGCGCTGGTCCCCGCTACCGGGGACGGTTCAGCGGCGTGCGCCTGATGGTGCTGGCCGACCAGGATGGCCACGACGACCTGGTGTGGGGACGGGCGTTCACGGGCGAGGCGGGCCAGCGCTTCCAGGGCCTGCTCGCGGCGTTGGGCATCACGCGCAGCTACCTCGTCCTGCGCACGCTGCCGGTCGACACCGCCGGGCTGCCTGACGGCAAGGTGTGGGCGCTGGCCGACCGGCCCGACGTGGTGGCTCTCCTGGCGGCGGTCGCCGATCGGGTCCTCGACGACAACCCGGTGGCCGCGGTGGTGACGGTCGGGCCCCACGCCGAGCGCATCGCCGGGCGGTTCGAGCTCGACGGGCAGCCCGTCGTGGCCCTGCCCCCGTGGTCGGCGCCGGGCGCCCGCGCCGCGTGGGTGGCCGGGCACGCCCGCCTGCGGTCGCTGGGCATCCCCATCGACCAGCCGCCCACGCGCACCGCGTGGGACGGCGAGCGCGTGCAGATCCCCCGGGCGGACCTCCCCTTCGGGCTGCCGCGCTGGCAGGGGACCTCGGGCGACCGGGTCGTGCGGTCGACGCCGCCGCAGGCGGGCCCCGAGGCGCCGCCCGAGCCGGCCTACAAGGTGTGGGCGCCGCGCTGGCTCGACACCCATCGAACCCCCTAGCGACAGCGACAGGACGACTGGAAGGCAGGACAGGATGCCCCCGACGACAGTGGTGGACCGGGCGGTGGACAGGTACGTGCTCGAGGGCCGGATCGTCACGATGGACGACCGCTTCACCGTGCTCGACGCCGGCCGCATCTACGTCGACGGCCGCGACATCGCCGCGGTGACCCCCGCGGCGGCGCCCGCGCCCGACGGCTGGGACGACGCGCCCGTCGTGCGCACCGGCGACACGATCTACCCGGGGCTGATCGAGCTGCACAACCACCTCAGCTACGACGCCCTGCCCCTGTGGCAGACGCCCCAGCGGTTCGACAACCGGGGCCAGTGGATGCGCCACCGCGAGTACCGGCGCTTCGTCAGCGGGCCGGCCACCGTGCTGGGGCGCACCGGCGGGTTCGTCGAGGCGGTGGTGCGCTACGTCGAGGCCAAGTGCCTGCTCGGCGGGGTCACGACCTCGCAGGGCCTGACCCTGTCGTCGAACATGGGCATACGCCGCTTCTACCGCGGGCTCGTCCGCAACGTCGAGGACAGCGACGACGACGACCTCCCCCCTGCCGGCACCCGGGTCGACGACGTGGCCGCCGCCGACGCCGCCACGTTCCTCCAGCGGCTCGAGAGCGCCACCGCGTTGCTGCTCCACCTCGCCGAGGGCGTGGACGCCGCGGCCCGCGAGCACTTCCGGGCCCTGCGCATCGGGCCCGACCGCTGGGCCATCACGCCGTCCCTCGCCGGCATCCACTGTGCCGGGCTGGCCGGCCGCGACTACCAGATCCTCCGGGCGCGGGGCGGGTCGATGGTGTGGTCGCCCCTGTCGAACCTGCTGCTCTACGGCGGCACCGCCGACATCGGGCGGGCAGCCGAGGAGGCGCTGCCCATCGCCCTGGGGTCGGACTGGTCTCCCTCGGGCTCGAAGAACCTGCTGGGCGAGCTCAAGGCCGCGTGGTCGCTGTCCGAGCTGCGGGGCGGCGTGTTCTCCCCCCGCGAGCTGGTGGCGATGGCCACCGCCAACCCGGCCCGGGTGCTCAAGTGGGACGGCGCCCTGGGGACGATCGGGGTGGGCAAGCGGGCCGACCTCCTGGCCGTCGACGGGCGCACCGGCGACGCGTACGAGCACCTGCTCAGGGCGCGGGAGTCGTCGCTGACCCTGGTCGTGGTCGACGGCGTGCCCCGCTGCGGCCAGCCTCGGCTGATGCACCCGTTCACCGACGGCCGCAATGTCGAGACGCGCACCGTCGGCGGGGCCGAGCGGGTGATCGATCTGACCGACCCGGCGGCCGACCCGCTGCTCGCCGGCCTGTCGCTCGCCGACGCGGAGGCCCGCCTGGCCGAGGGCCTCGGCAACCTGCCGGAGCTGGCCCGCGTGCTCGAGAACCCCATCACCGCCGGCGCCGCGCTGGGGGCGAGCGACGGCGTGAGCCCCGGGGTGTGGTTCCTCGAGCTCGACCACGACGAGGTCACCGCCGGCGTCGACCGCCCGGCGCTCGGCGGGCTCGAGGTGTGGGACGGCGCACCGTGGGTGTGGGGCGCTGCCGAGCCGCTCTCGGAGGTGCTGCGGCCCATCGACCTCGACCCGATCACGGTCGCCGACGACGAGGGCTACATCGACCGGCTGGCGGGCGTGCCCGAGCTGACCGACGAGGCGCACGAGGTGGTGCGCGGCATGGCCCGCCTGTACGGGCGCCGACCCCCGGCGCGGCGGCCGGCGGGGCGGCCCGCCCGGCCCGCGTCGCCCGAGGCGCGGCCCGCCACCGGGCCCGGCGCCCCGCCGGGCGGG
>DASSCS010000020.1:0-40770 GCA_035697515.1 Acidimicrobiales bacterium
CCACGTGCTGTGGCAGTGGCACGCCCCCGAACTGTGGCGCCGGTTCACCATCGCCCTCGGGCGTCACCTGGCCCGCACGGCCGGGGTGTCGCGCCGGGACTTCGCCCGCCACCTGGCCCGGGTCTCGTACACGAAGGTGGCCGAGTTCCAGGCCCGAGGCCTGATCCACGTGCATGCGGTGATGCGCCTGGACGGCCCCACCGGCCCCGACAGCCACCCCGGCGTGTCCCTCGACCCTGGGGACCTGTGCGCGGCGGTGGCCGACGCGGCGGGGGTGGTGCGCCTCGAGGTGGCCCCCGCCGGCTACCAGCCGGTGTCGCTGCGCTGGGGCGGCCAGGTCGACACCCGGCCGATCAGCCTGGCCGCCGGGCGGGATGCCAGCTCGGGCGAGGTCCACCCCGAGCTCGTGGCCGCGTACCTGGCGAAGTACCTGACGAAGTCGACGGAGGACTTCGGCCTCGACGGTCACGGCAAGGTCCACTCGGCCGCCGATGCCCGCTACGTCGGCGCCTCGCCTCATGCGGTGCGGATCATCGAGACGGCCGAACACCTCGCCGCCACCGCCGGGGACGTGTACGAGCGCCTGGCCGACCGCTACGGCACCCTCGGCTACCGGGGCCACGTCCTCACCAAGACCCGCCGCTACTCGACCACCTTCGGGGCGCTGCGCCGCGCCCGCCAGGACTGGCGCCGCCAGCCACGCGCCGGCGGCCTCGACCCCGACGCCACCGTCCGCCAGCTCGACGCCGATGACGACCCGGACGGCGACCAGGCCGCCATCGTGGTCGAGCGCAACTGGCGATACGTCGGCTCGGGGTACTTCGACGCCGAGACGGCCGCACTCGCCATGGCCGCCGCCGCCCTCGCCCGGGACCACAGAGCCGGCCGCTGACCCGCCCCCGAGGGGTCGGGCCCGGCCCGCACCTGGCTTCCTTCACGTCCTGGGCGCCGATTCCTTGACGGGTGGAGCTGGTGGGTCAAGGGCCGAAGAGGCGCAGAACTTCCCGGCGTCGGGGCGCAGGTCCACGCGGCTCGGTCGGAAGTTCTGCGCCGTGCCCTTGACGCTCCAGCGGAACCCGTCACACTCCCCGCCCCGGCGTGAAGGGAGCCACCCCGCCCACACCACCACGGACCGCAGGCACCACCATCAGGAGGTATCCACCATGACCACCGATCCGGCTCCGAGGGCGGTCGTCCCGCTCCGTCAGGGCCACGGCCCCGGCCTGCTCGAACGTGACGGGCTGATCACCCCGGCCGAACTGGCGGCCTTCCTGTCCGTGCCCGTGAAGACGCTGCGGGACTGGCGCTATCAGGGCGTTGGCCCGGAGGGGCTGCGGGTGGGGCGGCATGTGCGCTACGATCCGACCGAGGTGCGGCGCTGGCTGGTCGAGGACTGCACCCGAAGGGCACGGACGGCCTGACGTGGCCAGCATCGACCGCCGGCCGAACGGGAAGTGGCGGGCACGCTGGCGCGAGTACCCAGGCGGCCCCCAGCGGGCGCGCCACTTCGCCCGGAAGATCGACGCCGAGCGGCACCTGGTGCTCGTGCAGCACCAGCTGCTGTCGGGCACGTACGTGACGCCGGAGGCGGGCCGGGTGACCCTCGGTGCGTTCGCTGACGTGTACCTGGCCCGGCAGCCGTGGCGGCCGTCGACGGGCGTCGCTGCGGGGAAGGCGTTCGTGCACATCCGGCAGACGTTCGGGGATCGGCCGTTGTCGAGCATCCGGAAGGGCGACGTGCAGGCGTTCGTGACTGGCCTGTCGCTGGCGCCGACGACGGTGGCGCTGGTGTTCCAGCACCTGAACGCGCTGCTTGAAGGCGCGGTCGAGGACGGGCTGATCGCCCGGAACCCGGCCCGCGGCGTCAAGCTGCCGGCGCAGACAGTTGGCGATCTCGTGCCGCCCACGGTCGAGCAGGTCGAGGTGCTGTACGCGTCGGCGGTGTCCTGGTTCCGCCCGGCCGTGGTGCTCGGCGCCGGCCTCGGGCTTCGCCAAGCGGAGGCGTGCGGGCTCACAGCCGATCGGGTGCTGTGGCTGGCCCGGTCGGTGCGGGTCGACCGGCAGTGGAACAGTCGGCAGCGGCCCGCCGACTTCGCGCCGCCCAAGACGCGGTCGAGCGACCGGACGGTGCCGGCGTCGTCGTACGTGCTCGACGTCCTCGCTGAGCACGTCGGGCGGCGGCACGTCGGGTTCGTGCTGCATCGGGCGGGGGAGCCGGTGGACTGGCAGGCGTTCGGCCACCAGTGGCGCCAGGCGCGCAAGCGGGCGGGCATCGACGGGATCCGGTACCACGATCTGCGGCACGCCTTCGCGAGCATGTTGATCTCGGCGGGGTGCTCGGTGAAGGCGGTGAGCAGGGCGCTCGGGCACGCCTCGGCGGCGACGACGCTGAACCTCTACAGCCACCTGTGGCCGGGCGACGAGGACCGGATCAGGGATGCGGTCGACCTGGCGCTGGCTCCGAAGGCTGAGGACCGGCTGAGGACCGAGGGGGAGCGGTAGGGATGCTTGCCCAGGTCAGGCGTGTTGCGGAGCCTCGATCTCAGCGCTTGGTGGAGAACCGGCTGCGCCGCTCGTGGCGCTCGACGGCCAGCCGGACCAGCTCGTCGATGAGATCGGGGTAGGGCACGCCCGTGGCCTCCCACAGCATCGGGAACATCGATCCGGGTGTGAACCCGGGGATCGTGTTGACCTCGTTGACGAGGAAGCCTCGGCCCGCCTCGTCGTAGAAGAAGTCCACCCGGGCCATGCCGTCGCACCGCAGTGCCCGGTAGGCCTCGACGGCCAGGTCGCGCACGCGGGCGGTGGAGGCCTCGTCGAGCGGGGCGGGCACGAGCAGGTCGCAGGTTCCGTCGAGGTACTTGTCCTCGTAGTCGTAGAACTCGTGGCTCGACACGACCTCGCCGGGCACCGACGGGCGGGGCTCGGCGTTGCCGAGCACCCCGACCTCGATCTCGCGGCCGTCGACCCCCTGCTCGACCAGGACCCACTCGTCGTAGTCGGCCGCCAGCGCGACGGCCTCGGGCAGCTCGGCGGCCTCGTGCACCTTGCTGACGCCCACCGAGGACCCCATGTTGGCGGGCTTCACGAACAGGGGGTAGGTCAGCCCGGCGGCCGCGACGGTCGCGGCTGCGATGTCGAGCTCGGTGTCGCGCAGCGCCACGTAGGGACCCTGGGGCAGGCCGTTCCCGGCCAGGACCTCCTTGGCCTTCACCTTGTCCATGCACAGGGCCGAGGCCAGCACGCCCGAGCCGACGTAGGGCACGCCGGCCAGCTCGAGCATGCCCTGCACCGTGCCGTCCTCGCCGTGGGGGCCGTGCAGCAGGGGCAGGACCACGACCGGCAGCCCGCCGGCGGCCGGGGTGACGGTGGGCAGGGGCTCGATCTCGGTGCCCGTGGCCGCCAGCTGGCCCGGCAGCGCGGCGCGGCCCCGCGCCAGCGCCGCCCGCGCCTCGTCGGCCTGCACCCACGTGCCCTCGCGGGTGATGCCGATGGGGACCACCTCGTAGCGGTCGGCGTCGGCGGCCGCCAGGACGTGGGCGGCGGTCGTGCACGACACCTCGTGCTCGGCCGACTGCCCGCCGAAGAGGACCACGAGGCGGACGCGTTCGGTGCTGGCCATGGGGTGCGAGCGTACCGGGGCGGGGACCGGTGGCCGGGCCATGGCCGGCCAGGTGCCAAGATCGACGGTTGTGGAGATGCGCACCAGCGACGTCGCGGCCGCCACCGGCGGCCGGCTCGTCGGCCCCGATGTGACCGTCGCCGGCCTCGCCATCGACTCGCGTCTGGTCACCGGGGGCGAGCTGTTCGTTCCGCTGGTCGCCGAGCGCGACGGGCACGACTTCGTGGCCGCGGCGCTCGACGCGGGAGCCGCCGCCTACCTCACGGCCCGCCCGCCGCTCGACCGGCGAAGCGGCAGCGCGGTCGAGGTCGCCGACACATCCGAGGCCCTGGCGGCGTTGGGCCGCCACGCCCGCGGCCTGCTCGACGCGCGGGTCGACGGCCGTGTGGTGGGCGTGACCGGCTCGGTGGGCAAGACCAGCGTCAAAGACCTGCTGGCCGCGGCCCTGGCCGCCCGCTGGCGCACGGCGGCCAGCGCGGGGTCGTTCAACAACGAGTTGGGCGTGCCGCTGACGCTGGCCAACGCCCCCGCCGGCACCGAGGCCCTCGTCGTCGAGATGGGCGCCCGCGGCGCCGGGCACATCTCCGACCTGTGCGCCATCGCCCGGCCCACCGTCGGCGTGGTCACCCGCGTGGCCGCGGTGCACACCGCGACGTTCGGCACCCTCGAGGCCGTCGCCGCCGCCAAGGGCGAGCTGGTCGCCGCGCTGCCCTCGTCGGGATCGGCCGTGCTCAACGCGGCCGATCCCCTGGTGGCCGCCATGGCGGGGCGCACGAGCGCGCGGGTGGTGACGTTCGGGGCCGGCGGCGACGTGCGCGCCGGCAAGGTGGTGCTCGACGAGGACCTCCGGCCCGAGGTGCACCTGATCACACCCTGGGGCGACACGGCGGTGCGCCTCGCAGCACGCGGCGCCCACATGGTGGAGAACGCGCTCGCCGCGGCAACCGCCGCGCTGGTGTGCGACGTCCCGCTCGGCGACATCGCCGGCGCGCTCGCCACGGCCGACGTCTCGCGCTGGCGCATGGAGCTGCGGACCCTGCCGGCGGGCGCCAGGCTGCTCAACGACGCCTACAACGCCAACCCGACGTCGATGGCCGCGGCCCTGCGCGCGCTGGCCGCCCTCGACGCCACCCGGCGCGTCGCCGTGCTGGGCCTGATGGCCGAGCTCGGCGCCGGCAGCGACGCGGAGCACCGTGCGGTGGGCGACCTGGCCCGCGAGTTGGGCATCGAGGTTGTGGCGGTGGGCGTGCCGGCCTATGGGGGCACGCTCGTGGCCGACCTCGACGAGGCGGCGGCCGCCCTGGACGGTCTCGGCCCGGGTGACGCGGTGCTGCTCAAGGGCAGCCGCGTGGTCGGCCTGGAACGGCTGGCCGAGCGGCTGCGCTGAGCCGGCCTGCCGGGCGCGGGCCCGGTCCCGGGCCGGGGGCCGCTCCTGCCGACCGGGCCCGCGCTCACGCCGCCAGGTGGTCGAGGTCCGCGATCGCACCCGGTCGCGCCGGCCGGGGGCGGGAGTAGACCGCCAGCCCCAGCGCGACCGCCGCGCCCACCAGCATGACGGCGGTGATCGAGGTGGCCTCGATGACAGGGCCGGCGATCAGGTTGCCGATGGGCACGGTGCCGCCGAAGCCCATGATCCACAGGGCCATGACGCCGCCCCGCTCGTGGTCGAGCAGGTCCGCCTGCAGGACGGTCGACAGCGAGGTGATGAAGGCGAAGTAGGTCAGGCCCACCACCAGCACCACGGGGTAGGCCACCGCCGGCACGCGCACCAGGGCGAAGACGGCCAGCGCCACGGCGTAGGCCACGAGCGCCACCGGCACGATGGCCGGCTTCGACCGGCGGCTGAACACCGTGCCGATCGAGAGCGCACCGATCACGGCACCCACGCCCAGGCAGCCGTAGAGCACGCCATAGGCGGCCGAGTCGCCGTCGATGCCCAGGTTGCGCTCGGCGACGACCGGGAACTGCCCGACGAACGTCAGCGACACGAGCGAGAAGGTGAAGACGGTGACCAGGCAGCGACCGACCACGAGGTCCCGCCGGGCGACGGCGAGGCCCGCGCCCAGGCGGCGCATCCCCCGGACCGTGTCGGCGTGGGTGACGGGCGGCGGGAGGTGCACCGTCAGCAGTGAGGCGATGACGAACAGATAGCTGATCCCGTTGACGACGAACACCGCCGGCGCGCCCAGGGCGGCGAAGAGCAGGCCGCCGATGGCGGGGCCGACGACGCGCGAGCCGTTCATCTGCGCCGAGTGCAGGGCGATGGCTCCCGGCAGGTCGCGGTGCCCGACGAGCTGGGGCAGCATCGCCGAGTAGGCGGGGTTGAAGAACGCCTGGCCCACCCCGATGGCGAAGACCACGGCGACGAGGATGACCTTGTCGGGGTCGTCGGGCGTCACGACGGCCGCCAGGGCGAAGGACAGCACGAGCTGGCTGGCGGACACGGTGACCAGCAGGCGCCGCCGGTCGATCGTGTCGGCCAGGGCGCCGCCCACGATCGAGAGCAGGAGCAGCGGGCCGAGCTGGGCGAACAGCACGATGCCGACGAAGGTCGGCGACCCGGACAGGTCGTAGGCCAGCGCGCCCAGCACCACGTTCTGCATCCAGCTGCCGATGTTCGACAGGAACGAGCCGTAGAACACACGCCGGAACGTGGGATGGCGCAGGGCGGCCCGCGCCGAACCGGGGGCGAAGCTGCGGTCGCCGTCGACGAGGGCGTCCTCGATCTCCTCGACCGGGCAGTGCGGGGCTGCCGGCTCGGGGGAGTCGGGGACGTCGGTTCTCGGTGGTGCGACCGCGGGAGTGGCACGGCCGGGGGAGGGCTCGGCGCGCACGCCGTCGAGCATGTCACCACCGCGGCCCACGGCTCCAACCTGACCGCCCGGTCAATTCGCCCCCGTCGCTCCTCCGGCGGGCCCGCCCGGCGACGGCATGGGCGCCGAACCGGCTGGCTACGGTGCGCCCATGGACTTCCGCACCGTCACCGTGGCCGAGCTGGCCGCGCGGGTCTCCGAACGCTCCATGACCGCGGGCGAGGTGGTGGCCTCCGCCCTCGACCGCATCGAGCGGCTCGACGGCGAGCTCGGCGCGTTCGTGGCGGTCGACGCCGACGCCGCGCTCGCCGAGGCCGAGGCGATCGACCAGCGCATCGCCGCGGGCGACGACGTGGGCCCGCTGGCCGGGGTGCCGCTCGCGGTCAAGGACCTCGAGGACGCGGCCGGGTACGTCACCTCCCGCGGCTCCGTCGCCTTCGCGGGCGACCCACCCGCAGCGGTGGACTCACCGCTGGTCGAGCGGCTGCGGGCCGCAGGCTGCGTCGTCGTGGGCAAGACCAACACGCCCGAGCTCGGCTACAAACCCGACACCGTCAACGAGCTGTTCGGCGCCACCCACAACCCGTGGGCGCAGGGCCGTTCGGCCGGTGGGTCGTCCGGAGGGTCGGCGGCGGCGATCGCTGCCGGACTGGTGCCGCTGGCCACCGGCTCGGACGGCGGCGGCTCGATCCGCATCCCCGCGGCGGTGACCGGCCTGACCGGACTCAAGCCCTCGCTCGGGCGGGTGCCCAGCGGGGGCGACGCGCCCCCGGACTGGCCGCTGCTGTCGACCCGGGGCCCGATCACGCGCCGTGCCCGCGACCTGGCGCTGGCGCTCGACGTCGTCGTGGGCCCCGAGGCGACCGACCTTTCCTCGCTGCCGCTGCCCGACGCCTCGTGGTCACGCTCGCTGGCCGAGCTGCACCCGCCGCGGTTGGTGGGCTGGTCGCCGACGCTCGGCTACGCGCGCCCCGACAGCGAGGTGCTGGCCGTGTGCGAGTCGGCGGTACGCAACCTCGAGGCTGCGGGCACCGAGGTGGTCGTCGTCGACCGTGTCTTCGAGACCGACCCCATCGACGACTGGCTGGCCCTGACCAGCACGTGGTGCCTGCGCACGCTCGAGCACCTCGCCGAGGACGAGATGTGGGGTCGCATCGACCCGGGCCTCGTGGCGGGCATGGAGTGGTCGCGCCGCTCGGTCACGGCCCCGCGCTTCGCCCGCGCCCTCGACGGCTGCCACACCCTGAACCTGGCGCTGGTCGAGCTGTTCCACCGGGTGCCGCTGCTGCTCACGCCGACGGTGGCGGGGCAGACCCCGGTGATCGGCGAGCCCGGCACCATCGACGGCGAGCCCGAGCCCAACTGGGTCCGCTACACGTACCCGTTCAACATGACCCGCTCGCCGGCGGGCACGGTGTGCGCGGGGTTCACCTCCGACGGCATGCCCGTCGGACTGCAGGTGGTGGGCCCGCAGCATGCGGACGTCGCCGTGCTGCGCCTGCTCACGGTGCTCGAGGATCTCCTCGACCTGGACGCCGTCGCCCCGTTCGGAGGAGGGTGAGCGCGCTTGCTAGAGTGCCTTCCTCCCCGGGCGTATAGCTCAGTTGGCTAGAGCGCACGCTTCACACGCGTGAGGTCACAGGTTCGAGCCCTGTTACGCCCACCGGGTCGTTTCCGCGACCCATCCCGCGACGAGGGCGACGCCGGCCGACCGGGCGGCACCCGTCAGTCGAACCAGCCCGGGTCGAGGTAGATCTCGGTGGTCTCGATGTTCGGGATGGCCTCCCAGCTCCGCACCTCGGCCGCGACCGACCCGTTGGCGGGGATGAAGTCGACCGTGCCGGTGCTGCCGCCGATGATCGTGCCCTCGGCGTTGCGATAGATGGCGTAGGCGCTGGGGTAGTCGAGCTGCTCGCCGTAGGTCGACTTGGCCGTGAACTTGGTCGTGACGCTGTAGTCGTCGGCCGTGGTGGTGATGCCCTCGGCCGTGAGCGTGCCCTCGGCGGGCACCTCCTCGCTGCCCAGGCCCGACGGCTCGCTCACCTGCACGTCGATGCGGTCGACGTCGCCGGCGAAGGTGTCGCCGAAGAACTCGTCGCCGAGCCCCATCTTCTCGCCCGGCCGCAGCACGTGGATGGTGTGCGAATCGGACGCGACCGCGGTGCCCGCGGCGTCGTAGGCAGAGACGCTGATCGTGATGTCGGTGGCGACGTCGTCGCCCGAGTTCTCGACGATGAAGCCGTAGGCGACCGAGCGCTGGTCCTGGTCGAAGCCGCCCATGAAGTTCGAGAAGCCGCTCTCGACCACCGCCACCGCAGCATCGCCCGCGGGCGCGGCGGCGGTCGTCTCGGGTGAGGCGGTCGTCGTGCCGGGACCGGCCGTCTGCTCGGGCTGGTCGGTGGGCGTCGAGGTCGGCGAGCTGGAGGGCTCGTCGTCGTCGCTGTTGGTCAGTACCACCACCAGCGCCACCAGGGCGATCGCCACCACCACGCCGATGGCGATGAACAGCGGTGTGCGGTTCTGGGTGCCCGGCGGCGGTCCGGCGGGCATGCCGCCGTAGGGACTGGGCGGGCCGCCAGGGGGGAAGCCGCCGCTCGGCACGCCCGGGGGCGCGTAGCCGCCGCTGGGCGGGCCGGTCGGGGGACCGGTGGGCGGCCCCAGCGGCGGGCCCATGGGCGGAGCGCCCGGGCCCGCCATCACCGGCGCGGCCACGGTGGTGTCGGCCACGCCGGGCATGTCCGGGCGCGGCGGCGGGTACCACTTGTCATCCGAGGCCTGCCACCAGTCGGGCCCCTGGGGTGTGTCGCTCATCTGCGCTTCGTCCCTTTTCGTCTCTCCGCCGAGATGCCCAGCCTGAGGTCCGGCAGGGTCGGCCGGTCCGAACCGGAACCATAGGTGATGGCGCGCGTGTCGCAGCAGGCAGGACGGCCGAAAACGCAGGCAGAGCTGCGCAAGGGGGAGGGAGCGCGGGCGGGAGCGTCAGGCGATGGTCTTGGCGAGGCGGTCCATGGCGTCGTCCTCGCTGATGTTCAGCGCGAACGCCAGCTCGGACACGAGCACCTGGCGGGCCTTGACAAACATCGATTTCTCGCCTGCGGACAGGCCCTTGTCGTTGTCGCGCAGGGCGAGGTTCCGCACCACCTCGGCCACCTGGTAGACGTCGCCCGACTTGAGCTTCTCCTGGTGGTTCTTGAACCGCCGCGACCAGTTGGTGGGCTCGCGCACGTCCTTCTTGGCCAGCACCTCGAACACGTCCTCGACGTCCTCGACGCTGATCGGGTAGCGCATGCCGATCTCTTCCGCCTTGTCGACCGGCACCTTCAGGACGAGGTCACCGTGCGTCATGCGCAGGACGAAGAACTCGCGGTCCTCGCCATCGGGTGGCATGGGCCTGGTCTCGGTGGCCTCGATGACGGCCGCCCCGTGGTGGGGATAGACCACCCGATCCTTGACCCGAAATGACACGCGCAACTCCTCGACCGTCGTCTGGGGGTCCGTACAGGATGCCACTTCGCGGCGTGCGTTCCACAGTCGAACCGGTGAGCGGGTGCTGGGCGCCGGTGGTGCGCCTCACGGCCGGCCCCGTACAGTCGCTGCACGGCGGATGCGACATCCTCGGGAGGGGTCCGTGATCGAGTGGTCAGAAGAGCAGCAGATGGTGCAGGCGGCGGTGCGCGACTTCATCGACAAGGAGGTCGTGCCGCACCATCGCGAGCTCGAGCACGGCGACCTGCCGCCCTACGCCATCATCCGCAAGCTGTTCTCGACCTTCGGCATGGACGCCATGGCCCGGGACCGCTTCGAGCGCCAGATCGCCCGCGACAAGGCGGCCGCCGCCTCTGGCGGACAGGTCGACGAGCCGGCCGCGGCCACCCCGCGCGACCCGGCCGAGGCGGCCAACGCCACCGCGTTCCAGATGATCCCGATCATCGAGCTGTGCCGCTGGTGCCCGGGCATGGTCACCGCCATGGGCGTGTCGATGGGCCTGACGTCGGCCGCCATCCTGTCCAAGGGCACGACCGCCCAGAAGGAGCGGTGGGCGCTGCCCCTGCTGACCTTCGAGAAGATCGGCGCGTGGGCGATCACCGAGCCGGGCTCGGGGTCCGACGCCTTCGGGTCGATGCGCTCGACCGCCCGGCGGGACGGCGACGAGTACGTGCTCAACGGCTCGAAGACGTTCATCACCAACGGTCCCTACGCCGACACCATCGTGTTCATCTGCAAGCTCGACGAGGGCAACCCGCCCGACGAGCGCAAGGTCGTCAGCTTCGTCCTCGACTCGGGCATGCCCGGGCTCGAGCAGTCCAAGCCGCTGACGAAGATGGGCATGCACAGCTCGCCCACCGGCGAGCTGTTCCTCACCGATGTGCGGGTGGGGCGCGACCGGCTCATCGGCGAGACCGAGCAGCTCGAGGGCGGGGGCCGCCAGGCGGCCAAGGCCACGTTCCTGCAGGAGCGCTCGGGCGTCGCCGCCATGGCGCTGGGCATCATCTCGCAGTGCCTCGACCTGTCGGTGGCCTACGCCCGGGACCGGGTGCAGTTCGGCCAGCCGATCGGCGAGTTCCAGCTCATCCAGGACAAGCTGGCCCGCATGGAGGTGGCCCGGCTCAACGTCGAGAACCTGGTGTTCCGCGTGATCGAGGCGTCGGCCTCGGAGCGGGGGTTCACGCTGGCCGAGGCCTCGGCCATGAAGCTCTACGCCGCCCGGGCCGCGACCGAGGTGGCCATGGAGGCCGTGCAGCTGTTCGGCGGCAACGGTTACATGAGCGAGTTCCAGGTCGAGCAGCTCGCCCGCGACGCCAAGGTGCTGCAGATCTACGGCGGCACCGACGAGATCCAGATCACCCACATCGCCAAGGACCTCCTCCGCTCCTAGCTCCGTCGTTTCGTGGGCGGGCCGGCGTGATCGCCGAGGCCATCGCCCCTCGGGCGTCGGACCACCCCGGGCGAGGCAATGACTGCCGACCCGGACGGCCCGAGGCACTGGCTTGCGGGGGCCGCACGCTCGTGCCTCGGGAGTTGTCGAGCGCGAGACACTGCCTCGGGCGAACGGCCCGGGAAAGGGCCGTGAGAGCCTGAAACTGTCACAGGTGGGCGGTGAGATGTGGCATGACCACGTCCACCGTCGACTCCCGCATCGCACGCATCGCCGCCCGCCAGGCCGGCCGGTTCTCCCGGGCTCAAGCGCTGGCCGTGGGCGTCACCGACTCCTCGGCATTCCGACGGCTGCGCGCCGGGCGGTGGGAACGCGTGCACCCGGGCGTCTACGCCCTGGCCGGCACACCGCCCACGTGGATCGGCGACGTGTGGGCGGCCGTTCTGGCCGGGGGCCCACTGGCCACGGTGACCCACGAGACGGCGATCCGGCTGCATGGCAGCCAACACGTGGCCCCGCTCCCTGTCACGCTCACCATCCCGCATGGTGGTCACGCACGCATCGCGAATGCCGTCGTCCACCAGATCGACGACCTCCGGCCCGGCGATGTGGCCAGCGTCGAGGGGCTCCCGGTCAGCCGGGTTCCCCGCGCCGTGGTCGAACTGGCCGCGGTTGTCGGGCCGCGCCGGCTGGGGCGAGTGCTCGACGACCTCGTCTTCGATCGGCGCACCACCCATGCGCAGGTTGCGGCGGCGCTCGCACAGGTTGCGCGCCCGGGCAAGCCAGGAGTCGGCGCGCTGGCCTCGGCACTCGATGAGCGCTCGGCGTCGGCGGTCCCTGCCGACAGTGAGCTGGAGCGGACGCTGTACGCCGCGCTCGTCGGACGCGGGCTCCCGGCCCCCCGCTGTCAGGCGCCGCTTCCCGGCCGAGGCGCGGTCGAGGGCCTGGTCGACGCGGCCTACCCCGACTGCAGGCTGATCCTCGAGGCCGACGGCCGCCGGTGGCACACGCGAGTCGCCGCGCTTCGGCGTGACCACGAGCGCGATGCGGAAGCGGCGCGCGCCGGCTGGCAGACCCTACGGTTCGTGCACGAGCAGATCGAGGCGCACCCCGACGAGGTGGCCGACGTCGTCGCCGACGTGCGCGCCGTGCGCCTCTCCGCCCCGCGTGCCGCACTCGTCGCCACCGCGGCGCGGGCTCACGGCGGTCCCGGGGCCGCCGGCGCCGTCATCCCGAGGCAGTGACTCGCGTCGGCGAGCGGTCGAGGGGACGGTGTGCGGCCCCCGCTCGTCATTGCCTCGGGCCCTCCGTACCGGCAGTCATCGCCTCGCCCGGGAGCGCCGTAGGTCGCGCCGAGGTCGAAGGGCTGCACCCGAGACGGCGGCGGGACCGGAGACCGGGGGCTACAGGCCCAGGGAGCGGCCGATGATCTCCTTCATGATCTCCGTCGTGCCGCCGTAGATGCGGGTGATGCGGGCGTCAGCGTAGGCGCGGGCCACCGGGTACTCGGTCATGTAGCCGTAGCCGCCGTGGAGCTGCACGCATGCGTCGACCACGCGCCCTTGCAGCTCGGTGCACCACCACTTGGCCATCGCGGCCTCGTCCGCGGTCAGCTCGCCGGCGTTCAGCGCCAGCACGCAGCGGTCGATGAAGCTCTGGGCGATCTCGATCTCGGTGGCCATCTCGGCCATCCGGAACCGGCTGTTCTGGAACGACCCGACGGGCTGGCCGAACGCCTGCCGCTCCTTCACGTAGGCCAGCGTCTGGTCGAACGCGGCCGCGGCGGCGGCCACCCCCGTGGCGGCGATCGACAACCGCTCCTGGGGCAGGTTCGTGACCAGGTGGCGGAATCCCGCGCCCTCGTCGCCCAGGCGGTTGGCGACGGGCACCCGCACGTCGGTGAAGAACAGCTCGGCCGTGTCCTGGGCGTGCATACCCACCTTGTCGAGGTTGCGCCCCCGCTCGAACCCCGCCATGCCCCGCTCGACCACCACCAGCGACATACCGCGGTGCCGCTCGGACGGGTCGGTCTTGACCGCGGTGATGACGAGGTCGGCGTTGATGCCGTTGGTGATGAACGTCTTCGACCCGTTGACGACGTAGTCGTCGCCGTCGCGCAGGGCCGTGGTCGACATCGACGCGAGGTCGGACCCGATGCCCGGCTCGGTCATGGCGATGGCGGTGACGAGCTCGCCCGAGCAGATGCCGGGAAGCCAGCGGGACTGCTGCTCAGGGGTGCACAGCGACAGGAAGTAGGGCAGGCAGATGTCGTTGTGCAGCGTCCACCCCAGCCCGGCCGCGTTGACCCCGCCCCGCTGGACCTCCTCGGCGATGACCAGGTTGTAGCGGAAGTCGTCGACGCCGCCCCCGCCGTGCTCGACCGGTGCGGCCATGCCCAGGAAGCCGTGCGTGCCCGCCCTCGTGAACAGCGACCTGTCGACGACTCCAGCGCGCTCCCACTCGTCGTTGTGGGGCGCCACCTCGGCGGCGATGAAGCGGCGGACGCTGTCGCGGAAGAGCTCGTGCTCGTCGTCGAAGAGGGTGCGGCGCACGGCGGTCGACCGTAGCGCCGTGCGCCGCCACCGGCCGGAGCCGAACGAGGGTGGCGCCTTGCCCCGTGGTCGCCGGGTACGGTTGTCGACATCGGTGACGGAAATCCTTGGGGGGCCGAGATGAGCGCGACCGGGGCTCAACCAGATCCCGCGGTGTCGGCCAAGCGAGGCCCGGGCCGTCCGCGGGCGCAGCCGCTCGAGGAGCAGCGTCGCCAGGTGTTGGAGTCGGCGCGGACGGTGTTCGCCCAGCACGGCTACCACGGGGCCACCATCGAGGCTGTGGCCAGGGGCTCGGGCACGCCCCGCCCCACCGTCTACGAGCTGTTCGGCAGCAAGGACGAGCTGTTCGCGGCGGTCGTGGACGACTCGGCCGAGCGGGTCGTCGCCCGCCTGTCGGCCAGCTTCACCGAGTCGGACGGGTGGGAGCTGGCCGACTTCGTGCGCCACAACTTCGCCGCGGTGTTCGAGCTGTTCGAGCAGGACCGGGACGCGGTCACCGTGCTGCTCAACGCCGAGCAGGGTGCCGTCGACGGCCCGGCGGCCGCGCTCGGCGACGTGCGCCGGCGTGTGCTGCACGACGTGGCCGAGTTCACCCGCTCGCGCTGGGACGCCCTCGGCGTCGACATCGGCGAGGCGGGAGAGATCATGGCCGTGATGTTCTTCCGCATGGCCGAGGGACTGGCCATGCGCCAGGCCGACGAGCCCGGCTGGAGCCGCGACGCGTTCATCGACCTGCTCACCGAGTTCACGTTGGGGGGCATCGCGCGCCTGTGGCGGCAGGCGCAGGACGTGCTGGTGGCCGTGGGGCGGCGCTCGGCGCCCGGCGGGGACGCGCGGTGAGGCCGCCGGCCGGCCGTCCCATGGTGGACGCCGTCCGACGGCGGCGCCGAGCGGCAGCGGCGTGAGCGACCGGGTCGTCGTGGTGGTGGGCGGGGGCGGGCCGCCGGCGGTGCCGCCCGGGGGGCTGGGCGACCTGCGTCGCGACCCGCTCGTCGTGGCCGCCGACTCGGGCCTGGATTACGCCGCCGCGCTCGGGCTGTCGGTCGACCACGTGGTGGGCGACATGGACTCGGTCGACCCGGCGGTCCTCGACGCCGCCGCCCGCTCGGGCGTACGCATCGACCGCCACCCGGCGGCGAAGGACGCGACCGACCTCGACCTCGCGCTCGACGTGGCGCTCGAGGCCGATCCGGGCCGCATCGTGGTGGTGACGGGCGAGGGTGACCGCTTCGACCATGCGCTGGCCGTGGCGCTGACGGTCTCGGCGCCCCGCCTCGCCGGCGTGGCCGTCGAGGCCTGGATCGGGGCTGCGCACCTGTGGGTGGTGCGCGACCGGGTCGAGCTCGTCGGGCGTCCGGGCGCACTGCTCAGCCTGCTGCCGCTGCACGGCCCGGCGCGCGGCGTGTCGACGAGCGGGCTGCGCTACCCGCTCGACGACGAGGACCTCGACGCGGCCAGTAGCCGCGGCGTGAGCAACGAGTGGGTGGCCGAGGTGGCGACAGTGCGGCTGCGGTCTGGCGTGCTGCTGGCCGTGGCTCCCGGCGCCGGCGGCTGAGCGCCGGCCGGCGGGCGGACGGCCGGTGGCCGCTGCCGGCGGGACGAGCGCCCGCGCAGGATGCTCGGGTGCCCGGGGGGTGGGCGGCTGTGCTCGGAGGTTGGGCGGGCCGCCCGCGAGGTGCCACGATCGCCGCGTGGACGTGACGGCCGACCTCGTGGCTCCCTGCACCCCCGACGAGCTCTTCGCCTGGGTCGACGACCTGGGCCGCTACCCGCAGTGGCTCGACATCGTGCCCCGGGCCTCGTCGGTCGAGCCCCATGCCGGCGACCCGGGCCCCGCGTGGTCGGTCGACCTCCGCGGCCGCCTGGGCCCCTTCGCCCGTACCAAGCGCCTGCGCATGGCCCGCACGGTGCACGAGCCCGGCCTGGTGCGCTTCGAGCGGGTGGAGCACGATGGGCGCCGTCACTCGCCGTGGGTGCTGTCGGCCGAGGTGACCGCGGCGGGCGCCGACGGCGGCAGCCGGCTGTCGATGCACCTGCACTACGGCGGCAGCCTGGGCGGCCCGCTCGTCGAGCGCTTGCTGGCCGAGGAGATCAGCCGGTCCAGGCCCCGCCTGCTGGCCCTGGTCGCCCCGTGACCGCCCGGGCGGCGTAGCGGCCGTCGCGCCGGTCGACGCGGAGCGCGAGCCCGAACGTCTCGGACAGCGCCTCCGCGGTGAGCACCTCGCCGATGGCGCCGGCCGCGAGCACCCGCCCGCGCCGCAGCAGCAGCGCGTGGGTGAAGCCGGGCGGCACCTCCTCGACGTGGTGGGTGACGAGCACCGTGGGTGGCGTGGTCGGGTCGTCGGCGAGGTGGGCGAGCCGGGCCACCAGGTCCTCGCGGGCGCCGAGGTCGAGCCCGGCCGTCGGCTCGTCGAGCAGCACCAGGCCGGGCTGGCCCCACAGCGACCGGGCGAGCAGCACCCGCTGGCGCTCGCCGGAGGACAGCGTGCCGAAGGCCCGCGGCGCGAGGGCCGCGGTGCCGGTGCGCTCGAGCAGTTCGACGGCGTGGACCCTGTCGTCGGGCCCATAGGAGTGCCACCAGGTCTCGAGCGCCGCCTCGCGCGCCGACATGACGACGTCGAGCGCCGTGATGTCGGGCCGCAGCATGTCGTGGAGCGCGGGGCTGATGAGGCCGATGCGGGTGCGCAGGCGGCGCACGTCCACGCGGCCCAGCCGGTGGCCCAGCACCTCGACCGAGCCGGACGACGGGTGCAGGTAGAGCGACGCCACCCGCAGCAGGGTCGTCTTGCCCGAGCCGTTGGGCCCGAGCACCACCCAGCGCTGACCCGAGTGCACCGTCCAGTCCACCCCGTCGAGCAGGGTCGCCGGCGGCCGGACGACGCTGACCCGCGTGAGGCGCAGGGCGACGTCGGGCGACGGGGCGTCCGCCCCGCCGGCCGGATCGTCGGCGGTCTCCGTAATCGGCTCGGGCACGGTCGCCGACGGTAGGGGGTCGCGGCTCCCGGTCCCCAGCCGGGCCGTACGACCGGTGCTCGCCCGAGCGCACCGGGTTGGGCTGTCTGCGGCCCGTCGCCGCTAGGTTGTCGCCGTGCGCATCGGCATCCTCGGTGGAACCGGCCCCGCCGGCAAGGCCCTGGCCGCCCGGCTGGCGTCGGTCGGCTTCGACGTGGTCGTGGGGTCACGATCCAAGTACCGGGCGATGGAGGTGGTCGACAACCTGCTCGAGCAGTGGTCCGACCGGCGCCTATCCATCGGCGCAGGCGACAACGCCCAGGCGGCCGACGCCGACGTGGTGGTCATCGCCACGCCGTGGGACGGGGCCACGCAGACCGCCGTCTCGGTCGAGGACCGGCTGCGGGGGAAGGTCGTCGTGTCGATGGCCAACGCGCTCACCAAGCTCGGCAAGGAGTTCCAGCCGCTGGTGCCGCCCCGCGGCTCGGTGGCCGCCAGCGTCCAGGCGGCGGTCCCACAGTGCCTGGTGGCCGCCGCGCTGCACCACGTGCCCGCGAAGGAGTTGGGCGACCTGCGCCATCCCGTCGAGAGCGACGTCCTCATCTGCTCCGACCACGAGCCCGCGGTCGAGGTGACCAGCGACATCGTGGGCAGGATCCCCAACATCCGCCCGCTCAACGCCGGCGAGCTGGCCATGGCCACGCCCATCGAGTCGTTCACCGCCGTGCTGCTGCAGCTCAACATGCACTACAAGACCCGGGTCGCGCTGAAGCTGACAGGCATCTCCGAGGCGGTGGCTCCCACGGCCGCGGGTGCCGCCACGAGCGCCGGCGACGGGTCCGGTGCGGCCCCGATAGCCGGGGCCCCTGCGCCGGCCAAGGCCGCGGCCGGCCGCAAGGGCAACGGAGCGAGCGGCGCCGCAGCCGCGGCCGAACCCACGGCGTGAGCACCGGAGACCCCCGCGACGTCGGGGCGATGCGGCTCTACGACACCGCTCGCGGCGAGGTCGTCCCGTTCACGCCCGGCCCGCTGGTCACGATGTACACGTGCGGCATCACGCCGTACGACGCCACCCACGTCGGCCACGCCGCCGTCTACCTCACCTACGACGTGCTGCAGCGGCGGCTGCGCGACCTCGGCCACGACACGCGCTGCGTGCGCAACATCACCGACGTCGACGACGACCTGCTGCGCAAGGCCCGCGAGCTGGGCGTGCACTACCTCGACCTGGCGGCCGCCGAGACCGCCCGCTTCGACGACGACGTGCGGGCGCTCGACATGCTGCCCGCCTGGAGCGAGCCCCGTGCCACGTCGGCCATCGCGGACATCCGGGGCTTCATCGGCATGGTGCTCGACCGGGGCTACGCCTACCAGGCCGGCGGCGCTGTCTACTTCGACGTGTCCCGCTTCGAGCGCTTCGGCCAGGTCTGCCACCTGGGCCGCGACGAGATGCTGGCGCTGGCGGCCGAGCGGGGCGGCAACGTCGACGACCCGCACAAGGACGACCCGCTCGACTTCGTGCTCTGGCAGCCCTCGGCCCCCGACGAGCCGTCCTGGGAGTCGCTGTGGGGGCCGGGGCGTCCCGGGTGGCACATCGAGTGCTCGGCGCTGGCCCTGCGCGAGTTGGGCACGACCATCGACCTGCACGGGGGCGGTACCGACCTGATCTTCCCACACCACGAGTGCGAGGCCGCCCAGTCCGAGGCCGCCACCGGCGAACCGTTCGTCCGCCATTGGATGCACCAGTCGATGGTGCGGATGGACGGCGAGAAGATGTCGAAGTCGCTCGGCAACCTGGTGTTCGTGTCCGACCTGCGCAAGGCCTGGGACCCCCGCGCCATCCGCCTGGCGGTGCTGGCCAACCACTATCGCAACGGCTGGGACTGGGACGACCGGGTGATGCCCACCGCCGACGACCGGCTGGCCCGCTGGCGGGCGGGCGGAGCGGCGGGCGGCGACGCCGCGCTCGATCCGGTGCGGGACGCGCTCGACGACGACCTCGACACCCCGGCGGCGGTGCGGGCGGTCGACGAGGCCGCCGACGCAGGCAAGGACGTGTCGCGGGCCGCCGCCCTGCTGGGCGTCGACCTGGCGGCGCCGCCCTGACCGGCCGTCATCGTCGCGCCGCGGGGCGTAGGCTCCGCCTCATGCCCGACCCGACCGCAGACGAGCGCCAGTACGGCAAGCTCTACCCGGTCGCGCGCGCCATCCTCGTGCCCGTGTTCCGGGCGGCCTGGCGCATCCACCTGCGGGGCTCCGAGCACGTGCCGGAGGCGGGGCCCGCCATCCTGTGCCCCAACCACACGTCGGTCATCGACTCGTTCCTACTGCCATCGATCCTCCCCCGGCGCATCACGTACGTGGGCAAGGCCGAGTACATGGACGACTGGAAGACCAAGCACCTGTTCCCGGCCATCGGCATGATCCCGATCGACCGCTCGGGTGGTGACGCCAGCCAGCGGGCGCTCGACGCCGCGGCCGGGGTGCTCGAGCGCGGCGAGCTGTTCGGCATCTACCCCGAGGGCACGCGCAGCCGCGACGGCAGGCTGCATAAGGGCCACACCGGGCCGGCCCGCCTGGCATTGCGGACGGGCGCGCCGCTGGTGCCGGTGGGCATGGTGGGCACGCGCGACATCCAGCCGCCGGGGGCGAAGGTGCCCCGCCCGTTCCGCCCCTGCGAGATCCGCATCGGCCGGCCCATCGCGGTCGAGCGCTACCGCGGCCGCGGCGACGACCGGCTGCTGCTGCGCCAGATCACCGACGAGCTGATGTACGAGATCCGCGAGCTGTCGGGCCAGGACTACGTCGACGAGTACGCCACCCGCACGCCCGCGGCGCTGCCGTCGCAGCCCGCGGCGATGCCCGTCACCGGCAACGGCGAGGAGGCGGGCGACGGCGGTGCCGACGCGACCGCGGCGGCGGGCACGTTGGCCTCGGCCAGCGCGAGATGAGGGTCCGGATCGCCTGCCGCTCGCTTTCGAGGACAGGCCCCGGCGCTCGGTAACCTCGCCGTCCATGGCCGAGATCGAGATCACCCTGCCCGACGGTTCCACGCGTGCTGTGGCGCCGGGCACCAACGCGCTCGGCCTGGCGCAGAGCATCGGATCCCGTCTCGCCAAGGCCGCCGTCGTCGCGGAGATCAACGGCGAGGAGCGCGACCTCGGCACCGAGCTGTCCGACGGCGACCGGGTGGCGATCATCACCGCCGACAGCGAGCGGGGCCTGTACACGATCCGCCACTCGACGGCCCACGTGCTGGCCCAGGCGGTGCTCGACCTGTTCCCCGCGGCCACGTTCGGCATCGGGCCGCCGGTCGAGGACGGCTTCTACTACGACTTCGAGCTGCCGGGCGGCGCCGCGTTCACGCCCGACGACCTCGACCGCATCGACGCCCGCATGCGCGAGATCATCGACGAGCGCCAGGCGTTCGTCCGCGACGAGATCCCCGCGGCCGCCGCCCGCGAGATCTTCACCGGGCACCGCTTCAAGCTCGAGATCATCGACGACGCCTCGACCGACCCGATGTCGGGCACCGGCGACCGCGGCGAGGTGCGCACCTACGAGAACCCGCCCGCCAAGCCCAAGGACCACCCGCCGTTCCACGGCCGGCCCGGCTTCATCGACCTGTGCCGCGGCCCGCACGTGATCGACACCGGCACCCACCTCGGCCACTTCAAGCTCATGCGGGTGGCGGGCGCCTACTGGCGGGGCGACGAGCACAACCCGCAGCTGCAGCGCATCTACGGCACGGCGTGGGACAGCCGCAAGGCCCTCGAGACCCACCTGCACCACCTCGAGGAGGCGGCCAAGCGCGACCACCGCAAGCTGGGCGCCGAGCTGGACCTGTTCCACTTCCCGCCCGAGGTCGGCAGCGGGCTGCCGCTTTACCACCCCAAGGGCGGCCTGGTCCGCAAGCTGATGGAGGACTACAGCCGGGCCGAGCACGACAAGGCCGGCTACGAGTTCGTGTTCACACCCCACATCGCCAAGGGCGACCTGTTCGAGATCAGCGGGCACCTCGAGTGGTACGCGGAGAGCATGTACCCACCGATGGAGCTGGACGAGGGGCACAAGTACTACCCCAAGCCCATGAACTGCCCGATGCACATGCTGATCTTCCGCTCGCGCCAGCGGTCGTACCGCGAATTGCCGCTGCGCATGTTCGAGTTCGGGACGGTGTACCGCTACGAGATGTCGGGCGTGGTGCACGGGCTGCTGCGGGCCCGGGGCTTCACCCAGGACGACTCGCACATCTTCTGCACGCCCGACCAGCTCGGTGACGAGCTGACCACACTGCTGGCCTTCGTGCTCCGCCTGCTGCGCGACTACGGGTTCGACGACTTCGAGGCCGAGCTGTCGACCCGGCCCGACAAGTTCGTGGGCGAACCAGAGGACTGGGACGAGGCGGAGGCCGCGCTGCGCGTCGCCGTCGAGGCGTCGGGGGTGCCCTACGTGGTCGCCGAGGGCGAGGGCGCGTTCTACGCGCCCAAGATCGACGTGCACGTGCGTGACGCCATCGGCCGGCGCTGGCAGCTCTCGACGCTGCAGGTCGACCTCCAGCTCCCGCCCCGGTTCGACCTCGAGTACGTGGGCGCCGACAACCAGCGCCACCGGCCCAGCGTCATCCATCGGGCGCTGTTCGGCTCGTTCGACCGGTTCTTCGGGGTGCTGCTCGAGCACACCGCCGGGGCGCTCCCGGCCTGGCTGGCCCCCGTGCAGGCGCAGGTCCTGCCGGTGCGCTCCGACCACGAGGACCACGCACGCCGGCTCGTCGAGCGGCTGCGGTCCGAGGGGTTCCGGGCGGAGATGACCGACGCGGACGAGCCGCTCGGCGCCCGCATCCGCCGGGCGAAGCTCGACAAGGTCCCCCACGTCCTCGTGGTCGGCGACGACGACGTGGCCCACGACACCGTGGGCGACAACCCCCGGGGCGGCCAGGTCGAGCGGGACCTGCCGGTGGCGACGTTCATCGAGCGGCTGCGCAACGCGGTCGCCACCCACGCCTGATGCCCGGCGACGTGCGCCCCGCGGGGGCCGGCGAGCCGGGCACCGCCCACACCATGGACCGGCTGTGGGCCGGCTGGCGGTCGAGCTACGTGGCCGCCGCCGGCAACGGCGCCCTGGTGGGCGAGGGTTCGCTGTTCCGCCGCATCCTCGACTCGGGGTTGCCCGACGCCGAGACGCATGTCGTGTGGCGCGGCGAGCAGACCTTCGTCATCCTCAACGCCTACCCCTACACCTGCGGACACGTGCTGGTCATGCCCTACCGCGAGGTGGGCGAGCTCGACGAGCTGACGCCCGAGGAAGCGAGCGAGATGTGGGCGGCGGTCCACGACGCGGTCGCGGCGCTGAAGGCGGCGTACCGGCCGGAGGGCATCAACGTCGGCCTCAACCTCGGCGAGGCGGCCGGCGCGGGGGTCCCCTCCCACGTCCACGTGCACGTGCTGCCCCGCTGGAACGCCGACTCGAACTTCATGACCTCGGTGGCCGAGGCGCGCGTGCTGCCCGAGTCGCTCGGGGAGACGTGGGCCAAGCTGCGGGCCGCCTGGCCGGCACCCGACGCGTGACCGACCCCTCCGGCGAGCCGGCGCGCCGACCCGACCCGCTCGGCCGTTCGGGTCGGCGGCTCACGTCGACTCCGGGCGTGCCGAGGCAATGACGTGCGATCGCGTGCGGGCGAGGCAACCGCGTGCGGCCCCCGCAAGCGATTGCCTCGTGACGTCCGGACCGGCAGGCATTGCCTCGCCCGGGTCGGGCGGAGGGGCCGGCGGGGGCGGGGATGCGGGGCACCGCCGCGGGTCCGTGGGTCGCAGGCGCCGGTTTCCGTGGCGGGAGGCTCGGTCACTACCGTCGCAGGCGCCATGCCGGACGAGCGCACCCCCGACGTCGGGAACGAGGTCGTGACCCCCGACGACACCACCGACGGCACCGTGGGCACGACCGGCGGGACCGTGGACCCGGCCGGCCGGGCGCCGCACGACGCGGTGGGGGAGGAGTCGAGCGACGGCGGCTTGGACGAGGCGACAGAGGCCGCCGGAGGCGCTACCGCCGGCGATGCCGAGGTCGTCGACGAGCTGCCCGAGGACCTCGACGCCGCCGGGTTCGTCGGCCCGTACCTGTTCCCCAACAACAACCGCCGCCGGGTCCCGGGCTACCTGTACCTGGCGGTCGCGGCCGTATGCGTGGCCGTGTGGGCGCTGGTCGACGACTCGTCGTACGTGAACGACGGCTTCCTTCTGGCGGCGGGGCTGCTGGCCGTGGTGGGGGCGTACCAGCTCGTGAGCGGCTGGAACCTCGACGTCGACGAGCAGGACGCCCTCGTGGCGGCCAGCCGGGCCGTCGGCTTCCCGGTGGGCCACGCCTCGGCCCAGATGGGCTGGCGGGGGCTGCTCAGCCGCCCCACCTGGCGCATCCTGCTCTACTCCGACGAGAACCCGCCGGCCCGTCGCGGCCTGGTTCTGATCGACGGCGTCGACGGCACGATCGTCCAGCACTTCGTCGAGGACAACCCCGAGGACTGGTCGGAGCTCGGCGCCGGCTGACCCCGCCGGCGCCCAGGGCGCGTAGGGTGGCCGGGTCGTGGTGCACCGGGTTGCCGTCGCGGGCCTGCTGGTCCTGATCGCCTCCCTCGCGCCGGGGTGCGGCGGGAGAACCCCGTCGGCGGGGCGTGAGCCGCCGACGTCCACCACCGCCGCCGCCGAGACGACCGCTCCGCCCACCACGGCGGCGGCGACGACTACCACGACCCAACCCGTCGACGTAACGAACCTGCGCCCGCCCGAGCCGGCCGGCGAACCGGCGGGGCTGGCCCGCCAGATCGCCGACGCCGAGGCGGTGCTGCGCAGGGGCGGCGCCGGCGAGGCCGAGGTCGCGACCGCGGCGCTGGCCCAGCAGGTCGCCTACCGCCAGCTGGGTGACCACCCCAACTGGGACGCCGCGGTGCAGGCCGCGCTCCCGCCGGAGCTGCGGCCGGTGGCCGAGAGCCACGCCGCCGCCCGCCGCGACCTGCGGGCACTGACCGGCCGTCCCGCCAGGGAGATGCCCGCCTGGCGCATCGTGCTCCCCGAGCCCGCCGCCGACCTGGTCGGTTGGTACCAGGAGGCGGAGGCCGAGTTCGGCGTCCCCTGGCAGTACCTGGCGGCGATCAACCTGGTCGAGACGGCGATGGGCCGCATCAGGGGCACGTCGGTGGCCGGCGCGGAGGGGCCCATGCAGTTCATGCCGGCCACCTGGGCCGCCTACGGCGAGGGCGACGTGAACGACCCCCGCCAGGCCATCCGGGGCGCCGCCCGCTACCTGACCGCCAACGGCGCCCCGGGCGACATGGCCGGCGCCCTGTGGCACTACAACCACAGCGAACGCTACGTCCGGGCCGTCCAGCGCTACGCCGGCCTGATGGTCGAGCATCCCGGCGCCTACGCCGGGTTCCACGGCTGGGGCGTGTGGTATTGGACCACGGCCGGCGACCTCTACCTCCCGGTCGGCTGGGAGGCCCTCGAACCGGTGCCCGTCGACGAGTACGTTGCCCGCACCGGCGGCTGACCGGCGTGCGGGCCCGCCCCGCCGGCTCCTGGCCACCCGCCCGGGACGCGACGACGGGGCCGGTCGGACCGGCCCCGTCACCGCGCTCGCTGTCTGTCGGTGGGCTACCGCTTGCGCAGGTCGAGCTCGCTGACCTGCCCGCCCGTCACCCCGATGCGGGCCAGCGGCTCGCCGTCGGGGTCGAGCAGGTCGTAGCCGCCCGCGACCACCTCGGGGAACAGCGCCACGTGGACCGTCCGCCCCCCCATGTCCCGCGGATGCACCCCGGTGTGGAAGTGCTCCTCGGGACGGCCGGGAGGTTGGGCCACGATCTCGCCCGAGGGCGTGGCGTCGTCGAGGTAGACGATCATCGCCCCGACGTCGCCGCCGATGTCGAGCACCGGGCTCATGCCCGGGGCGACCCCGTTCTCGGGCGCCGGAGCCGAGTGCTCCGGCGCCGAGTGGGTGTGGCTACGAAGCAGGGACGTCATAGCCGGCGTAGGGGACGCCCAGGTACGGGAACACGTCGAGGAAGGCCCGGTTCGGCGGGAACGTGCCGTCCTCGATGGCGGTCGCCGCGCCGTCCGGCGTGAAGGTGTCGTCGACCAGCGGGAGGGTGGCACCTGCCACCGCCCGCAGCTCGATCGTCACCACGTCGTCGGCGACGCGCCGCCCGTTCGGGAAGCCCTGCAGGTCGCCGTCCAGCAGGCCGAGCCGCTTGGGCTGGGCGGTGGGCGGGATGGCGACGTTGAGCCGCAGCTCGTCGGCCAGGGTCGTCCCGGTGAAGTTCTGGAACCCGTCGATGACCCCCGCGGGGATGCCCGTCAGCAGGATGGCCAGCAGGTCGGCCCGGTCCTTGTCGTAGGCAGCCAGGTTGGGGAACACGCCGGGGTACAGCACGGGCAGCAGCTTGGCCAGCTCGGGCCGGGCCACGAACTTGGCGAACCGCTTCTCCTGGTCGGGGGTGGACGCGTTCCACGCGTCCTTGCGGGACAGCGGCACGATGACCTCGTTGAACAGCGGGTTGCCCAGCCGCGACACCTGCACGAAGGGCCCGGCGTTGCGGGGCGGTCCGTCGTCGTCGAGGATCGTCGCCTTGCGCCGGCTCGCCGCGCCCCACACGCCGATGACGGCCTCGCGCGCCATCGGGTCGCGGGGCACCGAGCCGTCGCGGGTGAGGTCCGAGATCGGCACCTGGATGGCCAGCGTGTGCACGTTGACCTGCGCCAGGGCGTCGACGCCGTCGGCCCGCGCCGTGGGGATGAGGTGCGCGGGCTGGAAGGGACGCAGGGTGCCCAGGTCGAAGATCGCGCCGAGGTCGACGTAGAAGCACTCGGCCCGCTGGCCGGCGAACACGACCTCGCCCGAGCGCAGCGTCTTGACCGCGGCCTGGGCGAGCGCCGGGTAGTTCGGCGTCGAGCGGGGACCGATGTTGCACGGGGGCGAGGGCAGGTCCTGGCCGATGACCTTCCAGCGGGGGAACCGCCCCCGGCGCCTGGTCACCTTGGTGACCGAGTACTTCTGGCGCCGGTTCCAGTTGGGGCTGTCGAGCGAGTCGATCGGCCCTGTGTTGTAGAGGAATGTGTCGGGGTTCGTGTTCTTCGTCTCGAACCGGAACTGGTAGGTGACGTCGGGCTTGCCGTCGCCGTCGTTGTCGATGTGGATCTCGTACAGGACGTCGTCACCGAACTCGTAGAAGTTCGGGCCACCGCCCGGCGCCTCGACCGGGATGTAGTTGGTGATCAAGGTGACGGTGTCGTTGGGTGTGACGAAGGCGTAGACGTCGGTGTTGTCGGCGGTCGGGTCCTTCAGGATGCCCGGGGCCTCGCGGTGGGATGACATGGCGGTCCTTATCGGCCGGCCCGCAGCATGCGCGCCACGAGCTGCTTGTCGGTGAACACGACGGAACGCTCGTCGACCAGGAGCTCCACCTCTCCGGCGCGTGCGTTGCGGATGGACAGCACGGCGGGCCGCTCGAGGGCGGCTGCCTCGCTGTCGCTCAGCTCGGGCGTGTCTGCCGCGGCCAAGCTGATCGGCGAGCCGAGGGCGGCGACTCCAGCCACCCCGAGCGCACCGGCGGAGCCCGTTGCGATGAACGAGCGACGGGTCACTGGCTTCATTCCCTGTCCTCCTGTTTGCCGAGTGAGTCGGTGTCAGGAGGGTGTTCGGCGCCGCTGCCGGGACCGGATGACGAGCGTGCGCCGGCCACTACTCAGCGCTCGGCCGGCGCGTGCCGGCGCGTCGGGTCAGGACGGCTCGGGCGGCGGCGTGCGGCGCACGGCCGCCAGTAGCTCCTCGGCCGCCCGCAGGTGGGTCACACCGGCGTCGACGGCCGAGCGGGCCAGGTCGAGGGCGGTGACCGTGCGGTCGGTGCCGGCCACCGTGCCGGTGCGGTCCCAGTCGGACGCCGGGGTGTGCTCGACCCGGTCGGCCGCGGCGTTGGCGTCGAGCCCCAGCTCGGCAAGGCGCTCGTGCACGGTGCCGGTGACCTGACCGGGCTTGGGCCTGGCCTCGGGCAACACGTCGGCCGGGTCGAGCACCGGCGCGTCGCCGGTCAGGACCGCGACCAGCGCCCGGTCGGCCGCCGAGATGGCCCAGGCCCCGGCGACGATGTGCTCGATGGGCGACCAGCCGCCGACCACCCGGTGGGCCACGTCGTCGGGCGTCTCGTCCTCGCCCAGGCCGGCGAACAGGCCCCGGTAGCGCCGCTCCAGCCCGCGGAGAGCGACCACGGCATCGGACGGTGTGAGCCGGGAGAGGTCCATCGCCAGGTTCTAGCGCGTCACGGCGGGCGGTTGTCTCCGTGGCGGCGAGGTGTCGCACCCGGGAGGACCACGAGCGCAGCCTCGGAGGAATTCGAGTCGAGCACCGCGCCGGTCGGCGGTCATCCTGGGGTGGTGACAGTTGCGACCCCCACGACCGACGACGCGGCCCCCACCATCCGGACGCGCCCGGGGATCGGTCTCGCGCAGATCATCGCCGCGGGCGTGCTGTTCGGCTCGACCGCCAGCCTGTCGAAGGTGGCGCTCGACGCCGGCGTCGAGCCGCGCCCGCTCGCCGCGGTGCGCTGCACAGGCGTGGCCGTCGGCCTGCTGCTGATGCTGGCGCCGACCGCCCGCGGCCGTCTGCGCGTGCCGTGGCGCAGCCTCCCGCAGCTCGCGGTGCTGGGCGTGGTCGGCGCCGCCCTCATCCAGTGGTTCTACTTCGTCGCCATCGACCGGGTCCCGGTCGGCATCGCCATACTCGTCGAGTTCACCGGGCCTGTGCTGGTGGCGGTCTGGGCCCGAGTCGTGCTGCGGGACGCGGTCCCGCCGGTGGTGTGGGTGGCGCTCGGGCTGTCGCTGGTCGGGCTCGGCCTCGTGGCCCGGGTGTGGGCCGACACCGACCTCGACGCGCTGGGCATGGCGGCCGCCACGGGCGCGGCGGTGTGCCTGGCGACGTTCCTCCTGCTCGGCCGGCACACCGGAGGCGTCCACGAGCCGCTGGTCTCCACCTTCTGGACGTTCGCGTTCGCCAGCCTGTTCTGGGTGATGGTCGAGCCGCCGTGGCGAGTCGACGGCGGCGTGCTGGCCGACACCACGTCGTTGCAGGGCGCACTCGACGGGATCGAGCTGCCGGTGTGGGCGGTGGTCGTCGGCGTGATCGTGCTGGGCACGCTGGTGCCCTACGTGCTCTACATGGCGGCCCTGCGCCACTTGACCGCCGCCACGGCAGGGGTGGTGGGCATGCTCGAACCGGTGGTGGCCACGGTGGTGGCCTGGGCGTGGCTCGACCAGTCGCTCGTGGCCGTGCAGGTGGCGGGCGGCGTCGTGGTGCTGGTCGGCGTGGGCCTGGCGCAACGCGCCGCCGCCGGCGCAGCGCCGCCCGCCGCGCCCTGGCGGGGCGGCGCCCAGGGCGACGGGGAGCGCCCGCAGGCTGCCGCATGACGTCCGACACGATCGCAGTAGGGGGGAGATAGCTTGCCGGCATGTCCATCTACGACGTGGCGATCAATCGGCTGGACGGCAGCGCCGCCGACCTGCACGACTACGACGACAAGGCGGTGCTGGTGGTCAACGTGGCCTCGAAGTGCGGCCTGACGCCCCAGTACACCGGCCTCGAGGAGATCCACGAGCGCTTCGCCGACCGGGGCTTCAGCGTGCTCGGCGTGCCCTGCAACCAGTTCGGCGTGCAGGAGCCGGGCTCGGCCGACGAGATCGCCACCTTCTGCTCGACCAACTACGGGGTCACGTTCCCCCTCACCGAGAAGGTCGACGTGAACGGCGACGACCGCCACCCGCTCTACCAGCAGCTCGTCGACGTGCCCGACGGCGAAGGGCACCAGGGCGACATCCGCTGGAACTTCGAGAAGTTCCTGGTGGCGCCCGGCGGCGAGGTGGTCGCGCGCTTCAGCCCGATGGCCGAGCCCACCTCCGACGACGTCGTCTCCGCCGTCGAGCGCGTGCTGCCCGCCTGAGGCGGTGGCTCAGCGGCCCCGCGCCGCGCGCAGCACCCGGCCGATGTCGAGCAGGTGGTGGCTGCCCTCGTGGGTGGCGATCAGCGCCAGCTCGACGACGGGCACCTCGCGGCCCCGGCCGGTCAGGCCCGGGAGCCGCCATTCGTCGCCGTTCAGCTCGCTGAGCGTCGTGGCCAGCGAGTCGGCCGTGTCGTCGATGTCGTCGGCCACGGCGTCGCGCGCCAGCCTCGGCGAGGCCGCGGCGACCCTGCCCTCCCAGTCGACCTCGGGCTCGTCGGGCTCGCGGCCGACGAGCGCGCAGCGCACCCGCTCGTCGAAGGTGCGGAAGATGTCGGCCACGTGCCCGCCGTACTCGAGGGCCGACCACACGCCCTCGCCCGGCGAGCGGCGCACGATCTCGTCGAGGTCCTCGCCGGGCAGCCCGCGCGTGAGCGGGGCGCGGTAGCGCCGCCCGAACGACCGGATCGCCACCACCATGTCCTGCGGGCGCAGGTCGGCTGGGTCGAAGCCGCACTCGGCACAGCGGTCCATGGCGGCCTGCTAGGCCTCGTCGCCCATCTCGCGCCGCACGGCGTCCACCAGGTGGGTGGGCAGCACGTCGTAGTGGTCGTGCTCGGCGCGGAAGCGGCCGCGGCCGCCGGTGAGCGAGCGCAGCTCGATGGCGTAGCGCTGGATCTCGGAGGTGGGCACCAGCGCGATGATCGTCTGGCGGCCGTCGCCGTCGCTGTCGGTGCCCTGCACCCGGCCCCGCTTGGCGTTGAGGTCGCCCATCACGTCGCCCTGCAGCGCCACCGGCACCGTCACCTCCAGCCGGCTGATGGGTTCGAGGATCACCGGGTTCGCCTGGGCCATGCCGGCCCGGAACGCCAGCCGGCCGGCCACCTTGAAGGCCATCTCCGAGCTGTCGACCGAGTGCTCCTTGCCGTCGGTGACCGTCACCTTCACGTCGACGACGGGGTAGCCGTACACCCCGCCCGCGCCCATGGCCTCCTCGATGCCCTTCTGGATCGCCGGGATGTAGCCGCGGCTGATCGCGCCGCCGACCACCGAGCTGGCGAACTCGAACCCCTCGCCGCGGGGGAGCGGCTCGATGTCGATGACGCACACGCCGAACTGGCCGTGGCCGCCGGTCTGCTTCTTGTGGCGGCCCTCGACGCCCTTGGCGCTGCCGGTGATGGTCTCGCGGTAGGGGACCCGGACCTCCGCGGTGTCGACGTTGGCACCGAACTTGCGGGTCAACTTCTCGAGCGTGATCTGCAGGTGGGTCTCGCCGGTGCCGTGCAAGAGCGTCTGGTGGGTCTCGTCGACGCGCTCGACGCGCAGCGCGGGGTCCTCGTCGACCAGCCGGTGCAGGGCCGGCGCCAAGCGGTCCTCGTCGGCCTGGGTGCGGGGGACGACGGCGACGGCGAGTGTGGGCGCCGGCTGCTCGATGGGGGGCACGCGCACCGGCTTGCCCCGCGGCGCCAGCGTGTCGCCCGTGGCCGTGCCCGAGAGCTTGGCGACGGCGCCGATGTCGCCCGCCACCAGCTCGCTGGCCGGTTCCTGCTCCTTGCCCCGCACCATCAGCAGCCCGTGCAGGCGCTCGTCGCCGCCGGTGCGGCTGTTGACCAGGTGATCGTCGGGGCGCAGCGTGCCCGACACCACCCGGAACAGGCTGACCTGGCCGACGTAGGGGTCGGCGATCGTCTTGAACACGAAGGCGAGCGGGTCGCCGCTCGGGTCGGCGCTCACCTCGACCTCGGTCGGGACCTCGCCGTTGCCGGGGGCGGTGATCGGGACGGGCCGGTCGGCGGGGGAGGGGCCGATCTCGACCAGGAAGTCGGCCAGGCGGTCGATGCCCACCTCGCGGGTGGCCGAGCCGACCAGCACCGGGAACACCGTGGCCGCGGCGATGCCATCGTGCAGCGTGCGCTCGAGCTCCTCGACGCTCGGCACGTCGCCTTCGAGGTAGCGCTCGAGCAGGGCGTCGTCGGCCACCACGATGCCCTCCACCAGGTTGTCGTGCACCTGGTGCTCGAGCTGTTCCATCTCGTCGGGTATGGGCTCGGTGTGGGGGACGCCGTTCTCGTAGATGTGCGCCGTGTCGGTGAGCAGGTCGGCGATGCCCCGGAACGCTGCCTCCTCGCCGATCGGCAGCTCCAGCGGGGCGATGCCCGAGCCCAGCCGGTCGCGCAGCTGGGCGAGCGTGGTGTCGTAGCTGGCCCGCTCGCGGTCGAGCTTGTTGACGAACACCATGCGGGGGACGCCGAGGCGCCGGGCCAGCTCCCACGCCTCCTCGGTCTGCACCTCGACCCCGTCGACCGCGCTGACCACGAACACGGCGAGGTCGGCGATGCGCAGCGCGGCCGACACGTCGCCCATGAAGTCGGCGTAGCCCGGTGTGTCGACGAGGTTGATCTTGTGGTCGCGCCACTCGAACGGCGCGACCGACAGCGACAGGGAGATGCCCCGCTTCTGCTCCTCGGGGTCGAAGTCGCACACGGTGGTGCCGTCCTCGACCCGGCCCATGCGGTTGATGGCACCCGCGCGATGCAGGAGTGCCTCGGCCAGGCTCGTCTTGCCCGACCCGCCGTGCCCAACCAGGGCGACGTTGCGTATCTGACCGGTCGCGTACCGCTTCACCAGGCTCCCCCTCGGTGGTTGGTCGGCGATGCGGGCGAGGGTAGCGGGGCGGCCGCCTGACGCGCGGCCCGTTCGCGCCGAGCGGCGGGCAGCGCGGGGGGTGTCGTGGCCCGACGCCGGACGTTGTTAGCCTGTCACCCGTCCTCGACAGCGCGTTCCGTTGGGAAGGGTCGGAACAGCCGGCTCGTCGCGCAGCCGAGGCCGACCTGGAGACATCATGTTCGACGGACGGTGGCGCAGCACCTTCGAGAAGGGCCTGCGACCGGTCGGTGCCCGCATCCGGAGCACCGGCATCACAGCCAACCACCTCACCGTGACCGGCCTGGTCATGGCGATGGCCGCCGCGGTGGCCATCGCCAACGGCTCGCTGCGGGCGGGCCTGTTGCTGCTCGTGCTCACCGCGGTGCCCGACGTGCTCGACGGTGCCGTGGCCAAGGCGTCCGGCACGGCCTCGCCCCGGGGCGCGTTCTTCGACTCGGTCATCGACCGGATCAGCGACGCGCTGCTGCTCGGCGGCATCGCCTGGTACCTCGACTCGACCCAGCCCGGCCGGGTCGCCATCCTGCCGCTCGCGGTGATGGCCGCGTCGATGCTGGTGAGCTACGAGCGGGCCAGGGCCGAGTCGCTGGGCTTCGATGCCCGCGGCGGGCTCATGGAGCGGGCCGAGCGGCTGGGCTTCCTGGCCTTCGGCCTGCTGTTCGAGTCGCTGCTCGTGCCCGTGCTGTGGGTGATGCTGGCGCTCACCGTGTTCACGGCGGTCCAGCGGTTCGTGAAGGTGTGGCGCCAGGCGTCGGCGCCTCAGGTGAAGCCCCTCGGCGCGCGCTGGCGCTCGCGCCGGGTGGCGCGGTCTTTCCAGCGCACGTCGCGGCGGCGGACGCAGCCGCAGCGACGCCGGTGACCGGCCGAGGTCGCGGCGACCGCTAGCCATCACCCGGCATGGACATCGTCACGCCCGCCTATCGCGGCGCCTCGGCGCTGGCCCGGTGGCTGCCGGCGGGGCTGGTCGATGCCGGTGCGCCCCAGATCGCGGGACTGATGGCGCGGCGCGACAGCGACCGGCGCGCCATGGTCGAGCGCCACCAGCGGCGGGTCGATCCCGCACTGACCGGGCCGCAGCTCCGCGAGCGGGTGCGCGAGGTGTTCCGCTCGTACGGGCGCTACTACGGCGAGTCGTTCCGGCTGCCCTCGGTGAGCCCCCGGGACCTCGACGCCCGCATGACCTACGAGGGCGTCGAGCACATCCAGCAGGCGCGGGAGGCGGGGCTCGGGGCGCTGGTCGCCATGCCGCACCTGGGCAGTTGGGAGTGGAGCGCGTACTGGCTCACCCGCGTCGAGCACGTGCCCGTCACCGCCGTTGTCGAGCGCATCGACCCGCCGGCCCTGTTCGACTGGTTCGTGGCCTACCGCGAGAGCATCGGCATGCACATAGTGCCACTCGGCCCCGAGGCCGGCCGCACGGTGGTCAGCGCGGTGAAGCAGCGCCACGTGATCGCCCTCCTGTGCGACCGCGACATCGGCCACACCGGCGTCGAGGTGACGTTCTTCGGCGAGAAGACGACGCTGCCGCCCGGCCCCGCGGTGCTGGCGCTGCGCACGGGCGCCCCGCTCCTGCCGACGGCGGTGTACGACCGGGGCCGGAGCCACCACGGCATCGTGCACCCGCCCATCCCCGTCGAGCGCCGGGGCACGTTCCGGGCCGACGTCGCGCGGATCACCCAGGCCCTGGCCGACGAGCTCGAGGTGCTCATCCGCGCCGCGCCCGAGCAGTGGCACCTGATGCAGCCGAACTGGCCGAGCGACTGGTCCGACAGGGGCAGGGTGCGGCTCTGAGACGGCGGGTGGCGGCGCGGCACTACGCTGCACCCCGTGCACATCGGGCTGGTCTGCCCCTACAGCCTCACGATCCCCGGCGGCGTCCAGGCGCAGGTGCTCGGGCTGGCCCGCACCCTACGTGGGATGGGCGTCGACGTGCGGGTGCTGGCTCCGTGCGACGGCCCGCCCCCCGACGCGGGGGTCACGCCCCTCGGCGCCAGCGTGCCCACCGCGGCCAACGGCTCGGTCGCGCCGCTGGCGCCCGACCCGGCGGCCCAGCTCCGCACGATCCGGGCGCTGCGGGACGAGGCCTTCGACGTCCTGCACCTGCACGAGCCGCTGGCGCCCGGGCCCACCATGACCACGCTGCTGTTCCGCAACGCGCCCATGGTGGGCACGTTCCACCGGGCCGGCGACAGCGCCGCCTACTCGCTGGCGAAGCCGGGCGTGCGCTGGCTGGCCCGGCGGCTCGACGTGCGCTGCGCGGTGTCGAAGGACGCGCTGGCCACCGCCGAGCGGGCGCTCGGGGGCACTTACGAGCTGCTGTTCAACGGCATCGAGATCGAGCGGTTCACCAAGGCGGTGGCCACGCCCTCGGCCGGTCCCACCATCTTCTTCATCGGGCGCCACGAGGAGCGCAAGGGCTTGGCCGTGCTGCTCGACGCGCTGCCACAGCTGCCTGTGGACGTGACCGTGTGGGTGGGGGGCACCGGGCCGCAGACCGAGGCGCTGCGCGCCCGCCACGGCGGCGACCCCCGCATCGAGTGGCTCGGCCGCCTGAGCGACGACGAGGTCGCGTCGCGCATGCGGGGGGCGGACGTGTTCTGCGCCCCGTCGTTGCACGGCGAGTCGTTCGGGGTGGTGCTGCTGGAGGCCATGGCGGCGGGGGCCGTGGTGGTCGCCTCGGCTCTCGACGGCTACGCCAACGTGGCCACCGACGGCGTCGACGCGCTGCTTACGCCCCCAGGCGACAGCCAGGCGCTCGGCGCGACGCTCGTGCGGGTGCTGGGCGACGGGCGGTTGCGCGAGCGCCTGGTCACGGCCGCCGAGTCGCGGGCGCAGGAGTTCTCGATGGTGCGCCTGGCCGAGGCCTACACCCGCCACTACGAGCGCCTGGCCGCGACCCGCTGAGCAGGGCGACCGAGGGGACCAGCCCCCGCCCGCCTAGGATGAGCTGCCGTGATCGTCGTCATCATCCTCATCGTCGTGCTCGTGCTGGTGGGCCTGTACGCCGTCTTCAGCTACAACGGCCTGGTCTCCATGCGCAACCGCATCGAGAACGCCTGGGCGCAGATCGACGTCCAGCTCAAACGCCGCTACGACCTCATCCCCAACCTGGTCGAGACCGTCAAGGGCTACGCCTCGCACGAGCGCGAGACCCTCGACGCCGTCATCCAGGCGCGCAACGCGGGCATGAACGCCCAGGGGCCGCACGATCAGGCGCAGGCCGAGAACATGCTCACCGGGGCCCTCAAGTCGCTCTTCGCCCTGTCCGAGGCCTATCCGGACCTCAAGGCCAACCAGAACTTCGCCCAGCTCCAGGAGGAGCTGACGGGCACCGAGGGGCGCATCGCGTATGCGCGGCAGTTCTACAACGACACCGTGTACCGCTACAACACCAAGGTCCAGAGCTTCCCGTCGAACATCCTGGCCAACATGTTCCGCTTCTCCGAGCGCGAGTACTTCCAGGCCGACGACGAGTCCCGCGGCCCGACCCAGGTCAGCTTCTGAGCCGTGGCGCTCGCAGTCCTCGGCTCCCCGGCCTCGATGTACGACCAGGTCGCGTCCAACAAGCGCCGTAGCTGGCTGCTCATCGTCGGCTTCGCGCTGTTCGTCGGCCTCGTAGCGGCGGCCTTCGCCTACCTCATCGGTGGCGGACCGGTGGGCGTCGTCATCGCGCTGGTCGTGGCCGGCGCCACCAGCGCGCTCGCGTACTGGCGGTCGGACGCGGTGGCGCTGCGCATGAGCCGCGCCCACCCGGCGGCCGTCGAGGCCTACCCCCGCTACCACAACGTCGTCGAGGGCCTGTGCATCGCCTCGGGCCTCCCCAAGCCCCGGCTGTACGTGATCGACGACCCGGCGCCCAACGCGTTCGCCACCGGCCGCAGCCCCCGCAACGCGGCGCTCGCCGTCACCACCGGCCTGCTCGACAAGATGAACCGCATCGAGCTCGAGGGCGTCCTGGCGCACGAGCTGTCGCACGTCAAGAACTACGACATCCTGGTATCGACCCTCGCCGTGACGATGGTAGGCGTCGTCGCCCTGCTGTCCGACATCGGCGTGCGCATGCTGTGGTGGGGCATGGGGCGCAGCTCGCACCGCGACTTCGACGACCAGCACGGCGGCAACGGCGGGCCACTGGCCCTGCTGTCGGTCCTCGGGTTCGCCCTGCTGGCGTTCTCGCCCGTCATCGCCGTGGTCATGCAGCGCACGGTCAGCCGCCGGCGCGAGACGCTGGCCGACATGTCCGGCGTCGAGATGACCCGCTACCCGCCGGGCCTCATCTCCGCGCTCGAGAAGCTGCGCGACGACTCCACTGTCGTGCACGCCACGAGCCACGCCACCGCCCACCTGTGGATCGAGCAACCGGCCGCGCAGACCGAGCCCGAGGGCCGGATGTCACGCCTCAACCGCATGTTCGACACCCACCCGCCCATCGACGAGCGCATCGCCCTGCTGCGCGAGCTCTGACGGCCCTGCGCGGGCCGCTCGGGCTGCCGGCGGCGTCGGCCGCGCGGTCCGGTCCATTCCCGGAGCAACTGGCTGGGGAGTCCGAGGGGTCCGCCTCGTAGAATGCCTGCATGAGCGAGTCGGCCACCCCCTCCGTCCCCGCCCACGACACCGGCACCCAGCGCGTCAAGCGCGGGCTGGCCGAGATGCTCAAGGGCGGCGTCATCATGGACGTGGTCACGGCCGACCAGGCCAAGATCGCCGAGGACGCGGGCGCAGTCGCCGTCATGGCCCTCGAGCGGGTGCCGGCCGACATCCGGCGTGACGGCGGTGTGGCCCGCATGAGCGACCCGGAGCTGGTCGAGGGCATCATCGGCGCGGTGACCGTCCCGGTCATGGCCAAGGCCCGCATCGGCCACTTCGTCGAAGCGCAGATCCTGCAAGCGCTCGGCGTCGACTACGTCGACGAGTCCGAGGTGCTCACCCCGGCCGACGAGGCCCACCACATCGACAAGTGGGCCTTCACCGTGCCCTTCGTGTGCGGGGCCACCAGCCTGGGCGAGGCCCTGCGCCGCATCAGCGAGGGCGCAGCCATGATCCGCTCGAAGGGCGAGGCCGGCACCGGCAACATCGTCGAGGCCGTGCGCCACCTGCGCACCATCCTGGGCGACATCCGCAAGGTCACCCAGGCCGACTCGGCCGAGATCTACGACTGGGCTAAGCAGCTGCGTGCGCCGGTGTCGCTGGTGCAGGAGCTGGCCGAGACGGGCACGCTGCCGGTGCCGCTGTTCTGCGCCGGCGGCATCGCCACGCCCGCGGACGCCGCGCTGGTCATGCAGCTCGGGGCGCAGGCCACGTTCGTGGGCTCCGGCATCTTCAAGAGCGACGACCCGGCCCGCCGGGCCAAGGCCATCGTCGAGGCCACGGCCCACTACGACGCCCCCGACATCCTGGCCAAGGTCAGCCGTGGCCTGGGGCACGCGATGCGGGGCGACGAGATCGACACCCTCGACGTCAAGCTGGCCGAGCGGGGCTGGTAGCCGCCCGGCCGCGGGCGGCACCATCGAGCGCTGGTGCCCGCACGGGCCGGATCAGCGGTCGAGCACGTCCGACTCCCACAGGCCGACCCGGCCGTAGTCGCTGCCGGCGAGCGTCACGACGCCGTCCTCGCCGACGGTGACGGCATCGACGGACTGGTCGCCCGGCCCGCCCAGCGCAGGCTCGCCCTCGTCGCGGCGGGTGACGCCACCCGACGGGTCGATGCGCCACAAGGCGATGTCGGCATCACCCGTCACGGTGTCGCCCCCGGCCACCAGCCAGCCCTCGCCTTCGGGCACCGCGGCCGCGGCGCTGGCCCACTGGTCGCCGGCACCGCCGAGCACGCCCGAGGTCACCTCGGTCCACTCGACGCCGTCCTCGGACACCCAGGCGCGGGCATCGGTGTTGCCGCTGCGGTCGTCGGACCCGACCACCACGAAGCCGTCCTCGCTCGCGGCGCAGGCGAAGCCCTGCTGGCTGCCGGCGCCGCCGAACCCGGCGTTCTCGGCCTTGGTCCACTCGCCGTCGGGCGAGCGGACCGCCACCGCCATGTTGTGGGCGCCGTTGGGCCCCGCCTCGCCCACCACGATGGCGGTCTGGTCGGGGGCGACGCACACGTCGGTGTACTCCTGGACGCCCGCGCCCCTGTGCACCGGGTCCTCGCCCTTGAACGAGCGGCCGTCCTCCGACACCACCACGATGGGATTGGCGTCCGCCTTGTCGTACACCGACCCGACGGCGATGAAGCCGTCGCCGAGGGGGGCGACGCCGGTGAGAGCGCGGGTGCCGTCGCCGCCGGCGGGGGAGGCCGACTCGGGCGGCGCGGAGGCCTCCATCGCGGCGATGGCGGGTGCGAGCTCCGGCCGGGGGTCGTCGAGGTACTCGAGGTTGTCGGCATTGATCTCGGCGTTCTTCACCCCGATGCGGGCCCAGGTGTCGCCGTCGGGCGAGACCCACACCAGGCCGTCGGGCTCCTTGTCGTCGACGACCCCCCGTTCGGCGGCCAGGCCGCGGTTCTCGACGCCGACGGCGACGAAGCCGCCGGCGAACGCGGTCATGTCCATGATCTGGCCGGCGGCGAGGTTCTCGCTGTCCTGGGCCCGCCACGCGCCGTCGACGTGGCGCCAGATCTGGCCGTCGAAGTTCTCCTGGGTCTCACCGGAGGGTGCCGTGCGGCGGCCCCCCGCGGCGAGCTCGGCGTCGGCGTTGGCCGCCACCGACGTGGTGAACGGCTGGTCGCCCCCCTTGGGGAACGCGTCGCTGGGGGCCTCCTCCCAACGGGGGCCGTTGATCACCAGCACGGTGGGGCCGGCGGCGATGGCGACGGTCGCGTCCTGCGCCGTGACCGCGTCGCGCAGCGAGACGCCGTCCTGGAACAGGTCGCCGCTCACCGGGCTGCGCATCGCCTTCCAGGTGACGCCGGCGTCGTCGGAGGTCCACACCTGCGGTCGCCAGTCGTTGCCGCCCGCGGCGACCATGCGCTCGCCGCTCACCGACAGCGAGCGCACCGCCAGGTCGCGGACGCCGATGCGATTGAGGGTCATGGGCAGCTTGGTCACGGGGGGGTTCCAGCCCCGGCCGTCCGCCGACCGCCACACGGCCGGCTTGCCCTGGCCGGCGAGGTCGTCCACGTAGCCGCCGGCGACGACCACGCCGTCGACGACCGCCACGGTCAGCAGCGCCTGGCGCCCCTCCTGCGCCAGGTCGGGGTCGTCGATCTCCTCCCACGACTCGCCGTCGGCGGAGAACCAGGCCACGCCGTCCTGCTCGTTGTCGACCGACCGCCAGCCCACGGCGACGAACCCCGCGCCGACGGCCGTCACGGCCCGCACCGCCTCCTCGCCGGGCGCGTCGAACGCCCCGCCCGGCCCGCCGTCGACGCTCGACCACGCCTCGCCGTCGGCACTGAACCACAGGCGTGGGCGCACTTCGCCCCAGGCGTTCTCGCCGCCGGCCACGAGGATGCCGCCGTCGCCGACCGCGATCTCCGAGGCCCACTGTTCGTGCGTGCCGCCCATCTCCGGCGGGCGCGACGCCTGCCACTCGCCGTCGACCAGGCGCCAGAGACCGGCGTCGCCCTCGGGCCCGTGGCCCACCTGGCCGACCGCCATCAGGCCTGCGTCGGTGGAGGCCACCGCCTCCATGGTCTCGTTGGTGGTGCCGGCCGACGGCCTGACCGTCGCTCGCTCCCACTCGCGGCTGTCGGTCGAGGTCCACACGGCCGCCTGCGTGGCCCGGGCCTCGGGGTCGAAGATCGAGCCGACGATGGTCCACGGCTCGCCCTCGCCGGTCGGGCCGAGCAGGTCGATCACGTTGGCGAGGGGCTCCTCGATCGCGATGTCGGTGCCGTTCGCCCTGGCGAATGTGGGCTCGGCCTCGGCCACGCCGGCGCCCGAGCCCGTCGAGCACGCCGCACCGGCCAGGCTCACGGCCGCCAGCGCGGCCAGGCCCCGGCGCCGGCCCCGTCGGGGGGAGGGCGAGCTGACGACTCGATCTCGGCCGTGGGTCATGGTGTGCGCAGCGCTCCTCGGGTCGGCGACGTGTCGGCCCCCACCTCTGTCCCAGTCGGCTGACGATTCTCGCCGGTCGGCGGACGGCCCGTACAATCGACCCGGCATGAACACAGCAGCGAGGCCCCCAGGTGAAGGTCGGCGTGCTGGCGCTGCAGGGCGCCTCGGCACGGCATGCGTCCATGCTGGCACGCTTGGGCGCGCGCCCGGTGCCAATCCGGTCGCCGGCTGAGCTCGGCAGCGTCGACGCCCTGGTGCTGCCGGGCGGCGAGTCGACCACCATCTCCATGCTGCTCGAGTCGTCCGGCCTGCTCGACCCGTTGGCCCAGCGCCTCGCGGACGGCATGCCCGCCATGGGCACCTGCGCGGGCATGATCCTGCTCGGTCACGAGATCCTCGACGGCCGGCCCGATCAGCGCTGCCTCGACGCCGTCGACATCGCCGTGCGGCGCAACGCCTTCGGGCGCCAGGTCGACTCGTTCGAGGCCGACCTGGCGGTCGACGGGGTCCACGGGCCGCCCGTGCACGCCGTGTTCATCCGTGCGCCGGTGGTCGAGCGGGTCGGCACGGGGGTCGACGTGCTCGCTACCGTCGACGGTCGACCCGTCCTGTGCCGCCAGGGCCCGGTGCTCGTGGCGGCGTTCCATCCCGAGCTCGGCGACGATCCCCGGTTGCACGAGCTGTTCCTCACCGAGGTGGTGTCGTAGATGTCCGGCCATTCCAAGTGGGCGACGATCAAGCACAAGAAGGCCGCCAACGACAAGGCCCGCGGCAAGCTCTTCGCCAAGCTGCTGCGCCAGGTCGAGGTCGCGGCGCGCGAGGGCGGGGGCGACCCCGAGATGAACCCCACGCTGCGCACCATGTTCCAGAAGGCGCGCGACAGCTCCATCCCCCTCGACACCATCGACCGGGCGGTCAAGCGTGGCACCGGCGAGCTCGATGGCGTCACCTACGAGCAGATCACCTACGAGGGCTACGCCCCGGCGGCCGTGGCCGTCATGGTCGAGGTGCTCACCGACAACCGCAACCGCACGGGCGCCGAGATCCGCAACATCTTCTCGAAGAACGGCGGGTCGACCGCCGAGCCCGGGGCGGTGGCCTGGCAGTTCGACCGCAAGGGCCAGATCATCGTCCCCCGGTCGGCCGACGAGGAGGAGTTGATGCTCACCGCGCTCGACGCCGGGGCCGAGGACATCATCGACGACGGCGACTCGTGGCGGGTCACCACGCCGCCGACCGAGCTGCACGCCGTGCGCACCGCGCTCGACGAGGCGGGCATCGAGGTCGACTCGTCCGACCTCACGATGGTGCCCCAGGCCACGATCG
>DASSCS010000021.1:0-11238 GCA_035697515.1 Acidimicrobiales bacterium
GGGGGCACGGCCGCGGCCGGGGCCGGCGCGGCCGGCGTGCTGCCCGACCCCGTGGACGCCGTCGTGCGGCGCGTCATCGAGCTGGTCACACCCTTCGAGCTGCCGAACGAGGCGTTCCCCCGGCTCGGCGGCGGCGACTCGGCACGACCGCCGGCCGACGGTTCCGGCCACGTGCATCCTGCGGGCGGCGATCGCCCGCTCTCCGAGCCGGGCACGACGGCCGACCACGCGGCGGGCCTGGCGGACGTGACGGGGGAGTCGCCGTCCAGCGATCCCGTCGCCGGTGCCTCGGCGCCGGTCTCCGACGAGGCCCTCGTCACGGTCGCCGCGCCCAGCGCGACCCAGACCGGGCAACCGGCACTGCCGACCACCACGACCACCACCACCGCCGATGACCCGCCGCAGACTCAGCCTCCTGTGACCGGAGAGGTGACGGCGGGCCCGGGTGCCGACGGATCCGGGAGCGGGGGCGCCGCCGGGCCGGCGACCGGGCCGCCGCCCAACGTCCACGGCCAGGGCCCGGGCTCGGTCGGAGCGGCGTCGGACCCGCCGCCGAACCCGGTCGGCGAGCCGACCAGCGCGTCAGCGGGCTCGGCGTCGGGATCGCGCGGCCCGGGATCGGGCTCGGCGTCGGGCTCCCGCGGTGAGGACTCCGGCTCGGCGCCGGGATCGCACGGTCCGGACTCCGGCTCGGGCTCCCGCGGTGAGGACTCCGGCTCGGCGTCCCGCGGTGAGGACTCCGGCTCGGGGTCCCGTGGTGAGGACTCCGGCCCGGCGCCGCGGTCCCGCGGTGAGGACTCCGGCCCGGCGTCGGGGTCGCGCGGTCCGGATTCGGGCCCGGCGTCAGGGCGGCGCGGTGAGGGCTCGGGTTCCGCGCCGGCCTCGCGCGGCCCGGACGGAGGCTCGCAGCCGCCGTCGCCCCGGTAAGTTACCCGTCGGACACTTATCGGTCGCCTCGCCGTCGACGCGATTTGGACCCCTCCTCGGGGGACGGGCAGCATGGCTGGCCATGAACGTGGTCGTGTGCGTGAAGCAGATCCCGGACCCCGCGGACCCCGGGAAGCTCGAGGCCGACAACACCCTCGATCGCAGCGGCAAGCTGATCCTGGACGAGTCCGACAGCTACGGCGTCGAGATGGCTCTGCAGCTTGTCGACGCAGCGGGCAGTGGCGAGGTGACCCTCGTCTCGATGGCGCCGAACAACGAGGTCGCCGGCCTGCGCACGGCGCTGGCCATGGGCGCGGCCAAGGCCATCCTGGTCTCCGACGACGCCCTCTCGGGCGCCGGCGCGCTCGACACCGCCAAGGTGCTGGCCGCGGCCATCAAGCGGGCCGAGCCCGACCTGGTGCTCGCCGCCACCGAGTCGAGCGACGGCTACACCGGCACCGTGCCCGAGCAGGTCGCGGCGCTGCTCGGGCTGAACTCGGTCACCTTCGCCAAGCACATCGAGGTCTCGGGCGAGACGGTCAACGTCCAGCGCCAGACCGAGCTGGGCTACGACGAGGTCGAGGCACCGCTGCCCGCCCTCGTGTCGGTCACCGCCGGCGTGGTCGAGCCCCGCTACCCCAGCTTCAAGGGCATCATGGCCGCCAAGTCCAAGCCGGTCGACCAGCTCACGCTGGCGGACCTGGGAATCGACCCCGCCACGGTGGGCGCGGCGGGCGCGGGCCAGGAGATCGTGGCCGTCGACGACGCCCCCACCCGCGAGGCCGGCGAGATCATCGAGGACGACGGCGAAGGCTTTGCCAAGATCGTCACCTACCTCGAGAACCTCAAGGTCATCTGAGCCCGGCTCCGACCAGGACGCACAGGAGAACGCACAGACATGGCTCTGAACCGCATCTGGGTCTACGCCGAGGCCGCCGACGGCAAGGTCGCGCCCATCACCCTCGAGATGCTCAGCAAGGCCCGCGAGCTGGCCGGCACCGTCGAGGCCGTCTACGGAGACGGTGACGCCGACACGGTCGCCGAGGCCCTCGGCGCGCACGGCGCCACCAAGGTGTACGCCAGCGGCGACCTGCAGGGCAGCACGCCCGGGGTGCCCGTGGCCTCGGCCATCGCCAAGCAGATCGCGGACGGCAACGCCCCCGACCTGCTGCTCTTCGGCACCACCTACGAGGGCCGCGACGTCGCCGCCCGCCTGTCGGTGGCGCTCGACAAGCCGGTCATCACCAACAACACCGACATCGCGGTCGAGGGCGACGACGTGGTCGTCACCGAGCCCGTGTTCGGCGGCAGCAAGCTGGTGCGGACGAAGTTCACCGGCGCCGGCCCCCACATCGCCCTCATCCGGCCCAAGTCGTTCGCGGCCGAGGAGTCGGGCGGCGGTGCCGCCGAGGTGGTCGCCATCGACGTGCCCGACTACGGCGCGGCCAAGGTGAAGAACCGCCACGTCGAGGAGACGACGGGCCCCAAGCTCGACGAGGCCGCCGTGGTCGTCTCGGGTGGTCGCGGGCTGGGCGAGGCCGAGAAGTACCAGATCATCGAGGACCTGGCCAAGGCGCTCAAGGGTGCGCCCGGCGCCTCACGCGCCATCGTCGACGCCGGCTGGGTGCCCTACAGCTACCAGGTGGGCCAGACGGGCAAGGTCGTCAAGCCGACCGTCTACATCGCGGCCGGCATCTCGGGCGCGACGCAGCACCTGGTGGGCATGAAGGGCGCCAAGAACATCATCGCCATCAACAAGGACGCCGAGGCGCCCATCTTCTCGGTGGCCGACCTCGGCATCGTGGGCGACGTGCACAAGGTGCTGCCCAAGCTGCTCGAGGCGCTGCAGTCGCGCTGAGCGCCGGCGGTCGGGCCGCACACGCCGCCCGGCGGTCACACGCTCGGGCGGTCACGACGCGAAGGTGTCGCAGCTGTCGGGGTCGCCCGACTCGAAGCCCCGGTTGAACCACTCCTGCCGCTGGGCCGACGAGCCGTGGGTCCATGTCTCGGGGTTCACGTCCATGCCGGCCTGCGACTGGATGCGGTCGTCGCCCACCGCCTGGGCGGCGGCCAGGCCCTCCTCGATGTCGCCCTCCTCGAGGCCGACATCGCCCTCGGGCTCCTCCTGGCCGCGCACGTAGACCGAGTTGGCCCACACGCCGGCGTAGCAGTCGGCCTGCAGCTCGAGGCGGACCGACCATTGGTTGGCCTCCTCCTGCGAGCCTGCGGCCTGCTCGCGCGCCCGCACGTCCGCGCTGGTGCCGAGCAGGTTCTGCACGTGGTGGCCGACCTCGTGCGCCACGACGTAGGCCTGGGCGAAGTCGCCGGGGGCGCCGAAGCGCGACGACAGCTCGTCGAAGAACTCGGTGTCGAGGTACACCTGGCTGTCCGCCGGGCAGTAGAAGGGGCCCACGGCCGACGTGGCGCCGCCGCAGCCGGTCGACACCTGGCCGGTGAACGTGTTGACCGTGGCGTACTCGTACTGCCTGCCGTCCTCGAGGAAGATGTCGGCCCACACGGCCTGGGTGTCCTCGGCCAGGAACTCGACGAACGCCTCCTCCTCGCTGGGCGGGGCGTCGAGGTCCGTCTCCAGCGCCTCGCCGAAGCCGCTCAACCCGCCGCCGCCTCCGCCGCCCCCCAGCAGCACGGTGGCGAGCAGGACGAGCAGGCCGAGGACGCCGCCGCCCGCGGCCACCGGCATACCCATGCCGGACCCGGCTCGCCGCTGGTAGTGCGCGCTGTCGGTTCGACGCCATCTCACGCACCAATGCGTACCCGCTCGGCGCCACGGGAGCCAGGTTTGTGGTTCGCAGCGAGGTCGACAGGCGAGTCCTCGTCGGCCATGATGGCGGGTGCCTCGGAGCCGTTGGCGGCGGTACGGGGCCTGAACCCCGGTCAAGTGTTCGCCTCCGTGGGCCAATGACCGCGCTACGCGCGGTGAGCGGTGGAGATTGCGTACCGGCTGGGAAAAAGGCCACGGTCCGTCTTGACCGGCTGCTCCGACGTGCGGCACGGTGCTGCGGGCGGGCTTCTCTCGGGGAAGGGGGGTATCAGTTGTCGGGGGACGAGACGCGTAGGGGCGAGCGGTCGGTCGCCGCCGTCGGCGTCGGCATCGCCGCCGTTGCCACCGCCGCGTTCGCGCTCTTCGTCGGGTCCGATCCCGGCCTCGAGGCTCCCCTCCACATCTCCGGCCTGTGGCTGGCCGTCGCCTTCTTCGGCTGCGAGGTGTTCGCGCTGCGGGTCGAGCGCACCCACGGCGAGTCCTACGGCTTCACCCTGGCGCTCGTGCCCCTCGCCGTCGGCCTGGTCTACGCCGATCCCGCCGCTCTGGTCATGGCGCGCGTCGCCGGCGTGGTGCCGGGCCTGGCCGTCGTGCGCCAGCGACGGCCGCTCGAGGCGGTCTACGAGGTCGCGGTGCACGCGGCCCAGAACGTGGCCGCCGTCATCGTGTTCCGCATGGTGCTGGGCGAGGCCGACCCCGTGGGCGTGCAGGGCGCGTTCGCGATGCTGGCCGGGCTGTTCGCGTCGTTCCTCACCGCCAGCACCGCGCTCGCCGTGACCATCGCCGTCGTCACCCGCCGGCTGCCGGGGCGGCGGGCCATGGTCGTGCTCGCCCGCACGGGCGCGGTCGCGGCCGTGCTCAACGCCGCCATCGGCATCGGGCTGGCCAGCACGCTGTGGAACCATCCCCACGTCATGCTGCTGGGTACGGCCATCGTGGCCGCCTGCCTGGTCTGCAACCGCATCTACCGTGGTCTGGCGCACCGCTACAAGGGCCTCGAGACCCACTACGAGTTCGTCTCCTCGGTGGTGCGCTCGACCGACCTGTCCGAGATCATCGCCTCGGTGCTGGCCTCGGCCCGCAAGCTGCTGCGAGCCAACGACGCCGTGCTGCTGTTGCGGCCGGCCGGCGGCGGGGGGACCGACGCCGCCCGCCGGATCCGGCTGGGCGACAACGGCATCGAGCGTGTCGAGGTGTCGGGGGCCCAGCACGTGGCCGACGTGCGGGCGCTCATCCCCGAGGCCGAGCCCCGCCGGGTCGACCTCGACGACGACTCGCCGCAGTGGCTGCGCGACCTCACCGCCCTCAGCGCGCTGGCCGCGCCCATCACGGGCACCGACCGCTCGGTGGTCGGCGCGCTCGTGGTCACCCAGGCCAAGCGCAAGGCCCTCTACCGCTTCGGCGACGCCGACGCCGCCCTGCTCGGCACCCTGGCCGACCAGGCGTCGATCGCCATCGAGAACGGCATGCTCTTCCACCGCCTCGAGCGCGAGGCGGCCGACCGCGCGCACCAGGCCACCCACGACCCGCTGACCGGCCTGCCCAATCGAGCCCTGCTCACCGACGTGCTGGCCGGCGCTCTCGACGAGGCGTACACGACCCGGGGCCGGGTCGGGCTCATCGTCGTCGACCTCGACTCGTTCAGCCAGGTGGTCGACGCCTTCGGCCACAGCAGCGCGGACGGCCTGCTCATCCAGGCCTGCAGCCGCATCCGGGGCCTGCTGCCCGAGAGCGCGACCCTGGCCCGGCTCAACGCCGACCAGTTCGCGGTGGTGATGCCCGGCGTGGCCGACGGCGACGAGGTGGTCGGCGCCGCCCGCCTGCTGATCGCCGGCTTCGATCCGCCGTTCCAGAGCGAGGGCGTGCTGCTCGCGCTCGGCGTCAACGTGGGCATCGCCGTGTACCCCGAGCAGGCCATCGACGCACCATCGCTCGTGCAGCGGGCCCACATCGCCGCCGACGCCGCCCGCCTGCACCGCAGCGGGTGGGAGCTCTACGACCCGGTGCACGACCCCGCGACGCCCCGCCGGCTGGCGCTCGCCGCCGACCTGCGCGAGGCGCTCGAGACCGACGGGCTCGACGTCTGCTTCCAGCCCAAGGTCGAGCTGGCCACGGGCATCGTGCGGGGTGCCGAGGCGCTGGTGCGCTGGAACCACCCCCGGCTGGGACGGGTGCGCCCCGACGAGTTCATCACCATCGCCGAGCACACCGGCGACATCCGCACGCTGACGATGGTGGTCATGCGCAAGGCGCTGGCCGAGTGCCGTTCGTGGCGCGACATGGGCCTCGACCTGTCGGTGGCGGTCAACCTGTCGGCGCGCAACCTGCTCGACCTGCACCTGGTCGACGACGTGGCGGCGGTCATCGACGAGGCGGGGGTGCCGGCCGTGGCGCTGACGCTCGAGCTGACCGAGAGCATGGTGATGAGTGACTCGCAGCGCTCGGTCGACGTGCTGGCCGGGCTCGCGGAGCTGGGCGTGCGGCTGTCGTGCGACGACTTCGGCACCGGCTACTCGTCGCTCGCCCACCTGCGCCGGCTGCCCATCTGCGAGATCAAGATCGACAAGTCGTTCATCGCCCGCATGGCGGTCGACGAGAGCGACCGGGCCATCGCCCGCTCGGTGCTGGCCCTCGGGCGCGACCTCGGGCTGGTCACGGTGGCCGAGGGTGTCGAGTCGCGCGAGGGCTGGGACCTGCTCACCGCGCTCGGCTGCGACATGGCCCAGGGCTTCGTCGTGTGCCCGCCGCTCACCTCGCGCCAGTTCGGCGACTGGCTCGACCGGCGCCAGCCCGAGGAGTTCGCCTACCTCCACGACGCCGCCGTCGACCACGCCGCGCCCGCCGCCGACGATGGCGTCGACCACATCATCGAGCTACGCGACGGCGCCTCCCTCGTCACCGGGGGCAACGGCGCGGCCGACAGCAACGGGACCGGCGACGGTGGCGAGGCCCATGGGGGCGACCCGGTCACCGACGACGGCGCCACCGAGGCGCACAGCGCGGCCGACGGTAACGGGCACGGGCCCGGCAACGGCGACCGCCCCGGCAACGGGCAGGTCCACGAGGCCAGCGCCAACGGGAAGGGCACCCCGGGCGAGGCAGGCAACGGCGCGGGCGCCCGGGGTGACGGGTCGGTGGAGCACGCCGGCGGCGACGAGGCCGAGGCCACCGTCACCGACGAGCCCGGTTGAGCCCGGCCGAGGCCGGGCGGACCTCGCGGCCCCGGACGGCGGCCGCGGGCCGGCGCCCTCAGACCAACGGCCAGGGGTAGCAGCGGCCGCTGGTGTCGATGGGGAAGGTGCGCGTGTCGACGACCTCGACCGCCCGCTCGACGAGGGCGTCGCGCTCTTCGTCGTCGATCAGGCCCGCCAGCGACTCGGGGCCGCCCGTGTCGGCCACCCGGCGGACCCCCGCCAGCAGATCGTCGTCGATGACCTCGCTCGAGAAGTCCCAGATCACGGTGCGGAGCTTGGGTTCGGCGTGGAACGTCAGCCCGTTGTCGACCGCCCACACGCGGCCGTCGTGCCCGGCCAGGCAGTGCCCGCCCTTGCGATCGGCGCTGTTGGCCAGCAGGTCGAAGCACCCGATGGTGCGCAGCGCACGGTGGCGGGCCGGCTGCTCGAGCAACGTGAAGTAGTGGGCCTCGACGTCGTAGGGCACGAACCGCTGGAGCGACCCCGCCCCGAACGGCAGACCCTCGTCGCGCACCACGGTCTCGGGCACGATGTCCCAGCCCAGCCAGTGCGACAGCTCGTACGCGGCCATCTCGCGGCGGTCGAGCCCGGGCGGAAAGTCCCACAGCGGCCGCTCGCCGCGCCGCGGCTTGTACACCGCCCGCAGGCACGCCCCGGCGCCGCCGACCCGGCCGCGCACCTCGACCAGCATGGTCACGTTCGAGCTCCAGGGCATGCGCCCCAGAACCTCGACCTCGCCCGAGCGCAGCAGGTCGAGCGCGCCGGTACCGTCGAGGTCCGGCGTCAGTTCATCCGCGGGCATGTGTGCCCGTCGGGGTCGATGGGCAGACCGCAGAGGCCGCAGTCGGGCCGGCCCTGCGCCACCAGATCGAGGGCGAAGCGGCCGAAGGCTGCCGCCTGTGACAGCGTGAAGCAGAACCGGGCGGTGGCGGGCTTGGTGGCGTCGTCGGCCAGCTCCTCGAGCACGACCACGATGCGGCCCTCGGGCTCGTCGTACTTCACGCCGATGGAGCCGACGTCCCAGGCGAAGGGGAGGGGCGTGACGGTGCCGTGGCCGGAGGCGGGCTCGACGTCGGGCGACAGGTCCTCGAGCAGCGCCAGCAGGTACTCGCCCAGCGCCGCCACCTGCTGCTTCTCGCACCGCAGGTACACCAGGCCGCCCTCATCGCCGCCGGCCAGGAAGAAGACGCGCTTGCCGGGCGGGCCGTCGGCGCCGGGCCAGAACACGTCGGCGCGCGGGAAGTCGTAGGACTCGCCCATGTTCACGACGGCACCAGGGCGCCGCTGGCGCCCGTGTCGTTGACGGTCAGCACCGTGGGCCCCTCGTCGCCGTACGCGATGGCGGTGAGGGAGCAGGGCGACACGATCACCCGCTGGAACAGGTCGAGGTGGGTGCCCATGGCGGCGGCCACGGCGGCGCGGATGGGGTCGGCGTGCGAGACGGCGACGATGGTCTCGCCCGGGTGGGCGGCCCGCAGGCGAGCGAGCGTGGTGGTGATGCGGGCCTGCATGGCGACGAACGACTCGCCGCCGGGGAAGGTGAAGCCGCTGGGGTAGCGCTGGATGGTGCCCCACTCCTTGCGCTTGCGGGCGGCCTTGAGCTCGAGGCCGGTCCACTCGCCGACGTCCAGCTCGAGCAGCCCCTCGTCGAGCCGTAGCTCGTGGCCGAGTGCCAGGGCGATGGGGGCGGCGGTCTCGCGGGTGCGCTCGAGCGGCGAGGCGTAGACGGCGGTGATGCCGGGGCCCTTGGCGCCTCCGCCCCGGCCACGGGACCGGACCCGCCTGCCGCCGTCGGCCCGCTGGCCGTCACCCGCCGCGACCCCGCTCGCCGCGCCATCGCCCGCCGGGACGGCGGCGCCGCCGGGGACGCGGGCCATGCCGGCGATGCGGGCGGCGACCCGCTCGGCCTGCTCGCGTCCGGCGTCGGACAGGTGCAGGCCGGGAGCGCGACCGGGCAGCTCGTGGCCGGTCGTGGTGGTCGCGCCGTGGCGCACGAGCAGCACCACCGTGGCGGCCGGAGCACGTCGGCGGGTGCCGGGCCGGCGCTCGGTGCGCCGTCCAGCCTCGGGCGCGGTGGCCGGCTCGTCGCTGGTGCGGTCAGCTCGGGGCATCGCCGCCCCAACCTATCGTTCGTGGGCGTGGAACCTGTCGCCGAGCTCCGTGCGCTCGAGGCCGAGGTCGTCGCCTGCCGGGCATGCCCCCGTCTCGTTGCCTGGCGCGAGCAGGTGGCCGCCGACAAGCGGGCCGCGTTCCGCGACGACCAGTACTGGGCCCGGCCCGTCCCCGGCTTCGGCGACCCCGCCGCCCGGGTGTGCCTGGTGGGGCTGGCGCCCGCTGCGCACGGCGCCAACCGCACGGGGCGCATGTTCACCGGCGACCGGTCGGGCGAGTTCCTCTACGCCGCGCTGTGGCGGACGGGCTTCGCCAACCAGCCCACCTCGCGGCACCGCGACGACGGGCTGGAGCTGGCCGGCGCCTGGATCACGGCCCCCGTGCGCTGCGCTCCGCCGGCCAACAAGCCCACGCCCGCGGAGCGCGACCGCTGCCGCCCGTTCCTCGAGCGCGAGCTGGCGCTGCTCGACGGGCTGCGGGTGTTCGTCCCGCTCGGGCAGTTCGGCTACCAGGTGCTGTGCGGCGTGCTCGGGGTGGCGCCCCGGCCCCCGTTCGGCCACGGCGCCGAGGTGGCCCTCCCCGGCGGCCGCACCATCGTGTGCAGCTACCACGTGAGTCAGCAGAACACCTTCACCGGCAAGCTCACCGAGGACATGTTCGACGCGGTGCTCGTGCGGGCGCGCGAGCTGGCCGGGCTCGACCGTTCGTGACCGGAGGCGACGCCGGCGGGATGGCACGGCGCCGCCCGGCCCGCGGTAGCCTCGCTGCGGTGCGCCGTCCGGGGTGTCGGCGCCCGGGTGAGGGGTGACCAGCTGGGTTGGCGGGCCGGGCGCGACCGGCCTCCGCCGGCGACTAGGTTCGTCTCCTGTCTCCACCCGGGTCGGCGGCATGACACCGGTGGGGCCATGACACGGCCGTGTCATCGGACGCGCCTGAGGAGCACGCATGGCTTACTACCTGGGCATCGACCTCGGCACCACCTACACCGCCGCGGCGTCCGAGCGGGACGGCGTGGTCGAGGCGCTGACGCTGGGGAACCGCACCGCCTCGGTGCCGTCGGTGGTGTACCTGCGCGACGACGGCGAGATCCTGGTTGGCGAGGCGGCGACCCGCCGCGCCACCACCGATCCGGGCCGCGTGGCCCGCGAGTTCAAGCGCCGGGTCGGCGACCCGACGCCCATCATCCTCGGCGGCACGCCGTACGCGGCCGAGATGCTGATGGCGCGGCTGCTGCACTGGTCGGTCGAGCGGGTCCGCGAGCAGCAGGGCGAGCCGCCCCGCGCCGTCGCGCTCACCCACCCGGCCAACTGGGGCCCCTACAAGCTCGACCTCTTCACCCAGGCGGTGCGCCAGGTCGACGTCGACGCGTCGCTCATGCTGCCCGAGCCGGTGGCCGCAGCCACGTTCTACGCCTCGCAGCGCAGCCTGGCGCCCGGCTCGGTGGTGGCGGTGTACGACCTGGGGGGCGGCACGTTCGACGCCGCCATGGTGCGGCGCACGCCCTCGGGGTTCGAGACGATCGGCACCCCCGAGGGCATCGAGCGGCTGGGCGGCATCGACTTCGACGAGGCGGTGTTCGCCCACGTGCGCAACGCGGTCGGCGACGGCATCGACCGGCTCGATCCCGACGAGCCGGCCGCGCAGGCCGCGGTGGCCCGCGTGCGCCAGGAGTGCATCGACGCCAAGGAGGCGCTCTCCAGCGACACCGACGTGTCGATCCCCGTGCTGCTGCCGGGCCTGCAGACCGAGGTGCGGCTCACCCGGTCGGAGTTCGAGGCGATGATCAGGCCCGCGATCTCCGAGACCATCGTGGCGCTGCGCCGTGCCATCCGGTCGGCCGCGGTGCGTTCCGAGGACATCAGGGCGGTGCTGCTTGTCGGCGGCTCGTCGCGCATCCCCCTCGTCGCGCAGATGGTGGGGGCCGAGCTGGGGCGGCCCATCGCCATCGACGCCCACCCCAAGGACGCCATCGCGTTCGGCGCATCCATCGCCGTGGCCGCCCAGCGGGGCGCGGCCACGCCCGAGTCGGTCACGACGGTGCTGTCCGACACCCGACCACCGCCGCCGACCGTGTCGTCCGACCCCACCCGCGTGCGCCCGGCGCCGCCCGCGGCGGTCGCTGCGACGGTGGCGGGCACGCGGCCGCAGCCGCCGCAGCCGCTCGGCTCGCGGCCCGCGCCGCCCGGCTCGGCCCAGCCCGGCTACGCACCCGCCGCCAACCCG
>DASSCS010000022.1:0-14931 GCA_035697515.1 Acidimicrobiales bacterium
TCCGCCTCTTCCTCGACCCCGACGACGAGGCCTTCCTCTTCAAGTCGTAGGCGAGCCTGTGTGCCCTCGCCCGCGAGAGCTCAGGGCATCTTGTTCTGACGATCCACCTCCGCGCGGACCAGATCGTAGAGGTCGCCGAGAGCGAGGAGCTGCCGGACCTGGTCGGATGGGTTGCGAACGAGCAGCGCGCCGCCGGTCTGGTTGGCCTTGCCGCGGGCTTGCGTCAGGACCTTGAGGAGCGTGGAGTCGGCGAACGTCACGCCAGAGAGGTCCAACACGACGGTTTGCCCTGGGGCAAGGTGGGGCTCGACCGCACTCTGCAGATCGTCGAGGCCCGACATGTCGATCTCGCCCCGCAAGGCGATGACCGCCATGCGGCTGACCTCTACTTCCAGGTTGCCGGCCACGGCGCCGAATTCTAGTCGTCCAGATGGGAACCCTGGCTCACACTCTGCCCGATCTGGATCGTCGCCGGGAGACCGTGCGGCGCACAGATCGACGAAGGGGCGAAGGCGTCCCCATACGCCGGCTGAGCAGCGTTCCCGATCGCGGCCGAGCGGCACATGTGGGTCACCGGTAGCGTCGGGTGCCATGGGGAACGGCGCGGAGCTTCAGTTGGCTCTTCGATGCTCGGACCTTGCGGCTGAGCTTGCGCTGATGCACTACCGGGCCGGAGTCGAGGTAACCATCAAGCGTGACGGGACTCCGGTCACGGAGGCTGATCGAGCCGTCGAGCACTTGCTCCATGAGAGCATCGGTGCTGCGGTGCCGGAAGATGCGCTTCTCGGAGAGGAGTTCGGCCATCTCGGCGACTCGGAGCGTGTCTGGATCCTCGACCCGATCGACGGCACCTCGTTCTTCAGTCGGCGTGATCCCAACTGGCGCGTTCACATTGCGTTCGAGGCCTCGGGGCGAACCGAGGTAGCAGTCGTCACCGCCCCGGCACTGGGCCGCCAGTGGTGGGCAACTCGAGGGGGTGGCGCGTTCGAGTCGTCGTGGCCGCGACTTGGTGACGAGGTTCGTCTGTCGGTCACCAGCACCTCGATCATGAAGGAAGCCGTTCTCGATGCACTCGATGACGACTCTCGTGGTCGTCTCCCGAGAGAGGCAACCATCGCTCCGCCGAGCCCCCTCGCCCTGGTCGAACTCGTCCGCGGCGAGATCGATGGATTCCTCGCCGAGTGCTGCCACGTGTGGGATCACGCGCCCTGGATCCTCCTCGTCGAGGAGGCAGGGGGGCGGTTCACCGATCGGACCGGCGGGCACGGTGGCGACGCGGGCGGGGGTCTGTATTCCAACTCGGGTCTACACACCGAGTTGCTCGCCGCGATCGGCTACCCGACGCGTCCCTGACCGCCGGGAGCGTGACGCACTTCGGCACCTTGGGGACGAGTGGTCGGGCTGACTGTGACCGCAACGTACCGGCAGCCGTTGCGAGCCCGGATCTCCCCGGGTGCGCGGAGCCCGGATCTGGCGGTCGATGGCCTGTCAGACGCAAGGGCCGGTGACCGGAGCGGGTGCGACGGCGCGCCTGCGTGATCGTCGCTCACGCCGGCATCGCCTGTTGGGGGCAGGTGCGCCCGTGCCCTCAGTGGCACTTGTCTGCGTGGAGGTACTGCCGGCATTCGTCGTCGGTGAGGGTGCGGGTGAGCCCGCGCTCGGCTACGTCGACGAGCTCGTCGAGGTCGAGCGCCCAGACGCGCACGATCCCGTCCTCGCTCACGGACGCCAGCCGGGAGCCGTCGGGACTGAAGGCGGCCATGCCGACCGGGCCGGCGTGGCCGCGTAGGGCGAGTTGCTCCGGTGCGTCGGCGTAGGGGTCCCAGACCCGGATCGTCCCGTCTCGGCTGGCGGTCGCCAGGCGGGAGCCGTCCGGGCTGAAGGCGGCGTAGGTCACGCTGCCGCTGTGGCTGAGGCTCCTCAGGTGTTGCCCGGTCGCCCAGTCCCACACGTTCGCGACCTGCGAGCCCGTGAGGAAGCTCCGCGGTGTGGACACGAGCAGGTCGGCGCGCGGGCTCAGCACCGCAAAGTCGTCTCCCGTCTCGATGCGGTGCTCGACCTCACCCGCCTTCCAGTCCCAGACCACCACCTCGCCCACGTAGCCCTCCCATGACGCCCCGTGCGAGCGCGACGCGATGAGGCGCTCGCCGTCGGGCGTGAAGGCGATGGAGAGGAGCTGCACCCCCTGCTCCTCATCGGGCAGGTAGGCGACCTCGCCGCCCGACCGGTCGACGACGGCCAACGACCCCTTCACGGACGTGATGTTGCCGTCGGCGTCGACGGTGAAGCTCTGGGCGGAGATTGCCAGCAGCTTGCTGTCGGGGCTCCAGGCCACGTCGTCGACGTTCCCGCGGGGCCGGACGCGGAAGGCTGCCTGCCCGGTCTCGACGTTCCAGATCCGCAACGACGAGCCATTCGGGCAGCAGACGGTCCAGTCGCTGATGGCGGCCGCCACCAGCCGCCCATCCGGGCTCGCATCGAGCGCCGTGACCTCGACACCGGCGGTCGCCGGGGGGTCGATGACGTCGCCACCCTCGGGGGGCCCGGGGGAAGAGGCGGCCCGCGCACCGAGCGTCCGCACGCCCGAGAACGTCTCCGTGTCCCACACGCTGACTCCGCCCGCCGCGTTGCCGACGAGGAGGTACCGGCCATCTGGGGTGAAGGCGGCCGTGCCCTGGGCGAACGCGGCTGCGGGGACGTTGGCCAGCTCGGCGTCGCCGGCGATGCTCGCATCCCACACGATCGTCGCCCTGCCCTCCACATCCCCGGTCAGGACCCGCGAGCCATCGGGCGAGAAGACGGCGCTGGCAACGCCGGCGCGGGTGGCCTGCGCCGACAGCGTGAACAGCTCGCGCGCGACTCCTCCGGTCGTGGTCCAGACCTTGGCCGTACCGTCCTCGCTGGCCGTGACGACCCGAGTCGAGTCGGGGCTCCAGTCGAGGTCGTTGACGCGGCCGCGGTGGCCCACGAGAGCGAAGCGCTCCTGGCCGGTGCGGGCGTCGAAGATGCGGGCGCTGCCGTCGCTCTCGACGGCGATCGATCTCCCGTCGGGGCTCCATGCCGCGTCCCACGCCCCGGTCACGCCGAGGTCGAGCACCTGCTGACCCGAACGGACGTCCACGACGACGGCCGTGTTGTCGGCCAGCGCCAGCGCCATCCGAGTGCCGCTCGGGTCGAAGGCGGTGCTCCGGGGGCAACAACTCGGGAAGTCCGCGATCTCGCGCACGACCCGTCCGCTGGCCAGGTCCAGGATGGGGACCAGCTCCTCGTTCCACCACGAGGCGGCGAACAGGGTTCCGTCGGGGCTGAACGAGGGGGCCAGCGCGTCGCGGCCGGCCGGGCTCTTCAGGGCGTGCAGCTCGTTCCCGGTTTCCAGGTCCCAGAGCTTCACGAAGCCGTCCTCGCCCGTGGTGCCGAGCAGGGCACCGTCGGGGCTGAAGGCGATGCCGTTGACCGGCTCGTCGTGGCCGGCGATCGCTTGCACCGCCTCGCCGGTGGCGGCGTCGTGGATGACCACGGCACCGTCCGGGTCGGCGGCGGCGAACCGGGTGCCGTCGGGGCTCCAGGCGACGGCACCGCCGACGCCTGGCACGTGGAGCACCGCCCGGGACGCGGTGACCGCGTCGTGCAGCGCCTGCTCGGCCTCGGGCAGCACGCCACCTGCGCCCGACCTGGACCGGTCGACGGCGGCGAGGGCGAGCAGGACGCTGCGTTCAGGGTCGACATCGAGGTTGGCGTTGGCGGCGGCGGCCAGCTCCCGGGCGGTGGCGACGCGGCGCTCGCGTGTGGCCGTGTCCCGCTGGCGGACGGCCACCACCCCGACGACCAGGGCGATCACGAGGGCGATGCCGAGGGCCACCAGTTGGGCGCGCAGCCGCCGATTGGCCCGGGCGGTGCGCTTGAGCTGCTCGGCCTCGCGTTGTCGCTGGCGGTCCCGTTCGGTGTGGCTGGCGTCGAGGAACGTCCGCTCGATGGTGTTGAGGTCGGGTCTGGCCCGGTCACGCCATTCGACGGCCTGGTCGAGGCGGACGCCGCGGTACAGCTCGCTGTCGGGCCGGCCCATGGCCTCCCAGGAATCAGCCGCGGCGGTGAGGTGGCGCCAGATGCGTTGCCCTTCGACGTCGTCGTCCAGCCAGCCGCGCAGCCGGGGCCACGCTCGGGCGAGCGCCTCGTGGGCCAGTTCGACCACGTCCTCGTCGCTGGTCACCAACCGGGCGGAGACGAGCTGCTCGATGATCCGCTCGTGTTGGGCGTCGGTGGCCACCATCCGGCGGGGGACCCGGGACCGCACCGGCTCGCCATCGGGGCTGGGTGCCACGAGCCGCAGCAGGAGGTCACGCATGACGGGCCGCTGGTCGGGCGGTGCCTGTTCGTAGAGCTGTTCGGCGGACTGCGCCACGGCGCCACGGATGCCGCCCGAGGCCCGGTAGCCAGCCACCGTGAGGGTGCGCCCCTCGCGGCGCTGCCAGGTCTGCCGCAGGGCGTGCGAGAGCAACGGCAGGGCGCCCGGTTCCCCCTCGACATCCCGGACGAGCAGATCCACCAGGCCGGGTTCGAGCCGCAGGCCGGCCTGCCGGGCGGGTCCTTCGATCGCAGCCCGCAGATCGTCCTCGCCCATGGCCTGCAGCAGGAACAGCCCCCGCTCGACGACCCGGGCAAAGCCCGGGTGGGCGGACAGCTCGCCCAGCCGGTCGGCGCGCAGCGCCACCACCAGCGGCGTCCGCTCGGCGTGGTCGACCAGCGCAGCGAAGAACGCCTCCCGCTCGTCGGCGTCCGTGCACAGCGTGACGACCTCCTCGCACTGGTCGACCACCAGAACCGATGCCCGATGAGAGTCCGCTGCAGCCGGCAGCGCGTCCGTCGGCCGGGCACCCGGGGTCACGACGACAACCCGGCGGCCGTCCCGCTGCAGCGCCGCCGCGATCCCCGCCCGCACCAGCGAGGACTTGCCCGAACCGGACGGGCCGACGACCGCCAGCACCCCTGCGTCGGCGAGCCGCCCGAGGCACTCGGACACATCGGCGTCCCGGCCGAAGAACCCGTCGGCGTCATCGATGTCGTAGGGCACCAACCCCAGGTAGGGGCACACCGGGCTCGGCTCCGGCAGCTGCTCGGCGATCAGGGAGGGGTCCTGGCGCAGGATCGCCTCCTCCAGCGCCACCAGGTCGGGTCCGGGATCCAGGCCCAGCTCCTCGGCCAGCACCCGCCGCGCTCGGTGCAGGGTACGTAGCGCGTCGCCCTGGCGGCCCGCCTGGTACTGGGCCAGCGCCAGCAGCCGCCAGCGATGCTCCCGCAACGGCTCCGCGGCCACCCGCACCTGCGCCTCGGCCAGCACCTCCCGGAACCGCCCCGCCCGCACCATCGCATCCAGGCGCAGCTCCTCGGCGTCCAGCCGCAGCCCCTCCAGCCGCGCCGCCGCCACCCGCCCCGGCTCCCAACCGTCCAACTCGACCAGCGCCCGGCCTCGCCACAGACCCAACGCCTCGTCGACCACGTAGGCCGCCCGGTCCGGTTCTCCCAGCGTCAACAACTCCTGGGCCCGGGCCACGTGGCGCTCGAACCGGCCGGCATCCACCTCGTCGGCCGGCATCACCAGGCAATAGCCCTGCGGGCGGGTCTCGATCGCATGGGGCCCCAGCGCCTTGCGCAGCCGCACCACGCACCCCTGCAACGCCTTCGTCCACGTCGGCGGCACCCGCTCGCCCCACCACGCGTCCGCCAACGTCTCGGCGCTCACCACCTCGCCCCGGTACACGGTCAGCGCCGCCAGCACCACCTGCTCGCGCGGCGCCAGCGTGCCATCCGCCCCGGCCACCGTCACCGGGCCCAAGACCCCGATCCGCGCCACGACCGCGAGTGTTCGCCCCACCGTGACCTGCGTCAACAGGGCGGTTACCGCGCCATTACCGGCCCCGCACCCGCCCATTACCCCGCCAGGCCACCGTGCCCACATCGCTCAACGCTGCCCCCGCAGCAGACACGCAGGAGACATCATGGCAACGGACACCGACACCCACACCGCCGAGACCACCACCCCGGCCCGAGAGCCACTCCGGCCGCCCAAGACCCGAGGCGGAACTCTCACCTGGGCCGCCGTCATCGGGGCGTGCATCGCAGTGGTCGCCCTCGCCGTCACCACCCTCACCGGCGGCAACGACGACCGCGACTTCCCGACCCCGCGGTTCGACCCACGAGCCGAGCAGTACGAGCGCCAAGCGCATCTCGACGGGCTCGCCAGGACCTACGGCCGCGACAACGGCGCCGTCACGCCGAGCCAGACGGGCAACCAGCCCGCCTGGAACCCCCAGGCCGAGCAGTACGAACACCAAGCGCATCTCGACGGGCTCGCCAGGACCTACGGTCAGCATCCGGCCGACACGCCGACCCCGACCGACGAAGCCGACACCCCGGCCGGACCGGAGTTCGTCCCGGGCTCGCGGCACATGCCCGCGAGGTGACCAACGGCCGACACGCTCGGTCCACCGGCCGGCGGCGGCTGACGATGCTCCCCGCGGGCGGCCGGCAAACATCGATGCCTGAAAGCGAGGTCACCGGATCGACGCCGGTCCCGACCCACCCACGATGGCCAGCCTCCGGGCTGGCCATCGGCCGTTTCGGGCTGAGCCGGTGTGGGCTACCGCGGAGCTGCTGTCGGTGTCCAAGCCGGAGATCACCGTCGTGTCGCGCGTGTGGGGGAAGGGCAAGGAGCCGGTGACGGGGACGGCGGTGTGGAAGCGCTGGCGGCAGCGCTGACCGCACTTCTAGCTGCGTACCGGCCGGGCCATCCGCCCCAGCCGAGACTGGTGCTGCCGAACAAGGGTGCGGATCCCAGATCCAGATCCAGGCAGATCTGGCGCGATGCGATCCAGCTCCGATCCCTGGACTGGCCAGAGCTTCACGGACGGCTGCACGAAAGAGTATCGCTCACCCCGCCGCGTCCCCTACCGCCGGGTGGTCGACACCTCGCGACCGTCACCCCGGTGCGTGCCTTATCGGACCGCGGCGACTACCGCGCCCGTGCCAGAGCGCCACACCAGACCGACTTCGGCGAAGCCAGCGTTGGTCAACGCGGCTAGGTGCCAATCGGCCGGGGGCATGAACTCCTCGGTCGGGTAGTTGGTCTCGAACACTGCTCGGCGTTGCGCCGTCGCAGCCTTCAGCTCCGGGTCGGACGCGGCCCGCGTCCACCAGGCGTCCCACCGCCGACGGCGATCAGCAGTGCCGATCCGACGTTGGTGATCGATTCCGGCGAGGGCAGCACCGAGGCGGGGAAGCTCGATCATCGGCATCTGTTCGGTGTGCGCGACGACGCCGCCACGGCGGACCAGGCCACCAAGATCGCGGTACAGCCGGCAGACAGCATCCTCGGGGAGCCAATGCAGGGCCGTCGAGGTCACCACCGAATCGACCTGCGGCTCGGGCACCGCATCGGCCCAGGACGGTTCGCGCAGGTCGGCGCGCACGATTCGCACGCGCTCGTCGTCGGCAAAGGTCGCCGATGCGATCTTGAGCAGCACCGGATCAACGTCCACGGCGATCGAGCCTGCGCGCGGCAACCGGTCGAGTAGCGACGCGTAATCGTGCCGGTGCCACAGGCGAGGTCAACCACGGTCGGGGCCGTGCCGGCGATCCCCTCGATGACGTCGAGCAGCACACCAAGGCGCAGCTCCCGATCGGGCACGAGGGCACCTTCGAGACGATCCCACGATGCCTGCCAGGAATCGGCCCAACTCGGCGTTGGTGACGCATCCACGACAGCCAGAGGTTAGGACCGGCCGAGCGCTTGCACCTGCGCCATCCCGAAATCGTGTCCCCATGGGTGTCACCGAACGCCGGTCGGTGAGTAGGTCGACAGACCAATGTCAGAGTGTGGTTTGCGGGTTCGATGCCGGCCGAGCGGACGAGGCCTTGGTCGCCTCGACAGCGACTGTGAGCGGGAAGCGAGGGTCGTGGTCGTCGAGGACGACGTCGGGAAGGTCCTCGACGACCTCCCCCATGAGGAAGGCCGTGCATGTTCGGAGATTGCCGAACCCGTCCACCGTGAAGTCGCTCGGCCAGTGCTGGCCGAAGAGTTCAGCGATGCCAGCCGGGGTGAAGCGCCAGAAGTCGCCATTGGGGTAGGTCCCGTGGATCACACCGCGGCGTGCGCTCAAGAAGCCCTCGATGTACCGGCGGTCTACCGGTGTGCCGCGATCGAGCCCGTAGTGGTCACTGAGAGGCTCGCGAGGTAGATCACCGAACGCTGTCACAGCACCAGCATCGCTGGCTACTCGTCGGACAGCTTCGTGTACCGTGCCCCAGAACGCCGGCTCGGAGTCGGGCCGCCGCAACGCCGCAAACGTTGCCAGACGCGGCACTAGTCGGCGTGGCGACGGCCCGCCCGCGCGCGCCGCGGCGACGACGACTTAGGCGCCGTGGTGACCGCTGGGTAGGCTCGGCTTCGCTCGTGACGTCCACTGACGATGGGGGATGGCCACCATGGCTGGTTCCGTGATCCTGGCGGGAGCCCGCACGCCGATCGGCAAGCTGTCCGGTGCTCTGGGTGGCTTCGCCGCCACCGACCTCGGCGGCTTCGCCATCAAGGCGGCCCTCGAGCGGTCCGGGGTCGCGCCAGACCAGGTCGACTACGTGTTCATGGGGCAGGTGCTGCAGGCCGGCGCCGGCCAGATCACCGCCCGCCAGGCCGCGACCAACGCCGGCATCCCCATGACCGTGCCCGCCACCACGGTCAACAAGGTGTGCCTGTCGGGCCTCAACGCCATCTTCCTGGCCGACCTGCTCATCCAGTCGGGCGCGGCCGACATCGTGGTGGCCGGCGGCATGGAGTCGATGACCCAGGCCCCCTACCTGTTGCCCGGCGCCCGTGAGGGCTACCGCCTGGGCGACAAGTCGGTGGTCGACTCGATGATGTACGACGGCCTGTTCTGCGCCTTCGACCAGGTGGCCATGGGCGCGGGCACCGAGAGGTACGCGGCCTCGGCCGGCCTGGCTCGCGAGCCGCAGGACGACCTGGCGGCCAAGTCGCACGAGCGCGCCGCCGCCGCCATCAAGGAGGGGCGCTTCGCGGAGGAGATCGTCCCGGTCGAGGTGCCCCAGCGCAGGGGCGACCCGGTCGTGGTCGACACCGACGAGGGCGTCCGCCCCGGCACCACGACCGAGTCGCTGGCCAAGCTCCGCCCCGCGTTCGACAAGGCCGGCAACATCACCGCCGGCAACGCCTCGCAGATCTCCGACGGGGCCGCCGCCGTGGTGGTGGTGTCCAAGGCGGTGGCCGAGCGCCTGGGCGCCGAGCCGCTGGGCGAGATCGCGGGCTACGGCCAGGTGGCCGGCCCCGACCCGTCGCTGCTCACCCAGCCGTCGCGGGCCATCAACGCCGCCCTCGAGACGGCCGGAAGGTCGGTGGGCGACGTCGATCTGTTCGAGCTCAACGAGGCGTTCGCCGCGGTGGGCCTGGCGTCGATGGCCGACCTCGGCATCACCGACGAGGTGGTCAACGTCAACGGCGGGGCCATCGCCCTCGGCCACCCCGTCGGCATGTCCGGCACCCGGGTGGCCCTCACGCTGCTGCACGAGCTCAAGCGTCGCGGCGGCGGCACCGGTGCGGCCGCCCTGTGCGGCGGCGGCGGCCAGGGCGACGCCATCCTGCTCGAGGCCTGACGGCCCGACCGCGCGGACGTCGGGCTCCGCCGGCGCCCCCGGCGCCGGCGGCGCTCAAGCGCGAGTGGAGGCGGCGTCGACCGTCGATCTGCTGGTGCCCAGCACGTCCCTCCGGTTGCAGCGCGTCGTGAGGGTCGCCGCCACGGTGCCGTCGCCCCGCAGCGTCCTGACCAGCCAACGGCCGCCCTCGAAGTCGACCTCGCCGACCTCGAGCGAGAGGTCGACGTTGGTGGTGCCGATGCCGGGCCGCACCACCGCGGTGTCGGCCTCGTTGTAGCAGTCGATCTGCTGGGCGAAGCTCAGCTCGACGGCGCCGTCGGCTACCGAGGCCGTGCCGGACCCGCCGTCCACCCCACTGACGGGCACGTTGCACGGCGGCGGGCCCTCGCATGTCGTCGCGTCGGCCACCACGCTGATCGTGTAGCTGCTGCCGTTGGGATAGCGCAGCGGGAGGGGGATGGCGTCGCCGGTCGGCTCGCTCACGACGTCGACGTTCACGGCGTAGGTGCCGCCGAAGCTGGCCGACGCCCGGATGCCGGGGGTGTCGTCCACCGGGTCGTCGGGCAGGCCGTCCGCTCGGTCGGCGGCCATGTTGCTGTCGGCCCAGCCGGACGGGGCGTCGGCGAACTCGACGTCGAACCCGTGCTCGGTCGTGATGCTCACGACCTCGCCCGGGGCGGGCGTGACCTCGTTGCCGGTGCGGGTCGCCACCGAGACGCCTCCGGCGGGCGCCTCGACCGCGCACGCCGGGGCGCAGTCGAGCGCGACGGGGTTTCCCGCGGTCTCGATCGTGGCCCCGGCCGACAGCACGGCGATCGCGTCGTCGCCCGGGTTGAGCCACACCCGCCCGCCGCCGACCTCGATGGCAGGCCGGCTGGGACCGGTGAGCTCGCCCGTGTCGGGGTCGGCGGCCAGGTCGAGGAAGGTGAGGCGGGCGTCGCCGTCGAAACGCACCACGCCGCCGCCGGCCAGGTCGATGCTCGCGGTCGCGTCGCCGGTCGTCTCGACCACCCAACCGGCCACGACCTCGTCGCCCGTGGCGAGCGGACGCGCCCCGAGAGCGTCGTCGTCGTCGGTGCGGACGGTGGCGCCCGCCGACGTGGCGGCCACCTCGCCGAACACGTGGTGCTCGGTTCCCTCGCCGTCGCCGCCACCACCGTCGCTGTCATCACCGTCGCCACCCTGCAGCACCACGACACCGCCCGCGATCGCCACGAGAGCCACGCCGGTCAGCAGGAGCTGCCACCCGGCCTGGCGTGACCGTCGCGCCGGCGGCTGGCGGTCGGCCTCGTGGTCGGCGGCGCGGCTTGCGGCGCGGTCGACCGTGGGCTCCGGCGCCGGCGGGGTCGCGTAGGCGGGCGACCGCGGCGGTGTGTAGGCCCGCGACGCCGGTGGCGCGATGGCGCCGCCGGGGGAGGCAGGCAGCCACGAGGCGGGGGGCTCGGGCGACGGGTCGTCGGGGGGCGGCTCGTCACCGCCAGCGTCGTGCGGGCTCGACAACGTTCCCTTCCTCCCCCATAGGTTGCGGGCCGCAACGCGGCCCCGGATCAGCCGAGCGAGACCAGCAGGCCCTCGCAGGACCTGATGACCACCCTGGCGGCATCGGCCACCTCGCGCGACGACATCGGGCTCTCGGCGCGGCGCTGCCAGCGGCCGATGGCGTTGCCGAGGGCCCGCCGCACCTCCGACACGTCGGCCTCCGGGCTGAGCCCCAGCCGGGTGTGGATGTTGCCGCCCTCGGCGCCCAGCAGGCGCTCCATCTCGGCCGCCTCGGCCGGCTTGATCTTGATGCCGCTGGCGCGCAGCGCGTTGAGCAGACGGATCTCGGCGAACTCGTGGGCGGCGGAGGTGATGCGCTCGAGCTCGGAGGCGAGCACCTCGCCGTCGGCCACCGGGAACTCGCCCAGTACCGACTCGAGCGCCAGCAGCGCCGAACGGGCCTTGAGCACGTCACGCCGCTGTGCGAACTGGCTGAGCAGCACGTCGCGCAGCTCGACCAGACCGCTGCGCCGCACCAGCTCGATCGACAGGGCCGTCGCCGTGGTGGCGGCGCCCTGGCGGATGAGGGCGACGGCCAGGCGCACGCCGAAGAGCCCGAAGCGGTCGAGCAGGTGCTCGCGCTCCATCGACGTGAGGGAGATGGGCGTCTCGGCCTGCACGAACCGGTCGGCCGACAGGAACAGCGCCTCGGCGTCGTCGCGTGGTGCGTTGGCGATGGCGTCGAGGCTCTTGTACTCGGCCTCGCGCAGCGTCGCACCCGACTGGGCCAGCAGGCCGGCGACCGGCACGACCGTCTGCGCCAAGCGGCGCACCTTGGGGTCATGGCGGTAGCGGGCGGCGATGCGCTGCGCCGACGCCATCGAATCGATGCGGCCCACGCCCACCTCGTCGGCCCGCGACAGCACGGCGATGGCGTTGACGGGCGTGGCCTGCGAGAACTCCTCGTCGTGGAACGCCTCGAGGAAGTTGATGTCGGACGCGTGCAGGTGCCGCATCAGGTACAGGACGGCGTCGGCGGGCGTGACCTGGTCCTCGCCGGGGGTGAGGAAGGCGGTGGTGCGGGCCGATACGTCGGTCGAGAGGGACGCGATGCCGGGCGTGTCGATGAGGGTCATCTGCCGCAGCGACGAGGACGGCCACTCGATGACCAGGCGGTTGACGTCCCCGGCGTCGGTGCCGCCGAGGTCGATGGTGATGGCGCCGCCGTCGCGGGTGAAGGGCACCTGCCGGGCGTCGCCGTGCTTCGGCTCGAGCGTGGCCCGGTAGGTGATGCCGTCGCGGTACCAGGTGACGATGCGGGTGCACTCGCCCGCGTCGGTGGGCGCCAGCTCTTCGCCCACCAAGGCGTTGAGCAGCGTCGACTTGCCCGCCTTGACCTTGCCGGCGATGGCCACCCGCAGCGGCTCGTCGAGCCGGTCGAGCACGGCCTGGAGGCGGTGGCGCGCCTCGGGCACCTGCGCGTAGGCCTGGGCGCCCTGCTCGAGCAGGTTGCGGACCGAGGCCAGCAGCGCGGAGGACGACGACGCGCTCACGCCGACGCTCCCGAGGTGGCCGACGCCTGGCCGGCGGAGGCCTTGAGCTCGGGCGCCAGTGCGTACGCCTTGTCGCGCAGCACGGCGATGCGCTTCAGCTCGGCCTCGACGTCGCGCAGCCGCTTCTGGCGCGTCGAGGCGTCGGACTTGACCGCCTGCTGGGCGGCGGCGAGCGCGGTGGTGGTCGAGCGGTGCAGCTCCTCGGCCCGGGCGGCGAAGAAGTCGCGCATGCGCCGCTGCGTGCGGCGCAGCGTGTCGCGGGAGTCCTTGCCCACGACGAAGCTCACCTCGTCGGTGTACTTGCGGTGGGCCTGGCGCGCCTGGCCACGGCGCATGTTGAGCTGGCGCTCCTTCTCGCCCCGCAGCGCCGAGCGGCCCATGAACAGGCCGATGACGATGGTGGCCGGATTGGCCATGGCCAGCCCGGCCATGCGGCCCAGCATGCCGAACATGAGCAAACCGCCGTAGCTGCCGCGCAGGGCGGCGAGGCCCTGGGAGCCCATGCCCATCTTCGTGAGGTCGAGGTCGGTGTTGGCGTCGACGCTGGTGAGCACCTCGGTGGGGTTGGCCACGTCGAGGTCGACGACGATGTCGGCGCCGTCCTCGCCGAAGTGCTCGGCCACCCGGGCGGTCAGGTCCTGGGCTTGGGTATGCAGGAACGTGTAGTTGTGCACCACGTCCTCGGCCACCCGGCGGTAGAGCCAGGCCTGGAACTCGTCCCACGTCTCAGCGGGGTCGCTGGCCTCGAGCGCCTCGTCGGCCTGGCGGGTGACGGCGCGCAGCCGGCCGCGCAGGTCGTGGTCGACGTCGGCCTGCAGGTCGATGACGCCGTCGCTCAGCGTCTGCTGCCACTTGGACACCCCGCTCTTCAGGCGCTCGGCCTTGGCCTTGAGCTCGGTGAGGTTGTCGACGACCCGCTGGGCCTCCTCGGGGTTGTCGAGGGCCTCGCGCTCGCTGCGGAACTGGCCCTCGAGCATGGAGGCGACCGCCACCACGTCATTGGCCGCGGCCCGCACGCTGAGCTTTTCGGCGTTGGCGGCGATCTTGTTCTGCAGGTAGCCGGCGAGCTCGGGGAAGCCCGACTCGCGATTGAGCTCGCGGTCGTTGGCCCGCAGCGCGTGCACCCGCAGCGACGACGACACGCACAGCATGTCGGCCGTCACCCCCTGGCGCTTCAGGTGCTCGACGTTCAGGTCGCGGATCTTGCGCCACGAAGGGTAGAAGTCGATCTTGGTGAGCACGCACACCACGTTGGGGCACATGCGCCGTGCGGTCTGCAGGAACTCGAGCTCGGGGCCGGTGAACTCCTGGCTGGCGTCGGACACGAACACCACCGCATCGGCCATGGGCAGCGCCCCGATGGTGGCGGCGCTGTGGGCCGAGCCCAGGCCGCCGACGCCGGGGGTGTCGACGATGACGAGGCCGTCGCTGAGCAGCTTGCGGGGGAGCGACACCTCGACCGAGCTGACGCGTCGCTCGCCGCCGACGTCGGCCGACTCGGTGACATAGCTGGCCACCTGGTCGACGGCGATGGCCTCGCGGATGGGCTCGCGGGTGGGGTCGGCGGTGTCGCCGCCCGGGTCGAACAGCACCGCGGCCGCGGGCGGGTCGCCGAAGCGGATGGCCGTGGGCACCGAGGTGGCGATGTCGTCGTCGACGGGGCACACGGGCGCGTTGAGCAGCGCGTTGACCAACGACGACTTGCCCTGCTTGAACTCGCCGATGACGAAGACGTGGAAGGCGGGATCGGCCAGGCGCCTGCGCGTGAGCGCGAGCCGTTGGTCGAGGTCGGAACGTTCGTACGCCGTGCTGGCCTGACGCCCGAGGTCGACGACGGACAGTGCCTGCTGGACGGTCGCCGACCGTTGGCCGGCATTCGGGTTCCCCGCCATGTGCGCAACTCCTTGTGCCCGCCAACGCTAACGCGGAATGAGTGGGTGTCAGTACACGCGGCAGCGGGGCCCCGACAGTGAACCGGGGCCCCGCTGCCGTGGCGTCAGTAGCGACCTCCGTCGCGACCGCCGCCGAGGTTTCAGGCGATGTCGACGACGTCGTCGTCGCTCAGGTCGTTCTGGTTCGCCGAGTTGTCGACGTCGATGAGGTCGTCGTCGCTGGCGTCGGTGTTGAGCGAGTCGTCGACGTTGTAGCTGTCGTTCACCGACTGGTCGACGGCGTTGAAGCTGTCGTCGATGTCGACGTTGGTCGACTCGTCCACCAGCTGCGTGCCGTCGTCGCCGGTGAC
>DASSCS010000023.1:0-27669 GCA_035697515.1 Acidimicrobiales bacterium
CCACCATGCACAATGTCATCCGCTCGAGGGCGCGCGGGCTCGTCGCCGCCACGCTGGGCTTGTCCGTCGCCGTCGCGTGCCTCGGGGGGCTCCTGCCGCTCGGGTCGCCGGGCGGGGCCGCGCCCGCCGCCGCCAAGCCCGTCCCCGCCGGCAGCCCCGGCGTCACCCGCTACTTCGGCGCGGGCGCCTACCGGGGCATCCGAACCGCGGTCGCCGCCACGCCCCGCGCCTGCGACCTGTCGGACGACGCGCTCACCGCGCTGGTCCTCGCCCCCATCTTCAAGGAGGTGTCGATGGCCGAGACGCCCGACGCGGCGCCGTCGCCGATGACGCTGTCGCGCTGGGACGAGTGGACCGGGGTGAAGTCGGGCTCGAACAACATGGACGCCAACTACGGCCTGTACGCGTTCCGCGACCCCCACGGCATGCCCTACCGCCGTGCGTACTGGACGCCCGGCATCGGCATCTTCCAGTACGACGTCGCCGGCGTGGGCGCGCCCTACACCGCGGCCGAGATGATGAACGTCGAGCTCATCGCCCGCGACGTGGCCGCCGGCATGGCCAAGCGCTACTGCGCCGCCACCGGCGACGGCTACGCCAAGCGGGCGGCAGCGTGGCGGCCGTGGTCGGACCTCGGCGGCGTGGCCGAGAGCGAGGCCCTGCTGCAGGAGATGGTCGGCCTGGGCCGGCCCGCCTTCTCGACCATCGGGCTCGTCGAGGGCGTCGACAACACCGGCGGCATGGTCGACCGCACCTGCGTGTTCGCGGGTGAGGACCTGCCGTGCCACTACGTCGACCCGGCCAGGGCGCAGGGCGCCGACTGGTGGGCCACCGACGATCCCAGCGGGGGAGCGGTCGCCTCGGGCGAGGCTCCGCTGACCGCGCCCTTCTACGTGCTCAAGCGCAAGGGCCACGAGGAGCGCCACTGGCTGTCGGAGGACACTGGCTACCCCGTCGACATCCGGGCGCGCCGCCGGCTGGGCCACAACGCGCGGCCCGTGGACGGCCAGCCCGCGTCGGGGCTCGAGTGGATCGAGGGCAGCGACCTGTGCGACACCGCGCGACCCGAGATGGGGTGTGCGCCCGGGCCGGACGCGGCCGATAGGGGTGCGGCGGCGAAGGGCGGGGGCGGTCGGCAGGCTGCGCCGCTGGTGGCACGCTTCGCGGTCGGCGAGGGCCTGGTGCTCGCCGCGCCGCAGTAGTAGCCCACGGCGTCACATTGACACCACTGGTAAATGTGTCAACGTGGCTGACGTCCGAGAGCGCATCCTGGCAGCGGCCGTCGAGGCTGCCGCCATCCACGGCCTGAGCCGCCTGTCGGTGGCCGACGTCGCCAAACGGGCCGGGCTGTCGCGCCCGACGCTCTACAAGCACTTCCCCTCGCGCGAGGCGCTGGTGGCCGCGGCGGTGCAGCGCGAGGCGCACGCGATCATCGCCGAGGTCGGCGCGCTGGTCGACGCCGTCGACGAGCCGCGGGCCGCGCTCGAGGCGGGGGTGCTGCTGGCCCTGCGCCTGGTGCGCGACCACCCGCTGCTCGACCGGGTGGTGCGCACCGAGCCCGAGGCCCTGGTGCCGTTGCTCACCACCGATGCGGCTCCCGTGATGGCCGCCATCCGCCAGCCGGTCGTCGAGATGGTGGGCCGCAAGCTGCCCCACCTCGACGCCGTCGTGGTCCGTCGCCTGGCCGACATGCTGGCGCGCCTGCTGGTGAGCTACGCCCTGAGCGCCCCCGACGACCCGCCCGAGGTGGTGGCCGCCCTCGTGGCCGACCTGGTCACCCACGGGGTGGCGCAGGCGAGACGCCGCCCGGCCGTGGCTGCCTCCGGCGCCGCTCCCCTCCCCGGCGAGGAGGCCCGGTGACCACCCCGGCCGACGCGGCGACGACCACCGCGGCGGGCGCGGGGGCACCCTCCCGCGACCGACCGGCCGACGGCGACGGCGACATGGCCCGGCGCCCGCCCGAGGGCGAGGCCGCGGTGTGGCGCGACCCCAAGCGCCGCCTCTGGGCGCTCGGTTTGGTGGTGCCGCTGCTGCCCTTCGGTGCCCGGGGCATGGTCGAGTGGACCGGCTGGGACGGGTTCTGGTGGATGGGCCCCATCTGGGTCCTGGTGCTGGTGCCCATCCTCGACACCGTGTTCGGCACCGACGAGACGAATCCGCCCGAGTGGGCGGTCCCCGGCCTCGAGGCCGACCGCTACTACCGGTGGCTCACCTATCTGTTCGTGCCGCTGCAGTACCTGGGCTTCGCCGCGGGCGCGTGGATGGTGGTGCACGGCGGGCTGTCGAGGTGGTCGCAGCTGGGGCTATCGCTCACCGTGGGCACCGTGGCCGGCATCGCCATCAACACCGCCCACGAGCTGGGGCACAAGCGAGACGGCTTCGAGCGGCGGCTGTCGAAGGTGGCCCTGGCCCAGACGGCCTACGGCCACTTCTACGTCGAGCACAACAGGGGCCACCACAGCCGGGTGTCGACGCCCGAGGACCCGGCCAGCGCCCGCCTGGGCGAGTCGTTCTGGCGCTTCCTGCCCCGCACGGTCGCCGGCAGCCTGCGCTCGGCCTGGCAGCTCGCGGCCGCGGCCCAGCAGCGCCGGGGCCGACGGGTGTGGTCGTGGCGCAACGACGTGCTCAACGCATGGGCCCTGTCCGTGGCGCTGTTCGCCGCCACGGTGGCGTGGTTGGGGCCGGCGGTGATGCCGTTCCTGGTGGTGCAGGCGGTGTTCGGCGTCTCGCTGCTCGAGGTCGTCAACTACATCGAGCACTACGGCCTGTTGCGCCAGAAGCTGCCCACCGGCCGCTACGAGCGCTGCCAGCCGAGCCACAGCTGGAACAGCGACAACGTGGCCTCGAACCTGGTGCTCTACCACCTCGAACGGCACTCCGACCACCATGCCAACCCGACGCGCCGCTACCAGTCGCTGCGTCACTTCGACGATGCGCCGCAGTTGCCTTCGGGCTACGGGCTCATGATCTGCCTGGCCTACCTGCCCCCCGTGTGGCGCCGCGTCATGGACGGCCGCGTGCTGGCCCACTACGGCGGAGACGTCGCCCGGGCCAACCTGGCACCGCACCGGCGGGCGAAGCTGCTGGCCCGCAACGGCGGGGTGTGAGCTCCAGCGCGGACTCGGTCGGGCGTTCGTCCCTAGGCTGGGTCCCAAAGAACCGGAGGAGCACGATCACGTTGGACCCCCGCACCCGATTCCTGCTGTCCTCGGCCGCCAGCGCCGCGGTGACCGCCAACGCCCTGCGGCCAGCCACCCGGTTCGGGCCGGGCACGGGCCCCGAGTTCGTGCTCGGCACGCCCACCGCCGAGATGCCACTCCACGCGGCGGCGTTCCAGAGCGTGCTGGCCCTGCTCACCGGGCGGGGTGGGGGAGTGCGGGGCTGGCGCGGCGCCGCCGGGTTGGGCCTGCTTGGGGCCTCGGCCGCCGGGCTGTGGCGGCTGCACCGCGACGGCCAGCAGGCGGAGCAGGTGCTCGAGCAAGCGATGATCGACGGCCTGGGCGAGGGCTACCAGGACCGCATCGGCCTCGAGCACGGTCCGCTCCCGCCCGTCGCCCTCAGCCACCGGTCGATCCTGCTGCCCGACCTGCGCACCCGGCGCCGCTATGTCGCCCCCACCGCCCGAAACCTTCCCTACGGCGAGGCCGGCCGCCGCAACCACCTCGACGTGTGGCGGCGCGCCGACCTGCCCGTCGACGGCCGCGCGCCGGTGCTGGTGCAGGTGCACGGCGGCGCCTGGGTCGTGGGGCAGAAGGAGGGCCAGGCCCATCCGCTCATGGCGCACCTGGCCGAGCGGGGCTGGGTGTGCGTCACCATCAACTACCGGCTGAGCCCCCGGGCCACCTGGCCCGACCACATCGTCGATGTCAAGCGGGCGATCGCCTGGACCAGGGCCAACATCGGCGAGCACGGGGGCGACCCCGCCAACGTCGTGATCACGGGCGGGTCGGCCGGCGGTCACCTGGCGGCCCTGGCCGCGCTGACACCGGGCCTGGCCGACTTCCAGCCGGGCTTCGAGGACGCCGACACCAGCGTCACCGCCGCCGTCCCCTTCTACGGGGTGTACGACTTCACCGACAGGCACGGGGTGGCCAACGTCGCGCTGGAGCCGCTGCTGACCGCCCGGGTGTTCAAGAGCACGTTGGCCGACGACCGGGCCAGGTGGGAGCTGGCCTCGCCGATGCACCACGTCGGCACCGACGCACCGCCCTTCTTCCTGCTGCACGGCTCCAACGACACGGTGGTCCCGGTCGAGCAGGCCCGCCACTTCGCGTCGATGCTGCGCGAGGTGTCGCACCAGCCGGTCGTGTTCGCCGAGCTGCCACGCGCCCAGCACGCGTTCGACGTGCTGCCCTCGGTGCGGGTTCACCACACGGTGCACGCGATCGAGCGGTTCCTGGCGGTGGTGCGCAGCACGCCCGCCGCCGTGCCCCCCGGCCGGTCCGTCGCCGCCGATCAGGCCTGACCGGGGGGCGCCGCGCCGGTCAGGCCGGGGCCGCGGCGGGCTGGTAGGTGCCGAAGCACCAGACGTGGCCCTCGGGGTCGCGGGCCGCGTACTCGCGCGAGCCGTAGGGCTGGTCGGTGACCGCCATCACGACCTCGGCGCCGGCGTCCTTCGCCCGGGCGAAGTGGCCGTCGGGGCCGTCGACCGCGAGGTACAGGCACACGGGACCGAGGTCGAACGGGTCGCCCGCGACGCCGCGCGACTCGCTGAGCATCACCACGCCGTTGGCCCAGGAGAGGAGGGCGTGCACGATGTGCCCCTCGTCGTCCCGGTTCACGTCGCCCACGACGAAGCCGAAGGTCCCCGACAGGAACGTGAGCGCCGCGTCGGCGTCCTCGTAGCGCAGGACGGGGTAGATCGCGGGCCGGGTGGGATCGAGGGGCATGCTCTGACGGTACGGCCCGTCCTGCGGCCGGGCTTGGACGAATGCGACCTGGGCCCGGCGTCGGCCCCGCCGACCCGCCGCCCGGCCGGTCCGCGCGCTCAGCCCGCGACGCCGCCACCGGCGGGCATCAACGACTGCACGAACTGGGAGGGGGTGCACCCGCCGAGCGCATGGAACTCGCGCACCAGATGGCTGTGGTCGGCGTAGCCGCAGGCCGCGGCGAGGTCCGCGATCGAGCGGACCGGGCCCGAGGCCAGCAGGTCGGTGGCGCGCCGGAAGCGCAGGATGCGGGCGGTCGGCTTGGGGGCGAGCCCGACCTGGGCCCGGAACCGGGCGCCGAAGTGGCGCCGGCTCCAACCGATCTCCTCGGCGAGGACGTGGACCGGGACCTGGCCATGCGACCGCCGGAGCTGGTCCCAGGCCCAAACGATGGCGCGGTCGGGCTCGGGCCCCTCAGCCGCGCCGTCGAGCAGCACCCGGTCGAGCAGGTCGAAGCGCTCGCCCCAACCGGGCGCCGACGCCAGCCGGTCGGTCAGCTCGGTGGCAAGGCGCCCGAGCAGAGCGTCGAGCGGCACGCACTCGTTGGCCACCTCCCGGGGCGCGCCCAGCACCCGGGCCGCGCCGAGGGGCGTCAGGTCGACCTGCACCCCCAGCTGGTCGCCGTCGTGGCGGGTCACGGCGTAGCCCTCGTGGATGCCGGCGACGAACGAGGTGAGGCGCTGGCCCCCCGATGTCGACGACGACATCTCCATCAGGTCGAGCGGTTGCTCGAAGCTGAGGATGACGGTGACGCCCCCGGTGGCGACCTCGCGCCGCCGCACCGGGGCCACCGCGTCCTCGGCGTAGCCGCAGTAGCGACCCGTGACGATGCCGGCCAGCCCGGGATGGGGCCGCCGGAAGGCCATCGACCACGAGTGGTCGTCGCCGTCGTGGCTGGTGAGTGTGACGCCGTCGGCGGGCCGTCCGGTCACCCGGCCAGTGTGCCAGAGGGCGGCTCAGCCGACGGCGCGCTCGGCGGCCTGGGCGACCGGCTGGTCGGCGGGTCGGTCCCCGTCGGCGCCCGCGTCGAGCGACGCGTCCACCGGTTCCGGCTCGGGCGCCGCCGCGCGCGCCGGCAGCCACAGGAACACGCCCACCGCACCCAGGGTCGTGATGCCTGCCGCCACCAGCACGGCCAGGTGGTAGCCCGACAGGAACGACGACTGGGCCACGGTCACGATGCGGTCGCCCAGCTCGCCGCCGGCGCCACGTCCGGCGGCCACGCCGGCCTGGACCGTCGACGATGCCCGGTCCACCAGCCCCTCCGGCGCCCCCGACGCGGCCAGGCCGGCCCGCACGTCGTGGCGGTAGACGGAGGCGAGCAGGCTGCCGAGCAGGGCCACCCCCAGCGCGCCGCCGACCTGGCGGGTGGTGTCGTTGACGGCCGAGCCGACCCCCGCCTTGGCCCGCGGGAGCGAGCCCATGATCGACTCGGTCGCGGGCGCCATCACGTTGGCCATGCCCACCGCCAGCAGCATCGACACGGCGATGACGTGCCCGGTGCTGGACGACTCGTCGTAGGTGGTCTGCAGCGCCAGGGCGGTCGACACGATCAGCAGGCCCGAGCCCAGCACCACCTTGGTGCCCACCCGCTCGACGATGCGCGCCGAGGTGGGCGCCAGGACGAGCATCACCCCCGACATGGGCAGCAGGATGGCCCCCGCCTTGAGCGGGCTGAAGCCGAGCACCGTCTGCAGGTACTGGGTGAGCACGAAGATGACGCCCATGAGCGCCATGAAGGTGAGGGTGATCGCCGCGCTGGCCGCGCTGAAGCGGGGGTTGCGGAAGAAGCCGAGGTCGAGCATCGGCTGCGCGGTCCGGCGCTCCCACCACAGGAAGCCCGCCAGCAGCGCCAGGCCCACACCGAACGCCCCCACCACCCCGGCCGATCCCCAGCCCTGGGTGGGACCCTCGATCAGGCCCCACAGGAGCGTGGCCAGGCCGGTGATCGACAGCAGCGCGCCCGGTACGTCGACCCGCGGCGCCGACGGGTCGCGCGAGTCCGGGACGAGCAGGAAGCCGCCCACCAGCGCCACCAGGACGATCGGCACGTTGACCAGCAGCACCGACCCCCACCAGAAGTGCTCGAGCAGCAGCCCGCCCGTGACCGGCCCGACGGCCAGGCCCAGGGCCGAGACCCCCGCCCACACGCCGATGGCCCGTCCCCGCTCGCGCGGGTCGGTGAACACGTTGGTGATGATCGACAGGGTGGCCGGCATGATGAACGCCCCGCCGACGCCCATGAGCGCCCGCAGCGCGATCAGGGCGCCCGACGAGCCGGCGAAGGCCGCCAGCCCCGAGCCGAGGCCGAACACGGCCAGGCCGAACGCCAGGGCGCGGTAACGGCCGAAGCGGTCGCCCAGGCTGCCGGCGGTGAGCAGCAGCCCGGCGAACACCAGCACGTACGAGTCGACGATCCACTGCAGGTCGCTGTCGGCCGCCCCCAGGCCGCCCTGCGCCGGCGGCCTCGACAGCGTGGGCAGGGCCACGTTGAGGATGCTGTTGTCGACGATGATGACGATCAGGCTGAGGCAGAGCACCACCAGCGTGAGCCAGCGCCGGCGATGGACGTGCTCGGGGTCGTGCTGCCAGTCACGCATCGGGTGAGTATGCCAAGCCCACGCGCGGACGCCGCTCGCAGGCGGCGACGGTGCAGGCCGGGCGGGGTCGGGGCGCCGGGCTCGGGACCGGCCGCGTGCGTCAGTCGGCGGTCGCCACGGCCAGGCGCGCGGTGAGCGCGGGCACCAGCGGATCGTCGTCCGGCGCGGCCCGCTGCGCGTGCTCCAGGACCTCGATGTCGTAGGGGTGCACCGCGGTGTAGCGCAGGGCGCCGGACGCCGAGCCCTGACGCAGCAGGGCGGTGCGCAGCGCCACGTCGAGGTGGTGGCGGTGGTCGCCGAGGAAGGGCGCCTCGCTCGTGGGCAGCAGCTGCCCCCGGTAGAGGCGGGCGGCGCCTTCGACGTCGCCGGCGTCGAGCCGCTCGAGGAGCCGCACGGCGTCGACTCTGGTGGCCATCGTGAGGCGGTAGGGGCGCGAGGTGAGCTGGCCGCCGAGGGCCCGGCGCAGGTGCGACATCTCGGCCTTGAGCGTCGCCACGGCCACGGGCCGGTCGCCGTAGAGCCAGCCGTGCAGCTCGCCGAGGGTGGCCTGGCCGCGCACGGCGAGGATGGTGAGGATCTCGAGCTGGCGCAGCGTCAGCCGCAACGGCACGCCGTCGAGGCTCGCGACCGGCTCGCCGAGCAACCGCAGGTCGAGGCCGGACTGCACGAGCCCGCCGACCGACGCCCGGAGTCGCAGCTCGTGCTCGACCAGCCGCGCCATCGACGCGACCGTGGCCAGCGCCAGGGGGTTGGCGTGCCTCCACGTGGTGGAGAGGTCGATGGCGCCCACCTGGGCGCCATCGGGCCCGTGGACGGGCGCGGCGTAGCAGACCCAGTCCTGCACCAGGTTGAGCCAGTGCTCGGTGGCGAAGACGGTGACGGGCCGGTCGGCGGCCAGCGCCAGCCCGATGCCGTTGGTGCCCGATGTGTGCTCGTGCCACACGCCGCCCGGTTGGAGGCCGATGCCCTCCGCGTGGCGTCGCAGCCAGACCGGGGTCGACTGCCAGAGAACCCGGCCGTCGGCGTCGGTGACCAGGGCGATCAGGTCGCCGGACTTCGAGGCCTGGTCGAGCTCGTCGACGAGGCCGGGCACGGACCGGCGCAGGACCGACTCGTTCCAGCGGTCGCGGGCGTCGTCCTCGGGCCCGACCGGCGCCGCGTCGGTGCTGTCGGCCAGCCGGGGGGCGCAGCGCTGCCACGACGCGCGGACGACCGGGTCGACCTGGCCGACGTGATCGTCGGACCAGATGTCGGCCTTGGCGTGCTCGATCGCGCGCCGCTTGAGAACGAGGTCGTCGATCATCCCGCTCACCCGTCGTAGGTGGACCCATCACGGTCCCCCGACAGCATAGGCGACCAGGCCACACTCCGCGCGGTGGTGACCGCACCACGGGATGACCAACCTTTGTCCAACCTCGGTGGCGGCATCGTGTCCCTGGTGGTGCTCGATGGTCACCACCGCTCCCCCCGGAGCCCCAGGCCTCGGGGCCGGAGGCTGATTCCGCCCGCCCGCCTTCCGCTTCCGGCCCCGACGGCCCATGGCCGGCCCGTCCGCCGGGGGGCATCGAGCGCGCCCAACTAGCTTGACCCGTCGGTCAAGTTGCCCGGTACCCTGGTGCCATGACCGATCCGGCGCTCCGCGACCCTCACCGCTTCGAGTCCGTCCCGGCCGTACGCGAGGCGCTCGCCAAGGTCGACTACCTGGCCGACGACGGCATCGCCGGGGTGGTGTACCTGGCCGACCGGCTGGGCAAGCCCGTGCTGGTCGAGGGGCCGGCGGGAACGGGCAAGACCCAGCTCGCCAAGTCGGTGGCCGAGATCAGCGGCTCGCGCCTCATCCGCCTGCAGTGCTACGAGGGCCTGGACGAGTCCAAGGCGCTGTACGAGTGGAACTACAAGAAGCAGCTCCTGCGCATCCAGGCCGAGCGCAATGACGGCGCCACCTGGTCAGAGGTCGAGGACGACATCTTCTCCGACGAGTTCCTCCTCACCCGCCCGCTGCTCGAGGCCATCCGGGCCGACGAGCCTGTGGTGCTGCTCATCGACGAGGTCGACCGGGTCGAGGTCGAGACCGAGGCGCTGCTGCTCGAGATCCTCTCCGACTACCAGGTGTCGATCCCCGAGCTGGGCACGGTCACCGCCCGCCAGGTCCCGCTGGTGTTCCTGACCTCGAACAACACCCGCGAGCTGTCCGAGGCGCTGAAGCGCCGCTGCCTGTTCCTGCACGTCGACTACCCCGACCTCGATCGCGAGCGCGAGATCGTGCTGGCCAAGGTGCCGGGCGTCACCGACAACCTGGCCGACCAGGTGGCCCGCATCGTGCGGTCGATCCGCCAGCTCGAGCTCAAGAAGCCGCCGTCGGTGTCCGAGACGCTCGACTGGGCCCGCACGCTGCTGCTGCTCGGCGTCGAGCAGGTCGATGCGGCCACCGCCACCGGCACCGCCAACATCCTGCTCAAGTACCAGAGCGACATCGCCAAGGCCACCAAGGAGCTCGAATCCGACGCCAGCCTGGGCGGCGAGGGCGCGGCCGCCGGGGCGGCCAAGCCCTGGCAGCGCAATGCCTGAGCGGCCCGGCCGGAGGCCAGGAGCGGGAGATGCCTGAGCGAGCGGTCGAGCGAGCGGGGCCTGAGCGGCCCGGCCGGAGGCCAGGAGCGGGAGATGCCTGAGCGAGCGGTCGAGCGAGCGGGGCCCGAGCGGCCCGGCCGGAGGCCAGGAGCGGGTTGTGCCTGAGCCGCGCACGGTCGCCGAGGCCGACCGGCGCCTCGCCGAGGTGGGGTCGGGCATCGCCCTCACGGAGCTGCTCTCGGGCTTCATCGTCGAGCTGCGCACGGCGGGGCTGCCCGTCAGCCTGACCGAGAACCTCGACGCCATGGCCGCCATCCAGCACATCCCGCTCGACGACCGCGACGCCTTCAAGTACGCCCTCGGCGCCACCCTGGTGAAGAACGCCGCGCACTGGCGGGTGTTCGAGACGGTGTTCGAGGTCTACTTCTCGCTGCGGGGCCGCGAGTACGCGCTCACCGACGAGCAGGCCCAGGCCATGGCCGACCTCGACGAGATGCTCGGCGAGATGCAGGAGCAGCAGGGCGAGCAGGGCAGCGGCGGCATGGGCGAGAACATGACGCCCGAGGAGCTGGCCGAGATGCTCATGCGAGCGCTCTCGCAGGGCAACGAGGCCATGATGCGGGCCCTCGCCCGCCAGGCCGTGCGCCGCTACGCGGGCATGGAGCCGGGCCGACCCGTGGGCGGCACCTACTACCTGTACCGCACCCTGCGGAACCTCGACCTCGACGGGGTCATGGAGCGGCTCATGCAGCAGGCCCGCGAGCAGGCGCCCGAGCCGCTCACCCCGCTCGAGGAGCGGCTCGAGCGCGACGAGTACGAGTCACGGGTCGACCAGCTGCGCAAGGAGATCGAGGCCGAGATCCGCCGCCGGTTGGTGGCCGACCGGGGCGTCGAGGCCATGGCCCGCACCCTGCGGAAGCCGCTGCCCGAGGATGTCGACTTCATGCACGCCAGCCGCGAGGAGATGGCCTCGCTGCGCAAGGCGATCTACCCGCTCACCCGCAAGCTGGCGGTGCGCCTGGCCCGCAAGCGGCGCCACGGTCGCAAGGGACCCCTCGACTTCCGCTCGACCGTGCGCCACTCGCTGTCGACCGGCGGCGTGCCCATCGAGCCCCGCTTCCGCTACCCCCGGCCGGCCAAGCCCGAGATCTTCGTCGTGGCCGACATCTCGGGGTCGGTGGCAGCGTTCGCCCGCTTCACGCTGCACCTGGTGTACGCCATCAGCAACCAGTTCTCGAAGGTGCGTTCGTTCGTGTTCATCGACGGCATCGACGAGGTGACCCGGCTGTTCGAGGGCACCGAGGACATCGGCGAGGCCGTCCACCGCGTCAACGCCGAGGCCGACGTCATCTGGGTCGACGGCCACAGCGACTACGGCCACGCCTTCGAGGTGTTCTGGCAGCGCTACGGCAAGGACATCGGGCCGAAGACCACGGTGCTGCTGCTGGGCGACGCCCGCAACAACTACCACGCCACGCAGTCGTGGGTGGTCAAGGAGATGCGGCACCGGGCGCGCCACGTCTACTGGCTCAACCCCGAGCCCCGCAGCTACTGGAACACGGGCGACTCGATCATCGGCGAGTACGCCACCCACTGCGACGGCGTCTTCGAGTGCCGCAACCTGCGCCAGCTCGAACGCTTCGTCGACCACCTGGTGTAGGAGTGGAGGAGGGCGAGCGCATGTTGATCCGGTGCCAGGGCGGTCCCTCGACCAGCCGGCTGGTCCGGTTCCCGCCACCCCTCGAGATCGAGGAGCCGGGTGGCGTCTACGTTCTGGTCGACGACGGCCCCCCGTCGGCCTGGTGGTACGACTACATGCCCCACGAGCGCTGACCGGGGCTCGCTGCGCGGTCGCCGCGGCTGGTCAGCCGCTGTCGGGGTACCCCGCCAGCCCGTCGCCGTCGAGGTCCGTGCAGATGCCGCCGTCCTCGCCCACGGCGGCGACGCAGTCGGCGTAGCCGGAGACGATCCGGAAGGTGCCGTCGGCGGACGCGTCCGTGCAGTCGGGGAGTCCCGACGCCGGATCGCAGGGTGATCCGGGGGCGGGCGTCGTCGTGGTCGTCGGGATGGTCGTGGTCGCGGGCGACTGCGGCTGACTGGTCGCAATCGCCTGGGTTGCCTCGTCATCCGGCGTCGCAGGGCCCCGTGCCAGGTCGGCGGTGGTCGTGGTCGTCACCGCGACCGTGGTGGACGTCGTGGGAGCGGCGGTGGTCGTGGTCGTCGCCGCCCGCTCGTCCCTGGGCGCGGCGACACCGCCGGGCTGCGCGCGGGTCAGCACGACACCCAGGACGGCGGCCACCACGAGGGTCACGAGCGCGGCGACACCGAGGGCGCGGCGCCTGCCGCGGCCGTCGCGCGTCCACACGGCCTCGGGCTCCGTGCGCCCGCCCGCGGGCTCGGTGCCGTCGGCCTCGGGCTCGGGGCCGTCCTCGCCGGGGTCGTCGCCGGCGGGCGGTGGCGGCGGAGGTTGCGTCGCCGCGACCGGTGCCCACGCGTCGGTGCTGCCCGCACTCGCGGCGCCGAGGCAGGTGGCCAGCTTGGGGTGGGCGTCGTAGACGACGCGGGCGCCGAGCTCGTGGCCGATGAGCTGGCCGATCATCGGGATCCGGCTCGACCCGCCCACCAGGAGCACGGCATGGAGGTCGGTCGGGGCGAGGTGCGCGGCCTGGCAGGTCCGGCTGAACACGTCGACGGTTCGGAGGAGCGCCGGGCGGGCCATCTCCTCGAACTCGGTCCGCGTGATCCTGACCTCGGTCATCAACCCGGGCAGGGTCACCGGGACGACCGCCTGCGTGTCGTACGACAGCGCCTCCTTGGCGTCGACGGCCGCCGCCCGCACCTGGGCCAGCGCCCGCAGCTGGACCGGCGACGGGTCGCCGTCGGGGCGCAGCGTGTGGGCGCCGACGACGGCTCCGACGTGGTCCCAGACGAGGGCGTCGAGGTCGATCCCACCGAGGCGGTCGTCGCCCTGGGGCCGGCCGACGATCTCGAACCCCTCGTCGACCCGCCGGACGATCGTCGCGTCGAACGTGCCCCCGCCCAGGTCGTAGATGCCGACGGTCGCCCCGGGAGGCAGGGTGTGCCGGTCCGAGTAGTGGATGGCTGCGGCGACCGGTTCGGCGAGCAGTTCGGGCTCGGGGACGCCGGCCTCGGCAGCGGCGCCCAGCAGCAGGTCACGGCGATGGTCCCGCCAGCCGGCCGGCAGCGTCAGCACCGTCCGACCCGGCATCCCACCCTCGCGGGCGGCGACGAGGTCGACCACCCAGCGCACGATCGCGGCTGTCAGCGCCTCGGCGGTGTGCGCCCGCCCGCCCAGCGACAGAGGTACGTCGTCGCCGATGCGCCGCTTGAACGCCCGGGCGACCCGGGTCGCGTCCGACACCGCGCGGCGCTCGGCGGCGTGGCCGACCAGCAAGACGTCGTCCTCACGGAGGAAGGCGATGGACGGGATGACGTCGCCGCGATCGCCGAGCGTGACGACCTCGGCCTTCCCCTCCCGGCGGATGGCCGCGGCGGTGAAGGTCGTGCCGACGTCGATGCCGACCGTGTACGCCGCGCCCGCGGTCATGCGAGGTGGCCCGACGCCCGTGTCGCGATCTCGAAGCCCGCCATCGCATCCGCCTGCGCATCCGCCCGTCACCGTGACTTCGCCGACTGTAGCGACCGGTCGTTAGCGGGACGTCCCCGGGGCCATCCCGGCCCGTCGAGTCAGCACCCGCGACGCTGTACGGGCAGCCGCCGCTTTGTCAGAACAGCCGGATCAGGACGTTCACGAGCAGGGTCAGGACGACCGAGGCGACGAGCGACACCAACAGCATCGTCAGGCAACCCCGGCCACCGCCCACCACGCGCGGCCCCTCACCGCCGCCGAACACGATCACCGGAGGCTCCGGGCCGGCGTCTGGGGGATCGGCTGCTTCTCGGACATCGGGACCGCTCCTGGCAGGGGACCGGGATGGCCTACCCGCACGCGCTGGCGGTGAACCTCTCGCCGCCCGGCCGGACAGGCGATGGTCTCGATTCGTGCGTCTGCGGGTACCCATTGTCCCGAGCCATCGGAGATCGTGGGGCCGGGATGCGGGGAGGCGAGGCCTCGGCGAGGCGGCCGGGCCCTGCGGTGAGCCGGCGCGAGCACGACGAGGAGGCGACGACATGCTGCACCACGGAGACGCTGGTGGTGCCCGGGGCGGCCGCAGCGCCCGGCTCGTCCGGGCGGTCGGCGCCGTGGGCGTCGGAGCGGCGGCGGTCGCCTTCCTGAACGCGGACATCATCGACCTGCCCGACTGGTTCGAGGGCGGCCGTAGCGACCCCGGGCCCCGCGGCGAGGTCATCTACGAGGGACAGGAGGCACGGTCGGCCTCGGAGCGCTTCCTCGTCGACATCGGTGACGGCGAGGCGGTGGTCAGCGTCTCGGCGAAGCAGGACCACGATCGCGCCGGCTGGCTCATCAACGGCGACTTCCAGTCGACCAACGGGACCTCCAGCGTCGCCGACCCCGACGACCGCGACGTGCCGGCCCGGCTGCTCGTCGCCGTGGACTACTGCGCGGACGGCCTGATCACGACGCTGACGCCCGCCGACGACGGCTCCGACGACCCCGCGCCGCTCGCGGCCGTGCGCGTCGAGATGGGCGACCTGTTCGTGTGCGACGCGACGCTCGAGCACACGGCCGCCAACGACGCCGCCTTCAAGCAGGACGACACGCCCAACGACTTCCACGGCGCCTTCGTCAGCTTCGTGGCCCGCGCGGCGGAGACGACGGCGGCCGCGTCGGCGTGCCCGACCGACGAGCTCGCCGAGTTCACGTCGTCCGACTACACGGCGTTCGTGCGCTCGCAGCTGGCGGACCGCTTCCGCCTCGCCGAGGACGACGTGGTGGTGGTGGCCGGGCGCCCCGGCCGGTCCGACGACGCCACGAAGGACGACCTGCGGACGCGGCTGGACAGCTTCACCAGCGTGCGCGACCCGGACGATCCGTCGGCCACCTACGAGGCGCTCTCGATCCAGTACCTGGCGGGGAACGGCGAGGCCGTGACCGACGCCTGCTACCTCGACCCCGGCGCCCGCGACCTGGACGACCTGGACAGCGTCCGCGCGCCCGCGCCCGAGGAGGGCTGACCCGCGGGCGGGCGGCCTACCGCGACCCGTCCGCCGCGTCGTCGGCATGGTGGCGGAGGAAGGGGCGCCACATCGCCGGGATGCGCAGCGGCTGCCACTCGCCTGGAGTCTGCGCCAGGCGATCGGCGATCACGTACAGCACCGCGGGGTGGTGCCCCAGGCCGCAGTGGCTGCCGATCACCTCGAGCGTCTCGTGCGCATCTCCTCGGGGGTTCACACACGCGCGCCACGGGACGATCCCGTCGGTGCGGCTGAGGACCGACGTCGACGGCACCGGCAACGGCCGGTCGTCGCCGCGCCGTCCCGAGCGCCCCTGGTATCCCGGCAGCGAGCGGAACGGGCTGCCCAGGGTCACGACCGCGCGCACGGACTGTGGCGAGCGGCGGGCGACCCGGCGCGCATAGATGCCCCCCAGGCTCCAACCCACCAGGCTCATCGGCTCGGGGTCCTGGGCCCGCAGGTGCTCGAGGCGTTCCGCGAGCCGACCGGCGACATCCCGCGACGGGATGTTGGTGCCCAGTCCCCAGCCGTGCGTCCGGTAGCCGAGCCTGCTCAGGAACCGGCGCAGCGGGATGGTCGAACGGTCGCCGGCCCCCATCCCCGGGAGCACGAGCACCGCGTGGCCGTCTCCCCGGGGCGCGCCGGCCAGCGAGGGTCGCGCCGCCTGCAACCACGCCAGCTCGCCCAGGGCCCGCGGCCCCTCGGCCGCAAGCAGCCACCGACTCGGCCGGCGCACGTCAGGTGACTCCCCGGCGCTCATCGTGGGCTCCCTTCATGGCCGGCGTGACCCCGAATGTACCGGCCACCCGCGCCATCCGGGCCCATTCGGCGGGCGCCGCGCCAGACTGGCCCCGTGGACGCCGAGGATGTGCGACTGGCCGTGTACCGCGCATTCGTCGAGACCGGCCGGCCGCCGTCGGCCGGCGAGCTCGGGCACAGCGTGGGGTGCCCGGTCGCGGAGGTGACCCGGCTGCTGGCGGAGCTGCACGCCGCCCGCCACATCGTCCTCGACCCGAACGGACGCGACGTGGTCATGGCGCACCCGTTCTCGGCGGTGCCGCTGGGCTTCTCGGTGATGGGCGCCACGACCCTGTGGTGGGGCGGCTGCGCCTGGGACTCCTTCGCGCTGCCCCACGTGGTGCCCGGCGACGACGAGGTCGTCGTGGCCACGACCTGCCCGGCCTGCTCGACCCCCCATGCCTGGCTCGTCGACGCCGCCTCGCCGCCGCCCGGCAACCAGCTGGCGCACTTCCTCGTGCCGGCCGCCCACATGTGGGACGACGTGGTCCACACCTGTGCCCATCAACGCCTCTTCTGCGGCGAGGAGTGCATCGCCGCCTGGCTCGAGCGGACCGGCAACCCCGAGGGCGACGTCCTGGACCTCGCCACGCTCTGGCGGCTCGCGTCGCGCTGGTACGAGGGTCGCCTGGAGCGGGGCTACGTCCGGCGCGAGCCGACGGCCGCCAGGGAGTACTTCGCCGAGGTCGGCCTCCGCGGGTCCTTCTGGGGCCTGTGACCGTCGCGGCACCGGGCGCCGGCGGCCTCAGGACGGGCCGGGGGGCCGGGACAGCCAGCGGGCGACGCGGCTGGCCGCCTGCGCGACCGGCCCGCCCGCCGCCGAGCGGAGCTGTTCGAGCTGGCGCCGCCCGGGATGGTCGGCCGGCAGGGCTCGGTCCAGCACCGCCATGCCCTTGCCCCGGGCTGCGACGGCCGCCTGCGTGTCGTTCCGCCGGCGCTGGCACTCGCCGAGCTCGAGGTAGCCGAAGCCGACGATCGGGTGCGCGGTCCCGTAGAAGCTCTCGTTGGTCCGCAGGGCCGTGGTGAGGTGGGTGGCCGACTCGTCGAACCGGGCGAGGTGGTAGTCGGCCATGGCCAGGGCGCGGTGGGCAGCGCCGGCGACGGGCAGGCGGGCGAAGGGCGTGTGCTCGACGAGCCCCAGCGCCTCCCGAGCCAGGTCGGCGGCGTCGCCCGGGCGCTGGGCGATCAGCCGCGCGGTGGAGAGCGTGGTGAGGGCCGGCACCATCACGGGCACCACGTCGGGCGCCCGGAGCCGGGCCAGCGCGTGCGCCCGCTCGGCGTCGGCCACGAGCTCAGCCAGGTGGGTGCCGGGGTCCCGGGCCTGGGCACGGGCGGCATGGACCTCGACCAGGCCGACGTGGTCGGGCGCAAGGTTGCGGGTGGCCACCTCGACGGCCCGGTCGGCCAGGGCGAACGCCTCGGCGGGGTCGCCGCTCGCCTGCCGGGCGGAGCCGGCCAGCAGCAGGTACGGCACCAGCCGCGCCGGCCGATCGGCGAAGGCGGCCTCGCCGGCGTCGAGGGCCCGGAGGCACGTGTCGAGGCTGGTGGCGGGGCTCTCGGTGAGGGCGAGCTGAGCCAGGGCCAGGTGGCAGTCCGCGACCTCGCCGTGCGTGCGGGGATAGTGGTCACGAGCCAGGCCCAGGGCCTCGTCGAACAGCTCGCGTGCCTCCGCGCGCTCGCCCAGCGTGGCGAGCGAGTGGCCGCGCAGCAAGGTGGGTCGCACCAGCCCGGGGTGGCCCGGGGGCACGGTCCGCCGGCCCAGCTCGAGGAGGCGCTTGGAGAGGCGCTCGGCGTCGGCCGGGTCGCGCATGGCCGCGATCTGGGCGCGCACGAAGAGCACGTCCAACATGGTGACCGCCGGCCCGGCGCCGGCCACGGCCTGGGCCCGGCGGGCGGTCGCGTCGGCACCCGCCACGTCGCCGCGCTGCAGCCGCGCCAATGCCTCGCGCGCGAGCGCGCCGGCCAGGCGCGGGTCGTCGGCGCCGAAGGCGGCTCCGCCCACCTCGGAGGCACGGGCGATGGCATCGAGCGCCTCGTCGTCCCGGCGCTCGCCCAGGCGGAGCTCGGCGATCGCCAGCCACATGCCGTAGGCGCGGGCGGGCGGGTGGTCGTAAACGTCGACGTCATCGATGCACTGAGCGAGCAGGCGCTCGGCCTCGGTCGGGTCGCTCTGGGCGCCCATGAGCGTGACGGCCAGGCCGTAGCGCGCCCCGGTGATGCGGGGGTCGCTGGCGGGCAGCCGGGCCTCGAGCGCCTCGAGCTCGGCCCGCAGCTCGGCCTCGACCTCGGTGTCGTCGGGCGGGGGCTGCACCCGCAGACGGAGGGACGGCTCGGCCTCGACGAGCGCGTCGAGGGGGATCGCGTAGGCCTGGCGTCGGGTCTCGGAACCGGCGACGGTCATGGCCACGACCCCGTGGGCGGTGGTCGACCACACCGGGCCGCCGCTGAACCCCTCGGCCACCCACGGGCCCGGCGGCCCGCTCGTGCGGTCGAGCAGCTCCCACCAGCCGAGCCGGGGCCCGCCCTGGGTCGACACCACGGCCTCGGCGCGGCTGCCCCACTCGCCCTGGTCACCCCAGTCACCCGGCACCTCGGGGAAGCCCGTGAGCACCACGGCGTGGCCGGCGAGCTGGCGGGCGCCCACCAGCGGCGCGGCCAGCGCGCCGGGCGGCGCCGGTCCGTCGAGGCGGATGACCGCCAGGTCGGTCGCACCGTCGGGATCGAGGTGATGGTCGGCCGCGGCGACGTGCCCCGGCACGCGTGCGGCCGAGGACGAGTGCACGAAGCGCACATCGACGGAGGTCGCGGCGCCACCCTCGGGGGCGGGCACGGTGTGCCCGCAGGTGAGCACCGTGCGCTCGTCGACGAGGAAGCCCGCCCCCAGCACCCCGCCGTCGGGGTGGTCGACGCGGGCCAGCCACGGCGGGTTGGCGGTCAGGTCGCGGTCGTGGCCTGCCATCGCAGCTTCACCCGCAGGTGCCCGCCCGCCTCGCCGGTGGCGATGACGGCGCCGAAGCGCGCGTTCATCTGGATGCCGAACTCGACCTCGATGTCGTCGGGGCCGTGCGGGATGCCGAGGACCTGCTCGATGACGGCCTCGGCCGTGGTGCGGACCGTCGACAGGGCGGCCTCCAGGTGGGTCGGCCCCGGGATGACGTCGCCGGGGCCGCGTGCCACCCGGCGCACCCCCGGATCGGTGTCGGGAACGGCGAACGCGATGCTGCCCGTCGTCTCGCCCTCGCCCACGGGGAACTCGATCAGTGCTGTCGACATGGCCACCTCGCCTCGTTCGCCGGCCAGGGTAAGCGCCGGCCGCCCGCCCCGCAGCGGCACCGCTCGTGCTCCCGCCCGCTCGGCCACGCGTGGAAGCGGTTCCATTGACAGCGTGACATGCGGCACTTATGGTGCGACACACGCCGATGGAAGCGGTTCCACGGCGCACGCCGCCCCGGGTGGCACAATCGAATCGACGCAGAGCCAGCGCACCGGACGGACGAGGGGAGGGGCGGTGGTCACGATCGCTGACGTCGCGGCGCATGCGGGCGTGGGCGCGGGCACCGTCTCGCGTGTGCTGAACCACAGCCCCCGCGTGAGCGACACCACCCGGGCCCGGGTGCTCGCCGCGATCGAGGTGCTCGACTACCGACCCAACCCGCTGGCCCGGGGCCTCAGCCGGGGCCGCTGCCAGACGCTCGGCGTGGTCGTTCCCTTCTTCACCCACGCCTCGGCCGTCGAGCGGCTCCGGGGCGTGGTCGCCGCCCTCGACGCGAGCCACTACGACCTGGTGCTGTTCAATGTCGAGTCGCCCCTGCACCGCGACGAGCACCTGGCTACGCTGACCCGCCGCGACCGCGCCGACGGCCTGCTGATCATGTCGCTGCCCACCCCGCCCGCCAGCCTCGCCCGCCTGGCGAGCTCGGGCGTGCCGGTAGTGCTGCTCGACACCAGGGGCGAGGGTGTGCCCGCCGTCGTGACCGACGATGTGGAGGGCGGCCGCCTGGCCACCCGCCACCTGCTGGCGCTGGGCCACGAGCGGGTCGCCTTCATCGGCGACGACCCCGACAACCCGCTGGGGTTCACCGCCGGCACCAGCCGCGAGCAGGGCTACCGCGAGACCATGGCCGAGGCCGGGCTGCGGGTGCCGGCCGGCTACGTGCTGCACGGCCCGCACGTGCGGGCGGTCGCCCGCCGCCTCACCGAGCAGCTGCTCGCCCGGCGCGACCGGCCCACCGCCGTGTTCGCCTCGTCCGACTCCCAGGCCCTGGGCGTGCTCGAGGCGGTGCGGGCGGCCGGCCTGGACGTGCCGGGCGACGTGTCGGTCATGGGGTTCGACGACGTCGAGGTGTCCGGCTACGCCGGCCTGACCACGGTGCGGCAGCCCCTGTTCGAGAGTGGGAAGCTGGCCGCGGGCCTGCTGCTCGACGCGGTCGACGCCGAGCACCCGCCCGATGCCCGCACCCATCAACTGTCCATCGAGCTCGTCGAGCGCTCGACCACGGCGCCACCTCCGCCCGCACGCCCGCGGTCCCGCACCCGGGCGTCGGCGGCGGGACGTACCGATCGTCGCCCGGCGGAGCAGGAGGGGAAGCCATGAGTCAGATCGTCCTCGACGACATCTGGAAGGTGTTCGGCGATGGCACCGAGGCGGTGCGGTCGTTCGATCTCGAGATCGGCGACGGCGAGTTCGTGGTGCTGGTCGGCCCGTCGGGGTGCGGCAAGACCACCGTGCTGCGCATGGTGGCCGGGCTGGAGGCCATCTCGAAGGGCGAGGTGCGCATCGGCGACCGGGTGGTCAACGACGTACCGCCCAAGGAGCGCGACATCGCCATGGTGTTCCAGAACTACGCGCTCTACCCGCACATGAGCGTGTACGACAACATGGCGTTCGGCCTGAAGCTCCAGCGGGTGCCGCGCTCCGACATCGACGAGCGGGTGCGCGAGGCCGCCCGCATCCTCGACCTCGACGACTTCCTGGCCCGCAAGCCCGCGGCCCTGTCCGGCGGGCAGCGCCAGCGGGTCGCCATGGGGCGGGCCATCGTGCGCCACCCCCAGGCCTTCCTGATGGACGAGCCCCTGTCCAACCTCGACGCCAAGCTGCGTGTGCAGATGCGGGCGGAGATCGCCCGTCTCCAACACGACCTGGGCGTCACCACCATCTACGTGACCCACGACCAGACCGAGGCCATGACGATGGGCGACCGGGTGGCCGTCATGCGCAAGGGCGTGCTCCAGCAGGTCGACACCCCCCAGACGCTGTACGAGAAGCCCGTCAACCTGTTCGTCGCGGGGTTCATCGGGTCGCCGGCCATGAACCTGCTCGAGGCGAGCCTCGGTTCCCACGACGGCTCGCTGGCGGTCGAGCTGGGGGGCTTCCGGCTGCCGGTGCCCGCCGAGGTGCTCGCCGAACGCCCGGGCCTGGCGGCGTTCCGGGATCGCAAGATCATCCTGGGCATCCGGCCCGAGGACATGGAGGACGCGTCGCTGGTGTCGGAGGCCCCGCCGGAGCGCCGCATCGCCGCGACGGTCGAGCTGCGCGAGGCGCTCGGCTCCGACGTGCTCGTGCACGTCCCGATCAACGCGCCGCCGGCGGTCACCGAGGACGTGGTCGAGCTGGCCGTCGACGCCGGCCGTGCCGACCACGAGGCGGTGCGCCAGGCCGGCGCCGACACGACCAACGTGATCGCCCGCCTCAACCCGCGGACCCTGGCCCGCAACGGCGAGCGGATCGAGCTCGAGGTCGATACCCGGCGCCTGCACTTCTTCGACCCCGACGACGGCTCGGCGATCTACGGCGAGGCGCCGGCCGGAACGGGGCCGGCAGACCGCAAGCCCGGGGCCGACCCCGACACAGCCCCATGACGACACAACCCGGCAATCAACGACAGCGAAGGAGACACACCATGCGACATCGGCGATGGCTGGCCGTGCCAGCCGTCTTGATGCTCCTGCTCGCCGCCTGCGGCGACGACGACGACGATGGCGAGGAGGGAGGCGGCGACACCGGCACCGAGGGCGGGGCCGAGCAGGCCGAGGACACCGGCTCGGTCAACCTGATGAGCGCCGGCGAGCCCGAGGAGGTCGATGCCTACCAGGCGATCTTCGACGAGCTCATCAACTCGGAGACCGACTACGACGTCGAGATCGAGTCGGTCGGCAACTTCGAGGAGCAGTTCCAGATCCGGGCCGAGGGCGGCACGCTCGACGTGGCCGCGGTGCCCCAGCCGGGGGCCATCCCCGGGCTGGTCGACTCGGGCTCGATCGTGTCCCTCGAGGACATGGGCTTCGACATCGAGGAGCTGAACGCCCAGCTCGGCGAGTCCTTCATGGCGCTCGGCGAGTACCAGGGCGAGCACTACGGCCTGCCCACCAACATCAACCTCAAGAGCATGGTGTGGTATCCGAAGGCCGCCTTCGACGCCGCCGGCTACGAGGTGCCCGAGACGTGGGACGACCTGATCGCGCTGAGCGACCAGATCGTCGATGACGGCAGCACCCCCTGGTGCGTGGGCTTCGGCAGCGAGGGCTCGACCGGGTGGCCCGCCACCGACTGGATGGAAGACATCATGCTCCGCACCGCGGGGCCCGAGGTCTACGACCAGTGGGTGGCGCACGAGATTCCGTTCAACGACCCGGCAGTGGTGACCGCGGCCGAGACGTTCGGCGAGATCATGTTCACCGAGGACTACGTGCTCGGTGGGGCCTCGGCCACGCCGGACATCGCGTTCGGCGACGCCCCGGCGCCCATGTTCGAGGATCCGCCGAACTGCTGGCTGCACCGCCAGGCCAGCTTCATCAACGCGGAGTTCCCCGAGGACGCCGTGGCGGGCGAGGACTACGACTGGTTCCCGCTGCCGCCGATCGACCAGGAAGGCACGCTGTACGCCGGCGAGCTGACCGTCGTGGGGCAGAACCGTCCCGAGGTCGTCGACTTCCTCGAGCGCTTCATCGACGAGAACGTGCAGTGCGAGATGGGCAGCGTCACGGCGTCGTCCCGGATCTCGCCCAACGTCGACGTCGGGCCGGACTGCTACGCCAACGACATCCTGGCCGACGCCTCGGTCATCCTGACGGAGGCGCTCGAGACGGGGACGGGGCGCTTCGACGCCTCGGACCTCATGCCAGCCGAGGTCGGGAGCGGTAGCTTCTGGACCGGCATGGTCGAGTACATGACCGGCGGCCCCGACAACGTCGAGACGGTTCTCGACGACATCGAGGCCAGCTGGCCGAGCTGACAGTCGGCCGGGCTCAGGTCCGGCCGAGCGGTACCGAGGGGGAGCGGTCGCGAGGGCCGCTCCCCCGGTCGGCCCCTCGGGGGCCGGCTGACAGGCCGAGAGGGAGGATGACGGCGAGTGGCGATCTCGACCGAGGAACCGACCGAGGAACCGGGCGCGCCGTCGGTGCCGGCCGAGCAGGGGCCCGCGCGGTCTCCCGCCCGTGGCGCAACGACCATGGCCCTGCGGGTGCTGGGCGCGCTGGTCGTGCCCGTCGTAGCGTTCGCCGTGCTGTGGCTGTCCTTCGACTTCCTGCGTGAGGCCGACGCCAACCGCTTCCTCGTCGTAGGCGTGGCCCTGGCGGTGGGCGTCGGCGGCGTGTTCGCCCTGTACTGGGGCATGGACCGCATGACCAACCTGCTGCCCGCGGAGTACCGCGAGAGCGTGCGGCCCTACGTGTACGTCGGGCCGGCGCTGGTCATCCTCGCCGTGTTCCTGATCTACCCCGTCATCAACACGCTGATCATCAGCCTGAAGGACGCCACCGGGCAGGACTTCGTCGGGCTCGACAACTACGAGTTCGTGTTCACCGACGAGAGCATGCTGCGGTCGATCCGCAACACGGGGCTGTGGATCGTCTTCGTGCCGCTGGTCGCGGTCAGCATCGGCCTGATCTTCGCCACCATGGCCGACCGGCTGACCCGGGGCGAATCGCTGGCCAAGTCGCTGATCTTCCTGCCCATGGCCATCTCGTTCGTGGGCGCGTCGGTGACCTGGCGGCTCATCTACAGCTACCGGCCCCAGGGCTTCGGCAGCAACGTGGGCCTGCTCAACGGCATCAAGCTGGGGCTCGGCCAGGACCCGGTGGCGTGGCTGTCGCAGCGGCCGTGGAACAACCTGCTGCTCATGGTGATCATGATCTGGATCCAGACCGGGTTCGCCATGGTGGTGCTGTCGTCGGCCATCAAGTCGATCCCCGGCGAGATCATCGAGGCGGCGCGCATCGACGGCGCCTCGGAGCTGCAGGTGTTCCGGCACATCACCGTGCCCAGCATCCTTCCGACCATCGTGGTGGTCGTCACCTACATGGTCATCAACTCGCTCAAGGTGTTCGACATCGTCTTCGTCATGGGCAACGCCGAGGCCAACCAGACCGAGGTCATCGCCGAGCGCATGATCAGATGGTTCTTCATCGCCAACCACGACGGCCGCGGCGCGGCCATCGCCGTGGTGCTCTTCGTGGCCGTCATCCCCGTGATGGTCTGGAACGTGCGCCAGTTCCGCGAGCAGGAGGCGCTCCGGTGAGCCTGACCGCTCCGCTGCCCGCCGACGTCACCGAGGTCGACACCGCGGCTCCCAAGGCGGCGCGTGCCGAGACGGTGGGCGTGCGCGAGGGAGGCTGGTTCACACGCATCACCATCCTGGCGGTGGTCGTGCTGTGGCTCATCCCCGCGGCAGGCGTGCTGATCACCTCGTTCCGCCCCGAGGCGCTGGCCGACAGCACCGGCTGGTGGACCGTGCTGGGTCACCCGTTCCGCACGACGGAGTGGACCCTCGAGAACTACCGGCTGGCCCTCGACACCGGTGGTTTCGAGAACGCCTTCCTCAACAGCGTGGCCGTGGCCGTTCCCTCGACCGTCATCCCCATCACCATCGCCGCCTTCGCCGCCTACGCGTTCTCGTGGATGGAGTTCCGCGGGCGCTACGTGCTGTTCGTCCTCGTGGTGGGCCTGTTGGTGGTGCCGCTGCAGATGGCGCTCATCCCCATCCTGCGGCTGTACACGGGCGGGGCGACGATGGGCGGGCTGGAGGTCTTCCCCGACCTCAACCTGAACGGGACGTTCCTCGGGGTATGGCTGGCGCACACCGCCTTCGGCCTGCCGCTGGCGACCTACCTGCTGCGCAACTACATCGGCTCGCTGCCCTCGTCGATCATCGAGTCGGCCAAGATCGACGGCGCCGACCACTTCACCATCTTCTGGCGCCTGGTCGTGCCGCTGTCGGTGCCGGCGCTGGCCGCCTTCGCCATCTTCCAGTTCCTGTGGGTGTGGAACGACCTGCTGGTCGCCTACGTGTTCCTGGGCGGCACGCGCGAGAACCGGGTGCTTACCATCGCGCTGTCCAACCTCGTCGGGTCGCGGGGCGAGAACTGGCACCTGCTCACGGCGGCGGCGTTCATCACCATGATCCTGCCGCTCATCGTGTTCTTCTCGTTGCAGCGCTACTTCGTGCGGGGGCTGACCGCCGGTGCGGTCAAGGGGTAGGGGCGGCGCCGTGACCGCCGACCGGCCGGCACCCCGGCGCCGGCGGTCGTCGCCGTCGCGCCCCGTGGGCATGGCGCCGCTGCCGCCGCAGCGCAAGTGGCGGGCCATCACGATCGCCACGCTGGTGCTCGTGCCGGCGTTCTGGTCGATGATGGCCGGGCTCGTCGCCCTGGCCACCGACGACACCGACGCCGCCGAGCCGGCGGGCCTGAACTCGGCGGCGGCAGTGGCGTTCGGCCTGGCGGTGGTGCCGTTCGTGTTCGTGGTGCTGGCGTTCATGTCCGAGCACCCGCGCGCCCCGCGCGCCGTGCTCCAGGCCATGGGGCTGTCGCTGCTGGTGGGGGCGCTGGTGACATCGTTCTCCGGCGACCCCGTGACCGGCGTGGTCGCGGGCGTCGGGGCCGGCGGGGTGGCGGCGCTGCGCATGGACGCCGACCACAGCGTGCGGGACCGGGTGGTCGCCGTCCTGGCCGCGTCGGCCTACACGCTGGCGCTGGTGCACACGGTCGGGGGCCTGGCCCTGCTGCCCGCGCCGATCTTCCCCTTCACGGCCATCGGCATCGCCGACCATCTGTCCGAGCGCCGCGCCGGCCGCGCCCGCCCGTCGAGCTGACCGCATCGTCCGCCGTCTCCGGTGCGTGCCGCCGCGACCTCCAGCGTGCTGCGGCCCCCGACGTCCGGCGGTGGGTGGGTCGAGGTCACGACGCGGGCCCGCCCCCGGGCGGTGAGAGCAGGCCCGCGTCGAGCGTGTTGGATCGCACGACGCCGGCGAGCCAGCGCGCGCTGTCCTTGGGGACGCGCCGCTGGGTGGCGAAGTCGACGTGGACGATGCCGAACCTCTGCGCATAGCCCTCGGCCCACTCGAAGTTGTCGAGCAGCGACCACACGAAGAAGCCACGCAGGTCGATGCCGGCGGCGATGGCGTCGTGCCCGGCCCGCAGGTGGGCGTCGAGGAAGGCGATGCGGTCGGGGTCGCGGACCCGCCCGTCGTCGTCCACCCGGTCGGCGAAGGCGCCACCGTTCTCGTGGACGTAGAGCGGGGGAGGGTCGTAGTCGCAGGTCAGGCGGGTGAGCGCCTCGTACAGGCCGGGCGGCTCGACCGCCCAGCCGTTCGACGTGGGGCTGTCGCCGGCCTCGGTGAAGGCGACGTCGGGCGAGCCCGGCCAGGGCGAGGGCGAGGCTGAGGCTCCCGGCTCGTGACGCACGTGGTAGCGGCGGTAGTAGTTCAGGCCGAGGGCGTCGACGGGGCGGGAGATCTGCGCGAGGTCGCCGTCGCGGATGTGGGCCAGGTCGCTGACCGCGGTCAGGTCGTCGAGCACGTCGTCGGGATAGCGGCCGCGCAGCACCGCGTCGTACCAGAGCCGGTTGGCGATGCCGTCGATCCGGCGCGCCGCGTCGTGGTCGGCCTCGTCGTCGCCGGCCGCGACGACGGGGTAGGGGTTGAGCGTGATGCCGATCGCCGGCTGGGCGTCGCCGCCGCCAAGGCTGGCGTCGGCGGGAGCGTGGGCACCGGTGCGCACCTGCTCGCGCAGGGCGGCGACGGCGAGGCCGTGCCCCAGCAGCAGGTGGTGCGCGGCGGCCGCGGCGGCGCCCGGGTCGCGGCGGCCCGGCGCGTGGGCGCCGGCGGCGTACCCGAGCATCGCCGCGCACCAGGGCTCGTTGACGGTGGTCCAGTGGCGCACGCGGTCGCCGAGGGCCCGACCGACGATGTCGGCGTAGTCGGCGAAGCGACCGGCCGTGTCGCGCTCGGGCCAGCCGCCGGCGTCCTCGAGGGCCTGGGGCAGGTCCCAGTGGTAGAGGGTGACGAACGGCTCGATGCCATGGGCGAGCAGCTCGTCGACGAGCGACCGGTAGAAGTCGAGGCCCGGGGCGCTCGGCGCGCCCCGCCCGTCGGGCTGGACCCGCGGCCAGGCGATCGAGAAGCGGTAGGCGGGCAGGCCCAACTCGGCCAGCAGTGCGACGTCGTCGGCCATGCGGCGGCGGTGGTCGGCCGCGGCCGCGCCGGTGTCGCCGCGGGCGTGGCCGGCCGCGGTGAACGTGTCCCAGATCGACGGGCCCCGCCCGTCGGCGTCGACGCCGCCCTCGATCTGGTAGGCGGAGGTGGCGGCACCCCAAACGAAGCCGGCGGGAAACCGGCGCTCCCCAGCGGCGCCGGTCCGGCCGGCCTCGGAGGGGGCCGGCC